>NZ_JCBCUR010000007.1:0-290445 GCF_059862305.1 Pseudomonas sp. MF09156
GAAAAGGTGCTATTCCGCAAAAAACAGTGAACTGACAGGAGGAAAGGTCTGATTTTCGATTAAGTCGGTGTTTTTTGAACCTCAGACAGCGAGGCCGTTAAAAACGGCTGCTTACTTCAGACCTTCCTTCGCTTATGGGTTGAACTGCCAAGATTTTCCTAGGCGATGAGTGAGTAATTGCATAGTCAGCAAGTAGTAATATCGAGTCGATTCAGTGCGATCGTTTAAGTGGTGATTCAAAAACCACTCGAGGTGTTTTCTCTGCCAAGTCCATGGATTATTGCGTTGCCAGCGCTCAGCTATTGCTGTTTGGATAGTTCTCGCCTGACGAAGGTGACGCTGACGTGTGGCATGCGATCCGCTCAGCACACCTTCCAGAAAAATCTCCATATCGAACTGCTTGCTCATGCTCGCCCGCCAATGTACGCAGATACCACGTCTATACGGCCGTGTCCGAGTTCATAGCTAATTAGCTTCCGTGCCTGCTGATCCAGGTGCGGGTCGAAGTGGAAGCAATGGCCTCCGTTGATGGGGGCGGGATGGTGGGTGATTTGCTCATAGCGTTCGCACGCATAGGCTGCCCGCAATTCGTGGAAGCCTTTGAGGTTGTACTGATGGAGTAGATCCCGTGCAGGACGGACGATTTTCTGTTGGAGGTCGACGTAGATTTCGCTCTGTGCAAGTAGGTTGCGGCTACCGTCGGGTGAGACCAGTTCGGCGAATCTCAGTGCCTCGCGAATATGATCATCCGCCCTGATCCAGCGAGGTGCCGAGGCACCTGAGCGGCCCCCCTTGGTGCCATCCTGGATGTTGATCTTGCCGTATTGTTCGGCCTCACGTTTTAGCCGGGGAAGGTCGGCCAAAATGGCCTCACGTAAGCGCATGCCGGTGGCTCGTGCTAATTGAGTGATGGCCGCGGCACGCGGCTGCTGGTTCGCGCAAAGCACCTCTACGACCCTCTTCACATGTTCGCGGTCTTGGCCTTGCGGCACCGAACGACGAACACTGGTGCGCCGCATTCCCAGCGCCTTACTCGGGTTTGGCACTTTCACATACTGATCACCGCGAAGCGCAGCCATAGTCCGGTTAACGCTGGATAACTGATTTTGCGCAGTGGTGATGGCGAGCTCACCTTGTTCAACGTGGTGACGCAGATATTCGGCATAGTCACGCAGGGTCTGTCGATCAATTTGCCGGGCATCGTTAAACCCCGGCCCATCCTCCGAGCGACACCAGCGCACAAACGCCTGCCAGCGATCACTGTGTGCTTTGACGGTCCCGTAATGCCCACCGCCAAACAGATCTTTCAATGCCTGTGGCCCGGCATAGCTCAACTGCCGACCGTAGCCAAAATTGCGTCCATCTCGCCTGCCCACCAGTGCCATGATCGAACTCCTCTCGAAGCCAAAATTTTTACAACTTTCCCCACGTCATCCCGCCAAGAATGTTGAGTGTTATCAGGGATCAAGGCCCCTGCGACCTGTGAGGGTTGTCCACTAACGCGGGACTGACGGCTCTTTACGACCGGGAGCTTGGGCATTTCATGATCTGGCCTCCTGAACACCGATTCCGGTGGGCGGGTGGAGACTGCATTGGCTGACGAGGCCAATGCCGCGAGATCCTGAAGCAGGTGAAGGCAGGCATGCGATGACCGGGGCATACCTGACTGTCAGTCAGGTGCAGTCCATTCCGTAGGCTGCGGCACCATCATCTGCATCGCTGCTGCTGGTGACTTCGGTGTTTGTCACGCCGATTGTCACGAGGGGGAATGCCGCAAAGCCTTTTACGAGTTGGGCTGCAGCAGCGGTAGGAGCGCCCGTCTCTTTCCGGAAGAAAGAGACGGGCGCAGGTTGGCGCAATGAAATGGCCAAGCGGATAGGTTGCTGCAGGGCAGTTATGAAAGGGTATGAGTTGCCGCAGTGGGCACACTGATAACAGTAGGCATCCATCACATCGCTGTGACCGTGCGAGCCGCCGGACGCTAATCGCACTTTGGGAGAACCACCACTGTGTGGCGTAGCCTTAAAGGTTCTGGCTACCTGGGTTGCTGTCAACGACAGCGCTTTGCCCGTTCTTTTCTACGCCTGTGGATAATTTGGGTCAAGGCTCGAATTTACGGGAATTCTGCAGTTGTGGATGAAATTATCCACCGGTGGAAATCTGTGGTTTTCCACAGACAGTTGCATGGGCTTTAGATTTTTTAAGTGAGGTCCATCCAAGCAGGGCGGCTTTGCAGCCCTGTTTGGATGGACCCGCGTGGAAGGCTGGGCTGTGGAGATCTCACCGACTTACCAGTGCTGGAATACGCCACGGTAGTTTTGCAAGGCGATGATGTTGTCGTCGACCGGGTCGAATTGGTGAGGCGTCACGTGATCACTGAGTCTCCGTTGAGTCTGTCTCGATAGGCAGCTTTTGGAGGTGATCATCTTTGTGTGCATGAGATGCTGTTAGAGGCGGTGCAGAAGGGCGTGCGAGGAACTGATTAACGCGAGTATCAAATTGATCGCGAAGGTTGGCTGTAATGCCTTCTTTGAGGGCGTCGAGATAGTCTGCATACCACTGCATCATGATCCGACGTTGCGGCAGGTAGAGGGCTTGATTGTACTCGCCAGAGATGCCGCCCTCGACGTGAGCCAGCTGGCTTTCGACATGGTCCTTCAGCCAGCCATGTTCGCGCAGCAGCGTGCTTGCGGTATGACGAGTGCCATGGCTGACGAGTCGTCCTTTATAGCCGATCTTGGCGAACACTAGGTTGATCGTGTTTTCACTGATGACTGGCTGCTTTTCACCATTGCCTGGGAATAGATACCGACTGCGGCCAGTGCTTTGGTTCAGTTTGGTAAGCATGGCGATCAATTGATGAGGTAGAGGGCTGACGTAGTCTCTGCGCATCTTCATGCGGGCGGCCGGGATGGTCCATATCCCTTCCTCAAAATCGATTTCCTCCCATTTTGCGTAGCGAACCATGCCGGGGCGGCTCGCCGTCAGAATTGTCATCCATGATGCAATCCTCGCTGGTAGCCGGCTGGTGGTCTTGCTTAAGGCCCGGAGAAACTCAGGTAGTTCGTGTTCGTGCAGATGTGGGTAGTGTTGAGTGGGCGGTGGCGCTATCGCAATGGCATGGAGTTCGGAGGCTGGATTGTGTTCGCACAGGCCGCGTGCAATGGCTTGACTGAAAATCTGTTTCAGCCAGGTCCGGGTCTTGTCCGCAACATTGAAGGCGCCTCGTTTTTCGATGCAGGCCTGCAGTTTTGCGCAGTCGCTTCGCGTGATGAGCTCCAGTTGCTTCTCGCCGAGAGCGGGC
The DNA here is from genome assembly GCF_059862305.1 of Pseudomonas sp. MF09156. NCBI lineage: Bacteria > Pseudomonadati > Pseudomonadota > Gammaproteobacteria > Pseudomonadales > Pseudomonadaceae > Pseudomonas > Pseudomonas sp. MF09156. Next base: position 3,305 of record NZ_JCBCUR010000007.1, read on the forward strand.
AGTAGATCCTTATCGAGATAGTCGCGGATCTTCTTCAGCGTCGCGCTGCTGCGGCCGGAGTCCGATTTGAATTGGTACCAGTACTCCGCGGCTCGCCTGAAGGTGTTGAGCCCGGCCTCCTGCTGTCGCAGTTTGTCATCGCGGCGTTTGGCGCCGGGGTTGGTGCCTTGCTTGAGTAGGTTGCGGCATTCTGCAGCTCGTTCACGGGCTTCCTGCAAGGAGATATACGGATACACGCCCAGTGACATGCGCGCCGCCCGCCCCTGATAGGTGTACCGGAAGTGCCAATACTTGCTGCCGTTGGGTTTCACCAGCAAGGCAAGACCCGAACTATCACTCAACGTGAACGGTCTGTCGGCAGGCTTGGATGCTTTGATTTGCAAGACGGTCAATGGCATCGCTGTACACCTCCGGTTCTCGAACTGGAATATGTACAGAAAATGTACCAAAAAGAGGTTGGCTTGCAAGAGATGGGGGTGGAACCCCAGAGACCAAAAAGCCCGCAGTTAGCGGGCTCTAGGGGTGTTACGTAGACGCTGGTAGTCGTCTATGTACTGCAAATGGTGCCCCGAGGGAGACTCGAACTCCCACTCCTTTCGAAAACGGATTTTGAATCCGCCGCGTCTACCAATTCCGCCATCAGGGCTCAATGGCGGCGAAGTATAGAGACGTGATTACCGTTGGTCAATCACGTTTCATGGTCTATTTTCACTATTTCCGCTAGACTTCCCGGCCCTGCTAGACGAACCCCATCATGCGCGTTGCTGACTTTACTTTTGAACTGCCGGATTCGCTGATCGCTCGCCACCCTTTGGCCGAGCGTCGCGCCAGCCGACTGTTGACCCTGGACGGGGTCAACGGTGCCCTTGCACACCGTCAATTTACTGATTTGCTTGAGCATTTACGCCCAGGCGACTTGATGGTCTTCAACAATACCCGGGTGATTCCGGCGCGGCTGTTTGGCCAGAAGGCTTCCGGCGGCAAGCTGGAAATCCTCGTGGAACGGGTGCTGGACAGCCATCGTGTGCTGGCCCATGTGCGCTCCAGCAAGTCGCCGAAACCGGGGTCGAGCATTCTGATTGATGGCGGTGGCGAGGCCGAGATGGTGGCGCGCCATGACGCGCTGTTCGAACTCAAGTTTGCCGAAGAAGTGTTGCCGCTGCTGGAGCGTGTCGGCCATATGCCGTTGCCTCCTTATATAGACCGCCCCGACGAAGATTCGGACCGCGAGCGCTATCAGACGGTTTACTCCGAGCGCCTCGGCGCCGTCGCCGCACCGACGGCTGGGCTGCATTTTGACCAGCCGCTGCTGGAGGCGATTGCCGCCAAGGGTGTCGAGACGGCCTATGTGACCCTGCACGTGGGGGCCGGGACGTTTCAGCCGGTGCGTGTGGAGAACATCGAAGATCACCATATGCACAGCGAATGGCTGGAAGTCAGCCAGGCCGTGGTGGACGCGGTCAACGCGTGCAAGGCGCGTGGCGGGCGGGTGGTCGCGGTGGGCACCACCAGCGTGCGTTCCCTGGAGAGTGCCGCGCGCGATGGCGTGCTCAAGCCGTTCAGTGGCGACACCGATATCTTTATCTACCCAGGCCGGCCGTTCCATGTGGTCGATTGCCTGGTCACCAACTTCCATTTGCCGGAATCCACGCTGTTGATGCTGGTGTCGGCATTTGCCGGTTACCCCGAGACCATGGCCGCCTATCAGGCCGCCATCGATAATGGGTACCGTTTTTTCAGCTACGGTGATGCGATGTTTATCACCCGTAATCCGGCGCCGCGCGGCCCAGAGGAACAACTATGAGTCGTATGTCGTTTGAATTGTTGGCTACTGACGGTAAAGCCCGTCGCGGCCGCCTGACCTTCCCCCGTGGCACCGTGGAGACCCCGGCGTTCATGCCGGTCGGCACCTACGGCACGGTCAAGGGCATGCTGCCGCGTGACATCGTCGCCACCGGCGCCGAGATCATCCTCGGCAATACCTTCCACCTGTGGCTGCGCCCGGGCACCGAAGTGATCAAGAAGCATGGCGACCTGCATGACTTCATGAAGTGGCAAGGCCCGATCCTCACCGACTCCGGTGGATTCCAGGTGTTCAGCCTGGGCGCCATGCGCAAGATCAAGGAGGAGGGCGTGACCTTCGCCTCGCCGGTGGACGGTTCCAAGGTGTTCATGGGCCCGGAAGAGTCGATGCAGGTCCAGCGTGACCTGGGCTCAGACATCGTGATGATTTTTGACGAGTGCACGCCGTACCCGGCCGATGAAGACGTGGCGCGGATCTCCATGGAGCTGTCGTTGCGTTGGGCCCAGCGTTCGAAGAATGCCCACGGCGACAACACTGCCGCGTTGTTCGGCATCGTCCAGGGCGGCATGCACGAAAGCCTGCGCAAGCGCTCGCTCGAAGGCCTGGACAAGATCGGCTTCGATGGCCTGGCCATTGGCGGCCTGTCGGTGGGCGAGCCCAAGCACGAAATGATCAAGGTGCTGGACTACCTGCCAGGCCTGATGCCTTCTGACAAACCTCGTTACCTTATGGGCGTTGGCAAACCAGAAGATCTCGTAGAGGGTGTGCGCCGCGGTGTGGACATGTTCGATTGCGTGATGCCAACCCGTAATGCCCGCAATGGGCATCTGTTCATTGATACAGGCGTGCTGAAGATCCGTAACGCGTTCCATCGCCATGATGATTCGCCGCTGGATCCCACCTGTGATTGCTACACCTGCCAGAACTTCTCCCGTGCTTATCTGCACCATCTGGACAAATGCGGGGAAATGCTGGGTAGCATGTTGAATACCATCCACAATTTGCGTCACTACCAAGTCCTGATGGCTGGTTTGCGCGAGGCTATTCAACAGGGTACATTGGCCGCCTTTGTCGATGCCTTCTATGCCAAGCGCGGGCTGCCTGTGCCGCCCTTGGACTGAGTTTCCCGACCCTAAGATTCACTATTTGCAACTGGAGTGCTAAATGAGCTTTTTTATCTCTAACGCTATGGCTGACGCCGCTGCACCGGCCGCTGCCGGTCCTATGGGCGGTGGTTTCGAGTGGATTTTCCTGGTCGGCTTCCTGGTCATCTTCTACCTGATGATCTGGCGTCCACAGGCCAAGCGCGCCAAAGAGCAGAAAAACCTGCTGGGCAGCCTGCAAAAAGGCGACGAAGTGGTCACCACCGGCGGTATCGCTGGCAAGATCACCAAGGTTTCCGATGCTTTCGTGGTACTGGAAGTCTCCGACACCGTTGAAATGAAGTTCCAGAAAGGCGCCATCGCCGCCACGCTGCCAAAAGGCACGCTCAAAGCGATCTGAGTAACAACTTTTACCAATCGACGGGGCGCGCAAGGCGCCCCGCGTCATAAGCGGGCGGCGTGATGCTGAACAAATACCCTCTGTGGAAATACGTACTGATCCTGGCGGTGCTGGCGATCGGTTTTATTTATTCCGCTCCCAATCTCTATCCAGATGACCCGGCGATCCAGATCAGCGGCGCTAGCACGTCGTTGCAAGTGACCGATGCCGACCTCGAGCGCGCGAGCAAGGCGCTTACCGAAGCCGGCTTGACGGTCAAGGCTTCCAGCCTGACGCCCAACGGCAAGGGCGGTTTGTTGCGCCTGGCCAAGCAAGAAGACCAATTGCCGGCCAAGGATGTTGTGCGCAAGGTATTGGGTGATGACTATGTAGTCGCACTGAACCTGGCACAAACCACTCCGCAATGGCTGCGCAGCCTCGGCGCGCACCCGATGAAGCTGGGCCTGGACTTGTCCGGTGGTGTGCACTTCCTGTTGGAAGTGGACATGGACAAAGCCCTCGATGCACGCATGAAAGTCTACGAAGGCGATGTGAAGAGCCTGCTGCGCAAAGAGCGCCTGCGTTATCGCAGCCTGCCGCAGCTCAACGGTGCCATCCAGCTGGGCTTTGCTGACGAAGCCACCCGTGAACAGGCACGCGCCCTGGTTCGCAAAAGCTTTAACGATTTCGACATTGTTCCTGCCGACCTCAATGGTCAGCCGGTGCTGCGTCTGGCGATGACCCCGGCCAAGCTGGCGGAAATCCGTGAATACTCCATCAAGCAGAACTTGACCACGGTACGTAACCGCGTCAACGAGCTGGGTGTGGCCGAGCCTCTGGTCCAGCGCCAGGGCGCCAACCGCATCGTGGTTGAGCTGCCAGGCGTGCAGGACACCGCTGAAGCCAAGCGGATTCTCGGCAAGACCGCCAACCTTGAGTTCCGTCTGGCTGCCGAGCCGGGTGCTTCCAAGGCTACTTCCGAAATGTTCGAGTTCCGCGAGGGCAATCGCCCAGCAGCGCAGATCGAGCGTGGCCTGATCATCACCGGTGACCAGGTGACGGATGCCAAGGCTGGTTTTGGCGAGCACGGCACGCCTGAAGTGAACATCCGCCTGGATGGTCATGGTGGCGAACTGATGAGCCGCGCCACCCGCAGCAACGTCGGTCGCAGCATGGCGGTGATCTTCATCGAGCAACGCCCGGTGACCACCTACACCAAGCAGATGGTCAATGGCGTCGAGAAAGACGTAGCCGTACAGACCTTCAAGGAAGAGAAGAAGATCATCAGCCTGGCGACCATCCAGTCGCCGTTGGGTGCTCAATTCCGTATCACCGGCCTGAACGGCCAGGGTGAGTCCTCCGAGCTGGCATTGCTGCTGCGTGCCGGTGGCCTGGCGGCACCGATGTACTTCGCCGAGGAGCGCACCATTGGTCCGAGCCTGGGTGCTGACAACATCACCAAGGGTATCGACGCCTCCCTGTGGGGCATGCTGTTCGTTTCGCTGTTCATCATCGCCATCTATCGCTTCTTCGGCATCATTGCCACGGTTGCGCTGGCAGTGAACATGGTGCTGCTGCTGGCCTTGATGTCGCTGCTGGGGGCTACACTGACCCTGCCGGGTATCGCCGGTATCGTACTCACCATGGGTATGGCGGTGGACGCCAACGTGCTGATCTTCTCGCGGATTCGTGAAGAGATCGCGGCGGGCATGAGCGTGCAACGGGCAATCAACGAAGGTTTCGGCCGGGCATTTACCGCGATTCTCGACTCCAACCTGACCACATTGCTGGTCGGCGGGATTCTCTTTGCCATGGGCACCGGCCCGGTCAAGGGTTTTGCGGTGACCATGTCCCTCGGTATCTTTACCTCGATGTTCACGGCCATCATGGTGACCCGCGCAATGGTCAACCTGATCTTTGGCGGGCGTGACTTCAAGAAGTTGTGGATTTAAGGGGCTGCCATGTTACGTACAATCAACTTCATGGGCGTTCGCAACGTTGCGTTCGGCGTCACTGTGCTCCTTACCGTCCTGGCGTTGTTCAGCTGGTTCCATAAGGGCCTGAACTACGGTCTGGACTTCACTGGCGGTACGCTCATCGAGCTGACCTACGAGAAGCCGGCCGATGTCACCAAGGTGCGTACCCAACTGAACGAGGCCGGTTACCACGAGGCGATCGTGCAGAGCTTTGGTGCGACCACCGACCTGCTGGTGCGGATGCCGGGTGAAGACCCGCAACTGGGCCACCAGGTGGCCGAGGCCTTGCTCAAGGTCGGTGGCGATAACCCGGCTTCGGTCAAGCGCGTCGAGTTCGTCGGCCCGCAGGTAGGTGAAGAGCTGCGCGACCAGGGCGGCCTCGGCATGCTGATGGCGCTGGCCGGCATCATGGTCTACCTGGCGTTCCGCTTTCAGTGGAAGTTCGGCGTCGGGGCCATTGTCTCGCTGATTCACGACGTGATCGTGACCGTGGGTATCCTGGCGTACTTCCAGATCACCTTCGATTTGACGGTATTGGCGGCGGTGCTGGCGATCATTGGTTACTCCCTCAACGACACCATCGTGGTATTCGACCGGGTTCGCGAGAACTTCCGGGTACTGCGTAAGGCGACGTTGATCGAGAACATCAACATCTCCACCACCCAGACCCTGTTGCGCACCATGGCGACGTCGATTTCCACTTTGCTGGCGATTGCCGCGCTGATGATCTTCGGTGGCGACAACCTGTGGGGCTTCTCCCTGGCGCTGTTTATCGGCGTCCTGGCGGGTACCTACTCGTCGATCTACATCGCCAACGTGGTGCTGATCTGGCTGAACCTCAACAGCGAAGACCTGATTCCTCCTGTTGCGACCGACAAGGAGGTCGACGACCGCCCTTGATGGGTGTTTGTTGATCTACTGTTGCAAAGAAGGCGCGAGTATTGAACTCGCGCCTTTTTTTTTGCTCCAAGGCTGGGTATAGCGCGGACGTTTCAGTCCGCTTGTGATGGTCAGGAGGTTCACGTGAACAAGTCGTTACTGGTTGGTGCGGTATTGGGTGCTGTCGGTGTGACTGCCGGGGGTGCTGTTGCCACCTACAGCCTGGTAAAAAGCGGCCCTGAGTATGCGCAAGTGCTGGCGGTGCAGCCGGTCAAGACCCAGATCAAAACTCCCCGTGAGGTCTGCAAGGACGTCACCGTGACCCGGCAGCGTCCGGTGCAGGATCAGCATCAAATCGCCGGCACGGTGGTCGGCGCCCTGGCAGGCGGCCTGCTGGGTAACCAGATCGGCGGCGGTACTGGCAAGAAGATTGCCACCGTAGCTGGCGCAGTGGGTGGCGGTTATGCCGGTAACAAGGTTCAGGAGGGCATGCAGAACCGTGATACCTACACCACCACGCAAACTCGCTGTAACACCGTCAACGACATCAGCGACAAGGTGGTCGGGTATGACGTGCGTTACAACCTGGATGGCAAGGAAGGATCGGTGCGCATGGAGCGTGATCCGGGTAGCCAGATTCCAGTGGATAAAGAGGGTCGCCTGATCCTCGGCCAGAATCAGCAGTAACCGACATATCCTGTAGGAGCCGGCTTGCCGGCGATAGCGGCGGGTCAGTATTAAGCAAGTTGGCTGGCCAACCGCTATCGCAGGCAAACCAGCTCCCACAGTGGGGTCAGTGGGCATTGGTTCTTGGTCAAATCCCGGGCATAAAAAAAGCACCCCTAAGGGTGCTTTTTTGTGCTCGCTCGCTTAGCGCTTCAGCGAAGCCGGCAGGTGCGGCTGGATCGCCGTCAGGACTGCCTTGAAGCATTTGGTGTTGCCTGCAACCACGTGACCCTTCTCCAGGAAGTCGTGACCACCGGTGAAGTCGCTCACCAGGCCCCCGGCTTCTTGAATCAGCAGGGCGCCTGCAGCCATGTCCCACTCGGACAGGCCCGACTCCCAGAACGCATCAAAACGACCGGCGGCCACATACGCCAGGTCCAGGCTGGCGGCACCGGCGCGGCGGATGCCGGCGGTCTGGCCAACCAGGGCGCGGAACATGCCCAGGTAGTTTTCCAGGTTGTCCATCTGGTCGTCACGGAACGGGAAACCGGTGCCCAGCAGGGCGCCGTCCAGGCTGGTGCGACCGCTGACGCGAAGGCGACGACCGTTCAGTTGGGCGCCACGGCCACGGCTGGCGGTGAATTCTTCCTGGCGAACCGGGTCCAGGACCACGGCGTGCTCCAGGCGGCCACGGTATTTGCAGGCAATGCTTACGGCAAAGTGCGGGATGCCGCGCAGGAAGTTGGTGGTGCCATCCAGTGGGTCGATGATCCACAGGTAGTCTTCGCCTTCGCCGCTACCTTTGTGCAGGCCGGTTTCTTCACCGAGGATGCCGTGGGTAGGGTAGGCCTTGCGCAGGGCGTCGATGATTTTCTGTTCGGCGGCGCGATCCACCTCGGATACATAATCCTTGGCGTCTTTTTCGTCGACCTTGATGGTATCCAGGCGCTCGATGGAGCGGAAGATCAATTCACTGGCGCTGCGGGCGGCGCGCAGCGCGATATTCAGCATGGGCTGCATGGATGTGTCACCTAAGGTTGTTAAAGAAAGCCGAGCATTCTAGCAGAAACTTTCTTCAGGTGAAGGACGACGTTCGCTTTCATGGCATAACCTTAGGCTGTTCTGTAAGATTTGCTCCCCTTTCCCGTGTCCGCGAGCGCCTCCCTTGCTGCAAAACATTCGTGTCGTCCTCGTCAATACCAGTCACCCCGGCAATATCGGCGGGGTGGCGCGGGCCATGAAAAACATGGGGCTGACGCGCCTGGTGCTGGTGGAGCCGCGTGTGTTCCCGCACCACGAAGCCGACGCTCGTGCCTCCGGCGCCAATGACCTCCTGGAAAAAGCCCAGGTCGTCGCCACCCTGGAAGATGCCCTGGTGGGTTGCAATCTGGTGCTTGGCACCAGCGCCCGCGACCGCCGCATCCCCTGGCCGCTGCTCGATCCCCGCGAATGCGGGGCCAAAGTGGTCGAAGAGGCGGCTGGTGGCGCCGAAATCGCCTTGGTGTTTGGTCGTGAAGACTCTGGTCTGACCAATGACGAGCTGCAGCGATGTCATTATCACGTGCACATCCCATCAGACCCCGAATTCAGCTCGCTGAACCTCGGGGCAGCGGTGCAGGTGTTGAGTTATGAAGTGCGCATGGCCTGGCTGGCAGCACAAGGTCAGCCGAGCAAAGTGGAGAAGGACGAGGTTGCATCCACCAAAAGTGGCGAATTGGCCACCATGGATGAGCTGGAGCGGTTCTATGAGCACTTGGAGCAAACCCTGGTGGCCATCGAATTCCTCGATCCGGAAAAACCGAGGCACTTGATGGCGCGCCTGCGAAGGCTTTACGGACGTAGCTCGGTCAGCCGGGCAGAGATGAATATATTGCGTGGCATCCTCACGGAGACCCAGAAAGCGGCCCGTGGCGAGCTTCTGAAGCGGAAGGATTAAAAATGTTCGAGCGTCTGCGAGAAGATATCCAAAGTGTTTTCCATCGTGACCCGGCGGCGCGCAACGCCTTTGAAGTGCTGACCTGCTACCCGGGCATGCACGCGATCTGGATTCACCGCTTGTCCGGCGCCTTGTGGGGCATGGGCTGGAAGTGGTTGGCGCGGCTGGTGTCGAACTTTGGGCGCTGGCTGACCGGGATCGAGATTCATCCGGGGGCCAAGGTCGGTCGTCGCTTCTTCATCGACCATGGCATGGGCATCGTGATTGGTGAGACGGCCGAGATTGGTGATGACGTGACCCTGTACCAGGGCGTGACGCTGGGCGGCACCACCTGGAACAAGGGCAAGCGTCACCCGACCCTTGAAGATGGTGTGGTGGTCGGGGCGGGCGCCAAGGTCCTGGGCCCGTTTACGGTCGGTGCCGGTGCCAAGGTTGGCTCCAATGCCGTGGTCACCAAGGCTGTGCCGCCAGGCGCAACCGTAGTGGGGATTCCGGGGCGGATCATCGTCAAGCCGGAAGTCGGCACTGAGCAGGAGGCCAAGCGTAAGGCCATGGCCGAGAAGATCGGCTTCGACGCTTATGGCGTCAGCGAAGACATGCCGGATCCGGTGGCACGCGCCATTGGCCAGTTGCTCGACCACCTGCAGGCGGTGGACGGCAAGCTGGATGGCATGTGCGGCGCGTTGAAAGATCTGGGTAGTCCTTACTGTGCGAAAGATCTGCCTGAGTTGCGCGAAGAAGACTTCGCCGAGATCAAGGATGAGGCCGGTGCCAGCAAGGCCGGTTAGGTTTTAAGATCGATAAAATCCCCTGTGGGAGCTGGCTTGCCGGTGATAGCGGTCTGCCAGTCACCCCATGGGCGGCTGATCCACCGCCATTGCAGGCTAACCCGCTCACGCATTTGACCTCCGTTGGTCTTGAGGTTTGGCCCTCGCCAGGTTCCTGCTGTTCGATTCCACCCCACCCTGCTATGATTCGCGCGCCCTTTTTACGGGTATTCCTGACTAAAGTACTAGGTCTTATAGTTGACTTAAATACTCGGGAATCGCATACTTGCTCCCATTCTGAAACACCTTGGTACTTGTCCATGAGACTGACTACAAAAGGCCGATACGCGGTGACCGCCATGCTCGATCTGGCCTTGCACGCGCAAAACGGGCCGGTGTCCCTGGCCGATATCTCCGAGCGCCAAGGCATTTCCCTGTCTTATCTTGAGCAACTGTTCGCCAAGTTGCGCCGCAGCAACCTGGTTTCCAGTGTGCGTGGCCCGGGCGGCGGTTATCAATTGTCCCGCGACATGCAGGGCATCCAGGTTGCCCAGGTGATCGATGCGGTCAATGAATCCGTCGATGCCACCAAGTGCCAGGGCCTGGGTGATTGCCATGCCGGCGACACTTGCCTGACGCACCACTTGTGGTGTGACCTGAGCCTGCAGATCCATGAGTTTTTGAGCGGTATCAGCTTGGCTGATCTTGTGACTCGCCGTGAGGTGCAGGAAGTAGCCCAGCGTCAGGACCAGCGCCGATGCAATACCAAGGCGCCGCGTCTGGACAAGATTGAAGCGTCCGCCGTCGAGTGACAGCCGAAGAGCTAACGGCACGCCAGCCAGCCTGATTTAGGAGAAAGTCCATGAAATTGCCGATTTACCTTGATTACTCAGCGACCACCCCGGTTGATCCGCGTGTCGCGCAAAAGATGAGCGAATGCCTGCTGGTTGACGGAAACTTCGGCAACCCGGCGTCCCGTTCCCACGTTTTCGGCTGGAAAGCCGAGGAAGCGGTGGAAAACGCTCGTCGCCAGGTCGCCGACCTGGTCAATGCCGACCCGCGTGAAATCGTCTGGACCTCCGGTGCCACCGAGTCCGACAACCTGGCAATCAAGGGCGCCGCGCATTTCTACGCGACCAAGGGCAAGCACCTGATCACCACCAAGATTGAGCACAAGGCTGTCCTCGACACCATGCGCCAACTGGAGCGTGAAGGTTTCGAGGTGACTTACCTCGAGCCCACCACTGACGGTATCGTCACCCCGGCCATGATCGAAGCCGCGATGCGTGAAGACACCATCCTGGTTTCCGTGATCCACGTGAACAACGAAATCGGCACCATCAACGACATCGCCGCCATTGGCGAGCTGACCCGCTCCAAAGGCGTGTTGCTGCATGTCGATGCTGCCCAGTCTACCGGCAAGGTCGACATTGACCTGTCCAAGCTGAAAGTCGACCTGATGTCGTTCTCGGCCCACAAGACCTACGGCCCTAAAGGCATTGGTGCGCTGTACGTGAGCCGCAAGCCTCGCGTGCGTATCGAAGCCACCATGCACGGTGGCGGTCACGAGCGCGGCATGCGTTCTGGCACCCTGGCGACCCACCAGATCGTCGGCATGGGCGAAGCCTTCCGCGTAGCCAAGGAAGACATGGCTGGCGAAAACGTGCGCATCAAGGCCCTCAGCGATCGCTTCTATAAGCAGGTCGAGAACCTTGAAGAGCTGTACATCAATGGCAGCATGACCGCCCGTGTACCGCACAACCTGAATTTGAGCTTCAACTACGTCGAAGGCGAGTCGCTGATCATGGCGCTCAAGGACCTGGCGGTTTCGTCCGGTTCGGCCTGCACCTCGGCCTCCCTCGAGCCGTCCTACGTCCTGCGTGCCCTGGGCCGCAACGACGAGTTGGCACACAGCTCGATCCGCTTTACGTTCGGCCGTTTCACCACCGAAGAAGAAGTCGACTACGCAGCGCAGAAAGTCTGCGAAGCGGTCACCAAGCTGCGCACCCTGTCGCCGCTGTGGGACATGTACAAAGACGGTGTCGATATTTCCAAGATCGAGTGGGCGGCACACTAAATATAGAAGCCGCCACCCAAGCTCTGTAGGAACGTGGCGGAAAACGCAGGCGTTTTTACAGGGTTCCAGAGCGGCCCTGATGAGTGAGGATTCAGTACCATGGCTTACAGCGAAAAGGTCATCGACCACTACGAAAACCCGCGCAACGTCGGCAAGATGGACGCGGAAGATCCTGATGTGGGCACCGGCATGGTCGGCGCCCCGGCGTGCGGCGACGTCATGCGCCTGCAGATCAAGGTCAACGACGCTGGCGTTATCGAAGACGCCAAGTTCAAGACCTACGGCTGCGGTTCAGCCATCGCCTCCAGTTCCCTGGCGACCGAATGGATGAAAGGCAAGACCCTGGATGAGGCTGTCACTATCAGCAACACCCAGTTGGCTGAAGAGCTGGCCCTGCCGCCCGTGAAAATTCACTGCTCGGTACTTGCAGAGGACGCCATCAAGGCGGCCGTTCGCGACTACAAGCAGAAGAAAGGCTTGATCTAAGCATTTGGCGACGAGTAAGGAGTCAACGATGGCTATCAGCATGACAGAAGCGGCTGCGCGGCACGTGCGACGCTCCCTGGATGGGCGCGGTAAAGGTGAGGGGATTCGTCTGGGTGTGCGCACCACGGGCTGTTCCGGCCTTGCCTATGTGCTGGAGTTCGTCGACGAGGTGGTGGCGGAAGATCAGGTGTTCGAAAGTCACGGCGAGAAAGTGATCATCGACCCGAAAAGCCTGACCTACCTGGACGGCACCGAGCTCGATTTCGTCAAGGAAGGGTTGAACGAAGGCTTCAAGTTCAACAACCCTAACGTGCGCGGTGAATGTGGCTGCGGCGAAAGCTTCAACATCTGAGGCTATTTGTGGGTACTCCTTGTCATTTCGCTTTATTCGAGTTGCAGCCGAGTTTTCGCCTGGACCTCGAGCAGCTTGCCACGCGCTACCGTGAATTGGCGCGCGGGGTGCATCCGGATCGCTTTGCCGACGCTTCCGAGCGTGAGCAGCGCCTGGCGCTGGAGCAGTCAGCCAGCCTCAACGAAGCCTATCAGACGCTCAAAAGCCCCCCCAAGCGCGCGCGTTACCTGCTCGCCATGGGTGGTGGCGAAATGCCGCTGGAAGTCACGGTCCATGACCCTGATTTCCTGATGCAGCAGATGCAATGGCGTGAAGAGCTCGAAGACCTGCAGGACGAGGCCGATCTGGCTGGCGTCGCGGTCTTCAAGCGGCGTCTGAAAGTGGCCCAGGATGCACTCAACGAAAGCTTCGCAGCCTGTTGGGACGATGCAGCGCAACGTGAGCAGGCCGAACGCCTGATGCGGCGCATGCAGTTCCTCGACAAGCTCACTTACGAAGTGCGCCAGCTAGAAGAGCGCCTCGACGATTAACCCAGTGCTGCACAGATTGCACGCCTGATAGACAGATAAGACCTGATTACCATGGCTCTACTGCAGATCGCCGAACCCGGCCAAAGTCCTCAACCGCACCAGCGTCGCCTGGCGGTTGGCATCGACTTGGGTACTACCAATTCACTGGTCGCCGCACTGCGCAGCGGTCTCTCCGAGCCGTTGCCCGATGCTGATGGCCAGGTGATCCTGCCGTCGGCGGTGCGCTATCACGCGGATCGCACCGAAGTGGGCGAGTCCGCTCGACTGGCGGCGTCTACCGACCCGCTCAATACCGTGCTGTCGGTCAAGCGCTTGATGGGTCGTGGGTTGTCCGACGTCAAGCAATTGGGCGACCAACTGCCATATCGCTTTGTCGGCGGCGAATCCCATATGCCGTTCATCGACACTATCCAGGGGCCGAAAAGCCCGGTGGAAGTATCGGCCGATATCCTCAAGGTGCTGCGCCAGCGTGCAGAAACCACCTTGGGCGGTGAATTGGTTGGCGCGGTAATCACTGTTCCTGCCTATTTCGACGATGCTCAGCGTCAAGCCACCAAGGATGCAGCGAAACTCGCTGGCCTCAATGTGTTGCGCCTGCTCAACGAGCCGACTGCGGCCGCCGTGGCATACGGCCTGGACCAGCACGCTGAAGGCCTGGTTGCGATTTACGACCTGGGCGGCGGCACCTTTGATATTTCGATCCTGCGCCTGACCGGCGGTGTGTTTGAAGTGCTGGCTACCGGTGGCGACAGTGCCCTGGGCGGTGATGACTTTGACCACGCCATCGCCGGTTGGATTATCACCAGCGCCGGCTTGTCCGCCGACTTGGATCCTGGCGCCCAGCGCAATCTGCTGCAAACCGCCTGCGCCGCCAAGGAAGCCCTGACCGACGCCGCATCTGTTGAAGTTTCCTACGGCTCCTGGTCGGCCCAACTGACCCGTGACGCCTTCGATGCGCTGATCGAGCCAATGGTTGCCCGCAGCCTGAAAGCCTGTCGTCGTGCGGTACGTGATTCCGGCATTGAGCTGGAAGAAGTGGGTGCGGTGGTCATGGTTGGCGGCTCGACTCGTGTGCCTCGGGTTCGCGAAGCGGTGGCTGAAGCCTTTGGCCGCCAGCCATTGACCGAAATCGATCCGGATCAAGTGGTGGCCATTGGGGCTGCGATCCAGGCCGATACCCTGGCCGGCAACAAGCGTGACGGTGGCGAATTGTTGCTGCTCGACGTGATTCCGTTGTCCCTGGGCCTGGAAACCATGGGTGGCCTGATGGAGAAGGTGATTCCGCGCAACACCACCATTCCCGTCGCCCGCGCCCAGGACTTCACTACTTACAAAGATGGCCAGACGGCCATGATGATCCATGTGCTGCAGGGCGAGCGCGAGCTGATTAGCGACTGCCGCTCCCTGGCGCGTTTTGAATTGCGCGGCATCCCGGCCATGGTCGCGGGTGCGGCGAAGATCCGCGTGACCTTCCAGGTCGACGCCGACGGCCTGCTCAGCGTAGCTGCACGCGAACTGGGTTCGGGCGTTGAGGCCAGCATTCAGGTCAAGCCGTCCTACGGCCTGACTGACGGCGAAATCGCCAAGATGCTCAAGGATTCGTTCCAGTATGCCGGTGACGATAAGGTCGCCCGTGTGTTGCGTGAGCAGCAAGTCGATGCCCAGCGCCTGCTTGAAGCGGTGCAGGGCGCGCTTGAGGCAGACGGTGAGCGCCTGCTGGATGCTGAAGAACGCCTGGTCATCGACCTGCAGATGCAGGAGCTGGCCCAATTGATGAAAGGTACCGATGGCTATGCCATCGAACAACAGACCAAGCGCCTTTCACAAGTAACCGATGCCTTTGCCGCCCGTCGTATGAACCAGACGGTGAAAGCCGCCCTGGCGGGACGCAACCTGAATGAAATCGAGGAATAACTGATGCCGCAGGTCATTTTTCTGCCACACGCCGAGCATTGCCCGGACGGTATGGTCGTGGAGGCTGAGACCGGCAAGTCCATTCTCGAAGTTGCCCACGACAACCACATCGAGATCGAGAGTGCTTGTGGTGGCGTTAACGCCTGTACCACGTGTCACTGCATTATCCGCGAAGGTTTCAATAGCCTTGAAGAGGCCGATGAGCTGGAAGAGGACTATCTTGATAGGGCGTGGGGCCTGGAACCGACGTCGCGTCTGAGCTGTCAGGCCAAGGTGGGAACAGAGGACCTTACCGTCGAAATTCCGAAGTATTCGCTCAACCATGCGGCCGAAGCGCCGCACTGATTCAAGGAAGTGTCATGAGTCTTAAATGGGTTGATGTGCAAGAGATCGCTATTCTGCTGGCCGATGGCCATCCGGATACGGATCCCTATTCCGTGAACTTTGTAGCTTTGCGTGACATGGTCATGGCCTTGCCAGGGTTCGAAGACGAGCGGGATCGCGGCGGTGAAAAGGTTCTTGAAGCTATCCAGACTGCCTGGAAAGAAGAACAGGACTGAAGCCTCCCTCACGCAGTTAGGCAATACCCAAGAACCCGCGTATAATTCGCGGGTTTAATTTTTCGCAAATTACCGTTTCTGGAGTTACACCATGGCTGTTCAACGTACTTTCTCCATCATCAAGCCTGACGCTGTTGCAAAAAACGTCATCGGCGAGATCACCACTCGTTTCGAAAAAGCCGGCCTGAAGGTTGTAGCTTCGAAACTCAAGCAACTGTCCAAGGCTGAAGCTGAAGGCTTCTACGCTGAGCACAGCGCTCGTGGCTTCTTCGGCGACCTGGTTGCCTTCATGATCTCCGGTCCTGTTGTTGTACAGGTTCTGGAAGGCGAAAACGCTATCGCTCTGAACCGTGAGCTGATGGGCGCTACCAACCCTAAAGAAGCTGCTGCCGGCACCATCCGTGCTGACTTCGCTGACTCCATCGACGCCAACGCTGTACACGGTTCGGACTCCGAAGCCGCTGCTGCTCGTGAAATCTCGTACTTCTTCGCAGCTACTGAAGTAACCACTCGCTAAGCATTGGCTTAAAGAGTGAAGGTGAATCCATGACTACATCGACTGTAAAAACCAACCTGCTGGGTCTGACTCAACAGGAAATGGAAAAATTCTTCGACTCAATCGGGGAGAAGCGTTTCCGTGCCGGTCAGGTAATGAAGTGGATTCACCACTTTGGCGTCGACGATTTCGACGCCATGACGAACGTCAGCAAGGCCCTGCGCGACAAGCTCAAGGCGATTGCCGAGGTTCGTGGTCCCGAGGTTGTCAGCGAGGACATCTCCAGCGATGGCACCCGTAAGTGGGTGGTGCGCGTGGCGTCCGGCAGTTGCGTCGAGACCGTCTACATTCCCCAGGGCAAACGCGGCACCTTGTGCGTTTCGTCCCAGGCAGGCTGTGCCCTGGACTGCAGTTTCTGCTCCACTGGCAAGCAAGGCTTCAATAGCAACCTCACCGCCGCCGAAGTCATCGGCCAGGTGTGGATTGCCAACAAATCCTTTGGCAGCGTACCGGCAACCGTCGACCGTGCCATCACCAACGTGGTGATGATGGGCATGGGTGAGCCGCTGCTGAACTTCGACAACGTGATTGCGGCCATGCATCTGATGATGGACGACCTGGGCTACGGCATTTCCAAGCGCCGTGTGACCCTGTCGACCTCCGGCGTGGTCCCGATGATCGATGAGCTGGCCAAGCACATCGACGTCTCCCTGGCGTTGTCGCTGCATGCACCCAATGACGCATTGCGTAACCAATTGGTGCCGATCAACAAGAAGTATCCGCTTAAGATGCTCCTCGAATCTTGCCAGCGTTATATGGCGACCTTGGGCGAGAAGCGCGTGCTGACTATTGAGTACACCATGCTCAAGGACATCAACGACAAGGTCGAACACGCGGTCGAGATGATCGAGCTGCTTAAGAACACCCCGTGCAAGATCAACCTGATTCCGTTCAACCCGTTTCCCCATTCTGGCTACGAGCGGCCGAGCAACAACGCCATTCGTCGTTTCCAGGATCAACTGCACCAGGCAGGCTACAACGTCACTGTGCGCACCACCCGTGGTGAAGACATCGACGCCGCCTGTGGTCAATTGGTAGGACAGGTGCTGGATCGCACCCGTCGTAGCGAGCGTTATATCGCCGTGCGCGAGTTGAGCGCCGACAGCGATCTGGCGCAGAACGCCGCGACAAGAACCTGAGAGAGGAACTCTATGCCCCTGCGCCTTGCGCTGCTTTTGCTTGTTGCCAGCCTCTCGGTTGGCTGTGTTTCATCGGGCTCTGACAGCCCGCTGCAAACTGGCAAGGGCCGTGACGAAGCGCGTGCTGCCTATGTGCAGCTGGGGTTGGGTTACTTGCGCCAGGGCTTGAGCGAGCAGGCCAAGGTGCCGCTGCAAAAGGCCCTGGCCCTCGATAATCAGGATGCCGACGCCAATGCGGCGCTAGCGCTGGTGTTCCAGGCCCAGGCCGAGCCCGAGCTGGCCGACCAGTATTTCCAGAAGGCCCTGGCGGTTCGCCCCCATGATCCGCGCCTGCTTAACAACTACGGCAGCTTCCTGTTTCAGCAGGAGCGTTATAAGCACGCGGCCGGTTATTTCCAGCAAGCAGCTACTGATACCCTATATCCTGAGCGTTCGCGGGTTTTCGAAAACCTGGGAGTGACCTCCATGCGCCTTGGCCAACGTGAAGACGCCCGCCGGCAACTGGAAAAAGCCCTGCACCTGAACCAGCGCCAGCCACGGGCCTTGCTTGAAATGGCCCAGTTGTCGTTTGAAGACAGGCATTATGTGCCGGCACGTGACTATTACGAGCGTTTTAGCCTGCTCAGTGGGCAAAATGCACGTAGTCTATTGCTTGGTGTGCGCCTGGCCACAGTTCATGAAGAGCGCGACAAGGCCGCACGTTTTGGCCAGCAACTAGAACGACTCTATCCCGGTACGCCGGAATATCAGCAATACCTGTCGGAGCAATGATGAAAGCCGCGCACCCGGAAGTTGTAGCCGCTAATCGCGTAAACCCAGGCGAGACCTTGCGTCAGGCCCGCGAAAGCAATGGTTGGTCGCTCGAAGAAGTGGCCCTCAAGCTCAATTTGACCACCACTTCCCTGGGCAACCTGGAAAACGGCGCGTTCGACAAACTGCCCGGGCATACCTTTGCCCGCGGTTATATCCGTGCCTACGCCAAGCTGCTGGGCACCGACCAGGCCATTCTGGTCCAGCAATTCGACCAGTTCACCGGTACCGATTCCCAGGGCAGCAACGTACACGGTCTTGGTCGTATTGAAGAGCCCGTGCGTGTTTCCCACACGATTTTGCGAATTGTCAGCCTTTTGTTGCTGATTGCGGTGATCGGTGGTGGTTTTGTCTGGTGGCAGGACCAGACCTCGCTGCGCAGCAAGGACTTGATCAGCAACGCTATGGAGCACGTCGAAGTCGAAAGCGCCGACGGCACCACCCAGATTCATCCCCTGGACGAGCCGGAAGACCAGGCTGTCGCCCAGGGCGAGGCCACGGCTGAAACCAATCTTGACCTGCAAGCAGGCCAACCGCCTGCCGAAGCCGGCACCGAGTCGGCCCCGGCCGTCGTTGCAGCCGCTCCAGCCGCGCCCGCAAGCCAGGTTCCGGCCACTGCGGCCCAGGCCCCCGTTGTGCCGGCACCGGTCGCACCCGTCGTACCAACGGTCGCCGCACCTGCCGCCCAGGCGCCTGCCAGCGTGGCGGGCGATGGCCGTCTCCAGATTACCTACGTCGCTGACTGCTGGACACAAGTCACCGATGGCAATGGCAAGGTCCTGTTCAGTGCTTTGAAGCGTAAGGGAGATACGCTTGATCAGGTCGGCAAGCCTCCTTTGACGCTGCGTCTGGGCTTCGCCCGTGGCGCGCAAGTGGCCTACAACGGCCAGCCTGTGGACGTGGCGCCGTTCACCAGTGGCGAGACCGCTCGCCTGAAGTTGGGACAATAGTCATGCACGGCGAATCTCCAATCAAACGTCGCGTATCGCGCAAGATCTGGGTCGGCTCGGTGCCGGTGGGTGGCGATGCCCCCATTGCCGTACAGAGCATGACCAACAGCGACACCAATGATGTGGCTGCCACAGTGGCCCAGATCAACCGCTTGGAAGCCGCCGGCGTCGATATCGTGCGGGTTTCCGTGCCGGATATGGACGCTGCCGAGGCGTTTGGCCGCATCAAGCAATTGGTCAAGGTGCCACTGGTCGCCGATATCCACTTCGACTACAAGATCGCGTTGCGCGTGGCCGAACTGGGTGTCGACTGCCTACGGATCAACCCGGGCAACATCGGTCGCGAAGACCGCGTGCGTGCCGTGGTCGATGCGGCCCGTGATCGCGGGATCCCGATCCGTATCGGCGTCAACGCCGGTTCCCTGGAAAAAGACCTGCAAAAAAAATATGGCGAGCCTACCCCGGCAGCCCTGGTCGAGTCTGCACTGCGCCACGTCGAGCACCTTGAGCGCCTGAATTTCCAGGACTTCAAGGTCAGCGTAAAGGCTTCCGACGTGTTCATGGCGGTAGAAGCCTACCGCCTGCTGGCCAAGGAAATCGTGCAGCCGTTGCACCTGGGCATCACCGAAGCCGGTGGTTTGCGTTCAGGCACAGTGAAATCTGCGGTGGGTCTCGGTATGCTGCTGGCCGACGGGATTGGCGATACCATTCGCATCTCCCTGGCGGCGGACCCGGTAGAGGAAGTGAAAGTCGGCTACGACATTCTCAAATCCCTGCATTTACGCTCCCGTGGCATCAATTTTATTGCCTGCCCGAGTTGCTCGCGGCAGAACTTCGACGTGGTGAAAACCATGAACGAGTTGGAAGTACGCCTGGAAGACCTGCTGGTGCCGCTGGATGTCGCGGTTATCGGTTGCGTGGTCAACGGGCCGGGTGAGGCCAAGGAGGCGCATGTGGGCCTGACCGGCGGTACCCCGAACCTGATTTACATCGACGGCAAGCCGTCGCAGAAATTGACGAATGATAATCTGGTGGATCAGTTGGAACGGCTGATCCGCGAGAAAGCGGCCGAGAAGGTCGCCTCTGACGCAGCGCTTATCGCTCGCGGCTGATCGAACGAATTTAAGGATTTGATGTGAGCAAGTCTCTGCAAGCCATTCGTGGCATGAACGACATCCTGCCCGAGCAGACGCCCCTGTGGCGCTATTTCGAGAGCACGGTCGCGCGCCTGCTGGATAACTACGGTTACAAGCAGATCCGCATGCCAATCGTCGAGTTCACCGAGCTGTTCAAACGCTCCATCGGTGAAGTGACCGACATCGTCGAAAAAGAGATGTACACCTTCGAAGATCGCAACGGCGACTCCCTGACCCTGCGTCCGGAAGGTACTGCTGCGTGCGTGCGCGCTGTGCTTGAGCATGGCATCACCGGTGGTGGCCAGACCCAGAAGCTGTGGTACATCGGCCCGATGTTCCGCCACGAGCGCCCACAAAAAGGCCGTTATCGCCAATTCCACCAGATCGGTTGCGAAGTCTTCAACCTCGATGGTCCGGACATCGACGCCGAGCTGATCGTGCTGACCTGGCGCCTGTGGGGCCAATTGGGCATCCGCGACGCGGTCAAGCTCGAGCTCAACAGCCTGGGCACCAGTGAGTCCCGTGGCCGTTACCGTGAGGCCCTGGTCGAGTATCTGTCGGCCCACCTGGACAAGCTCGATGAAGACAGCCAGCGTCGCCTGAAGACCAACCCGTTGCGCGTCCTCGATACCAAGAACGCCGACACCCAGGCCGTGCTGGTCGACGCGCCGAAAATGGCCGACTACCTGGATGACGAATCCCGCACCCACTTCGAGGGCCTCAAGGCTCGCCTGGATGCGGCCGGTATTCCCTACGTGATCAACCCCAAGTTGGTGCGCGGCCTCGATTACTACAGCAAGACCGTGTTCGAGTGGGTCACCGACAAGCTCGGCGCCCAGGGCACCGTGTGTGCCGGTGGGCGCTACGACGGCCTGGTCGAGCAGATGGGCGGCAAGCCGACCACGGGCGTGGGTTTTGCCATGGGCATCGAGCGGCTGATCCTGCTGCTGGAAACCCTGGAGCAGATCCCTGAAGAAATTTCCCGTCAGGTGGACGTGTACCTGTGCGCCTTTGGCGAGGCAGCTGAATTGGCTGGCCTGGCCTTGAGCGAACAGCTGCGCGACCAACTGCCGAGCCTGCGCCTGCTGGTCAATGCCGGCGCTGGCAGCTTCAAGAGCCAATTTAAGAAAGCCGACAAGAGCGGCGCGTTGTACGCGCTGATCCTGGGCGACGATGAACTGGCCCAGCAAGTGGTAAGTGTCAAACCCCTGCGTGGCCAGGGCGAACAACAAAGCATTGCCTTTGATGCGCTTGCCGCGCACTTGGCCACCTGCATCGTGCAGGGTTGAAGCTGTCAAACAGCCGAATTTAGCGATTAAGGAGTATTGGGGTGTCGAGTACTGAAGATGATCAGCTGGCCGAGTTCAAAGACTGGTGGCAGCGTAACGGCAAACCCTTGGTAACTGGCGGCCTGCTGGCGCTGGTGGTGGTGTTCGGTTGGCAGGCGTTCCAGAAGTATCAGGGCAATCAGTCGCAAGGCGCCTCGATGCTCTATCAGCAGCTGCTGGAAACCACGCTGACGCCCACTGGCAAGCCTGATCCTGCCCAAGTGGCGGACCTGGCCGGCAAGCTGAAAAACGAATTTGGTGGTAGCACCTACGCCCAATACGGCAGCCTGTTCGTCGCGAAAGTCGCGGTCGATACCGGTAAGCTGGATGATGCAGCCTCCGAGCTCAAAGCCATCGCCGACAAACCGAGCAACCCGACCCTGGGTGAAATCGCACGTCAGCGCCTGGCCCAGGTCCTGGCCGCACAGAACAAAGCCGACGAAGCACTGAAACTGCTCGACGGCGATGCTGACAAGGCATTTGTAGCCACTCGCGAAGAGCTCAAGGGCGACCTGCTGGTCCAATTGGGTCGTACCGACGAAGCCAATGCTGCGTACCAAAAAGCCAAGGCTGCGCTGTCTGATGAAGCAGCGGTCGGTGGCTTACAAATCAAGCTGGACGACTTGGCCAAAGGGGATGCGTGACGTGATCCGTTGGAAACATGCAGCATTGCTGGCTCTGGCCGTTTTGGCCGCGGGTTGCAGCAGCAACAGCAAAAAAGAACTGCCTCCGGCCGAGCTGACCAGCTTCAAGGAAGAAGTGGTCCTGCAAAAGCAGTGGAGCCGCTCCATCGGTGACGGCCAGGGCGACACCTACAACATGCTGGTACCGGCAATCGACGGTGACAACATTGTGGCCGCTGACGTGACGGGCGTGGTGATCTCCATGGATCGCATGAACGGCGACGTCAAGTGGAAGAAAGACCTCGAGCTCCCGGTTTCCGGCGCCGTCGGCGTGGGTTACGGCATGGTGATGATCGGCACGCTGAAAGGCGAAGTCGTGGCCCTGGATTCGAGCAACGGTGAAGAGAAATGGCGCGCTCGCGTGACCAGTGAAGTCCTCGCACCGCCTGCCACCAACGGCGACATCGTCGTGGTGCAGACCCAGGATGACCGTGTCATCGGCCTCGACGCCAACACCGGTGAGCAGCGCTGGCTGTATGACAGCACCCCTGCGGTGTTGACGTTGCGCGGTACCAGTGGTCCGGTTGTGACCAATAACCTGGCGCTGGCAGGTCTTTCGACCGGTAAAGTGGTCGCCCTGGATACCCAGAACGGCGTGCCGGCCTGGGAATCGCGGGTCGCCATTCCGCAAGGTCGCTCCGAGCTGGACCGTGTCGTGGACATCGACGGCGGCTTGCTGCTGTCGGGCGAAACCCTGTACGTCGCCACTTACCAGGGCCGTGTTGCGGCGTTGGACCTGCAAAGCGGTCGTGTCCTGTGGCAGCGTGATGCTTCCAGCTACGCCGGTGTCGCCCAAGGGTTTGGCAGCGTCTACGTGAGCCTGGCATCCGGTACCGTTGAAAGCGTCGACGAACGTTCCACCACAGCCCTGTGGAGCAACGACTCGTTGGCTCGCCGTCAACTGTCGGCTCCGGAAGTATTCTCCAGCTATGTAGCGGTAGGCGACCTGGAAGGTTACCTGCACCTGCTGAGCCAGGTGGATGGCCGCTTTGTCGGCCGTGAGCGTATCGACAGCGACGGCCTGCGTGCGCGTCCGCTGGTAGTAGGCAACATGCTTTATGTGTTTGGTAACAGCGGCAAGCTGGAAGCCCTGACCATCAAGTAAGAACTATGCTTGGGGTAACCCCCAGGCGGCCCTGCTTCGGCAGGGCATGCGGCACCTTCGGGTGTTGCCCCGAGCACCAGCCGCTGCCTTGCAGCGGCTTTTGTATTTTCTGAAATAACGCAGTGGAGAGCCGCATGGTTCCCGTAATCGCCCTGGTGGGCCGACCTAACGTCGGCAAGTCCACCTTGTTCAACCGCCTGACCAGGACTCGCGACGCCATCGTCGGCGACTTGTCCGGTCTGACCCGTGATCGCCAATACGGTGAGGCAAAGTGGCAAGGGCGCTCCTACATTATTGTCGACACCGGTGGTATCTCCGGTGACGAGCATGGCATGGACGAAAAGATGGCCGAGCAGTCGCTGCTGGCCATTGAAGAAGCCGATGTCGTGTTGTTCCTGGTGGACGCCCGCGCAGGCTACACCGCTGCCGACCAAATGATCGGCGAGCACTTGCGCAAGCGTAACAAGCGCTCCTATCTGATCGCCAACAAGATCGACAACATCGATCCTGAGGCGGCCCGAGCCGAATTCAGCCCGATGGGCCTGGGTGACGCGATTCCTGTCGCCGGTGCCCACGGCCGCGGCATCACCCAGATGTTGGAAATCGCCCTGAGCGACTTCCCCAAGGATGACGCCGAAGAAGTTGAAGGTGAAGAAGAGATCGTCGCTGAAGGTGAGGAAGCCAAGCGCATTCCTGGCCCGAGTGAAAAAGACGGGATCAAGATCGCCATCATCGGCCGCCCCAACGTGGGCAAGTCGACCCTGGTCAACCGCATGCTCGGTGAAGACCGGGTAATCGTCTATGACCAGCCCGGCACCACCCGCGACAGTATCTACATCCCGTTCGAGCGTAACGACGAGAAGTACACGCTGATCGACACCGCCGGTGTGCGCAAGCGCGGCAAGATCCACGAGGAAGTTGAAAAGTTCTCGGTGGTCAAAACCCTGCAGGCGATCAAAGACGCCAACGTGGTGATCTTCGTCATGGACGCCCGCGAAGGCGTGGTCGACCACGACCTCAACCTGCTGGGCTTTGCCCTGGAGGCCGGTCGGGCATTGGTGATCGCGATCAACAAATGGGACGGCATGACCCCGAGCGAGCGCGACTTCGTCAAGGTCGAGTTGCAACGTCGGTTGTTCTTCGTCGACTTCGCCGATATCCACTTTATCTCGGCGCTGCACGGCACTGGCGTGGGCAACCTCTACGCGTCGGTACAGAACTCGTTCAAGTCGGCGGTCACCCGCTGGCCGACCAACCGTCTGACCCAGATCCTCGAAGACGCCGTGGGCGAACACGCGCCACCGATGGTCAACAACCGTCGAATCAAGCTGCGTTACGCCCACTTGGGTGGTGCCAACCCGCCGATTATCGTGATCCACGGTAACCAGATCGAGAAGGTGCCCAAGTCCTACGTGCGTTACCTGGAAAACACCTACCGCCGTGTCCTGAAGCTGGTCGGTACACCGATCCGCATCGAGTTCAAAGGTGGTGAAAACCCGTACGAAGGCAACAAGAACAGCCTGACTGACCGCCAAGTGAACAAGAAACGTCGCTTGATGAGCCACAACAAGAAGGCTGACAAAAAGCGTAAAGATCGCCGCTAGCTCTGGGAGCAGGCTTGTGTGGGAGCAGGCTTGTGTGGGAGCAGGCTTACCCGCGATAGCGACAGGTCAGACACCGATGTGCTGACTGACCCAGCGCCAACCCAGGCAAGCCAGCTCTTATGTAAGTTAGGCGTTACCCAAGAAGGGGCTCTGAACGAGCCCTTTTTTGTGCCTCACGATTGACCCTTCGGCGCTTGCAGCTTACAACTTGTAACTCACCGCCAGGGGCCCACCGAATGATCACCAGCAAGCTGCCAAATGTCGGCACCACCATTTTCACCACCATGTCGCAACTCGCTGCCGAAACCGGCGCGTTGAACCTGTCCCAGGGATTTCCCGACTTCAATGGCCCCCAGGCCTTGCTCGACGCGGTGGGCAAACACGTTGCCAGCGGCCATAACCAATACGCGCCGATGACCGGCCTACCGGCCCTGCGCCAGCAAGTGGCGGCCAAGATCGCCCGCAGCTATGGCGTGCAGGTCAGTCCCGACAGCGAAGTGACCATCACCCCCGGCGCCACCCAGGCGATCTTCTGTGCGATCCAGGCGGTGATCCGCAGCGGTGATGAAGTGATTGTCTTCGACCCGTGCTACGACAGCTACGAACCTGCGGTGGAGCTGGCCGGTGGGCGTTGCGTGCATGTGCAGTTGGGGCTGACGGACTTCAGCCTGGATTTCGAGCAGATCGAGGCGGCGCTGTCGTCGCGTACGCGGATGATCATCCTCAACACCCCGCACAACCCCAGCGGCGCCCTGATCAGCCGCACCGAGCTGGACCAATTGGCCGAGCTGATCCGCGACCGCGATATCTACCTGGTCAGCGATGAAGTCTACGAACACCTGGTTTTCGATGGCGTGCCCCACGTCAGCGTCCTGGCCCACGAAGAGCTGTATCAGCGCGCGTTCGTGGTCAGCTCCTTTGGCAAGACCTACCACGTCACCGGCTGGAAGACCGGCTACGTGGTGGCCCCAGCGGCCTTGAGCGCCGAGCTGCGCAAGGTACATCAATACGTCAGCTTCTGCGGTGTGACGCCGTTGCAGTTCGCCCTGGCCGACTTTATGGCCGAGCACCCGGAACATGTCGAGGAACTGCCAGCCTTTTATCAGGCCAAGCGCGACCTGTTCTGCGATCTGCTGGCCCCCTCGCGTTTCAGTTTTACGCGGGTGGCCGGTACTTACTTTCAACTGGTTGATTACTCACAGATTCGCCCGGACCTGGATGACGTGGCCATGTCGCTGTGGATGACCCGCGAGCATGGTGTGGCGACAATTCCGGTCTCGGTGTTCTATCGGACCCCACCCCAAGGCCAGCGCCTGGTGCGCCTGTGCTTTGCCAAACGCGAGGAGACGCTGCGCCAAGCAGCCGAGAAACTATGCGTGATCTAAGTGCTTTACCCGACCTGAATATCGCCCTGGTACAGACCACCCTGGCCTGGCATGACCGCCAGGCCAACCTGGAGCATTTCGAGCTGCTGCTGGAGCAGGCCGCGGGCGCCGACCTGATCGTGCTGCCAGAAATGTTCACCACCGGATTTTCCATGGAATCCCAACTGCTAGCCGAAGCCGAAAACGGCCCGACCCATGAATGGCTCAAGGCTCAGGCACATAAGCACAACGCGGTGATTACCGGCAGTGTGATCATCCAAGCCGCCGATGGCAGTCACCGTAATCGCCTATTGTGGGCACGGCCTGACGGTGAGGTGTTGCACTACGATAAGCGCCACCTGTTTCGCATGGCCGGCGAGCACAATCACTACACGCCTGGCGAGCGTCAGGTGCAGTTCGAGCTCAAGGGTTGGCGGATACGCCCGCTGATCTGCTATGACCTGCGCTTCCCGGTGTGGAGCCGGGACGCCCAGGACACCGACCTGCTGCTGTACACCGCCAACTGGCCGGGGGCGCGGCGCCAGCACTGGAACCGCCTGTTGCCGGCCCGGGCCATCGAAAACCTGTGCTATGTGGCGGCGGTGAATCGGGTGGGAACGGATGGCAAGGGTTTTGCCTACACCGGGGACAGCCAGGTCCTGGACTTCCAGGGTGAAAGCCTGCTGAGCGCGGGGGAGGCGGACGGGGTGTTCCAGGTGTGCCTGGAGGCGGCGCAATTGGCGGAGTACCGCACGCGGTTTCCGGCGAATCTGGATGCCGATAGCTTTCAGTTTGTCTGACAGGAGCCCGTTGCCAGTGAGGTAGCTATCGCGGGCAAGCCCGCTCCCACAGGGTACTGCATTGCAAATGTGGGAGCGGGCTTGCCCGCGATAAGGCCATCAGCACCACCACAACCACAAATAAAAAAGGCCCCTGGGTTCTCACCCAGGGGCCTTTTACATTCCAGCAGTCAGTTACGCCGCTTTCGCTTCCAGCTGGCTCAACGAACGGTTCAGCGCGCTGAACACCGCCTTGAAGCTGGCCGTGGTGATGTTTTCATCAATCCCCACACCGTGCACCGGACGCTCGCCGTTCACGCGCAGTTCAATGTAAGCGGCAGCCTTGGCGTTAGTACCCGCGCCAATCGCGTGCTCGTTGTAGTCCATGATCTCAACCCCAATCGGCAGGCCGGCCACCAGCGCTTCCAGCGCGCCATTGCCCTTGCCGTGCCAGCGCAGGTTGGTTTCGCCCTGACCTTTGCCGGACACTTCAACTTCTACCGAGCTGTTGCCGTTCTCTTCCTGCAAGCGGTGGCTGACCAACGCGTACGGGGTGTTGGCCTGCAGGTATTCACGCTGTAACAACGCGTGGATCTGCGCGGCGGTCATTTCCAGGCCCACGCGATCGGTCTCGGCCTGTACCACCTGGCTGAACTCGATCTGCATGCGGCGTGGCAAGCTGATGCCGTATTCCTGCTCCAGCAAGTAGGCGATGCCGCCCTTGCCCGACTGGCTGTTGACGCGGATCACCGCCTCGTAGCTGCGGCCAATGTCAGCCGGGTCGATTGGCAAGTACGGTACTTCCCACAAGGTGTCCGGCTTCTGCTGGGCGAAGCCCTTGCGGATCGCGTCCTGGTGCGAGCCGGAGAACGCGGTGTGGACCAGGTCGCCAACATACGGGTGACGCGGGTGGACCGGGATCTGGTTGCATTCCTCGACCACTTTGCGCACGCCGTCGATGTCGGAGAAGTCCAGCTCAGGGTTCACGCCCTGGGTGTAGAGGTTCAACGCCACGGTGACGAGGTCGACGTTACCGGTACGCTCGCCGTTGCCGAACAGGCAGCCTTCGACACGATCGGCGCCGGCCATCAGGCCCAGTTCGGTTGCTGCAACGCCAGTGCCACGGTCGTTGTGGGTGTGCAGGCTGATGATCACGCTGTCACGACGGTTGATATGGCGACCGAACCACTCGATCTGGTCGGCATAGATATTCGGCGTGGCGCATTCCACGGTGGCCGGCAGGTTGAGGATCATCTTGTGCTCGGGCGTCGGGTTCCACACCTCGATCACCGCGTCACACACTTCCTTGGCGAATTCCAGTTCAGTAGCGCTGAAGGTCTCCGGGGAGTACTCGAAGGTCCACTGGGTTTCCGGCTGCTGGGCAGCGTACTTGACGAACAGCTTGGCTGCGTCGACTGCGATGGCCTTGATCCCATCCTTGTCCTGGTTGAACACGATACGGCGGAACGACGGCGAAGTGGCGTTGTACAAGTGCACGATGGCTTTCTTGGCACCGCGCAGGGATTCGAAGGTACGGGCGATCAAGTCTTCACGGCCCTGGGTCAGCACCTGGATGGTGGTGTCCTCGGGGATGTGGTTGTCTTCGATCAGGGTGCGCACGAAGTCGAAGTCGGTTTGCGACGCGGCCGGGAACGAGGCTTCGATCTCTTTCACGCCCACCGCGACCAGGGTTTTCCAGAAACGCAGTTTTTTCACCGCATCCATGGGCTCGATCAGCGACTGGTTACCGTCGCGCAAGTCGGAGCTGCACCAGATCGGCGCGGTGGTGATGGTCTTGGATGGCCAGGTGCGGTCCGGGATATCAATGGTCGGGAACGCGCGGTATTTCGAAGACGGGTCTTTGAGCATGCTCATCAGAAGAATCCTTGTTGTAGGGCCGAGAAGAGGCGGCCTGCCAGAAAGCGTTTATTAGGGATGCAAATCGGGGACGAGGCAGATCGATTCAGCCTGGCAGTCGTGCGCTGACGAGGCACAGGCTGCGGTGCTGGCGGAGCTGAATGAGGGTGTGAGAGGTTTTCATAAGCTCAACCCTAACCGCCGGGGTGAAAGATGGCAAGCAGTCGGAAAAAATTGAGAGAAGTTCTGCTATTTCTGTAGGAAACGAGATTTTATTGTGGAAAAAGTCGGGAGGCTTTGTTCTATTTGCGTTGGGGTTTCCAGATGCGCAATCAGTGGCGACTGATCGGCGCCCTCGCATGCAAGCCCGCGATGGCGCCAGTAAGCTCAACGATCACATCAAGGTTGGAACGCGCCAATAAAGATCGCCGGATCCACCCGCGCATCATTCAAGCTGATATTCCAGTGCATATGCGGCCCGGTCGCCCGGCCCGTCGCCCCGACCTTGCCGACCACCGCCCCTCGCACCAATTGCTGGCCCACCTTCACGTCAATCTTCGACATATGGCAGAACATGCTGATAAAGCCCTGGCCGTGGTCGACGAACACCGTGTTGCCGTTGAAGAAGTAATTACCCACCAGGATCACCTTGCCATTGGCCGGCGTCTTGATCGGCGTGCCGGCAGGCACCGCGAAGTCCAGGCCCGAGTGCGGGTTGCGCTCTTCACCGTTGAAGAAGCGGCGCACGCCGAACCTGCTCGACAGCGGACCATTCACCGGCTTGTCCAGCACCAGGTTGCTCGGCAGGTTCGGGCTGAAGCTGCGGTAAGCCTTGAGCTGCACCGCCAACTCGCCCTCGATGCGCTTGAGTTGCGCCGGCTCAGGGTTGACCTGGCTTTTGTTCTTCAGGGTGATGCGCTGTTCCGGATACTTCTTGAAACCAACGATAAACGGCAGGGTGCGCCCGCCACTGCTGATCCGCTCGTTACCGGGCTTGACCGTCAACGGGATGCCGACAATCGCCAGCCAGTTGTCCTGTTCCTTGACCACCAGCACCGGTTTGCCTTGGTAAGTGGCTTTCGGCGCGGCGGCTCCAGGGCCCAGGTCGACCACGGCCACACCGCCAGGCACCGGCTTGTTCAGAGTGCGGGTGATGTAGCTGTCGGCGTGGGCATTGAAGGTCAGGCACAGCAACATCAACAGGCTAAATAGACGAGGCATCAATCAATCCAGTAATGAAAGGGTGACGGGTGTCAGGTGGTTGTCTTCCACCCGCACTTGCAATTGGCCTTCACCGAGACGCGCGGTCAGGCGCTGGCCGGTGTGGGTTTGTGCGGCATTGCGAATGGCCTGGCCGCGCTCGTCCAGCAGGATGCTGTAGCCACGGCCCAAGGTCGCCAGCGGGCTGACCACCTGCAACGTCTGCACCTGGCTTTGCAGTTGCAGGCGGCGCGCCTTGAGGCCTTCGCGCATGGCCCGGGGCAGGCGTTCGGCGAGGCTGTCCAGCCTTTGGCGCAGCAGGGCCAGTTGCCGCCCCGGATGCTGGGCGGCCAGGCGGGTTTCCAGGCGGATCAGGCGTTCGCGGCGGGTATTGAGGCTGCGCTCGAACGCGCGGCGCAGGCGCATATCCAGATCATCCAGGCGCTGGGCCTGCTGGCGCAGGCGCTCACCGGGGTGGCGCAGGCGCCGGGCCATGCCTTCCAGGCGCAGGCGGTCGTGGGTCAGGCGATTGCGCATCAGCATCACCAGCCGGCGATGCAGGCTTTCGACCTGACGCACCAGGTTGCTCGCATCCGGCGCCAGCAGCTCAGCAGCCGCCGACGGCGTGGGCGCGCGTACGTCGGCCACGAAGTCGCTGATGGACACATCGGTCTCATGACCCACGGCACTGACGATAGGCGTGACACAGGCATCGATGGCCCGCGCCACGGCTTCTTCGTTGAAGCACCAGAGGTCTTCCAGCGAGCCACCACCACGGGCCAGGATCAGTGCATCAAAACCACGGGCATCGGCCAACTTGAGGGCGCGGACAATCTGCGCCACGGCCTCGCGGCCCTGCACGGCGGTGGGGATCAGGGTCAGTTGCACGTTCGGCGCACGGCGGCCGAACACACTGATGATGTCGCGAATCACCGCGCCCGTAGGTGAGCTGATAATGCCGATGCGCCGCGGGTGGGCCGGCAGTGGCACTTTGCGCTCGGCGCTGAACAAGCCTTCGGCGCTGAGTTTTTCCTTCAGTGCATCGAAGGCCAGGCGCAGCGCACCATCACCGGCCGGCTCCACAGTGTCGAGAATCAACTGATAGTCGCCACGCCCCTCGAACAGCGAGACCTTGCCGCGCACCTTGACCGCCAGGCCATCCTTCAACGCCTGGCGCACCCGCGCAGCGTTATTGCGAAACAGTGCACAACGCACCTGCGCGCCACTGTCCTTGAGGGTGAAATACACATGGCCGGAGGCCGGGCGGGCGAGGTTGGAGATCTCGCCCTCGACCCAGATATTGGTGAACACGTCCTCCAGCAACACCCGCGCGCGGCCGTTGAGCTGGCTGACAGTCAGGACTTCGCGGTCCAGGCCCAGGCGGGCAAACGGGTCTTTAATCATGAGAGGCGATCTTTAGTCATGGGCGGCAGTTTATAGGCATTCGCCCAGTGTTTGACAGAACTGCGCAACCAGCGCGCTCGGCGCCTGCGCACAGGCCAGGGCCACAGTGCTGTGGCAGTCGGGGTCGGCCAGGGGCAGGAAGTGAATGTTGGCCGGGGCGATATCGCGCATCGACTCGGGCAGCAGGGCAATGCCAAACCCCGCCTGGATCAGTTGCAATTGGGTGGTCTTGCGCGACATCACCCGCGCCGCCTTGGGGAAAAATCCGGCGCGCATGCACAACTCGGCTGACAGGTAACTCAGGCCGCCGCGTTGCGGATGGGGGATCGAGATAAAGGCTTGGTCCTGTAACTGCGCCAGCTCAATGGCCGAGGAATGCCGGGCCAACGGATGGCCTGGCGGGACTGCCAGCAGCAGCGGCTCCTTATATAAAGGCAGGATGCGTACCCCCTCGCGCTGGCGTAGCACCGGCAGGCGCAGCAGGCCGACTTCCAGGCGACCCTCGGCAATGTCTTCCAACTGCGCTTCAGAGGACAGTTTGACGATATCCAGCGACACCCCGGGGCACTGCTCCAGCCAGGCGCTGATCCCGCGCAGTACCCGCCCACTCATCGGCACTGTGCTGGAGTGGCTCAGGCGCAGGGTGCCGAGCTGGCCGTGGCCGACCTGGGTCGCCAGTTCACTGGCCTTGTGCAACTCGCCCAGCAGATTGCGCGCCCGTGGATAAAACGCCTCGCCGGCGGCAGTCAGCCTGGGTTGGCGGGCGGTGCGCTCGAACAGCGGGGTGTGCAGGATAATTTCCAGCTCCTTGATCTGCCGGCTGAGGGCCGATTGCGCGACAAACAGGCGCTCGGCGGCGGCGCTGAAGCTGCCGCTCTCGGCGATTTCAACGAAGTAACGCAGTTGCCG
The DNA here is from genome assembly GCF_059862305.1 of Pseudomonas sp. MF09156. Lineage (NCBI taxonomy): Bacteria > Pseudomonadati > Pseudomonadota > Gammaproteobacteria > Pseudomonadales > Pseudomonadaceae > Pseudomonas > Pseudomonas sp. MF09156. The sequence continues at coordinate 35,558 of NZ_JCBCUR010000007.1, forward strand.
GGTGGAAATCACGAGTCATGCCTTTTCGAGATAGGTGGAGGGCGTGGAAGATATTAGTCGCAACTCACCGGCTTGGCTAAAGTGAGGGCCATCGCTGACAAGGAATATTGCATGAGCCTGGTTGAATTGATGGGGCAGTGGTCGTTCGGGACGATGGACTGGCTGGTAATCGGCCTGGGGATTGCCCTGGCTTACATCGTGTTTGGCATCGCCGGCTTTGGCACGGCGCTGGTGGCCGGGCCGATCCTGATTATGTTTATGCCGCTGTCGAAGATCATCCCGCTGCTGGTGCTGCTGGATTTCGTCGCGGCCTTTGGCAACCTGCTGCAATCGCGGCGGGATGTGGTCAAGCCGGAGCTGTTGCGCTTACTGCCGTGCATGGCGATTGGCTGCACCCTCGGCGTGATCTTCCTGCTCAACCTGCATTCGGATCTGCTCCTGCTGTTGATGGGCCTGTTTATCAGCGCCTATGCCATCTACAGCCTGACGGTAAGGGCCAAGCCCACAGCCCTGGCTGCCGGCTGGTCGGTGCCGATGGGCGTGGTGGGCGGACTGTTTGGTGCCTTGTTTGGCAGTGGCGGCTTTTTATATGCGATCTATCTGAACAGCCGCCTGCCCAAGGACGGGGCGCGAGCGACCCAAAGTGCGTTGATCAGCGCGAGCACGGTGGTACGTCTGAGCCTGTTTTTGATCGCCGGGGTGTATGCCGAGTTGCCGCTGCTGATGTTGGCCGTGTGCCTGCTGCCGGCGATGGCGCTGGGGCTGTGGGCGGGGCGGCGATTGACCCTGCGCATGTCCCGCGAGGCGTTTGTGCGGTTGGTGACGTGGCTGGTACTGGCCAGTGGCATTGCCTTGATTGGACGGTATTTGAGTACTTGACCTGTGTGGGGCAGAGATTAAGCTGCCAGCCTTCAGGGCCTCTTCGCGAGCAAGCCCGCTCCCACATTCGACTGCATTTCTCCTGTAGGAATGCAGTCGAATGTGGGAGCGGGCTTGCTCGCGAAGGCGTCAGACGCCACACCGCAGGACTCCCATGAATTCCCAAAGCATCCTTGTCCCGAAAATCTCCACCTTGCCCGTCCACGAACCCCGCGCCCGGGCCATCGTGCGCTGGCTGGTGCGCAAGAACATCATCAAGGAAGAACTGACCACCTGCGGGCGCACCGGCAACCGCATGGGCTATGCCCTGGCCGATGGTGCCCGCGCGGTGGTGCTGCACCCCGAGGCGCTGCCGTTCAACGAACCGGTCAACGGCCTGGAAATCATCTACAAACGCTGCATCTACACCCCCGCCAAGGGTTTTCTCGAAGAAGCCGGCTGCCCGCAATGCCTTAAAGAAGTTGGCGAGGCGCTGTTCGACAGCCTGGAAGACTGGATGCCCGGCCACACCGACAACTTCACTTGCCCGCTGTGTGGGCATGAAGATGACATCAACGGTTTCCTGTTCCTGCAGGAATGCGGCTTTTCCAACCTGGGCTTTATCTTCAACAACTGGGCGGAAGCGGGCTTCAAGCAGAGCTTTATCGACGAGTTTGCCGATTGGCTCGATCAGAAAATCAGTTGGGTCAAAGTCGAACTCTAAAACCACTGCCGCCCCCTACCTGTAGGAGCCGGCTTGCCGGCGATGGAGCCTGGGCCGTGCGCCAAACCAGAGACTGGTTTTACCCATCTATCAGTATTACCAAGTTTGTCAGAGTTTTACGTTGAGGCCCGAGGGGTGTCTGAGTATAATGACGCGCTTCCATTTTCCCGCTCGGGAGCCCCCGCGATGCTGCGTATCAGCCAAGAAGCTCTGACATTCGACGACATTCTCCTAGTGCCCGGTTATTCCGAGGTGCTTCCTAACGAAGTCAGTCTCAAGACCCGCCTAACCCGTGGCATCGAGCTGAATATTCCTCTGGTTTCCGCTGCCATGGACACCGTCACTGAAGCCCGTTTGGCAATCGCCATGGCTCAGGAAGGCGGCATCGGCATCATCCACAAGAACATGACCATCGAGCAGCAAGCTGCCGAAGTGCGCAAGGTCAAGCGTTACGAAGCCGGCGTGGTGAAAGATCCGATCACCATCGAAGCCGACGCCACCGTGCGCGACCTGTTCGACCTGACCCGCCTGCACAACATCTCCGGTGTTCCAGTGCTGCACGATGGCGACCTGGTCGGCATCGTCACTTCCCGTGACGTGCGCTTTGAAAACCGTCTTGAAGTCACCGTCCGTGAAGTGATGACGCCTAAAGAGCGCCTCGTTACTGTCAAGGAAGGCGCCGACAAGAACGATGTGCGTGAACTGCTGCACAAGCACCGCATCGAGCGCGTGCTGATCGTCGACGACAAATTCGCCCTCAAAGGCATGATGACCGTCAACGACATCGAAAAAGCCAAGGCTTACCCGCTGGCCAGCAAGGATGACCAAGGTCGTCTGCGCGTTGGCGCCGCCGTTGGTACCGGTAAAGACACCGGCGATCGCGTTTCGGCCCTGGTCGCTGCCGGGGTTGACGTGGTGGTGGTCGACACCGCCCACGGTCACTCCAAGGGCGTGATCGACCGCGTGCGCTGGGTCAAGCAGAACTTCCCTGACGTACAGGTGATCGGCGGCAACATCGCCACCGGCGCTGCCGCCAAGGCCCTGGCCGAAGCCGGCGCTGACGCGGTCAAGGTCGGTATCGGCCCTGGCTCGATCTGCACCACGCGGATCGTCGCCGGTGTGGGCGTGCCGCAAATCAGCGCCATCGCCAATGTTGCCGCTGCCCTCGAAGGCACTGGCGTACCGTTGATCGCTGACGGCGGCATCCGTTTCTCCGGTGACCTGTCCAAGGCCATCGTGGCCGGTGCTTCCTGCGTGATGATGGGCTCGATGTTTGCCGGCACTGAAGAAGCGCCAGGCGAGATCGAACTGTTCCAGGGCCGTTCCTACAAGGCTTACCGTGGCATGGGTTCGCTGGGCGCCATGTCCCAGGCGCAAGGCTCTTCCGACCGCTACTTCCAGGACTCCTCGGCAGGCGCCGAGAAGCTCGTACCGGAAGGCATCGAAGGCCGTGTGCCGTACAAGGGCACCCTGAGCGCCATCATCCATCAACTGATGGGCGGCCTGCGTTCCTCGATGGGCTACACCGGCAGCGCCGACATCGAAGAAATGCGCACCAAGCCAGAGTTCGTACGGATCACCGGCGCCGGCATGGCTGAATCCCATGTCCACGACGTGCAGATCACCAAGGAAGCGCCAAACTACCGCGTAGGTTGAGGCTTCCAGCAAAACGTTAAGTAACCGGGGCTGTTCTTTCAGCCCCGAGTTGTTTCTGATTCATTAGACGAGACTGACTTCATGGCCCTCGACATTCACGCCCACCGCATCCTGATCCTCGACTTCGGTTCCCAGTACACCCAGCTGATCGCCCGCCGCGTGCGTGAAATCGGCGTGTACTGCGAACTGCATCCGTTCGACATGGATGACGAAGCGATCCGCGAATTCGCCCCTAAAGGCGTCATCCTCGCCGGTGGCCCCGAGTCCGTGCACGAAGCCAACAGCCCGCGCTGCCCACAAGCGGTATTCGACCTGGGCGTGCCGGTATTTGGTATCTGCTACGGCATGCAGACCATGGCCGAGCAACTGGGCGGCAAGGTTGAAGGTTCCGAGCTGCGTGAATTCGGTTATGCCCGTGTCGACGTGGTCGGCAAGAGCCGCCTGCTGGACGGCATCGAAGATCACGTCGACGCCGACGGCCTGTTCGGCCTCGATGTCTGGATGAGCCACGGTGACAAGGTCACCCGGATGCCGGAAGACTTCCACATCCTGGCCAGCACCCCGAGCTGCCCGATCGCCGGCATGTTCAGCGACGAGCGTCGTTACTACGGCGTGCAGTTCCACCCCGAAGTGACTCACACCAAGCAAGGCGGGCGCATCCTGTCGCGCTTCATCCTCGACATCTGCGAGTGTGAGGCCCTGTGGACCCCGTCGAAAATCGCTGAAGACGCCATCGCCAACGTGCGCGCCCAGGTCGGTACCGACAACGTCCTGCTCGGCCTTTCCGGCGGCGTTGACTCCTCCGTGGTTGCTGCGCTGCTGCACAAGGCCATCGGCGACCAACTGACCTGCGTGTTCGTCGACAACGGCCTGCTGCGCCTGCACGAAGGCGAGCAAGTGATGGCCATGTTCGCCGAGAATATGGGCGTCAAGGTGATCCGCGCCAACGCCGAAGATCAGTTCTTGAACAACCTGGCCGGCGAGTCCGACCCGGAGAAGAAGCGCAAGATCATCGGCCGCACCTTCATCGACGTCTTCGATGCCCAGTCCAACAAACTGGACAACATCAAGTACCTCGCCCAGGGCACCATCTACCCCGACGTGATCGAGTCGGCCGGCGCCAAGAGCGGCAAGGCCCACGTGATCAAGTCCCACCACAACGTGGGTGGCCTGCCTGAGGAAATGAACCTCAAGCTGGTAGAACCGCTGCGCGAACTGTTCAAGGACGAAGTCCGTCGCCTGGGCCTGGAACTGGGCCTGCCGTACGACATGGTCTACCGCCACCCATTCCCGGGCCCGGGCCTGGGCGTGCGCATCCTCGGTGAAGTGAAGAAGGAATACGCCGACCTGCTGCGTCGCGCCGACCACATCTTCATCGAAGAACTGCGCAAGGCCGACTGGTACCACAAAGTCAGCCAGGCCTTCGTCGTGTTCCAGCCGGTGAAATCGGTTGGCGTGGTTGGCGATGGCCGTCGCTACGCCTGGGTCGTGGCCCTGCGTGCCGTAGAAACCATCGACTTCATGACCGCCCGCTGGGCACACCTGCCGTACGAACTGCTGGAGACTGTCAGCGGCCGTATCATCAATGAAATCGAAGGCATCTCGCGCGTGACGTATGACGTGTCGAGCAAGCCGCCGGCGACGATTGAGTGGGAATGATGGGACGTCCGGCATTGTCCGGCACGATCTAGCAAGAAATGCCCTAGAGCCCGCGTAATTGCGGGCTTTTGGCTTTTTGGGTCTGGCAAATTCTGGCAGCTTTGTGCATCGCCAAGCACCGTGTTTGTATGGCATGGTACGGGGCATTGACTGAGCCAAATACCATGTTCGGTGCTCGATACCATGTCGCCCTCGTAGGGTAGGGCATGGTATTAAATCTCATCATCAGCCCGGTTTCATTGGGTTTTACCGTGGTGTATGAGTGCTTTTCTGAGCATGGTATTTTTTCCATGGAATCCATAACTGCCATGTTGACCGATACCAAGCTGCGTAACCTCAAACCGCAAGAAAAACTCTACAAGGTGAACGACCGCGACGGGCTGTACGTGGCCGTCACTGCTGCCGGTTCCATCTCATTTCGTTACAACTACTCAATCAATGGCCGTCAGGAGACCATCACGTTCGGCCGTTATGGCGTGAGTGGCATCACACTTGCGGAAGCCAGAGAGCGCCTGGGCGAGGCTAAAAAGATGGTTTCGGCGGGTAAGTCACCTGCCAAAGAGAAAGCCCGTGCCAAGGCACGCACCAAAGGGGCAGAGACGTTTGATGCGTGGGCTGAGAAATGGCTGCGTGGGTATCAGATGGCTGACTCGACCCGTGACATGCGCCGATCGGTTTACGAGCGCGAGCTAAAGCCGCACTTCGGTAATCAGAAACTGGTGGAAATCAATCATGAGGACCTGCGAACGCTGACTGATGCAATTGTGGAGCGTGGAGCTCCAGCCACGGCCGTGCACTCCCGCGAGATTGTGATGCAGGTGTTCCGATGGGCGATAGAGCGAGGCCAGAAGGTCGAGAATCCGGCTGATTTGGTGCGTCCTGCAAGCATCGCTAAATTCGAGCCACGTGACCGTGCTTTAGGGCCTGACGAAATCGCGTTGATGTATCAGTACCTGGACCGCATCGGCACTGCCTCATCCGTGAGGGTGGCCGCTAAGTTATTGTTGCTGACAATGGTTCGCAAAAGTGAGTTGACCAACGCTACCTGGAATGAGATCAATTTCAGCGAAGCCTTGTGGACAATTCCGAAAGAGCGGATGAAGCGCCGCAACCCCCATTTGGTGTTCTTATCTCAGCAGGCTTTGGATTTCTTCATCGCGTTGAAGACGTTTGCCGGTGGTTCAGATTACGTCTTTCCCTCCCGATACGATTCTGATTTGCCAATGAGCACCGCGACGATCAATCAGGTGCTGACGCTGACCTATCGGCTTGCGCAGAAAGAAGGGCAGCCGCTAAGCAAGTTCGGCCCGCATGATTTGAGGCGCACAGCGAGCACGCTGCTGCATGAGGCGGGTTACAACTCAGACTGGATTGAGAAGTGCCTTGCGCACGAGCAGAAGGGGGTACGGGCCGTTTACAACAAGGCTGAATACCGCGATCAGCGTCGGGCGATGTTGCAGGATTGGGCGGATATGATTGACGAATGGACGCTAAAAAAACCACGTGCGAAGGTTTTGATTTAAGAGTCCGGTTCGGCCGCGTGAACCTCTATTGATTGTGTATTTGGGTTGACACTAAAAAGAGCCACTAACCGGATCGGTGTGGCTGACTCAACCAAAATATCTCTGGGATTGAGGCAATTGCTTTGGATACCGCTTGGCGTTCGATACCCAGCCTGCGCGCAATCGCTGATTGATTGAAACCAAGCCGTTGGAGCATGAGTATCTGTTTTTTTCTATCAGATAATCTTGAGTCCACCATGAGCCGCGCTAGGTCCCGTAACTCTGCTTCCTCTGCTAGCGTTAGCGTTTGGCCAAGCATGTAGTTGTGTATGTAGCTGTCAACCAACTCGTCACCTGATTTCGCTTGCGGGGTGCCTCGCGAGGCGCATTGTCGGCTGAGCCTAATTAGTTCGAGGTCAAACTGCGCTACAGACCGTTTTGCTTTCCTGTACTCGGGATTCCAATCGTCATCCGGCAACTTCGGGCGATGAGCCACGCAGTACAGGTTGCTTAGGCGTAGTTTTTCATCGATGCCGCGTTGGCCTTCGTCTTTGACGGATTCGGCGAATGAGGCCAGCTCCGCAAGCGAGCCGCAAAATCTACAAAAAACTTTTAAGCGTTGACCATTTAAGCCGCGAACATTTCTGTTCGCCGGTTGCTTGCGCTTGCATGCCCATACCAGCTCGATGAGCGTTTCGAGTGTGGCGATAAATTGCTGGTCTCTCTTGGACTGCTGATCTTCTGTTAGAACAAAAGCTCGCAGCAATCGGCGCTGTACCCGGACCATTGCTTCAGCACCGACCAATCGCATGATCTCACTGAATGCTACGCCGGTACCGGCTCCTGGCACGTGCCCCAAATAGCGCGACGGGAGTGTTGTCGTGTACGTAGCTACAACGGGGTCGATGAGTTCTTCTACCAGTCGAGCGATAGGGTAGCGCTTCGATGCTGCAGAGTACGGCTCCCAGCAATCCCGAAACCGTCGAATGGCATCTGCGACGGTTGGGTCGCATCCCTTCCAAATGGCGATGGTTGATCTATTTTTCATGTCAACCATTTTAGCCAATCATCTCGTCGAAGCAAGCGGCACGTCCGGGCACGATCAGGCACACATCCAATGTGACTGATTGAGGCAAGGGTATGCAGGTATCAACGAACAGAACGCTTATCGATAAAAAGACGCTACTAGCGATGATCCCGCTGTGTGAGCGGACGATCTACAACTTTGAAATCAAAGGTAAGTTCCCGCGTCGCATTGCGATCAGCAGTCGCAAAGTAGTATGGGATTTGGCTGAGGTCGAAGATTGGATTGACGCATGTAAGGACTCCGGCCCTGCGCCCAGGCCCGGAATTGGAGTCTGAGCGGTGCAGATCGGGCCCGACGCAAGGCCCATGTCGCAGCGCCATGCTAGAACGGCTTGCGGTCGCCACCAATGTCCACAGCTTGCGCTATTCAGTTCTCAGGACGAGGCGCAGATGTACCACGACAGCAACAGGAGCGGGTTTTTCTCGCTGTTGGTTGACGTACGTGGCGAAAAACGCCAGTCCTCCCATCGGTTAGCGGACATGCCCGCCATTCTCAATTTGGTGGATAAAAACCGCGACACATGGATGTCTCAGGCAGAGTTCATCCGGCCCAACCGGCGGGTCGTGAACCTTGCCCGGTTGGGGCTGTTGTTCACCGATCTTGACACTTATCGCATACCTTCTCTCGCCGGTCGCACGCCTGACCAACTGGCGATGTCGGTGCTGTATTTCTGCACTGAAGAAGGATTACCGGCACCGTCCGTACTGATCTACAGCGGCCGGGGTATCCAGGCGAAATGGCTACTCGACGGTACTATCCCGCGTCAGGCATTGCCCCGCTGGAATGCGTGCCAACGCTACCTAGTGGATCGCCTCGCACATGTCGGGGCCGATCCGATGGCCAAAGACGCAAGCCGCGTTTTGCGAACCATCCAGACAGTCAACAGCAAGAGTGGCGAAGTCTGTCGCGTTATTCACGTCACGAACGACACCGATGGCCAGCCCGTCCGCTACAACTTCGAGTATATGGCCGAGGCCCTGCTACCAACTTCCCGTTGGACAATCGAGCAACAGCGGCAGGAACAGGCCGAGCGGGTCAAACGCAAGCTTAAGCCCTTCCTTTTGGTGCCTGGCGGTAAAGCTGACAATCTCCGCGGATTCTCCGGCCGCCAGCTTGCTTGGGATCGCCTCGAAGACCTGCGCAAGCTCGCCGAGCTGCGCGGTGGCGTCAACGAAGGCAGCCGGATGCAGCACCTATTTTGGCGCTTGAACTTCCTGCTACTGTCCGGCGCGACCAACAGCAAGCAGATGTATCACGAAGCCTCAGCGCTGGCTCGCGAGCTAGATCCGAAATGGAGCAGCCGTTCCAAGGAACTAATGACGCTGTTCAGTAAGGCCAAGGCGTACGAGTCTGGGGAAAGGGTTAGCTTCGGAGGTAAGGATTACACGCCGCTCTACACGCCCAGGAACGAAACCCTGATCAACCTTTTCAGGATCACCGTGGATGAACAGCGGCAGCTCAAGACGATCATCGGCTCGGGGATGGCCCAGGAGCGTGACAGGAAGCGCCACGAGATCCGCAGGCGCGCCGCCGGTGCGGTTAGCCGCGAAGCCTATATCGAAGTGGCTAACGGCAAGCTGGCAAAGGCTCAAGCGCTCAGAGCGGAAGGCATGAGCGTGCGAGCGATTGCTAGGCAAATGGGCATCTCGGTGGGGGCCGTTTCCGGCTACCTCAAGGTGAAGCTTGTGAAGTGTTCAGAGTCCGTGCGTACTACTAATGGCGAAGCTCCCGATCCCGTGTAGGTGTTCAATGTCCGTCCGTATTACTAATGGCGAAGCCTCCGCGTTGTTGACTGCGGATCTGTTCTTGCTGATCTAGGTGGTGGGGCAGATCTAGTCACTGAAGGCGGAGGTCTTAGATGTGTCCCGAGGCGCCTATGCTAGTAATGGGGATGGCCCCCGCAATAGCTGTTCCATGTCCGTGCGTATTACTAATCGAAAGCCTGTGGTTTCGCAGTGCGCAGAAATGTACTTCTTCTGGCCGCCAGTTCGCATCGCTTGGCAGCTCGATGTAGTTGTTTCATTGCGGCGGGGTCTCATTCACCGGCACCCACGGTCCACTCGGTTGGTTCGTCCCGACATACAGCATGGTTAGCACTCCGTGCTCGTAGCTACCAGGTACAGCACCGAATTCAACCTGATCCCCACTGTTGAAAAAACCATCGTGAAGAACGATAGGGCTGCCGTTCCTCGGTGTGATTGTGACTCGGGTCTTGCCTGATGGACGACATGATGCCCGGACAACGGCGTCCGTGTAGGTTTCACTGTCCCCAAACTGGTAGGTCCCGATGTCGCTTTTGCCACCAGGCCGTCGGCAGTCTCGGCCCAGTAGTGAGACGCCCATGATCTCTGCGGAATGATCAGTCGTGAGCTTCGCCGGCATATAGAAGGTGAGTTGCGCGACTATCTGTTGGTCTGCTGGCATTGGCATGACGTGGTCCTGAGCCCACGCGATAAACGACAAGCACAGGGGGCCGATGTTTTGAGAAAGGAAGCTTGTGTAAGACTCCATCAACGCTCCGCCGGTAGCGGATAGAAAGGCAATCCATAGCGCCTTGATCCCGCCTTTTTTCCGGTCTGCTGATTCGGGAGGCGATGTTTCCGATTCCCGCTTCTTTGATTTTTCTTTAATGCGCACGTTCGTCCGCTCAATTGTTCAGTCAGTTAAAGCAAGGTTGTAGTTTCAAGCCAGGGTGACCGCCTCGCCAGTTGAGAAAGCGTCAACGATCAGTATCGGCCAAGTATTCGTCGTAAATTTTATTGGTAAATGGATCAGCACGCGAGAGGTGTCGAGAGGGATACACCCTGACCGGTGGACACCAAAAAGAAAGTCAGGGCGCTGGTTTGACTATCGACTTCCCCCGAAAGGCCTCAGGAGGCGGTGAGCCGCTTTTCAGTTGTTTAGTAATGATGCGCGCGCCGGTGAGAGGCGAAAATCGCTCCGAGCGCAGCACATATGCCTTCCTGATGTGCGACATGCAAACAAAACCCCGCACTCGGGCGGGGTTGTCTGTAGGGCAGGGTAGTGATTAGTGATTAGTGATTAGCGATTGGCAGGGGTTTCCTGCTGCTGTGCTTGCTGCGCGGCTTGGATGGCCATCAACACTTGCTGGTTCAAGTTCGCGTTAGTCTTGCTGCCCAACAAAGGTAGGCGATTTAGAGCCTCTGCCCCGACAAACATGCGATACGAAGCCGACATTGCGAGCGGGCTAACGCGAAGCTGCAGCGCCGTGTACTGCCGATCCAGCTTATCTAGCTGCGGCCCGTAACCTTCGCTTCGCAGCCACCGGCCGAGTGCCCACATGCCAACGGCGAACGTAAAGGCGAATACTGCGAATCCAGCGAACATCAGAAATCCCATCATGATTATTTCTCCGTTTTTTCGTTGTTGGAGGCCGTACCCGGCACACTCAGCGAGGCTAGGCGACCATTAGTAGGGCTTGCGTCTGAGGCTGGACGGATCACGTTGGAATCCCCCTGCTCGGAATTAGCGGCTAACTCTCCGCCGCTGTTTGGAGCGGCCGAATTGGCCTCGCTATTTGAAGGTGGGGTTGATCCAGCACCAAGGGACAAGCCGTGCGCATTCTCCATGCCCGGTACAGCCATTGAAGCCATCACCCCGAGCACCTTCGCACCTCCATTCGCCGCTTGAGAAAGGGAATTTCCCGACACTTCAGTCCCCCTTTTTGGTGTCTCTTGTTGTTTGTCTTTGCCGTCGTTGTCTTGCACTATCTTTCCAGCCTGCTTGGCGGCCTGCTGCACGCCGCTGTTAGGTGGTTGTGCAGGGCTGGGCGTCGCTTTAGCGGCACTGCCACCTACGCTCGACCCTGCTGATGTAGAGACTTTGATGGCTGCACCGCCACCAGTGCTGGCACCCACTCCAGAGGACGCGGCGTTGCCCATTGAAGCCGCTGCACCGATGCCGGAGTTTGCCGCACCGGCAAAGCTGGAGTTAATAGAGCCAGCCAATCCTCCGCTACCAGCCGCCCCTGCGGCACTTGCACCACCACCGGCAGCGCCAAGCGCACCAGCAGCGGCGGGCGCAGCGGCACCGGCCGTGGCGATGGTGGCGACTGCGGCAGCAGCACCGGCAGCGCCAGCCGCTGCCATTCCACCGATGGCCGAACCTCCTCCCATTGACGTGCCGCTGATCATCCCGCCAATCAGTTCGGGAATAGTTTTGGTCAGGTAGGCGCATACCAAAGCCAAACCTGCCAATGTCATCAGAGATGCTTCGTCATTGGTATAAGCCGCTAACCAGGACTTAGCCGACGTGACAATAATTCCCACGATCAAGGTTAAGACGAACAGCTTGGCACCTACTGCGACAACGAAGCGGAGTGGTGCAATTGCAAAATCGCGTGTCCATTGTGAACCGCCGAAACCGAAGAGCAGTACGGAGGCATTAATGATGACGTACGACTCTACAAGCGTCACAAACATAAATGCCGCGATAAAAGCGAAGCACAGTAAAACCAAGCAGCCAACAAGCGCGATAAGAATTGCTTTACCCGGAGAAAAAAGTGAAATGCCTTCCACGATGGTGCGTGAGAAGTTGACCGCCACCGCGAACATATCACCGGGCTGAAGCGCACGGCCCAAACCGCTAGCCGTGCCCGCAGCTTCTCGGAAACTGTCCACTACGGCTGTCGCCCATGGCACGGAATGCTCAATGACTGCATAGAAAAAGCCAATGACCATGAAGAAGCGGATCAGCTCGCCGACAACTTCGCCTAAGTCAGCTTGTCTCATCACTAAAGGCATGAACGTCCAAACCAATTGGATGAGAGCGAGAGATGCCAGTAATTTGAGTGCATAGCCCTGTAGCCGTGGTGACCATTCACTTGCGGCTTGATAGAGCATCCGCAAAAGGCCGTTCATTTCATTGCTTTGAGTTACATCGCCGGCTGCCATCGCGCTACCGGTCGAAAGCAAGAGTATTGCACCAATCAGTGCTAGAAATGCTGAGCGTTGCATAGTTAGAAATCCTCAGACGGGCCCCAGTTGTTTTTCCGTACTTCAAAGTTCTTATCCGTATCTGATTGCATCGACCGCTCAACAGCCACGCAATCGGTGCGGATAGAAACAATGAATCCAGATATAGCGGAGCCACCAAGAGCAGAGGCGATACATAACCCAATGATCAGATATTTAGATATGAACATGGTTAGAAATCCTCGGAAGGCCCCCAGTTATTTTTACGGGCCTCAAACTTTTGCTCCGCAGCTTCGCTAGCAGCCTTCCGGTCGCCCTGCTGAGCGATATAGTTGCCTTGCATGTTTATTTGCGTGGCCAGTAGATCGCGCAGTTTTTGCAACTGCTGAACGTTCTGAGAGGCTATCTCGTTACCTGCCTGAATGGCTTGCATCCGGCCCACGGCCGACTGTGAGCGAGCCACCATGTGATCGAGCTGGGTATCCTCAGACTCGAAAGTGCTGGTGTTGAGGTTCGCCGCCTCAAGCGCCATTTTCACGCTGTCGCGGTTTTGCTCGGACCACTTCTGATAGCGCTCACCCGCCGGTACTTCTGCCGAGTTTGCAGCTTGATTCAGATAGGACTGAAAGCCGGGAAAAGCCGTATTGAACTGCGAGTCCATGTTCTGGATCTGGCGGCCTAGAGACTGCGAGCGGGTGTAGATGTTGGCCACTTTTTTGAGATCGGCCGCGACGCTTCCAAACATTGAGTCGGGCAAGCCGGTGCCTTGAGTGACCATGTTCTGATACTGCTGAATTTGCGTCTGTAACGTCTCGGCCGTGTTCAAGGCGGTATTAACGGCCTCGACGTACTCGAACATCTGCTGATAGAACGTCGAGCAGTTCGAGCAATAGATGGCGTAAGCCGGGGGCGGAGCGATGTACATGACCAGTCCGAAAAAGGCGGCTACGGCAACTTTGGCACCATAGGCCGCCTGACGACGGAGTTTCCGAGCAGGAGAAACGGTCGTTTCGTGCAGCGGAATTGTTGCCAGCGGCGTTTTGCAGATAATCGACGTTATGATTTTTTGGTGCATTTCCCGGCCTCTATCAGTCACTTTGGTCAGTGCCTGATCGTGCCCGGACATGCCGGTTGCATCGATGGAATGATTGGCTAATTAGGTTGACATGGGGGAATCAATTCTTAGCGATTATTGTTCAATCCACCCTTTTCGGAATGTACCAAATATTGGGCTTCTACTTGCAGTACTTGCTTCGGACCGCTTGAAAGATGTGCAGCCGGAAAGGCTAACCCATTAGAAGGCTATATAAGATCATCACGGTTGTTGCCGCTGCTTGGGTCATGCCGGAACCCAGGTCGGGGCTTCGACATAGGGGCTGGTACCGTTGGGGTGCCGGACTGCATTTGTTCTGGCACCGGCGCTACCGGGATAGTTATTTCGTCAGGAATTGTGGGCTGCTGGGCGCCACGTTTGGTCGGCTTTCGGATGTACTTTCCTACGTACCGAGCGAACTGGCTGTAGCTCAGCCCCGTGTTATCTCCGCCGTGGTTCTCATATACGACCGTTACCGGCCAGCCGGCTTGAATGAGACCCCGAAATTCATCGAGGCGCGCTAAAAACGCCACCCGCCCCGCGCCAGTAAGCCCTTCTTTTGGTGTCTTCATCATCGATCCTCCGCTTAAGCATGGTTACGCAAGTATGCGCAAAAAACTGTTTACTGACCATGCGTAATCTAGATTAGATGTGCGCAGATATGCGTAGGTATGCTAGATATGAACCGTTCGCAAAGATACGCATGTATTTGCGTCGAATCAGACGGCAAGATGTGTGTTGTACGGGTACGGGCAAGCCCGCCCCCATCCACCAACGCCCCTTATTCGCCTTCGGCTCAACGCATCTTGCTCTTCGCGGCGCACAGCCGCTACCGCGACTAGGAGCAAAGGCATAGCAACAAAAGGAGCAGCCATGACAGACGGCACCAAAGAAAAAGCACCGGCTCGCCGACGCGGGAAGCCCATAGAGGTTTGGGTCACCGATGAAGAAAAGGCGACAATTACTGCTCGGGCTAGAGAGGCTGGGATGGCACGCTCGGCCTATCTGCGAGCTCTTGGTTTAAATACGCCTGTAAAGTCAGTCGTTGACCTGGGCGCAGTGACTGACTTGGCGAAGGTAAATGGCGACCTTGGACGGGTTGCGGGTCTATTGAAACTCTGGCTTGCAGAGAAGCGTGGAGAAGGCGCGAACGCCATTGATGTAGAAAGCGTAATGATGGAGTTTCGGAGGTTGCAGGTGGCCATAGGAATGAAGATGGGAGCGATTGTTAAAGCTCACAGGTAAATCTCAGCTCTGAGCAGCTTTGGGATTGTGCAATCCACAAAGACCAATAGCCGGTTGGCTGCCCCTCTGACTGTTCTGAGCACGATGTCGCCCGCTCAACGTATGCTATTGGTGGGCTTTAGCTCGTATGCCTCTAGGCGATATGGGGAGGACCAAATGAGAGATCGACCGCACAGTGAGGCAATGTCCGAGCAGCTTCGTGCAGACCCCTAATATGCGGCTGAATTACTTGCGGACGTGCTACGCGGAGGCAGCCCAGCGGAGCTGGTTATTTTGTTACAACAGCTAGCCCTCGCGTTTGGAGCGCACGACCAGACTCAGCACGCCTAGTGCGGGTGAATCATCGGACCGAGCTTTTCCATCGGATGCTGATTCCATACTTGAGGATATGCTTGCTTAGCAACCACACAGCGGGTCTGCTAACAGCAGCTGATATGAGCGAAATTTGTGATGGACGATACTTCAGCATGAGCTACGACTTCAGAAATCTTTCATCGGCGGACTTTGAGGATCTCGTCCGGGACCTCATCGGAAAAGAGGAAGGACTTCGCTTCGAGGCATTCTGCGCAGGGCCAGATGGCGGCATTGATGGCCGGCACGCGCAGGCCAGCGGGAACCTCATTTTACAGGCGAAGCATTATGAAGGTTCGCCGTTCAGCAAACTGACGGCAGCTATGAAGCGTGAGCGCTTGTCAATCAATACGCTGGCACCCACTCGATATATTCTAGCGACCTCCTGTAAGTTCACTCCGCTTAGCAAGGGGAAGCTCGCTCCACTCATAGGGCCAAGCCTGAAGTCCGAGGCGGATATTTTCGGTCCGGAGGACATCAATGGTCTTCTCCGGAAGTACCCAGACATCCTCAAGTCGCACATCAAACTATGGCTCTCGGGCGCGGGTGTTTTGGAGCGGGTCGTGCGTGCGGCGGCCCATACGTTTGCAGCGTTCACGCAGGAAGACATCGAACAGAAGGTTCGCGTCTACGCATCAAACCCCAGCTTTGACGAATCACTAGCTACGCTAGAGAAGCATCGGCTTCTCATCATCTCCGGTCCGCCGGGCGTTGGCAAAACGACACTGGCCGAGATGCTTTGCTACACCTTCCTGGGCGAGCAGTGGGAGCTCGTTCCCATCCGCAGTCTGGAGGACGGCTTCACTGCCATTACCGACAGCAAAAAGCAGGTATTCCTCTTCGACGATTTCCTCGGGAAGGTCGCCCTCGACCGACAAGCTCTGGCGCACAAGGATTCTGATCTAGCGCGGTTCATGAGCCGCGTACGACGCTCACCGAACGCCCGTTTTATCCTGACGACGAGGGGTTACATATTTGAGGAAGCCCGGAGAGTCTCCGAACACCTTGGCGATCAGCGCCTCGATGTAACGAAATACGTGCTCGATGTTGGTATCTATACCCGCCGGATCAAGGCGCGGATTCTCTACAATCATCTTCTCGTATTAGAGACACCGCAGTCGCATATTCGGGTGCTATTGCAAAGCAATAAGCTCGCGGAAATTGTTGATCACAAGAACTATAACCCACGTGTCATCGAGGCCATGACCGATGCTTTTCGCATCGGTGAGATCGAACCCGCCAATTATCCCTCAGCCTTTATCGGCGCCCTGAACAATCCCAGCCAAATTTGGGACACCGCTTTCCGGATGCACATTGATCATCGGTGCAGGCACCTCCTGATGGCGATGTTTTTCCTCGCGGAATACGGGGTTTACCTCGCCACCCTTCGCTCATCTTTCGAGACCCTGCATACCGCGGTGAGCACGGCCTACGGCCTGGCACATGGGCCTAAGGATTTCGAAGAAGCCCTTCGCATTCTGGAAGGTAGCTTTGTCAACATCGTCAACATCGGCGGCCCAATCGTCTCTTTTCTCAACCCCTCACTCAAGGACTATCTCTCAACCTACCTACTGGACACGGACCTCCTTATTCGCCTTGTTCCCACAGCGGCCTCCATCGATTGGCTGTCGAGCCTGTGGGACTTCGTGCATCCGAACGGGCTCAGCGAAGCCGATCAAACGAAGATCGCCAGAGCCTGCGTTGGCATGCTGGAGATGATCGAAACGCGTCCGCACTGGCGTCCGCGAGCTGGTGACGCCCGCTCGCTCGAATACAATGATGCCGCAAACTCTAGACGGCTCCGAATGCTGATGGATTGGTGGCAGCTCACGAACGAACAGCGGTTTGCCGACAGCATTATGGCGATTGCCCGCAATCCACAGCAGGGCTTCGGTGCATGGTCGGATGGCGAGGCTTTAATCGACTTCTTTTGCCAGCTAGGTGACAGGGGCTATGGCCGTCAGTTCATTTACGAAGCCGAATTCCTAGAGCTCCTGGAAAAAGCGCTCACGGACACAATACGCTTGAGCTCATGTGACACGCTCTCCACGCTTGTCGATGCGGTGGACGCAGCGAAGGGGCTACCCGCCAACATCACTAGTGCCTTGCGGGCGGCTGTGCTCGAAGATTTCGAGGAGAACACCAGCCGCATTCGCGAGGATGATAGCGAGTCTTCCCTGTCGGACCGCATTGATGCCCTGAAAAAGTTCGCGCCGCGTTTCGGTGTGTCGGACGCTGTTTTAAATAGCGCCGTCTCAGCCATCGAGGATCGCATATGCGAGATTGAAGACCGGAGTAGTCCCGCCTCCTCTCCGAGTTTCCCACCGTCGAACAAGCGTGATCGGGAGACGTTTGACGACAGAGCTCTTCGAGACCTATTCACCCCTCTCCTTGATCGCTAGACTCACTAAAAGCATGGCGTTGCCATTCGTTTAGATATGCTAGCCAGCTATGAAAAAGTACCTCGATACTATGTTCGGATGAGGAGTACAGCCATGGAATCGAGAGTGATTGGTCGATAGGCTTTTTGAGCTATGAAAAATTTTTGATCAGACGCCATCGTCCTTAACTTAGGAGTTCGATAGGTGTGTTTGCTGTTCGGTTACACTTCATCCTCGATTTGAGGTGGCGAGCTTCCAGCTTTTCATCGTGCGTGAAGTTGTAAATTGTGCTGGGGATCGTTAGCCGCCGAAATGCACGGGTCGAGAAATTGACCCGCTTCAGTTGGATTTACATCGATCTCTATCAGGCGCGCAGCCACGTCATTGCATCGGTGACTGACGGAAAGTCTGGGATTGCGGCTTTATATGCCTCATCTGCGAGGCCAGCTATAAACGCTATGTGCGCCGCGCTTGTCTTGGCTATACCGAGGTGAGCCTCAATTGCACCTTTTGTCCATATCCACACGCCAACAGCTTTTAATTCCTCATGCAGCCTTGCAATGCATGGAATCGCGTTAGCCTGTCTTGCAAGTATCTCGAAGGCGGCGGCGGCCGAGACTCCGTTATGCTTGGTGGGAAGCCCTTCTGCATCAAGCCCGACATGCCCATCGTCTCTTAGCTGAGCGAGAATCGCCTTGCAGGCGGCGAGGTCCGCATGGGCCGGATCGAGGAGAGCTTTAATCGGAGCTATTCTAAATGCGAAGTCAAGGTCAACAATTGCCTTGCAGGGCATTCCCATTGCTCTGAGAACTTTCAACGTGTCAGGAATATTGGGTGTACCTCCAATATCCACCAGGCCGATCTTCTCTTCGTCAGGCGTGGCCCCAAACGCATCATAAAAGATTGCGGGCAGGATAGTTCGCTCTGTCTTGCCTTCTGTGATTACGACACGCTCCGAAAACAGGATTTTGCTTGAGTTCGAAAGGGCGAAGAGCGTTTCCGATTGATGATTAGCATCATCAATCGCTTCTATCACCGCGTCCTTAATACGGGGATAGCACTTTGTTCCTTCCGCAACGCTTCTGCGGATCAGGAGGGTATTGGGCGCATCTGAGCGCGAGATCATATTCGCCGAATGCGTTGTAATGACGACTTGATACCCGTCCCCAGCTAAGCGGCTTAGGGCTGCTCGCACGACCTCTATGGCCTGTGGGTGCAGATAAAGCTCGGGTTCATCAATGAGAAGAAGCGTAGTTCTGCCCGCGTTTCCACCACCCTCCCTTCGAACTTCGGCAAGACACTTGATGAGCGCTATCTGGATTGAGCGCTGAGCACCATGCCCGAATGACGAGGCATCCCGACCGTCCGGATTTTCATATCCTTCTTCGAAAATTCGTATCGTTGCTGATTTCATAAAGTCAGAAAACTCCGGCACCGGAATGTGAGTCTTTACAGATACGCCCGGGAAGAGTTTTGAAAGCTGGCTTTGAATGCGCTCGTCGAGATCGACTAACGTCTCGTCTTTGTCGGCGGAATTTGCGGATAATCGTCTGCCAACATTTTGTAGTGCTTCCGCAACTGCAGGCGAATGCCGCTCTATGACGGGAGTCATTATCTCTTTTAGGAGCTTGCCGATTGTCGTACCGTTACCGAACTTCGCCACGTCCTCTGTAGCATTCTCCATGGCCCCAATGAAAATGGGCTCTGGAAATAAGGCGCTGATCGCGGGGTCAATGCCTGCTGGGTTCACTACCCATTCATCATGGCCGTCCTCATGTTTGAGCACCTCGAAGCGTATGGTTGCGGCCGTTTGGCCCGGCGTCATTTGTGTCCGCCTAATACGTATGCAGCCATCGACGACCAGAGGCTCAATACGCCCGCGATGGGCGTTGCCGATGGCATCGAGGACTTCGGCTGTGATTCCGGATATTTCCGCTTCGACAACAATGGGCTGATTTGAATTATGGAAATCTTCTGCGGGGAGGCTGGAACGCTTGATAATCCAACCCAGCGCTCGAATTATGTTTGTCTTACCAGCATTGTTGTAGCCGACTAAAGGCGTGTAATGCGAAAGTTGGAACAATCCGTCAGATATAGACTTAAAATTCTGAATCCTAACCTCTGAAATATGATGCATTTTATTTTCCTATGTCTGTTGAATTGTTCGTTGCGATTGTGATGTGTGGATTTTATAATCGACTCGATACAGTTCTTTGCCAAAAAATCGGTAGTCGAAATTTAAGCGTGATTTAATTGTTGTCAGTCTGTTGTAGGGTTGTTTTTCTGTCTGTGCAACTCATTTAATATTTGCTTTGAGTGTGCGCTAAGAAGAAACTTTAAATTGTTGGTTGTTGGTTCGTAAAGCTGTCTAGATACTAAAGCGCCGTCAGGATGTTTTTGAGTGGGGGAGTCGGTTTCAATGTCGTAAAAGTTATGAGTAATTTCCATAGGCGCTATGACACTGGTATCAAGAGGGATCGTGGCATAGGGATTGTAATATATGTGCAAACCATCAAAATGAGTTTCTCTATGGTGGGATGAATGATAAATATGTATGTCGGAACCAGCGATGCTGCCACCGAAGTCGTATCTGCTGGTCACTAGATAGTTTAGTGGTCCTATTTTATAGTTATTTATTCCGAGGTTTTTCAATCCTTGATGGGTAATGAATTCATTCCTGTTGAACTCTCTGAAATTAGTTGCTCTCACGATTCTTTCGATGCCACTTTCAACTACTGCTTTGCCGAAAGTTCCAGTGGTTGAAAAAATGACTGCACTAATTTCTTTATAGGAGTCATTGGTGAATATTCCCAGTTCAATTGGCGCACCTGATGGTTTGTTAATTGATGCAGTCTTTTTTTGTTTACCCGTTTGAAACGTGTCTGCGTCAGGGGGCTCGATACCAAAAAGTACGCGGTTTATGATTTCGTTATTTTGTGTAAGCGATAGATCGCTATCAAATGGAGCAATTGCAATTACGAAGGGCCTGCCACGAACATGCTCAAGTGACGAGTAGGGGAACTTTTTTTCATTAACTCCTGTGAAAAGATCTTTTTTGTCTTTTATCTTGCCTATAAGTTTAATGGTGCAGTGGTCCTTGAATTTTTTTTCGTTGAACGAGTTTGTCTGTGTTGAAGGATCTTGGGGGCGATCAGATACGACTGCCTCAATGTTAAACTGGTATCCGTCGGAGGTGCTCACGCAAAAGTCTGGGCTTCCTTTGGTGTAATCGACAGAAAAACCCAGTTCGATAAACATTTTGTTGAGATATAGTTCCCAAAAGGCAGAATTGAAAGTGGTTTGAAATTCGTTAATAAACTTGGTTTGCTCTCCTGATCTTTCCAGCAGTCCTTTACCCCACGACTGGATCACGTCTTTTACTGGGGCATAATTAGGGTCGCTGCAGATCTGTTTGAAAGATTCATGCAGTTTATTTTGTGGTATTTTTGTATTGAAAAGATCCATCTCATTCGCCTGGCTGGTAGACAAAGCCCCTCAATGAGGAGTGTAGGAGAAAACGGCTCAGTAACGGAGTGTAGGTAAACTTTGCTCCGAGGACTAATTTTCTTTAGCACATGGCCCATAAGTAGACTATTCGTAGGACCAGCATTAAGGCTGACGATCCTCAAGGTCGGGCGTAGAGCATTGGCTGTGTTTATGGAATTCGTCGAGCCTGATTGTGAGGTGAACCAGCAGCGGGCACACTGGCGTTGTGCATTGCGTTAGGCTGTTACCCAGAACATACATGTCCGGCTCTGCTAGCACGCGGCGTCGTTCGCAACACAGATCACATCCCATTGATGTGGATCTAGCGACGTTGAATCGCGCAGCTAGCAAGGAGGACGCCACCAGATGAAAGAAAGATCGCATGACGAGTTTATGGTTGAGAATTTACACGCGGACCCGATCTACGCCGCTGAACTGCTCGCCTACGTTCGCCGAGACGGCGATCCGGCTGAGTTGGCTATTCTGTTGCGGCATATGGCTGAAGCATTCGGGCACGATACGCTGGGAATAGTCTCTCAGACAGGGACGAAGCTCAAATGATCTAGAAAGGTTGGTTGATGCATTGGGGACGCTTATTTCGTAGTAGGTTTTGCAAATTAGGTTATGGCGGACAGTCGAGACGAAACGTTTATCTCGTTAGCTTGTACCATGTGATTGCAACGATGTCTCTTGTGCTGCCGCCAGCAGGGTGGAAGCAACATGATGCCTGAAGCAAGATTTACCAAGTGGCGGTAATAGTGTTAGTATATATATTTAATTAATTTTAAGATTAGATATGAGAAATTTAGCCAAGACCTACCTTAAGTATGGGGTTCCTAGTAACTTAGCCTCCAAGTACGACTCTCTGGGGTTGTCTGTCACAGAGTTTCGCGTGCTGTCTCTGTCGAAGCTACAGAGTACCTATAGTATTGCGGAGTCGGAGGCTAAAATTGTTAAAGAGTATCTTACTCGTCAGGCTATTGACTTTGCTGTAATTCAAGGTTTGCTTGAAAATAATAACTTTACATGTTGCTGCTGTAAGGGTGTGAAAAGTGATGGGTATGTCATTCATCACATCATTAAGTATGAGCTGTCACAAGACAATACATATCCTAACCTCGCAGTACTTTGCCCAAATGATCACGATCTTGCTCATCGAGCAACTGGTTTGACCAGTGGGATATCTGAAGACCAGATCAGAGCGGCGAAGCAGAGTTGGGAGCAAATTGTTCAGATCCATCGCCTTGCTGCAGCAAGTCCGGAGGATTTGAACAAGTTCTACCTGAGAATACCTCGATATCAGGTGATGCTCGATGAGATGGAAACACTTAAAAATACAATCAGAGAAAAACAAGCTTTCGTTGATCTGAATGTTGCTTTGGCTGCCTCGGAGTTGGAGAATAATAATCGCCGTCTTAATCTGCTGCAAGAAGAGAAGAGCTCACTCGAATCTCAGGTTAACGCTCTAATCGAAAAACTATCTAAATTCCAGCCGGAAGAAGTTTCAAAGCTTTGTTCGGCAAGCATCACCAGGTTTTTGGCAGGAGATATAGCTGGGGCGTTAGCCGTTTTAAATGAAAAGCAGCTAGACGCTCAGAAAGATGAACTATTGTCTCTGCAGAGTACTATGTTAAATGGACTTTCCCAGAATATTGATGAACGGATTTTTCGGGCTATCTTGCTCTTGCTCAATGGGGAGGCCTCGGAGGCTTGTGATTTTGCAGGTCAAACTCTAAAAACGTGCGACGAGCTCAGTGATAAATTTTCGGAGCTTTTATTTAGAAATGTGGCTTGCTATGAGGAAGTTGGAACAATTTATTTCAATGCTGATCTCCTCGATCAAGCTGAGGCCGTGTTTAATAATGGTCTAGAGATGGCTTCTAACATGCTGCAAGGCGATCCATCCATCACTCCATTTATCCCTGATTTTTTGCATAATCTTGGAACTATTTATTATGCGCGGGGGGATTTTGAGGCGGCGAAAAATAATCTTGAAAATTCGATGGCCTGGTATGAGAATCTTCAAGTAACATTTAAAAAAATTCTGGGAGTAGAGGTCGGTCGCTTCGACGCTAAGTTGATCAAAAATCTTGTGAATTTGGCGACTACCTATAATGCCATGGGGGAGAGTCACAAGGCTAATGAAACATTTGATCGGATTGAACAGTTTAGAGGTGAAGTATTAAGTTCGGATAATCAATCCCCAGAACAACAAGTGCGATATCTGTCTAGCAAAGCGAGTCTAATGCTCAGCTCAGGTGAAGCTCTGAAGGCATTGAAGTTATTTGAAGAACTAATTCCTCTGCTTGAAACTTTGTCAAAGAAATTTCCATCCATGTATGCCAGAGAGTTCACTAATACGTGTTTGGAACTGTGTGCAGCTGGACTTATGATTGAGTCAACTCCTCAGGAGATGGAGCGATACTGCGGTCAAGCATTGGACGCTGCCCGTGGGCTAATGGTGAGTGAACCATTTGGGGATCCAAGTCCGCTCGCATACGCTCTTTTGTATTACGCTTTGCACATGCTGAGGACGGAAGGTAAAAATACACGATGCATTGCTGCGGCAGAAGAGGCTAATGCGATTGTTAAGAATCTACTGCCGACTCAGGGCGATTTACAATTGATCGAGGGTTTGAAGGGGTTGATGTCGGTGCTCAAAGCGTAGTGTATTTGAAGCCATAGAGACGAATGATACGCCAAAAACTCAACATGGTGCTTTTCATGGTTTAAGTGATTTTGCTCGGCGGAGTGGCCGTATCTGTTGAGGAATTGATACTAATTGATAATAGAGTCGGAGTGAGTTCTTTTCATATACCCCAAAAGCCTGCCTAATTGCGGGCTTTTTGTTTGTGCGGCGCTTAAGTTTCTGCTGCGTTAGCCGAAAAGAATACACGCTGCTCTATGGGTCCTGCTGTGTGTAGCAGTCAGTAGGTGCGTATTGTTTTGTTCGCTGATAGGGAGAGGTTTTGTAGTGGGAATGTTTTTTGTACTGTTGATGTTAGGTGTACTGTTTTGGGAAAGGGGGGGCGGTGCAAAAAAGGAACTTCTCAAAGTAGTGGTCGAAAATAAGCGGGGCCTCATCAAGTACCTTGGCTCTGCAGCACTGCTCGCCATGACGTTGTCCGCGCTGCCTAGTTTGTTGCTGTCCATCTATATGCGACAGCATGGTTTTTTTGCTTACGAGATCTTTGGCTCGCAGCAGGGAGGTATGCGTATTATTAGTTTGAATGTCCTATTTAATTTTATTGTCTTGTCTGTGTCTTTGATGGGGGCTGCTATATTTTGGAAGGCGAAAGCTCCTTGGCTTTTAGTTGCTTTGTCAACTGGGGCAGCGCTTTTGATTGCTGTGGGACTACTGGGTGTTGCGTATTACGCTAAGAGTTATGATCTCTTGGTTGCAACATTATTCTTCGCGTTTTTGATAGGAGGCTATGTACTCTTTTGGATTTCTAATGGCATTGATGGGAAAATCAATCGCTGGTGGGTGCCGTTGGTTTTTTCAGGGATAGCACTGGTTACTCCTGTTATATTTCATTCCTATGCGGCTGCGCTTGCCGGTAACGCTCTGTTTCAGATGCGTGTTGGGGGAATGCCTGTTGTGCTAACCGAGCCGTTAGGATTTGGTAAATCTGTTTCTGGTAGTACCATTGAAGGAAAGCTGCTTTTAAGAACTCCCGAGCTTTATTATTTGGAAGTGGCGGGCGAGAACAGCACTAACGCGCATTCGGTAGTAATTGTCAGTTCGGAGAGTGTCTCGATTAGCTATAAGTTTAGCGATAAATGATTTAATCGGCAGGTTAGAACTCGCCTGGAGTAGTTGCTATATATAAACTTCCTTGCATCCCTATGTGAATGCCTCGGATTGTGAGGTATATCGCTGCTTCCGGATCACCGTGATCAGCCGCGTAACGCATGGATAATGTGGTTGATCACGGCGCTGCGCGAGGTCAATACTGTGAGCCGGGGAACTGGTGCTTTATCTGGTATCAAACAGCAATCTGATGTGTAGAGTTCATAGGGAGCAGCCTCTTGTCATCTTTTGGCTTTACATTTCTTTCGCGAAAGGCACTTGGGCAGGCAGAGCAGATGATGTTCGGTGTCAGCTCCGGGGTCCGCGATGAGGTTGGCTTCCTAATTGTTCACCAACGTTACGCAGACCATTTCTTCCCGGGCACCTCGGTCCTGCACACCCGACTCCGATACGCGCTTCTCATCCCTTGGCTATATCAGAGCTTGCGGGCGAAGCGGCCGTCCCCCAAAGATTTCGCACATGCATTCATTGATCTCGAGCATAGGCTGACCGGCCGCCTTCAATTCAAGGGCAGTGAAGGGGAGCCTGACGGCGTGATCGGTGGTGAAGTCTTTCCTCGGCCCATCAGCCAGCCGCCTGCCTATGTCTACTGGACGGCGCTCACGAAATGGGGACTGATAGGCGCCCGCCCCGACGGACGTCCTTGGAGCCGCCCCGACATGGCGCGGCTGCTCGCGGCCGGAAGCAAGCGGTCGATGCAGGATGACGACGGCAAGCCCATCGATGCGGTCGCATGGCCGATCACGGGTCTAATCGAAGCACCGGCGGGATGGGACGGCGACGGCAAGTTGACGCTCGAGCTCTCGGCACGTGAACAGGAATTCTTGGCTCGCAAGCTTCGCTCTGTCCGTTCACCGAGCGACCCGAGCGAGCCCTCCCTTTTTGCCAAGCTCGTGGGGCGTCCGCTGGACGATGCCGTGCATTGCTGGGGCGACGAGATCCTTAGCCTTGCGGGTAAGGACGCCGCTCTTCTGAAGCGCGCCGGACAGGCAGCCGCGCTCTCGGCGATTGGCCGGGCTGTCTATGCCGCACTTGTTGAGTCCTTGAAGGAAACCCGAGACAAGCGCCCCCAGGAGAAGCTGCACCGTGCGAGACTCGGGGATGTCGTTGATGAATGGGGGGCGCAGGCGGGGGCCCTCGATTTCGCTCAGTTCCTCGAAGATGTCGGCCACCTCCCCGCGCCCGTCGAAGCGGTGCTTTGCGAGACGCTCGCTTGGATCCGCTCGAGGACGAAGAATCCAGCTTCCCTGCTCGATGTCTATAGCAGGGCCGAGTACAGCCGAAAAGGTGATCGGTCGCGCCTCGCTAACAACCAGTTCGGTGTCGATCGGCGCATGGAGTGGCAGGCCGAGAATCATGGCTTTGCGCATCCGCTTCACTACCGCTGGGGCAATGTAAAACGCCTTCTCCGGGACTTGGAGGGCGTCGCTTAATGGAGCGCCCGCCTGCATGGGACGGACAGCCCTATCTTGACGAGCTTCGCCCAGAGCGCGGCGAGACGGTCCGTCTGGCGCTGTTCGCGACCTATTCGGTGGACCTTTCGGCCATCGCAGCGATGCTGCTGGCGCTGATCGGTCGTAATAATGAGAAGGGCTCTGGCGCGGCGATCGATTTCGCGGAAGCGGTTGATCAGTTGCGGCACCGTGTGCGGATCATGGTTCAGCGCGGGAGAATCGTGCGGTCGGTCGCGCTACCGAGGGTCGCGGGTATTCTCGACCAATTCGTGATTGAGCAGACGCATGACGAGCGTTTCCGCAGTTGGCATCCAAAGATCGCACTCGTGGCATACGAAGGCCAGAAGGGGCCGACCCGCTGGAAGCTATGGGTCGGGAGCCGGAACCTCACCCGGTCACAGGACCTTGAGGTGGGCGTGCTTCTCGACGGATATGGAAAGCGTGGAAAAGGTCGAATGCGCCTCGACGGCATTGGTGATCTTGGCGCTAGCCTTGCCAGAGCGGCCGGTCGGGCGGATGCCTCGGCCATAAGTGAGGAACTGGACTCTGTCTGGTGGGAGGCACCGGCGGGCTTTCGACTGCGGGCTCTTCTCAACGGTCTCGAAGACGGTGTCGCTCTGGCCGTCGAGCCTCCTGCGGGCACTATCGATGGCATCACGATCGTTAGCCCGTTTCTCTCGCCAAAGTTTCTGAAAGCAGCGGGGCGCTGGGGCCCGACCGGCGCGCGCACCTTGGTCTCCTCGATGCCTGCGTTGGTCGAGATTGCGAACCGTTCGGGATCGTCGCTCGCGGCCTTTTCACGTGTCCTCGCCTATGCGGCACCAGATGAGACCATTGAGGAGAAGGCTCCGGAGGTACCCAAGACCTCAATGTCGGACGACGAAGCCGAGCCGCAGCCTCTTGCGCTTCATGCCAAGCTCGTCGCTTTTCATCAGGGTGACACCACAATCGTCCGCGTTGGCAGCGCCAACGCCACTGACCGCGCTTGGGCTGGCAGGAATTCCGAAGTAATGGTCGAGCTCGAAGCGGGCGACGCGTTCAATGCCGGCCTCGATTTCCTGATTGGCAAGGCCACCCCGGTCACGATCGAGGAACTTGCGCAGACCAATCCCGCCGACACCAGCAAGGGGGATGCGCTAGAAGAATCACGCAAGGCGCTCATGGCATCGTGGGATCCGATCCTCCGCCGTGATGACGATCGCTTCGTCCTCGATGCGAGAGCAGAGCCGCAACTCACGGATGCGAGCCACCGCCTGTCCGCCGGGCATGCCAATGGCGATCTTCTCGAGTGGCCCCAGGACGGTGTCCGGCTCGATCTCGGGGCTATTCCGCTGTCGATCCAATCAGCGTTCATCCAGGTCCGCATAACCTCAGCCGGGGAATCAGCGCGGTGGATGCAGCGCGTGACGGTCGATCCCCCGCTCGACGAAAAGCGCGACCTCGCCGCTCTCGCCAGTCACTTGGGGCTGCGCGCTTTCCACGATTGGATGCGGGCGATGCTAGGCGGAGAAACCATTCCGATCGGTGACGTTGCCTGGGACGAAGAAATGGAAGGGCCGGCCAATGGGCGCAAGGCGCTGAGCTATAGCCGTTTGACGCTCGAAGACATCCTCACCGCTTGGGCTCGCGATGAGAGGGCGTTCACAAGGGTTGATAAACACTTCGGGCCTTATGTCGAAGCGCTACTTGCCCATGACGAGAACCTCACCACAGCGGAGAAGAAAGATTTGAACGAGCTCGCGCAGATTTGGGCGATCGCACGCATGCAACTCGCCTCATGAGTGCCCGGTCCAAGCCGTTCCAGCAAGCGACGGTCGCAGCGGCTACAAAAGCTCTTTCCGGCGGAAATCAGCTTCGCCGGTTCCTCGTTGCTGACGAGGTTGGCCTCGGCAAGACCGTCGTCGCTCGCGACACGCTCGCGGCGCTCGCCCATAACGCCCGCAAGTTCACGGTCTATTACATCTCGAGCGGTCACAAGGTCGCTGATCAGAACAAGGTCGAACTGCTGCGCTTCCTGGACGAGGATGCCGCCGACGCGGCGCTCTCGAAGATTGATCGCGTCGGTCTGATCCCGATTGAGGAGAAACGTACCGGCAGCCTGCGGCTCTATGCATTTACGCCCCACACGTCCTTCTCCAGCAAGAAGCGCCTCTACGGCGGCAAAGCTGTCGAACGTGCCTTTATCAAACTGTTGCTAGATGAGATTTATCCAGGGCTGACAAACACGTTTCCGGACAAATTCATTGAGCACGGCGCGACGACAGGCTGGGTCTGGGCTCTCGCCGAAGCCGAGCGAAAGTTCGAATATGCCTCAGTTGCCTTCAAGACCGCCTATGGCAGGGCGCTCAGAGGAGAGTTTGGCAGGGCTGCGCGCAAGACCATCTCGCAAGCAGCCAATGACGAGATGATCTCAAACGGCCACACGATCGGTCTAATGCGCAAGGCTCTGGCGCAAGCGGCGCTTGACTCCGCGAGGCCGGATCTTGTGATCCTCGACGAGTTCCAGTGCTACCGCGAACTGCTCGATGCGCGCGCGGACAATCCACTCGCGCGCCAGATGCTCGAAGGCAAGAGCGGCTCCTCGCCGCCGCCAATCCTGTTGATCTCGGCCACGCCTTACCGCTTCTATGCGGAGCGTTGGGAGACCGGCGCGGGCGTCGCTCCGCACGTCGAACTGTTCGAACTCATCGCGTTTCTGGGCGGTGCTGATGTTCGTTGCAAGGCTGAGACCCAATTCCGCCGATTCGGCGATCTGCTGCACGCGATCGGCCGCCTGCCGGTCGAGAGCCGTGGGGCGGCGATCGGCGAGGCTGAGGCGATCAAGCATCAGTTAGAGAGACTGCTGACGCCGCTCATGTCTCGGACGGAACGTCCTGCCGCTCGAGAAAGTAGCGAATCATCGCCTAAGCCTGTGCGCATAGAGCCGCACGACCTACACGTCTATCGCCATTTTACCGCTGGGGTGCCCAAGAACCTGAAGACCGCCACGATCGCCTATTGGCTGTCGGTCCCTTTGCCTGCACAGGCCCTCGGCGACCGCTATCAAATCACACGTGGTGTGGAGTTCCCGGTGACGCGCAGCGTCCCGCATCTTGGCATCACGACTTGGGCCAAGCCACCGAAAGATGCCTGGGGGAGTGCCAAGCTCCGGGCGCTCGGCGATATCTTGCCAACCGATGCGCTCGCTTTACCCTGGATGCTGCCGTCGTTGAGTTGGTGGGATCCTGCAGGCCCTTGGGCTAAGGTGAGGCGACCCCAAAAGATGATGATCTTCAGCCGATTTAGGGCAACGCCGCAAAGCGTCGCGGCGCTGGTAAGCCTGGAGGTCGAGCGCAAGTTCGTAGGGAGAAGCTCCCTGCCTTATATGAACGCTTGGAAAAAGCGCCATCTCAATCCTAAGCCTAATCAAGGGCCGACCTTCGTGCTCTTCCACCCGAGCCCGTTCCTGATCCGCGCCGTCGATCCGCTCGACGTCCGCGACGGCGCCTCGTTCAAGCAAGTTCGTGCTCGGGCAAGGCAGCAGATCATTCGGGCACTACCGGCATCCATTGCGCTCGAGGCGCCCAACAAGCGTGATGGTCGCCGTCGCAAACCAGCTTGGGCGGTGCTCGCAGCGATCGAATCAGCGCAGCCGCAGCCGCACGTTCGCGAGTTTGCAGCGATCCAAAAGGAGTGGGGAGGGGTGGCGCTGAATGACGCGGCTCTCAAATCCCTCCTCGAACAGCGTCAGCAGGCGGAGCCGATTAGCTGGATCAGTAAGTGGGAGCTCGACGCGCTGGTCGACATGGCGCTCGGCGCACCGGGTGTTGTCGCCGGGCGCGCGCTCTATCGCCATCTCCCGGAGCTCTTCGACTATAAAGGTCAGCATTATCGTAAGTTGGCGCGGTTCTGCTGGACCAAGCTACGCACCTATCTGGATCGTCCGGTCTTTTGGTCGGTACTGCCGGGAGACGATGCGACGGTCAAATATCAGCGCGCCTGCATCGAGGGTTGTCTCGAAGCGGTGCTCGACGAGCATTTCTGGCTACGCAAATCCAAGGTGGGTGGCATCGGCCTTATCGACGACCTGTCTGGAGCGCTTTCTGCAAATGTCGGGACGTTCGGCTTCAAAGGGCTGGCGAAGAAAGAGAAGATCCGCATCCGCTGCCATGCCGCTGTGCCGTTCGGCGGCACTGAGAGCGAGACGCAGCGTCAGGATCTGGGCGACGACAACCAGACGCCCGCGCGCTCGGAGGAGATTCGCAGCGCGTTCAATACGCCGTTCTGGCCCTATGTTCTCGCGACCACCTCAGTTGGCCAGGAAGGTCTCGATTTCCATAGCTGGTGCGACCGTCTCGGGCATTGGGACCTTTGCTCAAGCCCGGTTGATCTCGAACAGCGCGAGGGCCGCGTTCAGCGTTTTGGCGGCCTCACCGTCCGCCGTCCGCTCGCCGACAAGCTCGGAAAGGACGCCTTGACCACGGCCCGGCGCGACCTGACCTCTCCCTGGGACGCGATAGCAAAAGTTGCCGACGAGGCTTTCAAAGATGACGAAACCGGCCTCACACCTTGGTGGACGCTGCCCGGTGCTGACCTCAAACGCCACCTGTTCGCCCTGCCGCAGAGCCGCGACATCGATCGATTTGCCAAGCTGAAGATGCAACGCCTCCTATATCGCGTAGCGCTTGGGCAACCTGACCAAGAGGATCTGGTCGAGCTTCTCACGGACAACGATCCAGAGGTCCTGCGGTTGCTGCAGGGCTTGACGTTGAACCTGTCAGCCTTCGCACATCGACGACTTGGCTAGTCTTGTAGGCGAGTCAGTAAGGGGAATTACTCCTGAGTGTTACGGCATAATCTGCGACAGATAACGAATGATGCGCTGAGATGTAAAATGGTATTTTTCATGGTCTTGTGCGATTCAACTCTCCAGAAGCGCCGTTTTTCCTGAGGTTTACCTGCTTGTTAATAATAGAGTGGGAATGATTGGGCGTCCGGCACTGACCGGCACCCCCTAGCAAAAAGTACCCTCAAGCCCGCTTAATTGCGGGCTTTTGGCTTTTTGGGGCTCGCCATAATGCCCGTCAGTTAAGCCTTTTTGTAGGAGCGAGCTTGCTCGCGAAGAACTTGAGAGCGCCGCGTTTACCTAGCAAACACGCGTTATCGTTGACGTCCTTCGCGAGCAAGCTCGCTCCTACAGAAAGCAGAATCCGCTTAACTGACTGGTATTAGGGCTCGCCAGGTTCCCCGGTGATGGCGGTCGAGAAGGCGCGACTGCCCAGCGCTACTACCACCAACCCCCCAATGGATTACCGGCGGCCTTCGCACACCGGTGATTCGCCGATGCGGCCTTCCTTGCACAGGTCAATGTTATCTGTGCGCTTGAAACCGGCGTCTTTCATGCAATAAAACCGCGTGAGTACCTGGTCAATCGGCGTCCTGTCCCCCGTCCCTATCAGGTTGGTATAGCCGCAGGCGGTCATAGCACTCTTGACGCCTTCTTCAGACACTCCGATTTTCTTCCAATTGGTAAATTCCGGCGGCGGAGGTTGAAAACCCCGGCCCGTGCAGCCAACCAATAACACAGCGCAAAAACTCAGCAACAGGCTCTTGATGAGCATGGCGTTCTTCCTCATGGTTTGACTCATATATCGGATGCGTCGTATCAGCGAGCTTGTCGAGGTAGTGTCGAGGGCTGCTCAGGAGCAATTAGAAAAACTCATCCAACAGGCAGTAAAAAGCCATTCGCTGCTCATCAGGCTCCACACCATACAGCTCAAAGAACGGCCTTACCCATTCCCGCCCCAGGTTGCGTTCGACGCTGCGTGCCGCCAGGGCCAGGTCTTGATAGCGGTCGCTGACTCCAAGGCGACCGCAGTCAATAAAACCACTGAAGTGACCGCCCGCTGCCATGAAGTTTGGCAGGCACGCATCGCCGTGCGTCACCACCAGGTCGTGGGTGGCGGGCCGTGTCGCGAGGAGTTCGGCAAACACATCGCGGACGCTGCGTCCCAGTCGCTCATCGTCGAAGTCCGTCCCATCAATCAGCCCGGCGTCGACGTGTTCCTGGGCGACGGTGATGCGCTGTTCCAGGTTGTGATCGAAGGGGCATTGCGCCACGGGTACCTGGTGCAATGTGCGCAAGGCGGTGGCCAGGACGTCGATGATCTGCGCGGCAGAAAGCGCGCTGCTGCTGGCCAGGTCCTGTCCCGGCATGGCGCTCATCAGCAGCCAGTGGTGATAGTTTTCCTGCACTTGGTCCAGTACCACTGGCGCTGGCAGGCCCTGTTGCTGCAGCCAGTGCAGGCGTTCGATTTCGTCGGCAAGCTCGGCGTGTTCGACCAGGGGCTCGGCTTTCAGGAACAGGTCTGGGCCGTTGTCCCTGCGCAGTCGAAACACGTCAGCCCGGGACTCGCCGATGGCCTGTTGTTCGATGAGTGCGAGGGGGAACTGTTCACGCCACTTTTCTGGAATGTTCACGGTGCTGTCCCGGTCCTCGCCTGAGCGTTGTCAAACGCCGATTAAACAACGTTTGGCCTCGGCTTGTCATGGGCGCCCCGCGCGGCAGGCGTTTTACTGCCTGGCGCGCGCGGGGGGCGTCAAGCGGGCAGCCGGCATTGCAGGTTCAAGCCCATATTGGTGAGGGCGCTGGACAGCTTTTCCAGGGTCGCGAAGTGCACGTTATGTACCCCGGGCCAGGCCGGCCGGTCGATGGAGAAGCTACCATCGGCCAATCGGTTGATGGGGGTACGGACGACGCTCATGGCGCGGCTGTGATGCAGCAGGGTATAGCGGCCCTGGCTTGCATCGATCAGGTACATGCCCTTGCGAAACAGCAGCCGCTGGTTTTGCTCCAGGGTCCTGTGCACCAGCGGTGCCTCCACTTGCACCCGCAGGTCGGCATGCAAGGTGTCGAAGCTGTCTCCGACGTGTTCGTGGGCAGGTGCACTGTCGCGGTCGATGTCGATGCCGGGGTCAATGCGTATGTCGCTGCCTTGCCCGGGAAGCACCTCCTCGACCCGCAGTCCGATGCCGCCGTGCAGTTCACTGATACCGGCAAAGCCATTGAAGGTATTGATGTTTCGCGCGCCAGTGAGCACCAGCCACTTGCCGCCGCCATTGAGGGCCTGGTCGGCCTGGATAATGGTATGGGCGAGGTAGTTACTCATCGCTTGCTCTGAAAGGTTGGCGGTGGGGTTGGGGTACTTGTAGTGGGCGACGCAGTCCAGAGCCTGCACGCGGATGCCATTGGCCCTGGCAGTCTTGACCAACTCCAGCTCGTTGTACTGGCCTGCCGGGTCGGTGCCCAGCCGGTTCAGGTAGCTTTCCAGGTCTTCGGACATCACCCCGGTGCGCGAATAGAGGTTCAAGTCATCCTGGACAAAATCGTTGAGCAGGCGGCGCAGATATAGGGTCTTCACACCTTTGCGCGCGAAGAGGGGCAGGTTGTCGATCACCAGGCGGGTGCTGGCGATGCGGTCCAGGGTTTCACCGATGACGTATCCGGGTATGTCTTCGGGCAGGCGCTCGATGATTTCGGCAAAGGGCGTAGTGGGCTCGAACGCGGGGATGTCCGGGCGCGCTGGAAGTCGGTTCCAGGGCAGTTCGGTAAAGAAGTCTTTCGCCGTTTGCAGCAGTTTGTCGTGAGTGACGCCGAAGTAATACGTGAAGCGGTCGATGCGCCCGAAGCGGCTTTGAACATGGGTTTCAGGCAGGCCCAGTACCCACTTTCTTATGTGCGTGCGGGTCGAGGGCGGGGTGTCGAAGGGGGTAGTGACCCGGCGCAGCGGGTTGACGGGGGCAGTCACCGGTTCCTCGCTAGGGGAGGGCGCTGGCGTGTGTGCGGCCTTGCTGGAGTTGCCGCCACCGCCTTTCAACCCTTTGCTGGCGCTGACGGGTTCCCATTCGTTGAGTTCGTTCAGGCGCACTGGCAGCGAGCCGGAAAAGCCATGGGGGTTACTTGGGTCGACGATCGCCCAGAAACCGTGGCCGTTGGGGTCGGCTTCGTAGCGTACGTAATAGGCTTCATCGTTGAGCATAATGGCGTGCTGCGGCATGCCGCTGGAGGTTTTGAGGGTATAGACCTGGCGAAACTTGCCGGGTGCGGTGTTGAGGGTTTCACCTTCCAGGATCAGGTTGCTTTGGTAGCTGGCAGGTACGGTCGGTTCTGGCGACATGGGTATAACGGCGGGCGTAGTGTGTTCAATCGCCACGGTATCGACTGTTTCGGCGATCTGCGGCATGACGCCGTCGGCCTTCAGCAGCGTCAGGTTGAACACCGCATCGATAGCACTGAGGACCGCGCCCAGCGCTCCCGCGCGGCGTTCGGCCGGGGTTTTGCCATTGATCGCCTGGTCGATATTCAGGCCCAGACTGGCCACGCTGGCGCCCATCACCACCAGGGCCACCGGCCAGCCTGCCACGGCCATTGGTCCGAAGGTCTTGCCAAAGGCGGCCAGGTAGCCGATCCACAGCTTCTTGCGCAGGTCGCCGTTGCTCTGCAGGGAGAACTGCGCATCGTTGTCCATGCGCGCACGGCTCGACTGTGCGAGCCAGGTAAAGGCGTCGCCGTCGAGGGGCTGGTCGGCTTGATTGATCAGGTGGTGGTCCCACGTGCCCCAGTCGGTAAACAGCTGGTCGAGTTGGTGGTTCAGGCCTTTGTCCACCCAGTCTGGCGGCAGCGTGCCGGCCACGGCCTGGGCGGTGCGGTAGATCAGCACGGGCGTCAGCAGCATTTGCTTCCAGGTCACGGCGTCGGTGTCGTCCTGCTGGACCTGGGCCGACAAGGGGAAATGGGCCATGAAACGCGCGCGGTTATCGGCGTGGTTGGTCTGGTTCAACAGCCAGAAATGCAGGTCGGCAGGCGTCTCAAGGCAGTGGAAGGCCTGGGCCTCGCCGGGGACGTAGAGGATTTGTCGGCCATCGCCATCGACAATACGCAGGATGTCCGTGGCGATATGCCCGCCAATATCCAGTGCCGCCACGCGTAGCCCGCTTGCCGGGGTTGCCTCGGCTTGCAGGTCGGGCAGGGTCGGCGGCCAGCCCAGGTTGCCGGCAAGGGCCTTGGTCACCTTCTGCAACTGCTCCTCGTCGAGGTGCCCGGCCTGTCGCGCTTGCAGGGCCTGGGCCAGGCAATTGACCTTGGCCAGGGTGCGGAAATGGTGGTGGTGGGTACTCCAGAATTGCTCCACGCGCGTGGTGTAGCGATCGCTGAAATTGATCGCCCAGAAATCATGGAGCACGGCGCTGGCGGACAGCTGCACTTCGTTGTGCTGATCGAACACTCGCGCCTGGGCACCCTCGCTGTAGAAGCCGCCATCGCCGTCGAGCAGGTCGGCATTATCCTGGTCATGCACCTCGAAGCGGTGCATGACCAACTGCGTCAGGGTCATCGACGCCTGGGGTTTTTCGTTATGGCTCCAGCCGGTAAAGGTCGCCGGATCACCGGTGCCGCGGCTGAAGCGGTGCCAGTACACCTGATCGGGATCCAGGTGCGCCAGGCCATGTTTCGTGAGGATTTCACCGGCGGCCTCGATGGCCATCGCCTGCATGTTCGGGCAGGCATCCAGTACCACGGGGGCCAGGGCGCGAAGTTGTTGCTGGGCGGCGGGGGATGTGTCGGCAAGTGGCATGCTGCTCTCCTTGAGGGGGGGAGGCGAGCATGCCAAGCGCTTCAGAGTGGGTGTGGGTAGATAATTAACGCCGGGCGATATCGGAGAAGTAGAACTTATCCAGGGTATGCCGCGACTCGGTGTACTCGAACTGGCGCCCATCCTGCAAAAACGTCTGGTTGCTCACCACGATCACATGGCTCTGGCCGTCGAGGTCCAGGTGCGCCTGGTCGTCCTTGCTGCGGGGCAGGGCTTCGATGGTGCGCTGGGCGTAGCTGATCTGCAGGTGCAGGGTTTGTTCGATGAAGGCGTAGATCGACTGTTCGGCAATCGTCTGGTCCAAGCCCGGGATCAGCTCGGCAACGAAGTGGTTGATATCGAGGATCACCCGTTTGCCGCCAATGCGCCGCACGCGCTTGATGCGGGTGATCAGGGTGCCGGGATCGGCCTCGATGTGTTGCAGCAGCGAACCTTCCAGCGGGAGTTGGGTGAACTCAACCACTTCGGTGCGTACGTCATCGCCCAGGTCGGCGTGGGTTTCGTGGAAGCTGACGATGCCGCCCAGTTGAAACTCAATCGGGTTGGGCGACAGCACGAAGGTGCCCTTGCCGTGGATTTTTTGCGCAAACCCGCGCTCCTGCAACTGCTCGATGGCCCGGCGCACGGTGCCACGGCTGGCCTGGTAGGTCTGCATCAATTCGGTTTCAGAAGGCAGGCGCGTGCCGCGTTGCAGGCGTTCGGTGGTGATGCTGGCAAGCAGATCGGTGTAGATCTGGTTGTATTTACTCATGGAGAGGGCTCTGTGCCGCGTTTGCGTTCAAGGCAGGAACCTTAGTGGCACAGGTGGGCTTTGTCCATTGGACCCTTGGAAAGCGCTGGGCGAATATTTTTACAACTCGTACAGACGAGTTGTTGCTTTAACTCGTACAGACGAGTACTTTTGCCCTCGGCGTGCTGCCAATAACAAGAATCTAAAGTGGAAGACCAAGCATGAGCCACGACTATTCCAACATTGCCCGCGAGATTCTCCTGAACCTCGGCGGCAGCGATAACCTTGAGCAAGCGGCCCACTGCGTGACGCGCCTGCGCCTGGCGCTCAAGGACCCGAGCCTGGTCAACGCCAGTGCGTTGAACCAGGTCGACCTGGTCAAGGGCTCGTTCTTCACCGGCGGCCTGTTCCAGATCGTCATCGGCCCCGGCGAAGTAGAAAAGGTCTACGCCGCCCTGCGCGAACAGACCGGCCTGGCCGCCGCCACCATCGCCGACGTGAAGAAAAAGGGCGCCGACAAGACCAACGCCATGCAGCGCCTGGTGCGGGTGTTCTCCGATGTGTTCATGCCCATCCTGCCGGCGCTGATCATTGCCGGCCTGCTAATGGGCATCAACAACCTGATGGGCGCCAAGGGCATGTTCATCGAGGGCCAGACGTTGCTGGAGGCCTATCCGAACCTGGATGGCCTGTGGAGCCTGATCAACCTGATGGCCAACACCTCGTTTGTGTTCCTGCCGGCGCTGGTGGGCTGGTCGGCGGCCAAGCGTTTTGGTGGCAGTGAAATCCTCGGCATCGTGCTCGGCCTGATGCTAGTCCACCCGGACCTGCTCAATGCCTGGAACTACGGCAAGGCGGTGGCCGGGCTCGACGGCCAGAGCCTGCCGTACTTCGACATTCTGGGCTGGTTCCAGATCGAGAAGGTTGGCTATCAAGGCCAGATCCTGCCGATCCTGATGGCCGCCTACGTCATGAGCGTGATTGAAAAATGGCTGCGGGCGCGGGTGCCGAATGCCATTCAATTGCTTGTCGTGCCGATCACCACCATCGTCGTCACCGGCGTGCTGGCCCTGGCGATCATCGGCCCGGTCACCCGGCACCTCGGCATCCTGATCACCGAAGGCGTGGTCACCCTGTTTGACCTGGCGCCAATGGTGGGCGGGGCGATTTTCGGCCTGCTGTATGCACCGCTGGTGATTACCGGCATGCACCACATGTTCCTTGCCGTGGACCTGCAACTGATCTCGACCCAGGGTGGCACGTTTATCTGGCCGATGATCGTCATGTCCAACCTGGCCCAGGGCAGTGCAGCCCTCGGCGTGTTCTACATGAGCCGCAATGCGCGAGACAAAAGCATGGCCTCGACCTCGGCGATTTCCGCCTACTTCGGCATCACGGAGCCGGCGATGTTCGGGGTCAACCTGCGCTTCAAGTTTCCGTTCTATGCCGCGTTGCTGGGTTCGGCCCTGGGCAGCATTTTCCTCTCGCTGAACAAGGTCCAGGCCTCGGCCATCGGGGTTGGCGGCTTGCCCGGATTCATCTCGATCATCCCGCAATACATCCCAAGCTTTGTCATCGGCATGGCCGTCGCGATTGTGGTGCCGTTTGTTTTGACCTGTGGGTTAAGCATGAAAATTGTGCGGCCGGGTTA
Organism: Pseudomonas sp. MF09156; assembly: GCF_059862305.1. Taxonomy (NCBI): domain Bacteria; kingdom Pseudomonadati; phylum Pseudomonadota; class Gammaproteobacteria; order Pseudomonadales; family Pseudomonadaceae; genus Pseudomonas; species Pseudomonas sp. MF09156. The sequence goes on from NZ_JCBCUR010000007.1 coordinate 73,812, forward strand.
TCGCGTCGCCTGATAGATCGCTATCGCAGGCAAGCCAGCTCCCACAGAGGAATGCATTTCAACTGTGGGAGCCGGGCTTGCCCGCGATGAGGCCCGCAAGGCCGCTACACCACTCAATTGAAGGAACCCACCATGCAAGACTGGCAACACTCGGTGATCTACCAGATCTACCCCAAAAGCTTCCACAGCCACGCGGGTAACGCCACCGGTGACCTGCTGGGCATCGTGGACAAGCTCGACTACCTCCAGTGGCTGGGCGTCGATTACCTGTGGATCACCCCGTTCCTGCGCTCGCCCCAGCGCGACAACGGCTACGACATCAGCGACTACTACGCCATCGACCCCAGCTACGGGACCATGGCCGACTGCGACCTGCTGATCAGCGAAGCGGCCAAGCGCGGCATCAAGCTGATGCTTGATATTGTGGTCAACCACACCTCCATGGAGCACGAGTGGTTCCAGCAGGCACGCAGCAGCCTCGACAACCCGTACCGCGACTTCTACATCTGGCGCGACCAGCCGAACAACTGGCAATCCAAGTTCGGCGGTTCGGCCTGGGAATACGAGGCGCAGACCGGCCAGTATTTCCTGCACCTGTTCGACCACACCCAGGCCGACCTCAATTGGGACAACCCCAAGGTGCGCGCCGAGGTCTACAAACTCATGCGCTTCTGGCGTGACAAGGGCGTGGGCGGCTTTCGCCTGGACGTGATCAACCTGATCTCCAAGCCGGCGGATTTCCCCGAAGACAACAGCGACGGCCGGCGTTTCTACACCGACGGCCCGAACGTGCATGCCTACCTGCAGGAAATGCACCGCGAAGTGTTCGAGGGCCACGCGCTGATCAACGTCGGCGAGATGTCCTCCACCAGTCTCGAACACTGCATTCGCTACTCTCGCCCTGAGTCGAAAGAACTGTCGATGACCTTCAACTTTCATCACCTGAAAGTCGATTACCCCAACCTGCAAAAGTGGGTGCGCGCCGACTTCGATTTCCTGCAGCTCAAGCAGATTCTTTCCGACTGGCAAATGGGCATGCAGGCCGGTGGCGGCTGGAACGCGCTGTTCTGGTGTAACCACGACCAGCCGCGGGTGGTCTCGCGGTTTGGCGATGACGGCGAGCACCGCGTGGTCTCGGCCAAGATGCTCGCCACCGCTTTGCACTTCCTGCAGGGCACGCCGTTTGTGTACCAGGGCGAAGAGCTGGGCATGACCAATCCGGGCTTTGACAGCATCGAGCAGTACCGTGATGTCGAGACCCTGAACATCTACCGCCTCAAGCGCGATGCCGGTGAGTCCGAGGCCTCGAGTATGGCCGCGATCATGCAGAAGTCCCGTGACAACGGGCGCACGCCGATGCAGTGGAACAGCCAGGCCAATGCCGGTTTCAGCCGCGCTGAACCGTGGATCGGCATCCCGGCCAATGCGGCGCAGATCAATGTCCAGAGCCAGCTGGATGACCCGGATTCGGTGCTGCATCACTACCGGGCCTTGATCGTTTTGCGGCGCCTTGAGCCGCTGATCCAGGAGGGTGTTTACCGCCAACTGCTACAGGACCACGACAAGGTCTGGGCGTACCTGCGCGAAGGCCATGGCGAACGCCTGCTGGTGCTGAACAACTTCTACGGCCAGCCCTGCGAAATCCAACTGCCTCACAGCGTGATTGGCTCGGCGAGCGCGCAACGCCTGCTGATCAGCAACTACCCCGACTGCCCGGTGCGCACCGACACGCTCATCTTGCGTCCTTACGAGTCTTTTGTGCTGCACCTGACCGACTGAAACATCCCCTTTTCAGGAGCCGGTTTGCCGGCTCCGACAGGGAAAAATAAAAAAAATAATGGAGCGCTTCATGAAAACAACAATAAAGCTGGGCCTCGTCGCATCCTGCCTGACCCTGCCCCTGGCGGCCCACGCCCTGGAGTTTGCCGGCTACCTGCGCAGCGGCGCCGGCACCTCGACCGGCAGCGGCCCGCAGCAATGTTTCCAACTGCCGGGCGCCCAATCCAAGTACCGCCTGGGTAACGAATGCGAGCAATATGCCGAGCTGGAGTTGCGCCAGGACCTGTTCACCCTGGACGACGGTTCGGTGCTGAGCGTGGATGCCATGGCCTCGCTGTATAACAAATACGACCGCGAACTGAAGTTCCAGGGTGAAAATAACGGCTCGGCGCGCATGCCGCAGATGTATGCGCAATGGTCGAACATGCCCAGCCTCAACGGCGGCTCACTGTGGGCCGGTCGGCGCTACTACAAACGTAACGACATCCATATCTCCGACTTCTACTACTGGAACCAGAGCGCCACCGGCGGCGGCATCGAGGACGTGCTGATCGGCGATCTGAAGTACAGCTACGCCCTGTCGCGCAAGGACAACCTGTACCAGAAGCAATACGCCACCCGTCACGACTTCAACGTCGCAGGCTTCAAGACCAACCCCGGCGGCGAACTGGAACTGGGCCTGAGCTATATCGAACAGGCGGGCGGGCGCGACACCCACAGTGGCTGGGCCCTCACTGCGCAGCATGTGCAGGCCGCGTTCCTCGGTGGCAAGAACAAGTTCGCCCTGCAGTACGGCGAAGGGCCGGGCACCGGCCTGGGCTACACCGGGAATACAGCTCTGGAGCGCAGTAGCAAAAGCTACCGCGCGGTGGAGTTTTTTGACTGGCAAGTGACCCCGCGCTTTGGCGGCCAGGTGGAGGCGGTGTACCAGAAAGACGTGCGCCCCGGCAGCCAGGACCAGACCTGGATGTCTGTCGGTGTGCGCCCGGCGTATGCCATCAGCGAACAGTTCAAGCTGGTCACCGAACTGGGCCACGATCAGGTCGACGCCAGCGGCGGCACGCGCAAACTCAGCAAGTTCACCTTCGCCCCGACCTGGTCGCCCAAGGGCCCGGATTTCTGGGCGCGGCCGGAGGTGCGCTTGTATTACACCTATGCCACCTGGAACCAAGCAGCCAAGCGCGCGGCCAATGAACTGGCGGCGGGTTCGGCGTTGTCCGACACCGGCTCCTATGGCACCGCGCGCCACGGTTCCAACTTCGGTGTGCAGGTCGAATACTGGTGGAAATAAACACCGGCTTTATGTGGGAGCCGGGCTTGCCCGCGATACAGGCGGCTCGGTATTCCAATGAGACCGCGTTGATGCAATCGCAGGCAAGCCAGCTCCCACAGGGGCCCATTTCACCCCGGGATGTGTACTCGGCCCATGTTTTTTACAGAACCAAACAGCAGGTGATGTCATGACCACAACTCAACCCCTGGAACTGCTGGCGCCCCTGGCGGGTGTGCTGTTGCCCCTGGACCAGGTGCCGGATCCGGTGTTCTCCAGCCGCCTGATTGGCGACGGCGTGTGTATCGATCCCACCTCGCAGACCCTCTGCGCGCCGCTGGCCGGGGTGATCAGCAATATCCAGGACAGTGGGCATGCGGTCAGCGTCACCGACGACCAGGGCGTGCAAGTGCTGATGCATATCGGCCTGGACACCGTGAACCTGGCGGGCAAGGGCTTCACCCGGCTGGTCGAGGAAGGCCAGCGGGTCGAGGCGGGCCAACCTTTGATCGAATTCGATGGCGACTTTATCGCGCTCAATGCCCGTAGCTTGCTGACCCTGATGCTGGTGGTCAGCGGCGAGCCATTTGTGCTGCTGGCGGCGGGCGCGGGGTTGGTGGAAACCGGGCAACCGTTGTTGCGTGTGACGCCGGTAATACGCGCCGCCAACGATGACGAGGAGGAGGGTGACGCACTGTTCTCCAAGCCCCTGAAGCTGCCCAACGCCAACGGTTTGCATGCCCGCCCGGCGGCGGTGCTGGCCCAGGCGGCCAAGGCTTTTAAGGCGAGCATCTGCCTGCACAAGCAAACCCAGAGCGCCAACGCCAAGTCCCTGGTGGCGATCATGGGCTTGCAAACGGTACGGGGCGATACCCTGCAAGTGAGCGCGGCGGGGGAGGATGCCGCGGCGGCGATCCAGGCGTTGGTTACGCTGTTGACAGAAGGCTGTGGCGAAACCGTTGCGCTGGTGGCCGAGGTGGTTGAGCCAGTTGCGCCGCTGTCATCGGCAAGCGTGCTGCGTGGCGTATGTGCATCGCCGGGTTCGGCGTTTGGTCAGGTGGTGCAGGTGGCTGAGCCCGAGCTGAATGTGCCTGAGCAGGGGGCTGGCGAGACGCTGGAGCATGCCGCCCTGGCACGTGGCTTGCGCGCTGCAACCCAAGCGCTGCAAGTGTTGCAGGACAAGGCCGGCGGCAGTGCCCAGGCAGAGATTTTCCGCGCCCACCAGCAATTGCTCGAAGACCCGACCCTGCTTGAACAAGCCCACGGCCTGCTCGCCCAAGGCAAGAGCGCCGCCTTTGCCTGGAACAGCGCCACACTCGCCACCGCCGGGCTGTTCGAGCAATCCGGCAGCTCCCTGCTGGCCGAACGCGCCGCCGATATGGCGGATGTTGGCCAGCGTGTACTCAAGCTGATCCTCGGGGTGCAGGACGGCGCCTGGGAGTTGCCGGAGCAGGCAATCCTGATTGCCGAGCAACTGACACCCTCGCAAACCGCCAGCCTCGACCCGCGCAAGGTGTTGGGATTTATCACCGTTGCCGGCGGCGCCACCAGCCATGTCGCGATCCTTGCGCGTGCTTTGGGCTTGCCGGCGATTTGCGGGGTGCCAGCCCAGGTCCTGGACTTGCCCGAGGGCAAGCAAGTGTTGCTGGACGCCGATAAAGGCGAACTGCACCTGGACCCGGACCCGACGGTAATCGAGCGGCTGCGGGCCGCGCGCGCGCAACAGGTGTTGCGTCACCAGCGCGATGTGCAACAGGCCGCCTTGGCGGCTACCACGCGCGATGGTCATCATGTCGAGGTGACAGCCAACGTCGCTTCGCTGCAAGAAGTGCAGCAAGCCCTGGTCTTGGGGGCTGAGGGTGTGGGGCTGTTGCGCTCGGAGTTTCTCTACCTGGACCGCAACCGTGCGCCGAGCCCGCAGGAACAGGCCCAGACCTACAGCGCCATTGCCGGTGCCCTGGGCACCGAGCGCAACCTGGTGGTGCGCACCCTCGATGTGGGCGGTGACAAGCCTTTGGCCTACGTGCCGATGGACAGCGAGAGCAACCCCTTTCTTGGCCTGCGTGGCATTCGCCTGTGCCTGGAGCGTCCGGAACTGTTGCGCGAGCAGTTGCGGGCAATCCTCGCCAGCGCGGGCTTGGCCCGGTTGCACATCATGTTGCCGATGGTCAGCCTGCTGTCGGAGCTGCGCCAGGCCCGCCAGATCCTCGAAGAGGAAGCGGCGGCCCTGGGGCTCACTGAACTGCCGAAACTGGGGATCATGATCGAGGTGCCGTCAGCGGCGTTGATGGCGGATGTGTTCGCGCCCCACGTGGACTTTTTCTCGATCGGCACCAATGATCTGACCCAATACACCCTGGCCATGGACCGCGACCACCCGCGCCTGGCCAGCCAGGCCGACAGCTTTCACCCGGCGGTGCTGCGCCTGATCGCCACCACGGTCAAGGCCGCCCATGCCCACGGCAAGTGGGTGGGGGTGTGTGGCGCGCTGGCGTCCGAAACGCTGGCGGTGCCGATGCTGATCGGGCTGGGGGTGGACGAGTTGTCCGTCAGCGTACCGCTGATCCCGAGCATCAAGGCCACGGTGCGTGAGCTGGACCTGGCGGACTGCCAACTGATCGCCCACCAGGTGTTAAACCTGGAAGAAGCCGCCCAGGTGCGCGAGGCCTTGAGCCAGTACCACGCGGCGACTGTGGAAACCTCACTGGTTGTGGAGAACTGAATATGTTCGAGAAATTGCAGCAGGCGTTCTGGAAAGCCCTGACCCCGGACCTGGTGGCAGAAACGGTGGTTGCCGAGCCGGCGGCTGATGCGATGCTGGCGCCTGAGGTGCTGAGTGCGTTGGGTGGGGCGAGTAATCTCAAGTCACAGCAGCGCGTGGCATTGACCCGGATCCGCGTGCAGCTACAGGACCCGGCGCGGGTGGACGAGGCGGCGCTGAAGGCGGCGGGTATCACGGCGGTGATGGTGCTGGCGGGCGGGGTAGTACATCTGATCACCGGCCTGTAGAACACCACAAAACAAATGTGGGAGCGGGCTTGCCCGCGATAGCGGTGGGTCAGTTGATGAGTATTTGACTGACCCACCGCGATCGCGGGCAAGCCCGCTCCCACATTGGGTTTTGTGGTGTCTGGTCGTTCCCAGGGGTCAGAGTTGGGGGGTATCTTGCGGCGGCTTGGTCTTGTCCACGCCCGGCACATGCAGATTGCCTTCCACCACCTGGTTGCCCTCCAGCTGCGGCTGGGTCACCCAGGTCAGGATGTCGTAGTAACGGCGGATGTTGGCCACGAAGTGCACCGGCTCACCGCCCCGGGCGTAGCCGTAGCGGGTCTTGCTGTACCACTGCTTCTGCGACAGGCGCGGCAGCATTTTCTTCACGTCCAGCCATTTGTTCGGGTTCAGGCCTTCCTTTTGCGCCAGCTTGCGCGCGTCATCCAGGTGACCGCCGCCGACGTTGTAGGCCGCCAGGGCAAACCAGGTGCGATCAGGTTCGAGAATCTTGTCGTCCAGTTCGCTCTTGATCATCGCCAGGTACTTGGCGCCACCCTTGATGCTCTGCCGGGCGTCGAGGCGGTTGGATACGCCCATGGCCTGGGCGGTGTTCTGGGTCAGCATCATCAGGCCACGCACGCCGGTCTTGGAGGTGACCGCCGGCTGCCACAATGACTCCTGATAACCAATGGCCGCCAACAGCCGCCAATCGACCTTTTCTTCCTTGGCCGAGGTCTTGAAAAACTTCTCGTACTTGGGCAGGCGCTGCTGCAAGTGCTGGGCAAAGGTGTAGGCGCCGACGTAGCCCAGCACATCGACATGCCCGTAATAACGATCCTTGAGGCGCTGCAGGGTGCCGTTTTTCTCGACCTTGTCGAGGTAGCTGTTGACCTCGTTGAGCAGGCTGTTGTCTTCCCCGGCTGCCACGGCCCAGCTCTGGTTGCTGGCGTCGCCCAGGTCGAAGGCCACCCGCACGTTGGGGAAGTACACCTGGTTCATCGCCACTTCATTGGAGTCGACCAGGGTCAGGTCGATCTGCCCCTCATCGACCATGCGCAGCAGGTCGACTACTTCAACGGCGTCGGACTCTTCGTACTCAATCGCAGGATTCTGCTTTTTCAGCTCGGCCAGTTGCTCGGCGTGGGTGCTGCCCTTGAGCACCATGATCTTCTTGCCCACCAGGTCGGCCGCGTTGGTGGGGCGGGACTGGCCGTTGCGGTAAATGATCTGCGGGGTCACTTCCAGGTACGCATGGGAGAAGCGCACCTGCTGTTTACGCTGTTCGCTGCTGACCAGGCCGGCAGCGGCCAATACCGGGCCGTTGGGTTTGCCCAACTGGCCGAACAGGTCGTCGAGGTTGTCGGCAGTCTCGATTTCAAGCTTGACCCCCAGGTCGTCGGCAAAGCGCTTGACCAGTTCGTATTCGAAACCGGTTTCGCCGTTGCGGTCCTGGAAATAGGTGGCCGGACTGTTTCGGGTGATCACCCGCAATACGCCATCCTCCTTGATTCGCTCGAGCGTGCTGGGCTTATCAACACAGGCGCTGAGCATCAGGAAGAGTCCGGTGGCGAGGAGCCATTTGGCACATCGCGGGCGCAAAGCAGTTGGGGAGAACATCTGCGCAGTATACGCAAACGGCCCATGGCGCCATATCTCGACAGCATCGGCGTTGTCTGCTAGCGCCCGCGAAACTGTGCTGCAGCCCGCAGAAACGTGGCCTGGGACGCGATTGTGACGGTTAAAATAACTGCGCCGCCGGCCCTGGAAAACGCCCCGATACCGTGCAATCGGTGCCAACTGACGTTCGGCAGCGGCCAGCGGTGCCGTTTCGGGTGCCGTTGGCGCAGGTTTACGCTAGAATGCACGGCCTCAAAGCACACCCCCTTCCCGAGGCTGTCCCGAAGATGTTGATCCTGCGCGGCGCTCCTGCCCTTTCTGCCTTTCGCCACAGCAAACTCCTTGAGCAACTGAGCCAGAAGGTTCCAGCTGTCACTGGCTTGTATGCTGAATTTGCTCACTTCGCCGACGTTAACGGCGTTTTGACCGCCGACGAACAGCAAGTGCTGGCACGCCTTCTGAAGTACGGCCCCAGCGTTCCCGTTCAAGAGCCGACTGGCCGCTTGTTCCTGGTTCTGCCGCGGTTCGGCACCATCTCGCCCTGGTCGAGCAAGGCCAGCGATATCGCCCGCAACTGTGGCCTGGAAAAAATCCAGCGTCTGGAACGCGGGATCGCCTTCTACGTGGCTGGCCAGTTCAGCGACGCCGAGGCCGAGCTGATCGCCAGCAGCCTGCACGACCGCATGACCCAGATCATCGTCAGCCAGCTGGAACAGGCTGGCGGCCTGTTCAGCCACGCCGAACCCAAGCCGCTCACCGCGATTGACGTGCTCGGCGGTGGCCGCGCCGCCCTCGAGAAGGCCAACACCGAGCTGGGCCTGGCCCTGGCCGAAGACGAGATTGACTACCTGGTCAACGCTTTCAACGGCTTGCAGCGCAACCCCCACGACATCGAACTGATGATGTTCGCCCAGGCCAACTCCGAGCACTGCCGCCACAAGATCTTCAACGCCAGTTGGGATATCGACGGCCAGAGCCAGGAAAAAAGCCTGTTCGGCATGATCAAGAACACCTACGTGATGCACAGCGAAGGCGTTCTGTCGGCTTATAAAGACAACGCCTCGGTGATCGTCGGCTCTGTCGCCGGCCGTTTCTTCCCGGACCCGCAGACCCGCCAGTACGGCGCGGTGCAGGAGCCGGTGCACATCCTGATGAAGGTCGAGACCCACAACCACCCGACCGCGATTGCCCCGTTCCCGGGCGCAGCCACCGGCTCGGGCGGCGAGATCCGCGACGAAGGTGCCACCGGTCGTGGCGCCAAGCCCAAGGCCGGCCTGACCGGTTTTACCGTGTCCAACCTGCAGATCCCAGGTTTCGAACAGCCGTGGGAAGTGCCATACGGCAAGCCTGAGCGCATCGTCACCGCGCTGGACATCATGATCGAAGGCCCCCTGGGCGGCGCCGCGTTCAACAACGAATTCGGGCGTCCGGCCCTGACCGGTTACTTCCGTACCTTCGAGCAGTCCATCACCACCCCCCGTGGCGATGAAGTGCGCGGTTACCACAAGCCGATCATGTTGGCCGGCGGCATGGGCAACATCCGTGAAGACCACGTGCAGAAGGGCGAGATTCTCGTCGGCTCCAAGCTGATCGTCCTCGGCGGCCCGGCCATGCTGATCGGCCTGGGCGGCGGCGCGGCTTCCTCCATGGCCACCGGTACCAGCTCGGCGGACCTGGACTTCGCTTCGGTACAACGGGAAAACCCTGAGATGGAACGCCGTTGCCAGGAAGTCATCGACCGTTGCTGGCAGTTGGGTGACAAGAACCCCATCAGCTTTATCCACGACGTCGGCGCCGGCGGTCTGTCCAACGCCTTCCCGGAACTGGTCAACGATGGCGACCGTGGCGGCCGTTTCGAACTGCGCAATATTCCAAACGACGAGCCGGGCATGGCCCCGCACGAGATCTGGAGCAACGAATCCCAGGAACGCTACGTGTTGGCGGTGGGGCCTGCGGACTTCGAACGCTTCCAGGCGATCTGCGAGCGCGAGCGTTGCCCGTTTGCGGTCGTCGGCGAAGCAACCGCCGAGCCGCAACTGACCGTCACCGACAGCCACTTCGGCAACAGCCCGGTGGACATGCCGCTGGAAGTGCTGCTGGGCAAGGCTCCGCGCATGCACCGCTCGGCGGTACGTGAAGCCGAGTTGGGCGATGATTTCGACCCAAGCAGCCTCGACCTGGCCGACAGCATCGAGCGCGTGCTGCACCACCCGGCCGTGGCGAGCAAAAGCTTCCTGATCACCATCGGCGACCGCACCATCACCGGCCTGGTGGCCCGTGACCAAATGGTCGGCCCATGGCAGGTGCCGGTAGCTGACGTTGCCGTGACCGCCACCAGCTTTGACGTGTACACCGGTGAAGCCATGGCCATGGGCGAGCGCACGCCGCTGGCCTTGCTGGACGCCCCGGCGTCGGGCCGCATGGCCATTGGCGAAACCATCACCAACATCGCCGCGTCGCGCATTGGCAAGCTGTCCGATATCAAGCTCTCGGCCAACTGGATGTCTGCTGCCGGCCACCCCGGTGAAGATGCGCGCCTGTACGACACCGTCAAGGCGGTCGGCATGGAGCTGTGCCCGGAACTGGGAATCACCATTCCGGTGGGCAAGGACTCCATGTCCATGGCCACTCGTTGGAACGATGAGGGCACCGACAAGAGCGTCACTTCGCCGCTGTCGCTGATCGTCACCGGCTTCGCGCCGGTCACCGACATCCGCCAGACCCTGACCCCGCAACTGCGCATGGACAAGGGCACCACCGACCTGATCCTGGTTGACCTGGGCCGTGGCCAGAACCGTATGGGCGCCTCGATCCTCGCCCAGACCCACGGCAAGCTTGGCAAACAGGCGCCGGACGTCGATGACGCCGAAGACCTGAAAGCCTTCTTCGCCGTGATCCAGGGCCTGAACGCCGACGGCCACCTGCTGGCCTACCACGACCGTTCCGACGGTGGTTTGCTGACCAGCGTCGTGGAAATGGCCTTTGCCGGTCATTGCGGCCTGAGCCTGAACCTCGACGGTCTGGCGGAAACTTCCGCTGACATCGCCGCCATCCTGTTCAACGAAGAACTGGGCGCGGTGATCCAGGTGCGCCAGGACGCGACCCCGGACGTGCTTGCACAGTTCAGCGCTGCTGGCCTGGGCGACTGCGTGGCGGTGGTTGGCCAGCCGATCAACAACGGCGTGATCAACATCGTCTTCAACGGCGACACCGTGTTTGAAGGCCAGCGCCGCCTGCTGCAACGCCAGTGGGCCGAGACCAGCTACCAGATCCAGCGCCTGCGCGATAACGTCGACTGTGCCGAGCAGGAATTCGACGTGATCCTGGAAGAAGACAACCCGGGCCTGAGCACCAAGCTCAGCTTCGACGTCAACCAGGACATCGCCGCGCCGTACATCAAGAAAGGCATCCGGCCACAGGTTGCCGTACTGCGTGAGCAGGGCGTCAACGGCCAGGTGGAAATGGCGGCCGCGTTCGACCGTGCAGGCTTCAATGCGATCGACGTGCACATGAGCGATATCCTCGCCGGTCGCGTCGACCTCAATGAGTTCAAGGGCCTGGTGGCCTGCGGTGGTTTCTCCTACGGCGACGTATTGGGTGCCGGTGAAGGCTGGGCCAAGTCGGCCCTGTTCAACAGCCGCGCGCGCGATGCGTTCCAGGGCTTCTTCGAACGCAACGACAGCTTCACCCTGGGTGTGTGCAACGGTTGCCAGATGATGTCCAACCTCAGCGAACTGATCCCGGGCAGCGAGTTCTGGCCGCACTTTGTGCGTAACCGTTCCGAGCAGTTCGAGGCCCGTGTGGCCATGGTGCAGGTGCAGGAATCGAACTCGATCTTCCTGCAAGGCATGGCCGGTTCGCGCATGCCGATTGCCATCGCCCACGGTGAAGGCCATGCCGAGTTCGAAAGCGAGGAAGCGTTGCTGGAAGCCGATCTGTCCGGCACCGTGGCCCTGCGTTTTGTCGACAACCACGGCAAGGTCACCGAAAGCTACCCGGCCAACCCGAACGGCTCGCCGCGCGGGATCACCGGGCTGACCAGCCGCGACGGTCGCGTGACCATCATGATGCCGCACCCGGAGCGGGTGTTCCGCGCCGTGCAGAACTCGTGGCGCCCGGAAGAGTGGAACGAAGACGGCGCGTGGATGCGCATGTTCCGTAACGCTCGTGTGTGGGTGAACTAAGGCGGTGTACAAGCTCAGCTTCTTTGTGCCCGACAGCCATGTGGAGACGGTGAAAAGCGCCGTCTTCGCGGCCGGTGGCGGGCGCATCGGCAACTACGACAACTGTGCCTGGCAAGTGCTGGGCCGCGGCCAGTTCCGCGCGATGGATGGCAGCCAGCCGTTTATCGGGCAGGTGGGCCAGGTCGAGGTGGTTGCAGAATGGAAGGTTGAGCTGGTGGTGGCCGATGCGTTGATCGTGGCGGTAGTTGCTGCGATGAAGCTGAGTCATCCCTACGAGACACCGGCTTATGAGGTCTGGCAATTGGCGGATTTCTGATCCGCTGGCCGCTAGAACAAGAAACCCGCTGGGCCAAATTGGCCAGCGGGTTTTTTTGCCTGTCAGATCGCCGAAATCAAAGCCTCGTGATGTCTGGCGCAGGTTTTAGTCCCACCTCCACCTCCAGGGCGCTGATCAACGTGTTTTCGTAGCTGAAACGCTTGCCCTGCATCGGCGCCCAGCGTTCGACATAGAACAGGCCGTCGTGGTCGACCTTGATCGGCGTCGACACGATTTCGCCGCTGCGCGAGCGGTGCAGCAGGTTGGTCTGCGAAGGCGACGGGCGTTCGATCAAGTACAGGCCCGCGAGATTCAATCGACGACGGTCTACCGGGACAAAGGGCGCTGGCGCACGAATCCCCTCCACACCGGCTTCTAAAACAAGGTCGCCGCGTAACGCCCGCCTGAACGGCTTTATGCCCGAGGTCGAAACCTCCCAGGTCCCCGGGCGAATATTCTGCGCCAGCGCCGGGGCGGTATCCCGCACATGCAGGCTGACTGCACCTTGCAGTTCCGCAAGCCCGGCCACGCCCAGGTTGTTATTGGTGTGGGCGCTGCCAATAAAAGCCACCCATTTGTGCGGGCCCTGTGCTGCCTGGTCGGCCTGGATTACTTTTGACGCGAAGTAACTGAACATCTGGTTGCGCCCCAGATCGCCATCCTCCAGGCCCTTGACGTTATAGCTGGCGGTGCAGTCCAGGGCACGGATGCGCAGGCCATGCCTGGCAGCGACCTGGATCACTTCAGTGTAGGAATTTTTGCCCTTGTAGTGCGGCATCTGGCCGCGATCAAGCATGGCCAGGTAGCGCTTGAGGTTGTCCGGCAGGTGTTGGGTGCGCAGGAACAGATCCAGATCTTGCTGATGCATATCGGTCAACAGGTGTTCTACGTACAGCGTCTTGAATGCCTGTTCCTTTAGCTTTTTCATATGTTCACGCAGCCAGCGCTTGCTCGACTGCGCCTGGTGCGCTTCACCGACCACCAGCCCGGAAAACTCGCTGCTCCCAACACGTTCGAGCAGCGCCTGCGGGGTGGCCGGTGTGCCCAGGGTGGAGGGATCGGGCCTGGCTGGCGGTACATGCTGCTCCAGGTAAGCCGCCGCATCGCGACTCAGGCGCTCTCGGGCGTCCAGAAAGACGCTGAAAGCCCTTTGCTCGGTGGCGATCGGTGAGGCGTAGTTGCTGTCCAGCCCACGGCCGGCGGTGCTTTGCCGGCTGATGCTGTCCCGGAAGGCGTGGGGGATATCGTAGTCGCTGAAGTGCGTCACGTCCGTCGTAGACGCGACGCTGGCAGAAGCGGCTTGCCCGGGTTCCTTGTACGCCGTGTGCAGGGCCAGGCGATAATCGCCCTTGGCCAACGGGTCACCGGCTATGGCGCCGGGCGTGTCGACCCAGAGGCCCACCGGCTGGCCCGCCGCCACATCCTCCACGCGCAGGGCCACTGCTTCTTGCAAGTCGGCCAGGCCCGGCGTGCCCTCGAACGTGCGCAGGCGGCTGTGATCCACCAGGGCCACCCAACGTTCGTCCTGTTCGACGAGGGCATCGGCCCCGATGGCTTTATGGGAGTAGAAATTCCTGATGCTGTTGCTGCGCGGGATGGTCGGCGGGGTGTCGCGCATTTGCAGGAAATCGTCCAGCAAGTAGGAGGTGGAAGCGTCCAGGGCCAGGATCTTCACGCCCTTGTCCTTGGCCTTGCGTACCAGGGCAAGGTAGGAGTATTCAGCGTCCGGGGCAAGACCAAAGCCCTTGTCGACCGCTTCGAGATGCTGGCGAATGTTTTCCCAGGTTTTACCCTGATGCAGGCGCTGCAGGCGTGTGCGGAATGCATCGGCGGGCAGGTACTCAATGTACAAGTGTTTGAAGCCGTTGCTGATCAAGGCATCCATCTGCGTGATCAGCAGCTGCTTACTGGCGATGGAGCCCGGTATTGCGCCAATGATCAGGTTTTTGTTGCCGCTGAACGCATCGCTGGCGATCAGTTGCGCGAATGAGGTACTGGCGTCCACGGCCGGGGGAGCGGTGCGCGCCGGTAAAGGCGCGAGCTGGGTGAAAAAGTCCTGGGCGTCAGTGCTCAGGCGTTCGACCTGTTGCAGGTAAACCGTACGCAGCGGGTTAAGGTCGAGGGCGAGCACGCCCCTGGCCACCCCCTCTGAGCCCACTAACTCACTCGTGTTCAGCAGCATCTGTGCGCGCGTATCCGGGTTGATGGCCTTACCCAGATCGCGGGCATAGCTCGGTGGCATCTCATAGGTTTTCAGCGGTTCGGGGGGCTCGGGTAGTTTTTCGTACTTGGGTGCGCCACCAGTGACCCCGGTGCGGCGCCACACACCTTGGCTATCTGGCGCGGCCACCCGAGTGGTGGAGACCAGCCTGCCGGTGACAGGATCCAGTCGATACAGCAGGTAACGGCCGATCGGGTCTGGAACGGTTTTGGCCCATAGCGCCTGGCCTTCGAACAGCACCGCTTGCATATTTTCCAGCGCCAGGGGCTTGGGTTGCAGGGGCTGCACCAGCCTCACCGCTTCGCTCGGTGCAGCGTGGCTCCTGGTGACCTGGCGCAGGCCCGGCCGGGCGAGCTGTTTGACCGAGGCCAGGGCCGGGCGCAGATCGGTGACGGCGGCCCCGGCACTGTTAAGCACGTAGCCGAGCAAGTGTTCCAGTGCCGCCCCGGTATCGCCCTGCTGGTACGCGTGCAGGGCCAGCATGCCGTCCTTGAATGCCAGCAGCATGCCCAGGCTCAGGCTGAGGCTGGGAAACGGCGCGGTGGCAATCGCGGTGACCCATTCCACGCAGTTCCACAAAATGGCGCTGATCATTTGGTTGCGATTGACCGTGGTGCCTTGCACGTCATCGATCTTGCGCTGCAACGGCATGTTGTACAGGGCCTCGCGTAGATCCTGCAGCGGGGGTTGCCCGTGGGTCGAGTCATAGCGTGCCGGGCTGGTGTCGGTCTGGCTCAGGTCTTCGGGTAATTGGGCCTTGGCGTTTTCCAGGAAGGCCCGGACCCGCACCTGGGACTGGGCGCCGACCCGCAGGGTGAAATAGCCCACCATGCCGGGAATCTTTTTCAACCGGTAATTGAACAGCCGCGCTTCGCGAAAGCTGATGCCGTCCGGTGCGTTTGGGGTGTAGAGCAACGTCGGAAAATCGCCATGGCTGAAGAGCAGGTTGCCCATCACCCATTCGCCGTCCACCAGCAGGCGATGGATAGCGTAGGTGCCACGGGTCTGGGCGGCGGTGTCGTGCATGCTCGCAATACTGCGTTGCAACCACGTCCAGTCTACCCCGGCGATATACCCCTCCAGCCGGCACTCCAGGGCGGCGTTCTGCAGTTGGTGCTGGGTGATGCTCAAGGTGGCATTGCGCCGCAGTGCATAGTCGGTGCTGCCGGTGTTGAGCAAGCGGGTCTTGACCTGGTTGATGTAGCGCTCGCCGACCCAGGTGCCGGTGACCGAGCGTGCAATTTTTTCTGCGCTTAATTGGCTCAAGTCAACGCCGGGCGGGCCTTTGAAACGAGCCGAACGCGAGAATTTCTCGTCGAGAAAACCCACGCCGTCGGCGTAGCCATCGCGGTACAGCTGGGTGTAAGTCAGGGGCGGCGGGGTCAGCGCGCCGAGCAACGACGGCGGTGAAAAGGCCCACACGGTGTCCGGGTCGACATCGTTCTGGGGGCGGCCCAGCAAGTCGTTGAGGCTTTTTCTCGCCTGTTCATGCAGGAAATGGGTAAAGCTGGGAAATCGAGCGTCAGACAACGGATGTTCATTGTAGGTAAGCAGCGCGCCCTCGCTGTCTTCGGCCAGTTTCAACAGCTGCTGGCGGTTGTCGACGCTGGCGGATCGGTACCAACTCGGGGTGCCGAACTCATAGTCGTCGATGCGGGTCGCCAGCACATGGGCCGACATCGCCTTGAGGCACATGGCGTGGCTGCCGATATTGCCAAAGCCGATCTCTTGGTATTCCTGGTCGTGGAACTTGAAGCTCAGGCCGCTCAAGACTTGCTTCATGGCCCCGCGAAAACGCAGGGCGACGCGCTTGATCAGATAGTCGGTGAGGGTACCCGGGGGGTGTTTGCTGCCATTGTCCAGGCTCCAGCCGAGGATGTGGTTCTGGCAGGCGAGTTCACTGTCAAACGCCATGAACTGCTGCGCGCGCGGCGCTTCGGGCGTGCACAGCAACAGGCGGATGATTGCGCCGCTCGCATCGCTTTGGCGCAGTACCCACAGGTCCTGCAATTGAGCGGCATGTAGCGACAGAGTGGCGGCGCTCAGGTGCGGGTTGGTGCCCTGGCGCAGGTCCTGCACCAATTGAAAGTCCTCGTCACTGAGGTGGCCTTGCAGCAGGGCGGTGTAGGCCAGTGCGGTGAGCCTTTGGTCGAGCATCCGTTCGATGCTACGGCTGACTTCTGGTTTGGCATGCATTTGCCGTTGCGCGTCGGCAAAGTCGATACGCGGCTGTAAGGTGGCCAGCGTCTGTGCGAGCCAGGCGGGTGTCAGGTCCTGGTAGGCGGTGGGCAGTGTCGCGCCCTGATAGGTGAGCGTGGTTTTGTTCAGGAAGTCCGAGCCCGGCAGGGCATCCCCGTCTTGCAACCCGCGCAGGGCCAGGTCGACCAGGCTGCGATCATGTTCATACTCGCCGATGGGGTAGACATAGCGCCGGGTGTTGATCAACAGGTGCTCTGGCGCCAGGTCCTGAATGTCCAGCTCGTCGCTCAGGCGTTCAAGCAACTGGTAGCGGGCCAGGGACTGCGGGGTGGTGACCGGGCCCAGCAGGTCGAGCAGGTCCTGGCGGGCTTCGTTGTAGTGCCAAAGGTGGGTGGCGAGGGTGGCGCGCCGCGCTTCGCTGGCGCTGCGATACCAGTCCGGCGCGCTGTGGCGCAGGTGGCGCTCCAGCAAGCGGCGCGCGCGCCACGCCAGGCGCGCGCGCAGGTCCGGCAAGGCGCCGGCAATGGCGCGGTCCAGGGCACTGATCAGTTGCGCGGGGCTCTGTGTGGGGTTGTCCACCAGGCTCAAGGCGCGCTCGATGTCCTGGGTGCGCTTGTCGATCAGGGCGTTGTAGGTGTGTTCAAACAGCGGCCTGTCGCTGATCGGTGCCAGTTGCAGCGGCCAGATGGCCTCGGGGCTGACATCGTGATAACGCACGGGCAGCAGTTGCATGAAGTCGCGACGTTGCTCGGCATCGTCCATTCCTTGCAGTAGATGCCGGTTGAGTTGGGCGAGGGAACTGAAGGATGCGATCCCGCGGGAGGGGGTGAACAGCATCACTTCACCCACCGCTGGCCCGGCGTCCAGGTCGGCGACCAGCGGGCTGGATTGCTGTGTCAGGACAAAGGCGCCGGCCAATTCGACGGTGCGCTCCTGGTATTGGAACGACAGGGCGTACAGGCCCGGGCGTTGCGTGCTGCCCAGGGGCACCCGCTCAAGCATGGCCTGTTGTTGCGGATGCAGAAGGCGGTCCTGGGCGCTGAGTTTGGTTTCATGGGCCAGGGCGCTGAACCCGGCTTCGAAGGTCATATAGGACTTGCGTGGTTTGCCGTCGATCTGCTCGTCGCGATCAAGTTGTTGCAGGTACGTGTTCAGGGTGGTCTTGAGTGTCGCCACACGGGCGGGCAGGACGTTGGCTTTGATACCGATATAGAGGACCTGGCTCTTGTTCATGTATTGCTGGCGGTAGCGCGTCAGCTGGCCATTGATTTTTTCCAGGTAGGCCAGTTCGGCAACAGGTTTTTGTTCGGGCAACAGCGGCGCTTCGACCTGGAGCAGGTGATGGCTGATCTGGTTGAGGTGGCCTTTGATGCCTTCAAAGGTCTGGGGTGTTGTGCTCACGGGCACGCTCTCCATGCTTGAGGTAAGAACCCTCAGCATGAGGAGTTGTGCGTTTGGCTGGGCGGTAGATAAGTAGCGGTACGCCGCCCTGGACGCTCTGCGTCCGTTCGGATCAGGCGTTGACCGGGCGGCTAACCAACCGCTCCAAGGCCTCACCCAACCCCGCTGCCTTGTCACCGATCAACAGGTGCCAGACCCCACTTTCAAGCCGGCTCACGCCCTGGCAACCCAGTGCGGTCAACTGAGCTTCGGACAACACCGAATCATCCCCCAGTTCCACCCGCAACCGCGTCATCGCCACCGCTTCCAGCTGGCGTACATTCGCCCGGCCGCCCAAGGCGCCCAGCCATTGTTCGGCCTCCTGCACATTCACCATGACTGGCTTATCCACAGGCACAACCGCCACGGGCGCCGATGCAACAAACGACGGCATGGCCAGGCGAATCTCATCGGCAATGCTGTCGGCCATCGGCCCCACCACCACCTGTAAGCTGCCGCCATTGCCCGGGCGCACCACGGCCATCGCTCCCAGGGCCTTGAGTTCGGCGTCCATGGCCTTGTTGCGGTCCACCATGTCCAGGCGCAGGCGGGTGGTGCAGGCGCCGACGCTGAGCAGGTTGTCGGCACCGCCCAGGGCGCGGATATAGGCACTGGCCCGCTGGTGATCACTCATCGCTTCGGCCTGTGCCACCTGGCTATCTTCACGGCCCGGGGTCTTCAGGTTGAAGCGACGGATGCAGTAGTTGAACACGCTGTAGTAGATCACCGCGTAAGCCAGGCCCACCGGCAACACCAGCCAGCCATTGGTGGACTTGCCCCAGCCCAGGACCATGTCGATGAACCCTCCGGAGAAGGTAAAGCCCAGGTGAATATCCAGCAGGTTGGTGACCGCCATCGACAGGCCGGTGAGCAGCGCATGCAGCAGGTACAGGAACGGCGCGAGGAACATGAAGGCGAATTCGATCGGCTCGGTGACCCCGGTCAGGAACGACGTCAGGGCCATCGACAGGAAGATCCCGCCCATGATTTTGCGCCGCTGCGGCAGGGCGTTGCGGTACATCGCCAGGCACGCTGCGGGCAGGCCGAACAGCATCACCGGGAACATGCCGGTCATGAACTGGCCGCCTTTGGGGTCGCCGGCAAAATAGCGGGTCAGGTCGCCGGTGACCACCGCGCCGGTGGCCGGGTCGGTGAAGCTGCCGAACACAAACCAGGCCATGTTGTTGAGGATATGGTGTAGCCCGGTGACGATCAGCAAGCGGTTGAACACGCCGAACACAAAGGCGCCCAGGCTGCCGCTTTCCATCAGCAGCACGCCGAAGCTATTGATGCCGTGCTGCACCGGCGGCCAGATCAACCCGAAGATCACCCCCAGGCCCACCGCCGAAAACCCGGTGACAATCGGCACAAAGCGTCGCCCGCCAAAGAACGCCAGGTACTCCGGCAGCTTGATGTCCTTGAAGCGGTTATACAGCGCCCCGGCCATCAGCCCGCTGACGATCCCGGCGAGCATGCCCATGTTGATGGTGCTGTCCATCACCTTGAGGGTGGAGACCATCACCAGGTAGCCAATGGCCCCGGCCAGCCCGGCCGTGCCGTTGTTGTCGCGGGCAAAACCCACGGCGATGCCGATGGCGAAGATCAGCGCGAGGTTGGCGAAGATCGCTTGCCCGGCGTCGTGCATCACCGCGATGTTCAGCAGGTCGGTATCACCCAGGCGCAGCAGCAGGCCGGCAATCGGCAGGATGGCGATGGGCAGCATCAGCGCACGGCCCAGGCGTTGCAGGCCTTCAATAAACAGTTGGTACATGGCGAGTCTCCTTTTTCTTGTTGTTGTCAGCTCAACGGCCAGTGGTGTTGACAGGCTTGGCGTACGGCCCTGGCGCTGCTCAGGTCGAGCAGGCCCTGGCTCAGTTGCCGGCATTGCGCGGCGTCCAGGTGGCGCACGCGGTCTTTGATTTCGGCAATTTGCGGCGGGCTGACAGACAGCTCGCGCACCCCCAGGCCCACCAGCACCGGGGTGGCCAGCGGGTCAGAGGCGAGGGCGCCGCACACCCCGACCCAGCGCCCGTGTTTCGCCGCGCCAATGCAGGTCTGGGCGATCAGGCGCAGCAGCGCCGGGTGCAGGGCGTCGACCCGCGCGGCCAGGCCGGCGTGGTCGCGGTCCATGGCCAGGGTGTACTGGGACAGGTCATTGGTGCCGATCGACAAAAAGTCCGCATGTTCGGCCAGTTGCTCGGCCATCAACGCGGCGGCCGGCACTTCGATCATCACCCCCAGTTCCGGGCGCTGGGTCAGTTCCAGCTCGGCGCACAGCTGATCGAGGCGCTGGCGGATGTGCAGCAATTCGTCGACTTCACTGACCATCGGCAACAGGATCCGGCAGCGCTGCAGCGGGCAGACCTGCAGCAGGGCGCGCAGTTGCTGGTCGAGCAACTCCGGGCGTACCTGGGCCATGCGAATACCGCGCAGGCCCAGCACCGGGTTGGCCTCGGCGGGCAAGGGCAGGTAGTCGAGCTGCTTGTCGCCGCCCACGTCGATGGTGCGGATGATCACGGATTTGTCGCCCATGGCATCCAGCACCGCCTGATAGGCCTGGCGTTGTTCTTGCTCGTCGGGTGCGGTGCGACGGTCGACAAACAGAAACTCGGTACGCAACAGCCCCACGCCATCGGCGCCGTTTGCCAAGGCAATCTGCGCCTCGCTGCTGGAGGCGACATTGGCGGCCACTTCAATGCCCACGCCATCCAGGGTGCCGGCCGCTGCCTGGGCCTGGGCCTGTTGCTGCTGGCGCCGCTGCTGTTGCGCCTCGCGAATCTGGTGGACCTGGGCGTGGCGGGCATCGTCCGGGGTGAGTTCCAGGCGCCCATTGCCGGCGTCCAGCACTACCCGTTGGCCTTGCGGCACCTCCAGCACTGCACTGCCCAGGGCGACCACGCATGGCATGCCTTTGCCCCGGGCCAGGATCGCCACGTGGGAGGTGGCGCCGCCTTCGGCCATGCAGATGCCGGCAGCATTTTGCGCGCTCAGTTGCAGCAGGTCCGAGGGCGTCAATTCATGGGCGACGACAATCGCCCCGGCAGGCATTTGGAACTGCCAGGCCTCACCCAGCAGGGCGCGTAGCACCCGTTGCTGCAAGTCCCGCAGGTCGTTGGCGCGTTCGGCAAACAACGGCTTGCCCAAGCCCAGCAACACCGCGCATTGGGCCTGGATCGCATCGCGCCAGGCATGGGTGGCGGCGCTGCCGTGCTCGATGGCGGCGGTGGCGGCCTCCAACAGGGTCGGGTCTTCCAGCAGGGCCAGGTGGGCGGCGAAGATCTCTTCTTCCTCGACGGCCTTGCGCTGGCGGGCGTGCTCCAGGGTGTTGCGGATTTCCCCGCGTACCTGCTCCAGGGCGCTGTCCAGGTGCTGCAATTGTTCTTCGCGCATGTGGTTGCCCGGGTCTTGCGGCAACTCGATGGTGTGCAGCCGCAACAGCGGCCCGCAGACCAGGCCGGGTGCGGCACACACACCCTGCAATACGCCCGCTTCGGTGTTGAGCGGGCGCGCAGTCACGATCACTGGGGCCTGCTCGTGTTCGTGGGTGGTGACCGATAGGGCTGCGACCAATGCCTGTAACGCCGCGTCGCAATCCTTGCCCAGGCAGGTGACCTGTACCTCGTCCTGCTCACCAATACCCAGCCCCATCAACCCGATCAGGCTGTCGCACGAAGCTGACTTGCCGGCGAAATGCAGCTGCGACTGGCTGCTGAAACCCTGGGCGGTCTTGCGAACCAGGGCTGCGGGACGCGCATGCAGGCCGCCGCGATGGGTAATGCGCACGCTGGCGCTGGCATGTGCCTGGGAGTTGTCGGACACAGACTGCACGGCGGCAGGCTGGCGCGCGACGATGCGCAGCAGGGCTTCGCCGACCTTGACCGTATTGACGGCCACCGGGCGCAACTCGAACTGCTCGCCGTTGGTGAGGATGATCAGGCTGACCAGGCTTTTGCACTGGCGGGCGATGCGGTCCAGGTCAAAACGCACCAGGGGCTGCCCGTTGCTGACCCGCGCGCCTTGCTTGACCAGCAGGGCAAAGCCTTCGCCATTCAATTGGACGGTATCGATGCCCACATGCAGCAGCACCTCGGCGCCATTGTCGGCGCGGATCGTCAGGGCGTGGCCGGTACGGGCAACGTGGATCACCACGCCCGCGCACGGCGCATGCAGGCAGTCGTTGAGGGGGTCGATGGCAATCCCGTCGCCCATGGCGCCACTGGCGAACACGTCGTCAGGCACGTTGCCCAGGGTCAGCACCGGCCCACTGAGGGGGGCGCTGAGGGTGAGGTCATTATTATTGTCGGGCATGGGCACGGTACTCATCAGGAAACGACAGAAACCAACTCAGTGGGTGCGGGTGACTTTGCTCAGGTGGCGGGGTTGATCCGGGTCCATGCCCCGGGCCTGGGCCAGGCCTGCAGCCATCACATAGAAACTCTGGATTGCCAGGATCGGGTCCAGTGCCGGGTGCTCGGCGCGGCTGAGGGTCAGGTCGCGTTCGGCAATATCGTCAGGCGCGGCCAGCAGCACTCGGGCCCCGCGTTGGCGCATTTCCGTGGCCAGGGTCAGCAGGCCCGGCTGTTCGGCGCCGCGCGGGGCAAACACCAGCAGCGGGTAGTTGTCGTCGATCAGCGCCATCGGCCCGTGGCGCACTTCGGCGCTGCTGAAGGCTTCGGCCTGGATCGCCGAGGTTTCCTTGAGCTTGAGTGCGGCTTCCTGGGCGATGGCAAACCCGGCGCCACGGCCGATGACCATCAGGCGCTGGCAATCGCGCAGGGCGTCGATGGCCAGGCTCCAGTCCTGGGTCGCCGCTTCGCGCAGGCCGGCAGGCAGGGCGTGGCAGGCTTCGAGCAGGCCGTCTTCCTGGTTCCAGTGGCCGACCAACTGGGCGCTGGCGCTCAAGGTGGCGATAAAACTCTTGGTCGCGGCCACGCTGCGTTCGGGGCCGGCGCACAGCGGCACATGGAATTCGCAGGCGGCTTCCAGGGGCGAATCTTCGGCATTGACCATCGACACGCTCAGCGCCCCGCGCTTGCGCAGCAGGCGCAGGCTGTTAACCAGGTCCGGGCTCTGCCCCGACTGGGAGAAGCCGAAGGCCGCCTGGCCGCTGACTTTCAGCGGCGCCTGCGCCAGGGTCACCACCGACATAGGCAGCGACGCCACGGGCACGCCCACGTGCTGCATGGTCAGGTAGGCGAAGTAGCTGGCGGCGTGGTCCGAACTGCCACGGGCGACGGTCATCGCCACTTGCGGCGGCTGGCGGCGCAGGCGGCCGGCGACCTCGGCCAGCAGCGGGTCGAGGCATTGCAGTTGGGCCGCGACGGCCTCACAGGAGGACAGGGCCTCTTCAAGCATTTTTGAAGTCAATGGTTTCTCCTTCGACCATTACGTCGGTGAGGTGCAGGGAGCGGTCCAGGCGCACGCAGTCGGCAAAGCTGCCCGGTTGCAGGCGGCCGCGTTGTTCCAGGCCCAGGTAATCCGCAGGAAATTGCGACAGACGCTGTGAGGCTTCGCTGATGGGCAGGCCGATCTTCACCAGGTTGCGCAGCGCCTGATCCATGGTCAGGGTGCTGCCGGCCAGGGTGCCGTCGGCCAGGCGTACGCCGCCCAGGCATTTGGTCACGGTGTGGCTGCCCAGCTTGTATTCGCCGTCGGGCATGCCTGCCGCGGCGGTGGAGTCGGTGACGCAGTACAGGCAGGGAATCGAACGCAGGGCCACGCGCATGGCACCTGGGTGCACGTGCAGCAGGTCCGGGATCAGCTCGGCGTATTGCGCGTGGGCCAGGGCGGCGCCGACGATGCCCGGCTCGCGGTGATGCAGCGGGCTCATGGCGTTGTACAGGTGGGTGAAGCTGGTGGCGCCGGCCGCCAGCGCAGCGACGCCTTCTTCATAGCTGCCCAGGGTATGGCCGATCTGCATGCGCACGCCGCGCTGGCTGAGGGCACGGATCAAAGCGTCATGCCCGGCGATTTCCGGGGCAATGGTAATCACCCGGATCGGTGCCAGGCGCAGGTACTCCTCGACCTCGGCCATCAATGCCGTGTGGGCGAAGTTGGGCTGTGCGCCGAGTTTTCCTGGGTTGATGTAGGGGCCTTCCAGATGCACGCCCAGCACCCGGGCGCTGCCGGCCGGGCGCCGTTCGCAGAACTGGCCGAGTTCGCCGAGTACCCGGGAGATTTCCTCGACCGGCGCAGTCATGGTAGTGGCCAGCAGCGAGGTGGTGCCGAAGCGCACATGGGTGCGGGTGATGGTCTCGAAGGCGCTGCTGCCTTCCATGATGTCCTTGCCGCCGCCGCCGTGCACATGCAGGTCGATAAAACCCGGCAGCAGGTAGGGCAGGTCATTGTCGGCCGGGTCGCAAGGCACGCCTTCGACGGCGCCGACCTTGCCTTCGTGGTGCACCAGGCGGCCGCGAATCCAGCCGTGGGGCGTGAGGATATTGTCTTCGGACATGGCAGTTCTCTAGGGCCGCAGTTCAGCGGAAAAATCGTACCTACGCAGCTCTGCGACAAAGTCGTAGTAGTCGTTGCGGCAGTAGGTGTCGGTGATCTCGATTGGCGTGTTGTCGGCGGTGTAGCCGACCCGAGTCATCAGCAGCATGGCGGTGCCGGGGGCGATGCCCACCAGGGCGGCGAACTCGTCCGAGGCGTTGATGGCCTGGATATGCTGCAGGGCTCGCACCACCGGTTTGCCGATGCCTTCCAAGTATTCGTAGAGCGAACTGCCGATGGCCTGGGGGTTGGGAATGATCGAGGCGGGCAGGGCGCTCATTTCGATGGCCATCACGGTGTCATCCGCCTTGCGCAGGCGTTTGAGCCGCGCCACTTTGTCGGTGGGCGACAGGCACAGGCGGATCAGCTCTTCATGGGTCGGCGGGGTGATTTCGCGCACCAGCCATTGCGAACTGGGGGCAAACCCCTTGAGCCGCAACATCTCGCTGAACCCCGAGAGGCGCGACAGCGGCTGTTCCAGGCGTGGCGTGATAAACGTGCCAGAGCCCTGGCTGCGGCGGATCAGGCCTTGGGCGAACAACACTTCCAGGGCTTTGCGGGCGGTTACCCGGGAGATGCTCAACTGTTCGCTGAGTACGCGCTCGGAGGGCAAGGCCTGCTCGGATTTCCACTGGCCGGCATGGATAGCCGCTTCGAGATTGCGGGCCAGTTGCAGGTACAGCGGCGTGGATTGCCGATCGTCAGGACGCAGGGTCTGGATGGGATTCATCTGTAGGGTTTCCGATGCGTTATTGGAGTGTTGTCGCCCGGTAATGGCCGGAAATTAATACCACTTAAATACCATGTCAATGCCGCCAAAAGCGGGCACATGCCTGTTTACAGGCACCCTAAAGGTGCCTGGTATCAAGTGGTATTAGAGAGGTCTTTATCGCGCGCAGAAAGACGCAGCCCCTGTCGGTGAAATGGTATTCATCGACAGGGGCTGTAGGAGAGGTAGATTTTTTTTGAATTATTTTACCAACGGTCGAGGTTACGGACGGATCTCGATCATCGTGCCGTCCTTGACCAGGTTCCACACTTCGCGCATGTCGACATTGCGCATGCCGATGCAGCCGTCGGTCCAGTCCAGGGTGTGGAACCACTGTTCCGGGTATTCCTCACTGTCAGGCGTGCCGTGGATCATGATCATGCTGCCGGGCTTGACCCCTTCGCGGCGGGCGCGGGCGGCATCGCTGATATTGGGGTAGGAGATATGCATCGACAGGTTGAAGCGGTCGCTGGTCTTGCGCCAGTCGATCCAGTAGAAGCCTTCTGGCGTGCGGCGGTCGCCTTCGATCAGCTTGTGGCCCTTGGGGTTCTTGCCCAGGGAAATGCGGTAGGTCTTCAGCGGTTTGCCATCGTTGATCAGTTGCAACTGGTGCGCGGACTTGAGTACCAGGATCTTCTCGACGGGTTTACCGCCCAGGGTTTGCAGGGTGGTGGCGCACGACAGCGTGGCGAACGACAGGCAGAGCAGAGCAAGCAACCAACGCATTGAAGCGATATCCCTTTGAAGGTGACCTTCGATTGTTATCGTGCAGGCTGAGTCAAGGGTGGCACCGATTCGCTGCGCACGGGAAACACCTGTTGCCGACGGTCGGCAAAAAAGCATTCTAAGGTACGCCTGACCGTGCGGAAAGCCAGCTCGGACCAAGGGATGTCCGCTTCATCGAACAGTCGGACTTCCAGGCTCTCGGGGCCGGCGGCAAAGTCCAGGTCGACCAGTTCGGCGCGGTAGAAGATATGCACCTGGCTGATGTGCGGTACGTCGATCAGCGTGTAGATACTCAGGTTGCGCACCCTGGCGCAGGCTTCCTCCAGGGTTTCGCGCAGGGCGCCCTGTTCGACGGTCTCGCCGTTTTCCATAAAGCCTGCAGGCAGGGTCCAGTAGCCCAGGCGCGGCTCGATGGCG
Organism: Pseudomonas sp. MF09156; assembly: GCF_059862305.1. Classification (NCBI taxonomy): domain Bacteria; kingdom Pseudomonadati; phylum Pseudomonadota; class Gammaproteobacteria; order Pseudomonadales; family Pseudomonadaceae; genus Pseudomonas; species Pseudomonas sp. MF09156. The sequence continues at coordinate 100,233 of NZ_JCBCUR010000007.1, forward strand.
CGCCGGCACAGCAGCACCTGATTGCCCCAGACGGGCAGGGTGCCGGCGACGATATTGGGATTCTGATAGTGAATGGTCTGACAGTGGTCGCACACATAACGCAGGCGTGTATCGCCTTCGGGAATGCGCTGGGTGACCGGTTTACCGCACTGGCTGCAGAAGTTCATGCTTGGGTTCCTGGGGACTGCGCCTATCTTGGCGTGCAGGGCAGTGGCCTGCAAGTTGTCGTTTAGCGACACCGCCGGGGTTTTGGGGTTGGGCACCCGTACGCTTTGGTGCATGATGCAAGGTAGCCAACAGATCGAGATGACTCATGCTGGACGAGCTACTTCGCCGGGTAAGCAATCACACGCCACGCACGCTGGAAACTGACGGACGTTTCCCCGAGGCCGCGGTGCTGGTGCCGATTACCCGCAGTGACGAACCCGAGCTGATCCTGACCCTGCGTGCCAGCGGCCTGTCGACCCATGGCGGCGAAGTGGCGTTCCCGGGTGGGCGCCGCGACCCCGAAGACCCCGACCTGGTGTTCACCGCGTTGCGCGAGGCCGAAGAAGAAATCGGCCTGCCGCCGGGCCTGGTGGAAGTGATCGGGCCCTTGAGCCCCCTGATCTCCCTGCACGGCATCCGCGTGACCCCCTATGTGGGGGTGATCCCCGATTACGTCGAGTACCTGGCCAACGACGCCGAAATTGCCGCCGTGTTCAGCGTGCCCCTGGAGTTTTTCCGCCAGGACCCGCGCGAGCACACCCATCGCATCGATTACCAGGGCCGCAGTTGGTATGTGCCCAGCTATCGGTTTGGTGAATACAAGATCTGGGGCCTGACGGCGATCATGATCGTCGAATTGATCAACCTGCTCTATGACGATGCCGACATCAGCCTGCATCGCCCGCCAAAAAGCTTTATCAATACTTAAGCCATCGTTTGAATGGCAAGCCGTGAGGGAAGACCATGAAATACCGCCTGGGCGATGCCCGTGTCGAGACCCATCCACACAGCTGGGTGGCTCCCAATGCCACGCTGGTAGGCAAGGTCAAGCTCGAGGAGGGCGCCAACGTCTGGTTCAACGCGGTGTTGCGTGGCGACAACGAGCTGATCCTGATCGGCAAGAACAGCAACGTGCAGGACGGCAGCGTGATGCACACCGACATGGGCTACCCGCTGACCCTGGGCACCGGTGTGACGGTTGGGCATAACGCCATGCTGCATGGCTGCACCGTCGGCGACTACAGCCTGATTGGCATCAATGCGGTGATCCTCAACGGCGCCAAGATTGGCCGGCACTGCATCATCGGCGCCAATTCGTTGATCGGCGAGGGCAAGGAAATCCCCGATGGCTCGCTGGTAATGGGCTCGCCTGGCAAGGTGGTACGGGAGTTGACCGAGCAGCAGAAGAGGATGCTCGAAGCCAGCGCTGCGCACTATGTGCACAACTCTCAGCGCTATGCCCGTGACCTGGTCGAGCAGCCGGAATGAACCCGGTTGAACGCCCCGTCGCCTCGCCCTGCGTGAGTATTTGTGCCCTGGATGACGACGATATCTGCACCGGTTGCCAGCGCAATGTCGACGAAATCACCCGTTGGAGCCGCATGGACAACGCCGAGCGCCGGGTGGTGCTGGGGCTGTGTCATGAGCGGGCGAAGGCCAGTGGGGTGTTGTGGATGATTCCCGGAAAGTCTGACGCCTGAGCCACCGCTATCGCAGGCAAGCCAGCTCCCACATTGGAATGCATTTCAACAGGTGGGAGCGGGCTTGCCCGCGATGAGGCCCGCCCAGACGACATATTTCTAAATGTGCAGTACCCTGTGCCCCTTGCCCACAGGTCCCTCGCCCCATGCTCTTCCTGATCGCCTATATCAGCAGCGTCGTGCTGATCAACTTCGCCTTTTCCACCGCCCCGCACCTGGATGTCATCTGGTCCGCCTGGGGTGGCCTGGTGTTTATCCTGCGGGACATGGTGCAAACGCGCTTCGGCCACGGGGCGATCATCGCCATGCTCGCGGCGCTGGTGCTGTCCTATATCACCTCCGACCCGTCCATCGCCCTGGCCAGCGCCACGGCGTTCGCGGTGTCCGAGTGCATCGACTGGCTGGTCTTCAGCATCACCAAGCGCCCGTTGCACGACCGGCTGTGGATAAGTTCGGCACTGAGCATTCCCCTCGATACCTTTATCTTTTTTGGCCTGATCGGCGCGTTGACGCCCGCTGTGGTCGGCACCGCCCTGGCCTCGAAATTTGCCGGGGTCACCGTGGTGTGGCTGGCCATGGCCTGGCGTTTGCGGCGCCAGCGTGTCGCTAACTGAGGCCAATGCCCGCCGTTCATGTAAAATGCCGGCCTTTCTCCCCCTGATCCGCTCCCCTGAGGACCTGAGATGACCCGAATCGGAACTCCATTGTCGCCAACCGCGACCCGCGTATTGATGTGTGGCTGCGGTGAGCTGGGCAAGGAAGTGGTAATCGAACTGCAACGCCTGGGCGTTGAAGTGATTGCCGTGGATCGCTACGCCAACGCGCCGGCCATGCAGGTGGCGCATCGCAGCCACGTGATCAACATGCTCGACGGCGCGGCCCTGCGTGCGGTGATCGAGGCGGAAAAACCGCACTTCATCGTCCCGGAAATCGAAGCCATCGCCACCGGCACCCTGGTGGAGCTGGAAGCTGAAGGCTTTACCGTGATCCCCACCGCCCGCGCGGCGCTGTTGACCATGAACCGTGAAGGCATCCGCCGCCTGGCCGCTGAAGAGCTGGACCTGCCGACTTCGCCGTACCACTTCGCCGACACCGTGGAAGACTATCGCAAGGCCGTCGAAGACCTGGGCTTCCCGTGCGTGGTCAAGCCGGTGATGAGTTCGTCGGGCAAGGGCCAAAGCCTGTTGCGCAGCGTCGATGATGTGCAGAAAGCCTGGGACTACGCCCAGGAAGGCGGCCGCGCCGGCAAGGGCCGGGTGATCATCGAAGGGTTTATCGACTTTGATTACGAAATCACCCTGCTGACCGTGCGTCACGTGGGTGGCACCACCTTCTGCGCGCCTGTGGGCCATCGTCAGGAGAAGGGTGACTATCAGGAGTCGTGGCAGCCCCAGGCCATGAGCCCGGCGGCCCTGGCTGAATCCGAGCGCGTCGCCAAAGCCGTGACCGAGGCCCTGGGTGGCCGTGGCCTGTTTGGTGTCGAGCTGTTTATCAAGGGCGACCAGGTGTGGTTCAGCGAAGTCTCGCCGCGCCCCCACGACACTGGCCTGGTGACCTTGATTTCCCAGGACTTGTCGCAGTTTGCCCTGCATGCGCGGGCGATCCTGGGCTTGCCGATTCCGTTGATCCGCCAGTTCGGGCCTTCGGCTTCGGCGGTGATCCTGGTGGAAGGGCAGTCGACCCAGACAGCGTTCGCCAACCTCGGCGCGGCCCTGAGCGAGCCGGACACGGCATTGCGTCTGTTCGGCAAGCCAGAAGTGAATGGCCAGCGCCGCATGGGCGTGGCGCTGGCGCGGGATGAGTCTATCGAGGCTGCCCGGGCCAAGGCGACCCGTGCTTCCCAGGCGGTGGTTGTAGAGCTGTAAAAGCATCGCGGGCAAGCCCGCTCCCACATTGGAATGCATTGCACATGTGGGAGCGGGCTTGCCCGCGATAGCGGTCTATCAGGCGACCTTGTTCAAATCGTTATCCCGCGTCTCTTTCAGGCACAGCACCGCAATCAAACTGAGCAACGCTGCCGCCGACACATACCCGCCGACATAACTCAGCCCACCCATCGCCACCAGTTTGGTCGCGAAAAACGGTGCGGCCGAAGCGCCAACGATCCCGCCCAGGTTATACGCCGCCGACGCCCCGGTATAACGCACGCGTGTCGGAAACAGTTCCGGCAACAGCGCCCCCATCGGCGCAAAGGTCACGCCCATCAGGAACAGTTCCAGGCACAGGAACAGCGCCACCGCCCAGGTCGAGCCATGGGTCAGCAACGGTTCCATGGTGAACCCTGAAAGAATCGCCAGCACCGCACCGACGATCAGCACCGGTTTGCGCCCATAACGGTCGCTGGCCAGGGCTGCCAGTGGGGTGGCCGCGCCCATGAACAGCACGGCAAAGCACAACAGTGCGAGGAAGGTTTCGCGGCTGTAGCCCAGGGTGCTCACGCCGTAACTCAGGGAAAACGCCGTGGTGATATAGAACAGCGCATAGCACACCACCATCGCCGCCGCGCCCAGCAGCACCTGCAACCAATGCTGGCTGAACAGCTCGACCAGCGGCACTTTCACCGGTTTTTCCTTGGCCACGGCGTTGGCGAACACTGGGGTTTCGTGCAGTTTGAGGCGCGCATACAGGCCCACCATCACCAGCGCGGCGCTGAGCAGGAACGGAATGCGCCAGCCCCAGCTGCGAAATTGCTCATCGTCCAGGTTCATCGCCAGGATCAGGAACAGCCCGTTGGCCGCCAAAAAGCCAATGGAAGGCCCCAGTTGCGGGAACATGCCGAACCAGGCGCGCTTGCCCTTGGGCGCGTTCTCGGTGGCCAGCAGTGCGGCACCGCCCCATTCCCCACCCAGGCCAAGGCCCTGGCCGAAACGCAGCACGCACAGCAGGATCGGTGCCCAGGCGCCGATGCTGTCGTAACCCGGCAACAGGCCGATCAGGGTGGTACACACGCCCATCAGCAGCAATGAGGCGACCAGCGTCGACTTGCGCCCGATCCGGTCACCGAAATGGCCGAACAGCGCCGAGCCCAGGGGGCGGGCGATGAACGCGATACCGAAGGTCAGGAACGCCGCCAGCATCTGCGCGGTGCCGGAGCTCTGCGGGAAGAACACCGGGCCGATCACCAGCGCGGCGGCCGTGGCGTAGATATAGAAGTCGTAGAACTCGATGGCGGTGCCGATGATGCTCGCGGTCGCGACGCGGCTGGTCGAGTTGGTCGGGGCGGCGGGAGCGGCCTCGTTATAGGTGGTGCTCATTGAGGTATCCCTGATGGTCATTGCGCCTTTGGCGCGGATTCTTATTGGTCTTGCACCCATGGATCAGGGCAGTGCGCGGAGTCGGCTCGGGATGGGAGCGAGTACCGGTCAGACACGATGACGCGGTGCCTGGACACGCTCAGTGCGGGTAGCACGCGGTCGGGCGGGGCTTGGGTAAGCGGGGTTGATTATAGGAAGGGGTTTGCGCTGCAAACAAGGGCTGGAGCGCGGTCTTTGGGGCTGGAAAGATCAAATGTGGGCTCGCCCGCGATCCTGGCGCGATGGTGTATCAGTGACACTGAGGTGATGCTATCGCGGGCAAGCCCGCTCCCACACAAGCCTGCTCTCGGATTTAGGTAGCAATCGGCGCTGAGCCGATATGCCAGATCAACACCTTGCTCACCCGGTTGTCTTCAGTTTCGAGGATTTCCAGGCGATAACGGCCGATCTTCACGCACACCGCGCAATCGGGAATGGTCTCCAGCGCTTCGGTCACCAGGCCGTTGAGGGTCTTGGGGCCGTCGCTGGGCAGGTGCCAGCCCAGGCACTTGTTCAGCTCGCGGATCGATACGGCGCCGTCAATCACATAGCGGCCGTCAGGTTGGGGCTGGATCAGCGGGTTGTCCAGGCTCTGCTCGCTTTCGAATTCGCCGACGATTTCTTCCAGGATATCTTCCAGGGTGACGATGCCCAGCACTTCGCCGTACTCGTCCACCACCATGCCCAGGCGGCGTTGTTGTTTGTGGAAATTCAGCAGTTGCAGTTGCAGCGGCGTGCTTTCCGGGACGAAGTACGGCTCGTGGCAGGCCGCGAGCAGGGCGTCCTTGGTCAGGCTGGCGTCGGGCAGCAGGTGCTGGATCTGCCGGGTGTTGAGCACCGCCTCGACCTGGTTGATATCACTGTGGAACACCGGCAGCCGCGTGCGCTGGGAGGTGCGCAGTTGTTCGATGATCTCTTCGATAGGGTCGTCGAGGTTGATGCCATCCACTTCGCTGCGCGGCACCAGGATGTCATTGACGGTGATGTTGTCCAGGGCGTGGATGCCCGGCATGCCTGACGTCGGGTCATCGTTCGCGTCTGACGCTTGCTCGTCGGACGGGTCGCTCTGTGGCTCGTCGCTTTTCTTGACGATCCCGGACTTGCGTGCGAAAGGGCGCAACAACAGCAGGCTGAGGCCATTGAGCACCCAGGCCAAGGGGTAGAGGATCTTCAGCGGCACGCCCAGCAGCGTATTGCCAAACCCCAGCACCGCCTGCGGGTAGCGGGTGGCGAGGGTGCGCGGCAGGTAATCGGCCAGCACCAGCAGCAGCCCGCTGGAGATCACCCAGCCGAGCCAGGGACCGTTTTCGGCCCAGGCATGAAGCGCCAGCAGGGTGCAGAGAATCACTACCACCGCGCGGCATAAGGTATTGCACAGGATCAGGCTATTGCGCGGGAAGCTGAGGCGGGCGGCGGCCTTGTCGCCCTGGCGTGTACCGGGGCGCAGGGCCAGCAAATGGTGCTGGGCGGCTTCGATGGCGGTAAACAGCGCTGACCACAAGACCAGCAGCGCGACTACGGCGAGCATCGGCTCCAGGGGCAAATTGTCCATAATCGCTGCCCGTCAGATATGCAGGATGAATTCGCGAACCAGCTTGCTGCCGAAATACGCCAGCATCAGCAGGCAGAAACCGGCCAGGGTCCAGCGGATTGCCTTGTGCCCACGCCAACCCAGGCGATTGCGGCCCCACAGCAGTACGCTGAACACCACCCAGGCCAGGCATGCCAGCAGGGTCTTGTGCACCAGGTGCTGGGCGAACAGGTTCTCGACGAACAGCCAACCGGAAATCAGCGACAGCGACAGCAGCGTCCAGCCGGCCCAGAGAAAGCCGAACAGCAGGCTTTCCATGGTCTGCAGCGGCGGGAAGTTCTTGATCAGCCCGGAAGGGTGCTTGTGCTTGAGCTGGTGGTCCTGCAAGAGCAGCAGCAATGCCTGGAACACGGCGATGGTAAACATGCCGTAGGCCAGGATCGACAACAGGATGTGCGCGAGGATGCCCGGCTCTTCATCAATTACCTGCACCGTGCCGGTGGGGGCGAATTGCGCCAGCAGCACCGTCAGCATGCCCAGGGGAAAGAGCAGCAACAGCAGGTTTTCCACCGGGATCCGCGCGCAGGCCAGCAGCGTCAACGCGATGACCGCGGCGGCAATCAGGCTGGCGGCGCTGAAAAAATCCAGGCCCAGGCCCACTGGCGTCATCAGGTGGGTGAACAGGCTGGCAGCGTGGGCCACCAGGGCGAGCACGCCGAGGCCGGCCAGCAGGCGTTTGTCCGCCCTGGCGCGTTGGGCCAGGCGGGTGCCCTGATAGAGGGTCGCAGCGGCATACAAGAGTGCGGCGGCGAGACTGGGTAGCAAACTGGGTGACAAAGGGAGCATAAATCCTGTTAGGCAAGCCCGAAAGCCGATGAGTTTGGCACACACCTGCGTTCCACGAAAGACCACTGGGCCAGACAGCGGGTGTGCATGGCGGCAGTCTTCGCTATAATCCGCGACCTGCCCACGCCGCAGGCTCGCCGAGCGCTGTTTTTAATAGCGATTTATCACAGCCTGGGCCGCCATTACCTCGGTCTACCGATGCACTTCGATGAATAGGGCCTGAAAGGATCGCGCATGTTTGAAAACCTGACTGACCGTCTCTCGCAGACGCTGCGCCATGTCACCGGCAAGGCCAAGCTGACCGAGGACAATATTAAAGACACCCTGCGCGAAGTGCGCATGGCGTTGCTCGAAGCCGACGTTGCCTTGCCTGTGGTCAAGGATTTCGTCAACTCGGTCAAGGAGCGTGCGGTTGGCACTGAAGTGTCCCGCAGCCTGACGCCGGGCCAGGCCTTTGTGAAGGTCGTGCAGGCCGAACTCGAAAGCCTGATGGGCGCGGCCAACGAAGACCTGAACCTCAGCGCCGTGCCACCGGCCGTTGTGCTGATGGCCGGTTTGCAGGGGGCGGGCAAGACCACCACCGCTGCCAAGCTGGCGCGCTTCCTTAAAGAGCGCAAGAAAAAGTCCGTGATGGTGGTGTCGGCCGACGTCTACCGTCCGGCCGCGATCAAGCAGTTGGAAATGCTCGCCGGGGAAATCGGCGTGACCTTCTTCCCGTCCGACCTGAGCCAGAAGCCGGTCGACATTGCCAACGCTGCTATTAAAGAAGCCAAGCTCAAATTCATCGACGTGGTGATCGTCGATACCGCCGGTCGCCTGCACATCGATGAAGAGATGATGGGCGAGATCAAGGCGCTGCATGCTGCGATCAACCCGGTAGAAACCCTGTTCGTGGTCGACGCCATGACCGGCCAGGATGCGGCCAACACCGCCAAGGCCTTTGGTGATGCGCTGCCTTTGACCGGCGTGATCCTGACCAAGGTCGACGGTGATGCCCGTGGCGGTGCCGCACTGTCGGTGCGCGCAATTACCGGCAAGCCGATCAAGTTCATCGGCATGGGCGAGAAGACCGAAGCGCTCGAGCCGTTCCACCCGGAGCGGATCGCCTCGCGGATCCTCGGCATGGGCGACGTGCTCAGCCTGATCGAGCAGGCTGAACAAACCCTCGACAAGGACAAGGCCGACAAACTGGCCAAGAAGCTGAAGAAGGGCAAGGGCTTCGACCTCGAAGACTTCCGTGATCAGTTGCAACAGATGAAGAACATGGGCGGCCTCGGCGGCCTGATGGACAAGCTGCCGAACATCGGCGGTGTGAACCTGGCGCAAATGGGCAATGCCCAGGGCGCGGCAGAGAAGCAGTTCAAGCAGATGGAAGCCATCATCAACTCCATGACCCCGGCCGAGCGCCGTGACCCTGAGCTGATCAGCGGTTCGCGCAAACGTCGGATTGCCATGGGTTCCGGCACCCAGGTGCAGGACATCGGGCGCTTGATCAAGCAGCACAAGCAGATGCAAAAGATGATGAAGAAATTCTCGGCCAAAGGCGGCATGGCCAAAATGATGCGTGGCATGGGCGGTATGATGCCCGGTCGTGGCATGCCGAAGATGTAAAGAATTCGCGCAAGAGTTCGCTCTTGCGCAGACCCACAGGGATGTGGGATCTCCAGCAAACCCGCCGTTGGCGGGAGCTGACTCGCCGTTTTAACCGACGGCTCTATAGCAGATCTGAATGGCACGCGGTCAGGCGCCGGAAAAAGACATTTGCAAAAGTCCGGATATTCCTTAGAATATGCGGCCTTTCGGGCACCCATGCCCGCTGTGCATTTAGATTTGCAGCACCGACTACAGGAACGATGTTCACATGCTAACAATCCGTCTTGCCCTTGGCGGCTCCAAAAAGCGCCCGTTTTACCACTTGACCGTAACCGACAGCCGCAACCCGCGTGACGGTTCGCACAAGGAACAGGTTGGTTTCTTCAACCCTGTTGCTCGTGGTCAAGAAGTTCGTCTGTCCGTGAACCAAGAGCGCGTAGCCTACTGGCTGAGCGTTGGTGCACAGCCATCCGAGCGTGTTGCCAAGTTGTTGAAGGACTCGGCTAAGGCCGCAGCCTGAGCAATATGAACGCGACGCCAGCTGTTGCTGATGATTTGATCGTTATCGGCAAGATTTACTCTGTTCATGGCGTTCGCGGCGAAGTGAAGGTGTATTCCTTTACTGATCCGACTGAAAACCTGTTGCAGTACAAGACCTGGACGCTCAAGCGCGAAGGTAGTGTGAAACAGGTCGAGCTGGTCAGTGGACGCGGGAACGACAAGTTCCTGGTCGCAAAGCTCAAGGGTCTCGATGATCGTGAAGAAGCGCGTCTTCTGGCCGGTTATGAGATCTGTGTGCCGCGCAACCTGTTCCCTGAATTGACCGATGGCGAGTACTACTGGTACCAGCTGGAAGGTCTGAAGGTTATTGATCAACTCGGGCAATTGCTCGGGAAAATCGATCATCTTCTGGAAACCGGCGCCAATGATGTAATGGTGGTCAAGCCTTGCGCTGGCAGCCTGGATGATCGCGAACGCCTGTTGCCGTATACCGAGCAATGCGTGTTGGCCGTCGACCTGGCAGCGGGCGAGATGAAGGTGGAATGGGACGCGGACTTCTAAGCGTGGCTAATTTGCGCATTGAAGTGATCAGTTTGTTTCCCGAGATGTTTTCCGCCATCAGCGAGTACGGCATCACCAGTCGGGCGGTGAAACAAGGGCTCTTGCAGCTTACTTGTTGGAACCCGCGAGACTACACGACGGATCGACATCACACTGTGGATGATCGCCCTTTTGGCGGTGGCCCGGGCATGGTGATGAAGATCAAGCCCCTGGAAGACGCCCTGGTTCAGGCCAAGGCAGCAGCAGGGGAGAAGGCGAAGGTAATTTACCTGTCCCCTCAAGGCCGCCAGCTGAAACAGGCTGCGGTACGCGAACTGGCGAATGAGGAAGCACTGATCCTGATTGCCGGTCGCTATGAAGGCATTGACGAGCGTTTTATTGAAGCTCATGTCGATGAAGAGTGGTCGATTGGGGACTATGTCCTGTCTGGCGGTGAGCTGCCGGCGATGGTCCTGATAGATGCGGTTACACGACTGCTGCCTGGAGCTTTAGGGCATGCGGACTCCGCGGAGGAAGATTCCTTCACGGATGGTTTGCTGGATTGCCCGCACTACACCCGACCGGAGGTGTATGCGGATCAGCGTGTTCCCGACGTGTTGCTAAGTGGCAATCACGCACACATCCGGCGTTGGCGTTTACAGCAGTCCCTTGGTCGGACCTATGAACGACGCGCCGATCTTCTGGAAAGCCGCTCGCTTTCTGGAGAAGAGAAGAAGCTGCTCGAGGAATACATCCTCGCGCGGGACGATAGTTAACAACGTATCGATGGTAGATCCGACGATTTACCTTAGGAGCACAGCATGACTAACAAAATCATCCTTGCACTCGAAGCAGAGCAGATGACCAAAGAGATCCCTACCTTTGCCCCGGGCGACACCATTGTCGTTCAGGTGAAAGTGAAGGAAGGCGACCGTTCGCGTCTGCAAGCGTTCGAAGGCGTAGTAATCGCCAAGCGTAACCGTGGTGTGAACAGTGCTTTCACTGTTCGTAAAATCTCCAACGGTGTTGGCGTAGAGCGTACTTTCCAGACCTATAGCCCGCAAATCGACAGCATGGCCGTTAAACGTCGCGGTGACGTACGTAAAGCCAAGCTGTACTACCTGCGTGACCTGTCCGGTAAAGCAGCTCGCATCAAGGAAAAACTGGCTTAAGTCCAGCTTCCCGATGCAGAAAAAAGCAGCCTACGGGCTGCTTTTTTGTGCCTGAAATTTGCCCATTGCCCGGAACCCGTTCATGACCACCCGCCTCGAAGAAATCCAGCGCCGCACCGACCTGTCCGTGACCCACGTCACCAAGGCCGTATTCCCGCCGACCACCAACCACCACAACACCCTGTTTGGCGGCACTGCGTTGGCCTGGATGGACGAAGTGTCGTTCATCACCGCCACGCGTTTTTGCCGTTTGCCGCTGGTGACGGTGTCTACCGATCGTATCGACTTCAATCACGCGATACCGGCCGGTTCCATCGTCGAACTGATTGGCCGCGTGATCAAGGTTGGCAACACCAGCCTCAAGGTGGAAGTGGAAGTATTTGTCGAGAGCATGAGTGCCGATGGCCGCGAGAAGGCGATCCAGGGTGTGTTCAGCTTTGTCGCAATTGATGACGATAAGCGGCCGGTGCCGGTGTTGCCTGGGTTTGTGGATTGACCCGTAGGAGCCGGCTTGCCGGCGATGAGGGCCGCAGCAACACCGCAGTACGTGAGACCGCCATCGCCGGCAAGCCGGCTCCTACATAGAGCGCGGCTGCGATAGGATCTACCCATTCTTTTCTCCGTTCGAGCGCCCATGTCCGCCATTGACCACCCCCTGATCGACCGCTTCCTCGACGCCCTCTGGCTGGAAAAAGGCCTGTCGGACAACACTCGCCAGTCCTACCGCAGCGACCTGGCCCTGTTCAATGGCTGGTTGCTGGAGAAAAACCTCGAACTGAGCCATGCCGGGCGCGAGTTGATTCTCGATCACTTGGCCTGGCGTCTTGAGCAAAACTACAAGCCGCGCTCCACTGCACGATTCCTCTCGGGAGTGCGTGGGTTTTATCGCTATTTGCTGCGGGAAAAGCTGATTGCTGTCGATCCGACCCTGCAAGTCGATATGCCGCAGCTCGGCAGGCCGTTGCCCAAGTCCTTGTCAGAAGCCGACGTCGAGGCCCTGCTGGCCGCGCCCGACCTGAGCGAAGCCATCGGCCAGCGTGACCGCGCCATGCTGGAAGTCTTATATGCCTGCGGCCTGCGCGTCACCGAGCTGATCAGCCTGACCCTGGAGCAGGTCAACCTGCGCCAGGGCGTGTTGCGGGTGATGGGCAAGGGCAGCAAGGAGCGCCTGGTACCCATGGGTGAAGAGGCGATCGTGTGGGTCGAGCGCTACATGCGCGATGCCCGCAGCGAGTTGCTCGGCGGGCGCCCCAGTGACGTGCTGTTTCCCAGCCTGCGCGGCGAACAGATGACCCGCCAGACCTTCTGGCATCGCATCAAGCACCAGGCCAAGGTGGCCGGGATCGGCAAGTCGCTGTCCCCCCATACCCTGCGCCATGCATTTGCCACCCATCTGCTCAACCATGGCGCGGATTTGCGCGTGGTGCAGATGTTGCTGGGCCACAGCGACCTGTCGACCACGCAGATTTATACCCACGTGGCGCGCGCAAGGTTGCAGGACCTGCATGCCAAACATCACCCAAGGGGCTGACAGGCCCCAATTTGGCCGTCGGCGTCTGCCCTGGCGCCCAATTGTGGTAGGCTTTGCCGGTTTGCAAAGGGGACGGTCCCGAGCCGTGTTTCCAGATCGGCGTCCTGGCCTTCGTCCCTGCATCTGCCTTCAGGAGTTCCCATGCGCTTGACCCAGATTTTTGCCGCCGCAGCCATTGCGTTGGTCTCAACCTTTGCCGTCGCCGATGACGCCGCCGAGAAGACAATCCGTAAGAGTCTGGAAAGCCTCCAACTCGAAACTCCGGTCGAAAGCATCAGCGCCAGCCCCATGGCCGGCCTGTATGAAGTCAAGCTCAAGGGCAGCCGCGTGCTGTATGCCAGCGCCGACGGCCAGTACATCGTCCAGGGCTACCTGTTCCAATTGAAAGACGGCAAGCCGGTCAACCTCACCGAGAAGGCCGAGCGCCTGGGCGTGTCCAAGTTGATCAACGCCATCCCGGTTGCCGAAACCGTGGTGTACCCGGCCATTGGCGAGACCAAGACCCACATCACCGTGTTCACCGACACCACCTGCCCGTACTGCCACAAGCTGCACGCCGAAGTGCCTGAGCTGAACAAGATGGGCGTCGAAGTGCGCTACGTCGCGTTCCCGCGCCAGGGCCTGGGTTCGCCGGGTGACAAGCAGTTGCAGGCGGTGTGGTGCTCGGCTGACAAAAAAGGCGCCATGGACAAGATGGTCGACGGCAAGGACATCAAGGCTGCTGCCTGTGCCAACCCGGTCGCCAAGCAGTTCAACCTGGGCCAGTCGATTGGCGTGAACGGTACGCCGGCCATCGTCTTGGCTGACGGCCAGGTCATTCCGGGCTACCAGCCGGCCCCACAAATCGCCAAACTGGCGCTGGGTGCCAAATAAACAGTATCGTCGAGCCTTTGACGGTCAGACCCGCCGACCCGTCGGCGGGTCATTAATAGCGAGCCGCAGTTGTGCGGCTGTTTTTCACGGCCGACCTTGAGTCGGCCGTTTCATGGGGAGTTCTTCAGTGAAACCGGTCAAAGTAGGCATCTGTGGGTTAGGGACCGTCGGTGGCGGCACCTTGAACGTACTTCAGCGTAATGCTGAGGAAATTTCCCGCCGTGCAGGGCGTGGGATTGAAGTGGCACAAATTGCCATGCGTACGCCAAAGCCTCAGTACCAAACGACCGGTATTGCGATTACCAACGATGTCTTCGACGTGGCCACAAACCCTGAAATCGATATCGTCATCGAACTGGTCGGCGGCTACACCGTCGCCCGTGAGTTGGTGCTCAAGGCCATCGAAAACGGCAAGCACGTGGTTACCGCCAACAAGGCGCTGATTGCCGTGCATGGCAACGAAATCTTCGCCAAGGCCCGCGAGAAGGGCGTGATCGTGGCGTTCGAAGCCGCAGTCGCTGGCGGTATCCCGGTGATCAAGGCGATCCGCGAAGGCCTGTCGGCCAACCGTATCAACTGGGTGGCCGGCATCATCAATGGCACCGGTAACTTCATCCTTACCGAAATGCGCGAGAAGGGCCGTACCTTCGAAGACGTGCTGGCCGAAGCCCAGGCCCTGGGTTACGCCGAAGCCGACCCGACGTTTGACGTGGAAGGTATCGACGCGGCGCACAAGCTGACCATCCTGGCGTCCATCGCCTTTGGGATCCCGCTGCAGTTCGACAAGGCCTACACCGAAGGCATCACCAAGCTGACCACCGCCGACGTGAACTACGCCGAAGCCCTGGGCTACCGCATCAAGCACCTGGGCGTGGCGCGCAGCACCGCTGCCGGTATCGAATTGCGCGTGCACCCGACCCTGATCCCGGCCGACCGCCTGATCGCCAACGTCAATGGCGTGATGAACGCGGTGATGGTCAATGGTGATGCGGCCGGTTCGACCCTGTTCTACGGCGCTGGCGCCGGCATGGAACCCACCGCTTCGTCGGTGATCGCCGACCTGGTGGACGTGGTCCGCGCCATGACCAGCGACCCGGAAAACCGCGTGCCGCACCTGGCGTTCCAGCCGGATTCGCTGTCGGCCCACCCGATCCTGCCGATCGAAGCCTGCGAAAGCTCCTACTACCTGCGAATCCAGGCCAAGGATCATCCAGGCGTGTTGGCCCAGGTGGCCAGCATCCTCTCGGAGCGTGGCATCAATATTGAGTCGATCATGCAGAAGGAAGTCGAAGAACACGACGGCCTGGTGCCCATGATCCTACTGACCCACCGGGTGCTGGAACAGCACATGAACGATGCCATCGCCGCCCTGGAAGCTCTGCAAGGCGTGGTCGGGCCGGTGGTACGGATCCGTGTCGAACACCTGAACTAACGATAGGTTGCAGAGGCCCCGCAGGTTCGGCGGCCTCTGTTCAAGAATGTTGTAGAGGAGCCAGTCATGCGTTACATCAGCACCCGCGGCCAGGCACCGGCCCTGAATTTCGAAGACGTCCTGCTCGCAGGCCTCGCCACTGACGGCGGCCTGTACGTGCCGGAAAACCTGCCACGCTTCACCCAGGAAGAAATCGCCTCCTGGGCCGGCCTGCCATACCACGAGTTGGCGTTCCGGGTCATGCGCCCGTTCGTCACCGGCAGCATCCCCGATGCTGACTTCAAGAAGATCCTCGAAGAAACCTACGGCGTGTTTTCCCACAACGCCATCGCCCCGCTGCGCCAGTTGAACGGCAACGAATGGGTGCTGGAGCTGTTCCACGGCCCGACCCTGGCGTTCAAGGATTTTGCCCTGCAATTGCTCGGCCGCCTGCTGGACTACGTGCTGGAGAAACGCGGCGAGCGCGTGGTGATCATCGGTGCCACCTCCGGTGATACCGGCTCGGCGGCCATCGAAGGCTGCAAGCACTGCGAAAACGTCGACATCTTCATCCTGCACCCGCACAACCGTGTATCGGACGTGCAGCGCCGGCAGATGACCACCATCTTTGGCGAGAACATCCACAACATCGCGGTCGAAGGCAACTTCGACGACTGCCAGGAAATGGTCAAGGCCAGCTTTGCTGACCAGAGCTTCCTTAAAGGCACGCGCCTGGTTGCGGTGAACTCGATCAACTGGGCGCGGATCATGGCCCAGATCGTCTACTACTTCCACGCCTCGCTGCAGTTGGGCGGGCCGGCGCGTTCGGTGTCGTTCTCGGTGCCGACCGGCAACTTCGGCGATATCTTCGCCGGCTACCTGGCGCGCAACATGGGCCTGCCGATCAACCAGTTGATCGTCGCCACCAACCGCAACGACATCCTGCACCGCTTCATGAGCGGCAACCAGTACGTCAAGGAAACCCTGCACGCGACCTTGTCGCCGTCGATGGACATCATGGTCTCGTCGAACTTCGAACGCCTGCTGTTCGACATGCACGGTCGTAACGGCGCGGCCCTGGCCGGCCTGATGGACAGCTTCAAGCAGGGTGGCGGTTTCAGCGTCGATCAGGAGCGCTGGACCGAGACCCGCAAGCTGTTCGACTCCCTGGCCGTGGACGATGCCCAGACCTGCGAGACCATCGCTGAAGTCTATGCCCAGACCGGCGAGCTGCTGGACCCGCACACCGCCATTGGCGTCAAGGCCGCGCGCGAATGCCGGCGCAGCCTGGATATCCCGATGGTGATCCTCGGCACGGCCCACCCGGTGAAATTCCCTGAGGCGGTGCAGAAGGCCGGTGTCGGCAAGGCTCTGGAACTGCCGCCGCACCTGGCTGACCTGTTTGAGCGGGAAGAGCGTTGCACGGTATTGCCTAATGATCTGACGGCTATTCAGGCGTTCGTCAGCCAGCATGGCAATCGTGGTAAGCCGCTCTGAGTCTTGGCTGACTCAATGTTGTTTGCTTGAAAAAACGGCGTTTACCCCGTGATGGGAAACGTCGTTTTTATTTGGGGTACATCGCTCACCGAAGCACCAATGTGGGAGCGGGCTTGCTCGCGATAGCCGTGTGCCAGGCGCAGTATGTGCTGGCTGACCCGCCGCAATCGCGAGCAAGCCCGCTCCCACAGGGGGTGTCGCTTGGTGTAAGGCTATGCTGTGTGCGCAATAACCAACAAGGAAACCCCCACGGTGCGGTTCACGACCCGATGGCGCCAGTGCCTCCTGAGCATGCTCTTGCTCGGTCATCTGCCTGCAAGCCTGGCCGCCGTCAGCCTGCCGTTCAACCTGGTGCCGGCGTTTATCACCCTGGCGCCCATGCCCCTGGCACCCGCCGAGCAGCAATGGCTGGCGCAGCATCCCAGCTTGAAAGTGGGGATCTCCATCGATGATTACCAACCCATCGATATCACCCGTGATCACAATCGCTACCAGGGCATCAGCGCCGACTACCTGAGCCTGGTGGGCGCGCGGCTTGGCGTGCCGATGCAAGTGATGGGTTTTGCCGAGCGGGCCCAGGCCGTGGAAGCGTTGCGCAGCGGGGCTATCGATATCCTCACCAGTGCCAACGGCTACGAGCGGGATGTGCCTGGCCTGGCCTTTACCCCGGACTATATGCCGGACCGTTCAGTGGTGGTGGTGCGCACTGACGAGGCCATGCAAGACGACCTCAAGGGCAAGAAAGTTGTGTTGCTTGATGGTTACGCCAACGTCAAGAACGTGCATGCGGCGTACCCGCAAAGCCATATCATGCTCGCGCCCAACCTCTACAGCGGCCTGGAGGCCTTGGCCCAGGGCGATGTGGATGCGTTTATCGGCAATGAAGTGATCGTGCGCGCCTACAAGTCCCTGCGGCCTTACCTGGGTATGCAGATCAAGGAGCAGAGCCGTCTGGCGCCGATTGGCTTTGCCTTCGCCACGCGCCAGGCCGACCCCTTGTTGGGCCGCATGCTGGACCGCGCGCTGCACAGCATCGATGACTCGGTCCGCCGCGAAATCCTCGCCCGCTGGACCACCGGCCTGGGGGTGGACGTTGACGGTGAGCGCATCCCCCTGACCGCCGCCGAGCAGGCCTGGATGCTGCGCCATCCCCAGGTGCTGGTGGCGGCCCAGCAATATTCGCCGTATGTATTCAAGGACAAGGACGGCCGCTGGGTCGGGCTGAACGTGGATCTGCTTAATCGCCTGTCGCGCATGACCGGTTTGCAGTTCGTCCTCGAGGAAGTGTTTTCCACCGCACAAACCCTTGAGCTCTTGGAAAACCACGCGGCGGACATGAGTACCACCCTGGTGGAAAACACCGAGCGCCGGCGCTTTCTGGATTTCAGCCATGGGTTTGGCGGCGCCGGCTGGGTGTTCGTCGAGCGGGCCGATGCACCGCCGGTGATCAACCTGCGCCAGCTCTCGGGCAGGGTCTTGGCGCTGCCCGCGCGGCATGTGTTGGAGGCTTATATCCGCCGCGAATACCCGACGATCCGCCTGCGCCTGGTGCCCAACTACACCGAGGCCCGCGCCCTGGTGGCCCGGGGAGACGCCGCCGCGACCATCCAGAGTGAAGTGGAAGTGCAGAGCTACCCGGCCGATGAATTGCGTGCCGGTCGCAGCGTCGATGGCAAGTGGTCCAGTGACAGCCTGGCGGTGCGCAAGGACCACCCCGAGCTGCTGAGTATTTTGAACAAGGCCCTGGAAGCCTTGCCGGTGGCCGAGTTGAGTGCCCTGCGCCTGCGCTGGATGGGCGCGGTGGCGGTGCCGGTGCCGGCTTGGCAGCGTGTGCCATCGTGGGCCTACTGGACGGTCGCCACGGCGCTGCTGTTTGTGCTGGTGTCGCTGGTCTGGAACAGCCGGCTCAAGCGCCAGATCCGCCAGCGCGTCGAGGCCGAGCGGCGGCTCAATGACCAGTTGGCCTTCAAGCGGGCCTTGCTCGACGGTATCCCCAACCCGGTATTTGTGCGCGACCTCGCTGGCCGCCTGGTCACCTGCAACAAAAGCTATGAACAACAGTTGGCCACCCGGCTTGACCAGATTCGCGGCCTGACCCTGCCGCAGAGCGCAGTGCTGCCCGCCGCCACGGCCTTGCGCCTGCATACCGGGCACATGGAGCAACTGGCCACGCAGCAGTCGCTGTTTATCGACCGCCAGCTGGAGTTCAATGGCGGCATCGCCCATGTCTATCAATGGACCGTGCCGTTTTATGATGCCCAGGGCCAGTTGCAGGGGCTGCTCGGCGGTTGGGTCGACATCAACGAGCGCAAGGTCCTGGAAACCCAGTTGATGGATGCGCGGCGCGCCGCCGATGAAGCGAACTTCGCCAAGAGTGCCTTTGTGTCGAACCTCAGCCATGAGATCCGCACGCCGATGACGGCGATTATCGGCCTGCTGGAACTGGAGCAGGAACGCGCCCTGGCCTCGGGCGCACCCGTCTCCGAGGCGCTGCAGGTGGCCCATCGTTCGGCGCGGGAGTTGATTGCCTTGATGGGCGATAGCCTGGACCTGGCGAAGATCGAAGCCGGCCACCTGCAACTGGCGCCACAGACCACCGACCTGAAAGGGTTCTTCGAGGGCATCCAGCGGCTGTTTGAAGCCACGGCGCAGAAAAAGGGCCTACACCTGACCCTGGCTTTCGATCCCCAGGCGCAAGGCTTTTACTGGTTCGACCCGCTGCGCCTGCGCCAGGTCATGCATAACCTTTTGGGCAATGCGCTCAAGTTCACGCAGCACGGAGAAGTGCGCGTGCGTGTCGCCTGCCAGTTGGATGGCGAGGGGCATGAATACTTGCACCTGTGCGTCGAGGACACGGGCCCCGGTATCGGCGTCGACCAGCAGGCGCGGGTGTTCAAGCCGTTTATCCAGGGCAGCCCGCTGACGGCAGCCGAACATGGCGGTACCGGCTTGGGCTTGAGCATCTGCCAACAACTGGTGGACTTGATGGGCGGGCAAATCACCCTGCACAGCGTCCTGGGCGAAGGCACCACCGTGTGTATCGACCTGCGCCTGGACCGGGTCGGCAGTGACGACCTGCCCGCGCCGGTGGCCGCAGCGTCTTTGCTGCCGGCAGATCGGGCATTGTCGGTGTTGATTGTCGACGACCTGTCGGCCAACCGCCTGGTGCTGGCCCAGCAGTTGCAGTTCCTCGGGCACCAGGTGGTGGCCGTGCACAGTGCCGAGGCGGCGTTGCAGCGCTGGCGCAGCGAGGCGTTCGATGTGCTGGTGACCGATTGTCATATGCCGGGCATGTCCGGTTTTGCCCTGGCCGAGGCCATTCGCCAGATAGAGGCCCAGGAGCAGCGCCCGCGCTGTGCGTTGGTCGGTTGCACCGCCGATGCCCAGGAAGACGAGGGCCAGCGCGGCCAGCGGGCGGGCATGGATGCGCTGCTGGTCAAGCCGGTGACCCTGGAGCAGTGGAACCAGGTGCTGGCCCGGGTCACGGCGGTGCCTGCCTTCGACCTGCAGGCCCTGCGCAAGATGACCCAGGCCGACGGTCCGATCCTGCAAAGCATGTTGCAGGAGTTGGCCAATAACCTTGAGCACGAGCACCACCTGTTGGGCCACGCCATGGCCGAACACGACTTGGCGCAGTTGCGGGCCAGCCTGCACCGCCTCAAGGGTATTTGTTGCCTGGTGGATGCGCTGCCATTGGCCAAGGCCTGTATTGCCCTGGAAAGCAGTGCGCGCGAGTACCGTGAGGATGAGTTGGCGCAGCGCTGGCAAAATGTTTGCGTGGCCATACGGGTGTTGCAGGAGCAAATCCGGCCATATCTGAACAGGCAAGAATAGGACGCGTCCTATGGGGTCTTGTCGCAGTTTTGGCTAATGTGCAGCATCTTGCACGCAGCCTCAGAGTTTTCCATGCGCTCACTCAAAGTCCTGATTCTCGAAGATCACCCGTTCCAGCTGATGGCCCTGCACCAGATGCTCAACGCCAACGGCGTGTTCAACGTGCTGACGGCCGAAAGCGTCGAGGTCGCCCGCCAGTCGCTGGCGAGCAAGGGGCCGGTGGATATCGCCATCTGCGATCTGTACCTGGAGCATGGCGACTCACTGGGGCTGATTCGTGAAATGGCCGAGCAGAGCCAGGCCCAGGTGCTGGTCCTGTTGAGCGATGCCGATCCCGATGTGCTCGAAGGCGTGGCGAGCATGGCGCGCCAGGCGGGGCTCAACGTATTGGGGTGCATGCCCAAACCGGCTTCTGCCACGGCCATCGGGCAAATGCTCGATGCCTGCCGGCAACGCTTGCGGCCTAGCCCGCACGCATTGTCCTGGGAGCGCGTGCACCAGATGCTGGGGGTTAGTGAATTCGCGACCGAGAAACTCTGCGCCGAGGTCGGCGAGGCGGCCATCGAGCGTTACGCCAGTGTCTGCTACCAGCCCATTGTCAACCAGGCCGGCGATCTGCAAGGCGTGGAGGCATTGGCCCGCTGGCAAGACCCGGAGCATGGCCAGTTGATGCCCAGCGAGTTTCTGCCGCTGCTGGAGTTGGCGGGGCTAGAACAGGCCTTTACCTGGTACGTGCTGGATCAGGTGTTGCGTCTTTGCGCCCAGGTGACCCGGGACACAGGTCGGGAACTGCCGGTATCGGTCAACATTCCCGGGCGGCTGCTGGAGCAGGAGCATTTCGCGCTTACGCTGCAAGGCCTGCTGCAACGCTTTGCCGTACCCGCGCGCAACCTGACCCTGGAGCTAGTGGAAACCTCGCGCCTGAAGACCGACAGCGCCCATGTCACCGGTTTGCTGCGCCTGCGGATGATCGGCTGCAAGTTGTCGATTGGTGATTTCGGCATCGGCGGAACCAGCTTGCAGCGTTTGCTGGAGTTGCCGTTCACCGAGCTGAAGATTCCCCCGGTATTTGCCAGTGGGATGGCGGGTGACGAGCGCAAATGCGCGGTGGTTGCCGGGGCCATGAGCATGGCCCAGCACCTGGGCGTCGGCGTGGTCGTGACCGGAATCGAAACCCCCGGCGACCGCGACGCCGTGCGCGCGCTGGGGCCGGCCTGGCTGCAGGGTTGCCTGATTGCCCATCCGATGAGTGCCCAGATGTTGCAACACTGGCTCGCCCAGTCCGCCGCGATAGCCCTGTAGGCGTTGGCTTGCCGGTGCCTACACAATCTAGGCCAGCCCATGTTCCTGCACGTAGATAAACAGCGCAGCATCACTGATCAGCCCCAGTTTGCGCATGGCACTGACCTTCTGTGTGCTGACCGTCTGCTTGCTGCGATTGAGGTGCGCGGCAATCTCGCCCACCGTCTTACCCCCCGCCAGTAGGCGGATCACTTCCAGTTCCCGGGGGGATAGCTGGTCCTGCGAATGCAGGCGATCAGCCCCCACGGCGCCGGCCAGGGCCAGCGCCTGCTCAATGGTACGCGCCACATAGGGCCGCTGCTGGCGCACCTGGTCGATAGCTTCGGGCAACTCGTCGGCCAGGCTGGCCTTGCTCAACAGGCCCATGACCCCCAGTTCCAGGATCGAGTGAAACAGCCCCGCATTGTTGAGCATGGTCACCACCACTATGGGCAGGTCGGGGTAATGCCGGCGCAGGTGTTCGATCAGGCGCAGGCCGTCGGCCTGGGGTTCGGCGGGCATCATGAAGTCGGTGACCAGTACATCGCAGGGGCGGTCTTGCAGCAGGGCGGCCAGGGCCTGGGGCGAGTTGGCCTCACCGACGATGCGCACCTGGGCGTCGCGCTCCAGCACTGCGCGCAAACCGATCAGGAAAATCGGATGATCGTCGGCTATGACAATGCGCAGGGGCAGTTCAGACGCGTCTCTCACGGTGGACTCCGGCAATAATCAGGGGATTCTAGCCTGTCGGCGGCTGTTTTCTCTCTGTCATATTTGCCATGCATGCTCGATAAGCTCAGCTCAAGGGCGAACTTTGTGCTTTTGGCGTAGGTCACTTACCTGTAGGAGCGAGCGTGCTCCTACAGTGGTTATTTATTTTTCTCATGATTGAGTGGTGATCGAGATGGAAAGTATCAGCCTATTGCTCGGCGAAGCGCTGAGCCCTTATCAGGTCACGCTGACTGCCTCGGGTGTACACGGCGAATGCCTGGTGACGGTGAAGAGCCCGACGGGCGCGATCATGGTCGAACGCGAAGTGGATCGCGCACAACTGACCGACAAGCGAGCCCTGGTGGACGTGGTGGACTGCCTCCATCGCGACCTGAAAATCGCCGAAGGGCGCCTGGAACCTTCGGTGATCGCGGCCTTGCGCAACGCCGCCCAGGCGCGCGCTCCCGCCCAGGCATGAAGAAATTTTTATCTTTGGAACCTTCCTACAGGAAGGCGAGTCAGACCTTGTAACAGCAGGATCAAGCATTGTGCTCCGGTGCTTGTAGCTTGTTGTACTGGTCTTTGTAGGCCACGTTTAACCCCGAGTTGTCTCCCCACTGCTCGGGGTTTCTTTTTGCCAAAAATTTATCAGGGCGGCGGTGTTTCGCTGAAAAACCTCGGGTTGTCTTTGAGGTATTGCTCGCGCATCAGCGGGTCCAGCCTGTTGGCGTAGGACTCAAGTAGCGCCGCCTGGGGAATATTCTGCAATTCGCGGTTGATATGGCTAATGGCCTGGCGCCCCTGCGGGGTGTTCGAGCAGCCGATATGGATCCGTTGATAGCGCGTCGTGCCCTTGATCGGATAGAACATCAGGTCTTGTGGGTCAATATCCTGTTGCGCTGCCTGATAGCGGATTTCCGTCCAGTAGCCCAACACGGCTTCCAGCCGCCCCAGGCGCTGCATCTGCAGCAAACTGCCCAGGGCATCGTTGCCGTAGTGTGGGGCCAGTTCGAGTGGGTCGGCGTGGATCAACTGTTCGTCAATCCCGGGGCCGTAGCTACGCTCGGCGACGATCCCAAGACGTGTCTGTCGCGCATCAAGAAACCTTGCCAGGTCGAACTGGCCCTCAACCACATAGCTTGCCAGGGCGTCCTGTCGGTTACGGCGAATCGCGATGCCATTGCTCAACACGGCAAACGCCGGTGTGGAAAAGACAATGTTCCTGGCTCGCGCGGGTGTCCATACCAGCGATGGATCGCAGGTGAAGGAGGGCGCATTGAGCATTTGCATGCCACGGGCGCGGTTAACGTGCAGGATCTGGTGGCGATACTGCGGCAGGCGCTCGATCAACAACGGTAGCAGTTTATCGACGCTGCCCTGGCCCTTTTGCGGACCATCGAAAATGGTCATCGGCGGCAGGTCGCGCACCAGCCAGGTCAAGGTGTCCTGTGCCTGGCCGGATAGCGGCCACATCCCAAGCAGCGGGGCGATGAGCCATAGGCGCCGCAGCGCCATGATGAAACGGCCGGCCATTATCTTGCGCATGCTCCGAGCGGCATCAGATCGCGCCATCCTTGCGCAAGCGGGCCACGGCGCTGCTGTCGTAGCCCAGAGTTTGCAGGATCACGGCATTGTGCTCGCCCAACTGCGGCCCGACCCACTCGCAACTGCCTGGGGTGTCGGAAAGCTTGGGTACGATGCCGGGCATCTTGAAATCCTTGCCGTCGGGCAACTGGGCCTTGAGGAACATTTCCCGGGCCAGGAATTGCGGGTCGCCCAGCATATCTTCGGCGCTATAGATCCGGCTGGCAGGCACTTGGGCCAGGTTCAACTGCTCCACCACCTGTTCCAGTGGCAAGCTGTTGACCCAGCGGTCGATCACGCCGTACAACTCGTCGCGCCGGGTATCGCGGCCATCGTTGCTGGCCAGTTGCGGGTCATTGGCCAGGTCCTCCCGGCCAATGGTCAGCATGAAGCGCTTGAAGATTGCATCGCCATTGGCGCCAATCTGCACATGCTTGCCATCGGCGGTGGTATGGATCGACGACGGGGTGATGCCCGGCATGATGTTGCCGGTACGCTCGCGGATAAACCCGAACACATCGAACTCGGGGATCATGCTTTCCATCATCGCGAAGATCGCTTCATACAGCGCCACATCCACTACCTGGCCGAGACCACCGTTGACCTCGCGATGGCGCAGGGCCATCAGTGCGCCGATCACTGCCCACAGCGCCGCGATGGAGTCGCCGATGGAGATCCCCGTGCGCACCGGCGGGCGGTCCTCGAAACCGGTGATGTAGCGCAGGCCCCCCATGGATTCACCGACCGCGCCGAAGCCCGGTTGATCCTTCATCGGCCCGGTCTGGCCAAAGCCCGAGAGCCGCACCATCACCAGCTTGGGGTTGAGGGCGTGCAGGGTGTCCCAGTCCAGGCCAAGTTTTTCCAGGACGCCAGGGCGAAAATTTTCGATCAGGATGTCGGCGTCTGCCAGCAATTGCTTGAGGATCGCCAGGCCATCGGGGTGCTTGAGGTTCAGGGTCAGGGACTGTTTATTGCGCGCCTGGACAAACCACCACAGCGATGTGCCTTCATACAGCTTGCGCCATTTGCGCAGCGGGTCGCCGCCGTCGGGGGATTCGACCTTGATCACCTGGGCGCCGAACTCGGCGCAGATGCGCGAGGCGAACGGGCCGGCAATCAGGGTGCCCAGTTCGATGACTTTCAGGCCGGCAAGCGGTTTGGCGGTAAACGACATGAGGATCCTTACTAGCGCAGGAAGGTTTGTATTGCCTTTTAACATAGGCGAGCGGTGCAGGGATAAGGATGATGCAGCGCAGGATTCGTTGAATGAGCCCGCCATCGGTTAGACTGGCCGCCTTTCCCTGTCTCTAGAAGTCCGTTCATGGCCCAGCCGTCCACGACCTACAAGTTTGAACTCAACCTGACCGACCTCGATCGTTCGGTGTACGAGAGCGTCAAGCAAACCATCGCCCGTCACCCCTCGGAAACCGAAGAACGCATGACCGTGCGTTTGCTGGCCTACGCCCTTTGGTACAACGAGCAGTTGTCGTTTGGTCGCGGACTGTCAGATGTGGACGAACCAGCCTTGTGGGAAAAAAGCCTGGATGATCGGGTTTTGCACTGGATCGAAGTCGGCCAGCCCGATGCCGACCGCCTGACCTGGTGCTCACGCCGCACCGAACGGACCAGCCTGCTGGCCTACGGCAGCCTGCGGGTGTGGGAAGGCAAAGTGGTGCCGGTGGCCAACAACCTGAAAAACGTGCATATCGCTGCGGTGCCCCAGGAAATCCTGGAAACTCTGGCCAAGGACATGCCACGGGTGATCAAGTGGGATGTGATGATCAGCGAAGGCACGATCTTCGTCACCGACGACCGCGGCCAGCACGAAGTGCAGCTGCAGTGGCTGGTTGGCGAACGCGGCTGACCCTGTAGGCTGGCTTGTGTGGGAGCGGGCTTGCCCGCGATTGCGATGTGTCAGTCGGCTTATCTTTAACTGATCCACCGCTATCGCGGGCAAGCCCGCTCCCACATTTGATGTTCGTCGTTCCTGGTAGTGTTTTTTAACCGTTGTATTGCACAGAAGCCCCCATCACCCCATGCGCATCGATCCCCGCCCATTGCCCGCCGTCCTGCCGTTCCTCGGTGAATTGCCTCCGTTGCTGACCCGTCTCTACGCCGCCCGTGGCGTGACTTCGCAGGATGAACTGGATAAAAGCCTGGCGCGGCTGATTCCCTATCAGCAGCTCAAAGGGATCGATGCCGCCGTGGACTTGCTGGTGACGGCCCTGGAGCAGCGCCAGCGCATCCTGATCGTCGGTGACTTCGACGCCGATGGCGCCACCGCCAGCACCGTGGGCACCCTGGGCCTGCGCTTGCTCGGGGCGGCGCATGTGGATTACCTGGTGCCCAACCGCTTCGAATACGGCTACGGCCTGACCCCGGAAATCGTCGCCGTGGCCTTGCAGCGCGAGCCACAGTTGCTGATCACCGTGGACAACGGCATCTCCAGTGTCGAAGGCGTGGCGGCGGCGAAGGCGGCAGGGCTCAAGGTGCTGGTCACCGACCACCACTTGCCCGGTGATGAACTGCCGGCGGCCGATGCCATCGTCAACCCGAACCAGCCCGGTTGCGGGTTCCCCAGCAAGGCCCTGGCGGGCGTCGGGGTGATCTTCTATGTGCTGATGGCCTTGCGTGCGCGCCTGCGCAGCCTGGGCTGGTACGACAAGCAGCCGCAGCCCAATATCGGCGAGTTGCTCGACCTGGTAGCCCTGGGCAGCGTGGCCGACGTGGTGCCGCTGGATGCCAACAACCGCATCCTGGTCTACCAGGGCCTGGAGCGGATTCGCGCCGGGCGTGCGCGGCCAGGCATCAAGGCGATCCTGGAAGTGGCCAAGCGCGACCACACACGCATCACCTCCACCGACCTGGGCTTTATCCTCGGTCCACGGCTCAATGCGGCCGGGCGCCTGGATGACATGAGCCTGGGCATCGAATGCCTGCTCACCAGCGACTTCGCCCAGGCCCGGGAAATGGCCGCGCAACTGGATGGCATGAACCAGGACCGTAAGGCCATCGAGCAGGGCATGCAGCGCGAAGCCCTGGCCCAGCTCAAGGACTTGCCGCTGGACTCGATGCCGTTTGGCCTGTGCCTGTTCGACCCGGAGTGGCACCAGGGTGTGATCGGGATCCTCGCGTCGCGTATGAAAGAGCGCTATTTCCGCCCCACCATCGCCTTTGCCGACGCCGGTGATGGCCTGCTCAAGGGCTCCGGGCGCTCGGTGCCGGGCTTTCATATCCGTGATGCCCTGGCGGTGGTGGCCAGCCAGCACCCGAACCTGATCGCCAAATACGGCGGCCACGCCATGGCGGCGGGCCTGACCTTGCCTGAAGCCAACTTCCCGTTGTTCGCCGAAGCCTTCGACGCCGAAGTGCGCCGACAACTGCGTGAAGAAGACCTCACCGGGCGCTTGCTGTCCGATGGCACCTTGGCGGTGGAAGAGTTCCACCTGGAGCTGGCCCGCGCCCTGCGCAACGCCGGGCCCTGGGGCCAGCATTTTCCCGAGCCGCTGTTTCACGGGGTGTTTCAACTGGTGGAGCAACGGGTGGTGGGCGAGCGTCACCTCAAGGTGGTGCTCAAGAGTGAGTGTGGCGCGGTAAAGCTCGATGGCATTGCCTTTGGCATCGACCGCGAAGTGTGGCCGAACCCGACCATTCGCTGGGTGGAGCTGGCCTACAAGCTGGACGTCAATGAATTCCGTGGCCAGGAAACCGTGCAGCTGATGATTGCCCACATCGAACCACGCTGAACCCTGTGCAATCCCCGGTTGTCGACTAGTCTCTAAGCACTGTGTGATTGGTCTTGTGACCTTGTCTGTTTTTTAGCCCGAAGGGGACGGGCCTTTCATCTTTTCGTCACCCGCACCGGTCAGACAGAACCCTGGAGCCAATGCCCACCGGATACGAGAAGAGGTGCCCCATGAGTCTGTTGCTTGAACCCTATACCCTGCGCCAGTTGACCCTGCTCAACCGCATTGCCGTGTCGCCGATGTGCCAGTACTCCGCCGTCGATGGCCTGGCCAATGACTGGCACCTGGTGCACTTGGGCAGCCGTGCCGTTGGCGGCGCCGGGCTGATTTTCAGCGAAGCCACCGCCGTCACTGCCGATGGCCGCATCACCGCCCAGGACCTGGGCCTGTGGAACGATGCCCAGATTGAGCCGCTGCAGCGTATCACCCGCTTTATCCGCGCCCAGGGCGCGGTGGCGGGGATCCAACTGGCCCACGCCGGGCGCAAGGCCAGTACCCATCGGCCATGGATCGGCAAGCACGGCAGCGTCAAGCCCGCAGACGGTGGTTGGGTGCCGGTAGGTCCGTCGCCCATCGCCTTCGACCCGCAGCACACCGCGCCCCGGCAGTTGGACGAAGGGCAAATCCAGCAAGTGATCGCCGACTTCGTGGCCGCCGCCAAGCGTGCCCTGACCGCCGGCTTCCAAGTGGTGGAAATCCATGCCGCCCATGGTTATCTGTTGCATCAATTTCTCTCGCCCTTGAGCAATCAGCGCCAGGATCAATACGGCGGATCCTTTGAAAACCGTATCCGCCTGGTGTTGCAAGTCACCCAGGCAGTGCGCGATGTGTGGCCGCAAGAGCTGCCGCTGTTTGTACGCGTCTCGGCCACCGACTGGGTGGAGGACGGCTGGAACCCCGACGAAACCGTGGAACTGGCACGCCGCCTCAAAGACCTGGGTGTGGACCTGATCGACGTGTCCTCCGGTGGCACCGCCGCCAATGCCGAAATCCCCATCGGGCCGGGTTATCAAACGCGCTTTGCCGAGCGTGTGCGCAAGGAGTCCGGCATGGCCACGGGCACGGTTGGCATGATTACCGAGCCGGCCCAGGCCGAGCATATTCTGCGCACCTGCCAGGCCGACATCATCTTCCTTGCCCGCGAACTGCTGCGTGACCCGTACTGGCCATTGCACGCCGATGACGACCTGGGCGGGCGTAAGGCGATCTGGCCGGCGCAATACCAGCGGGCTACCCACCGCGACCAGCCGATCCATGAGTCTGACTTGCGCGACTGATTTTTTACATTCATCACCCAGACCCACCGCTGATCACGGTGGGTTTTTTCTTGCCTGTCGCCGGGGGAGTAGCGATCCTGAGCGTCCTGGACGCTGGAGGCCAAGATGCTGGTGGAACGTGATTTGAATGAAAGCGACATTCCCCTGCTGGCGTTGATTGACCGTACTGAGCTGATTGATGAGTGCTATCGCCTGGAACACGGCGAGTTGGTGCTCTACGCCGCTCACCACGACATGCGCGGCTGGCCCGAAGGCGAAGCCGAGCAGGATGCCCTGGAGCTGCATGCCTGCTGGCTGCGCGGCGGGTGGTTGCATGGGGTGTTTGCTGGCCCGACGCTGCTGGCGGCAGCGGTGGTGGATAACCGGGTGATCCATAACCAGGGCCTGCGTATGCATCAGCTCAAGTTCCTGCATGTCAGCCACAGTGGCCGAGGGCATGGGCTGGGCGGGCGGCTGCTGGCGCTGGCCTGCGCGCACGGGGTAACGCTGGGTGCGCAGGCGCTGTATATCTCGGCCACCGAGTCGCGTAACACCGTGGATTTTTATCTGCATCACGGCTGTCGTTTGCTCAAGCAGCCCGACAGCGAGCTGTACCACCGGGAACCCAATGACATCCACTTGTATCGCCTGCTGCCCTGATCTGTCCGGCATCAGGCGCGTACACGGCGGTCGGTGCGTGAGGATTTTCTGAAGGTCTTTTGCCTCAAGGCAATTATTTAAGTGAATACTCTAAAAAAATCTCACACGCGCCAGGATAGTTTCTACGCTTGAAGTAAGGCGGCTTCTGGCCCAGGAAGTCAGTCTGTTTGCTCGCTGAGGCATTGCACTTCGCGGGCAGGGTTATGGGCATCAGGAGTTGTTGTTTACTACACGGAGAAACATTCCATGACCAAGTGCATTGGTGTAGCAGGGGTTCTGACGCTTTTTTTCAGGCGCAAGCTGTCATTGCATGGCCGCCGGCTGAGCTCGGACGAGACGCAACTGCTGGAGCAGTACCGGGCCTTGACGGAAAACGATCAGGTTGCGATGCGTTATCTGATTGGCGCGATGAAGAGTATTTCGCGCTTTTGAACCGGCAGGGGCGTTCCCACGCCATGAGCGTGGGAACGCCTGGCATCAGCTGTACTTGCGCTTGTCCGGTGCGGGTGGGAAGTACTGGTACAACCAGGTTTCACTCAAGGTACGGTCATTGGTGCGAATGAACAGGCGCATCTCCACCGGCTCCACGCTGTCGCTGGTCGGGTACCAGTCGAAGAGGATGCGGTAGCCCTTGATGTCATCCAGCACCAGCACGCTGAAGTCTTTTACTTCGCCATGGGAGCAGGTGACCACCGGCTCGATCCCGGTGCCAGCGGGCAGGCGGTCGAGGCCGCCGCCCTTGAAGTCCACGGCAAAACGACGAGCCCAGACCGGTGGGTAATGCTCACCCGGTGCCCAGCCTTCGGTGAAGCCGCCCATGCCGGAACGGGTCGCGTTGACTTGCGCCAGCGGCGTGCTGACCGGGGGCAGGGCGCTCCAATAGAGCTTGTAGCCAAAGTTCAGGGAGTCGCCGGCGGCCACCGGTTTTTTCGGGGTCCAGAAGGCGACGATGTTGTCCATGGTCTCGCCGGTGGTAGGAATCTCCAACAGGTCGACGGAGCCTTCGCCCCACGCGGTGGTCGGTTCCACCCACAGGCTTGGGCGCTTGCTGTACCAGTCGACGGTGTCCTGGTAACTGGCGAACTCATGGTCGGTCTGCACCAGGCCGAAACCTTTCGGGTCTTTATCGGCGAAGGCATTGAATTGCAGGGTGGCCGGGTTGTTCAGCGGGCGGCAGATCCACTCGCCGTTGCCGCGCCACATCGCCAGGCGATCGGAGTCGTGGATCTGCGGGTGGATGGTGTCGCACATGCGCCGCTCATGGGTGCCGCAACTGAACATGCTGGTCATCGGCGCGATGCCCATCTGCTGGATCGCGGTGCGTGCGTTGATATGGGCGTCGATGGCCATCACCACCTGGGTGGCCTGGCAGTCGATATCGAAGCGATAGGCACCGGTGGCGCTCGGCGAGTCGAGCAGGGCGTAGACCACGAAACGGGTGCTGTCCTTGTCCGGCGTCTCGAACCAGAACTGGGTGAAATCGGGGAATTCTTCGCGTTTGTCGGCGTAGGTGTCGATGGCCAGGCCGCGTGCCGAAAGGCCGTACTGGCCTGTGTTATCCACCGCGCGGAAATAGCTGGCGCCGAGGAAAGACACCACGTCGTGGCGGTCCAGTTCCGGGGCCTTGAACAGCTTGAAGCCGGAAAAACCCAGGTCGCCCTTGAGCTGCTTGGTATCGACCGTGGTTTTTTCATAGTTGAACAGCGACGGACGGAAATGCACCTCCCGCGCCTGGCGGGTCTTGGGGTCGACACTGTGCATGCGCACCGGGGTCTTGAAACCCATGCCGACGTGGAAAAACTGCACGTCCAACTGGCCTTTGAGATCTTTCCACAGCGAATGATTGCCGTCGTAGCCAATGGCATTGAAATTCTGCGGGGTCATGGTCGCCAGGGTCGGCGGCAGCACCTGGCGGGTGTCCTGATACTGTTTGCCGGCCAGTTGCTTGGCTTGCAGCTTGAGCCAGTCGAAGTCGAACGCCTTGGCGTCGCCATCGGCTGCACGATTCCCGGCCCAGGCCTGGGCGGCCAGCAGGCCACTGGCCGACAGCCCGGTGTAGGCCGCGATGGCCATAGACGCTTTGAGCAAATTCCTGCGGTGCATAAATACAACCTGTGGTGAGCAATCCCGTGCCGTTCCTGGCGCGTGCTGGATCAGAAATAACGGTTCGGACATGCCTTCGGCCAAACGCAACGGACATTAAACAGATGCCAGATAGCTTAAGGGGTTCGGTAGGGAAGGAAAATTGATTGATAGCGGGATGATGGCGTTGCATATGAAACAAGACGTGTCAGCAGGGGAGGTTGCTGGGGATGGCTTTGGGTCGGTGTGTATATCCATTGCTGCGTTCAGGGCCGCTATTGGTTCCGCCCTTACGGCGGGTCACTTTCGAAGAGCGCGAAAGTAACCAAAGCGCTTTTGCCCCACCACTCGGTGCCTCGCCTAGGCTCGGCATGCCCGCAGTCAGGCATTGCTCCGTGGGCCCGCCGCGATCGGCCATCCATGGCCGTGTCGCGTCTACCCCGGCATCCATGCCGGGGTGCCCACTGCGCAATACCTGCCTGCGGCCATCGTGGTTTAACGGGGCGCTTAAGATCAAAAGCCAGATCAAAAGCAGAGCAACAGCAACAGCAGAGATAGAGCGCGAAGCTGCATTCCCCTGTAGGAGCGGGCTTGCCCGCGATGGCGGTGTATCAGTCGATAAATGTATTGGCTGATACACCGCCATCGCAGGCAAGCCAGCTCCTACAGAGTCCGCGCACGCCTCGACGATCAGGTCGGCTGTCAGGCCGCCTCGCTTTGCTTTTGATCTTAGGCGCCCCGTTAAACCACGCTGGCCGTCATCCGATATTGATTTGGGGGGTAAACCGGCAGGACGCCGGTTTAGCCGCGCTGGGCCATGGATGGCCCATCGCGGCGGCCCCCCAAATCAATGTCGGATGACGGGCACACCGAGCCTGGGCGAGGTGCCGAGTGGTGGGGCAAGAGCCCTTTTGGTTACTTTTGGCTGGGCCGGCACTCCGGGCTCTTTTCCAAAAGTGACCCGCTGTAAGAGCGGAACCAATAGCGGCCCAGACCGCAGCAATGGATATACACACCGACCCAAAACCATCGCAGTTGAGTTACATCTGGAAGCACTCTATATCCAGGAATATTGGCACTTAGTTTTACGCTGACGGCCTATTAAACCTATGAACCCAAGTC
Organism: Pseudomonas sp. MF09156; assembly: GCF_059862305.1. Taxonomy (NCBI): domain Bacteria; kingdom Pseudomonadati; phylum Pseudomonadota; class Gammaproteobacteria; order Pseudomonadales; family Pseudomonadaceae; genus Pseudomonas; species Pseudomonas sp. MF09156. Next base: position 132,985 of record NZ_JCBCUR010000007.1, read on the forward strand.
TCTGGAGGCTATGAATGAATACCCGTGGATTGCTTGATCAGTTGCTCAAGTCCGGCCAGGACATGTTGCAAAACAAGGCTGGCGGTCAACGTAAAGGTGATGACAAAGGCGCCCTGGGCGGCCTGCTCGGCGGTGGCGGGCTCGGCAGCCTGCTGGGCGGCGCAGGTGGTGGGGCGTTGGCGGCCGGGGCCATGGGCCTGCTGCTGGGCAACAAAAAAGCCCGCAACTTTGGCGGTAAAGCCCTCACTTATGGCGGCCTTGCAGCACTCGGCGTGATCGCCTACAAGGCCTACGGCAACTGGCAGGCACAACAGGCCGGTGCGCCCAAAGGCGAGCCGCAGACCCTCGACCGCCTGCCACCGGCCCAGGTCGAACTGCATAGCCAGGCCATTCTCAAGGCGTTGGTAGCCGCCGCCAAGGCCGATGGCCATGTCGATGAGCGCGAGCGCGCCTTGATCGAAGGCGAGTTCGTCAAGCTGGACAACGACCAGGAGCTGCAACACTGGCTGCATGCCGAGCTCAACAAACCCCTGGACCCCAGCGATGTAGCGCGCGCCGCCAGCACCCCGGAAATGGCCGCCGAAATGTACATCGCCAGCGTCATGCTGGTGGACGAGGAAAACTTCATGGAGAAGTCCTACCTCGACGAACTGGCCCGCCAGCTCAAGCTGGAGCCGGGCCTGAAGACCGAGCTGGAAAAACAGGTGCGCCAAGCCACGCTCTGACCCGCCCGGTAGAGAAAAACACCCCGCCGCCATCCAGGTTGCGGGGTGTTTTTGTATTCCTTGAGACTTGGCCCACAACCCATTGATAAATGATGGCACGGCCTCAGCTATACTCCCCGGCATTTGATCGGCCCTCGAGGAAATACTGTGAAGAACTGGACCTTGCGCCAACGCATATTGGCGAGCTTTGCGGTCATTATCGCCATCATGCTGCTGATGGTTGTGGTCTCGTACTCACGGTTGCTGAAGATCGAAACGAGCGAAAACTCGGTACGCGACGACGCCGTACCGGGGGTGTTTTTCAGCTCGATGATCCGCAGCGCCTGGGTCGACAGCTACCTGCAGACCCAGGAACTGATCGGGCTGCGTGAGCACCAGGGCATTTCCGACGCCGATAAGCAGGATTACAAGGCATTCGAGGCGCGGCTGGAGCAGCATATGGCCAGTTACGCCAATACGATCAATATCGACCAGGATCGTACCGAGTTCGACACCTTCGAAGCCCTGCACCAGAAGTACAACCAGGTGCTGGCCCAGGTCCTGGAACTGCACCAGGCCAACAAGGAAGCCGAGGCGGTCAAAATGTTCGACGAGCAACTGACCCCGGCCTGGACCGCAGGGCGCATGAAGCTCAATGACATCATCAACGAGAACAAGCAGGTGGCCGATAAAGCCACTGCGGCCATCGATGACGCCGTAGCTGCCGCGAAAATCAGTATGGGCGTGTCGCTGCTCCTCGCGATCCTTGCCGCCGGCCTGTGCGGGCTGGTGCTGATGCGCGCGATCATGGCGCCGATGAAACGCATCGTCGACATCCTCGAAACCATGCGCACCGGTGATTTGAGCAAGCGCCTGAACCTGGAGCGCAAGGACGAGTTCGGCGCCGTCGAGACTGGCTTCAACGACATGATGACCGAGCTGACCGCCCTGGTCTCCCAGGCCCAGCGTTCGTCGGTGCAGGTCACCACCTCGGTGACCGAGATTGCCGCCACCTCCAAGCAGCAACAGGCCACAGCCACCGAAACGGCGGCCACCACCACCGAAATCGGTGCTACCTCGCGGGAAATTGCCGCCACGTCCAAGGACCTGGTGCGCACCATGACCGAAGTGTCCACCGCCGCGGACCAGGCCTCGGTGGCCGCCGGTTCCGGCCAGCAGGGCCTGGCCCGCATGGAAGAAACCATGCACTCGGTGATGGGCGCCGCGGACCTGGTCAACGCCAAGCTGGCGATCCTCAACGAGAAGGCCGGCAACATCAACCAAGTGGTGGTGACCATCGTCAAGGTGGCCGACCAGACCAACCTGCTGTCCCTCAACGCCGCCATCGAGGCCGAGAAGGCCGGTGAATACGGGCGCGGCTTTGCCGTGGTCGCTACTGAAGTGCGGCGCCTGGCCGACCAGACTGCCGTGGCCACCTACGATATCGAGCAGATGGTGCGCGAGATCCAATCGGCGGTATCGGCCGGTGTGATGGGCATGGACAAGTTCTCCGAAGAGGTCCGGCGCGGCATGTTCGAAGTGCAGCAAGTGGGCGAGCAACTGTCGCAGATCATCCATCAGGTGCAGGCCCTGGCGCCGCGCGTGCTGATGGTCAACGAGGGCATGCAGGCCCAGGCCACCGGTGCCGAGCAGATCAACCATGCCTTGGTGCAGTTGGGCGATGCCAGCAGCCAGACCGTGGAGTCCCTGCGCCAGGCCAGCTTTGCCATTGATGAATTGAGCCAGGTTGCGGTGGGTCTGCGCAGCGGCGTGTCGCGTTTTAAAGTCTGATGAGTGATCCAGCGGCTAAACGCGGCGCGGTGACGGCAGCCAGAAAAGCCTTGTTCCTGGTGTTTCATATCGGCAGCGAGCGCTACGCCCTCAAGGCCACGGAAGTGGCCGAGGTGTTGCCGCGCCTGCCGCTCAAGCCCATCGCCCATGCGCCGGTGTGGGTCGCCGGGATTTTCGCCCATCGCGCCAACATGGTGCCAGTGATCGACCTCAGTGCCCTGACCTTTGGTACACCGGCCCAAGCCCGTACCAGCACGCGGCTGGTGTTGGTCAACTATCGCCCAGAGGCGTGGCTGGAGCCGCGCTGGCTGGGGCTGATCCTCGAACAGGCGACTGACACCCTGCGCTGCGATCCGGCGGATTTCCAACCCTACGGCCTGGACAATCGCCAGGCGCCGTACCTGGGCCCGGTGCGCGAAGACGAACGGGGCCTGACACAGTGGATTGGCGTCGCCGACCTGCTCACCGCCGAGGTCCGCGCCCTGCTGTTTGCCCCCGACCTGACTGTTGGGGAGGCGTGATGAGCAGTGACCAACGCTTTTTCGACTTCCTCAAGGAGCGTATCGGCCTGGATGTCGCCTCGGTGGGCGAAGCGATTATCGAGCGCGCCGTGCGCCAGCGCAGCCAGGCATTGCAGGGGCTGAGCGCCGATCAATACTGGCAGCGCCTGCAAACCAGCAGCGAAGAACAACAGGCGTTGATCGAAGCGGTCATCGTCCCCGAGACCTGGTTTTTCCGTTACCCCGAATCCTTCGCCACCCTGGCGCGGCTGGCCGTCACGCGACTGGGCGAGATCAAGCACATGCGCGCCCTGCGTATCCTCAGCCTGCCGTGCTCCACTGGCGAGGAGCCCTATTCCATCGCCATGGCCCTGCTCGATGCGGGCCTTTCGCCCCACCAGTTCAAGGTGCAGGGCATGGACGTCAGCCCGCTGTCGGTGGAACGGGCGCGGCGTGGGGTGTATGGCAAGAATTCCTTTCGTGGCCAGGACATCGAGTTTCGTGAGCGGCATTTCAGCGCCGAAGATGACGGCTACCGCGTCGCTGATCGGGTGCGTGAACAGGTGCGCCTGCAAGTGGGCAACCTGCTGGATCCGCAGTTGCTGGCCAACGAGCCGACCTATGACTTTGTGTTTTGCCGCAACCTGTTGATCTATTTCGACCAGCCGACCCAGAAGCAGGTGTTTGAAGTGCTCAAGGGCCTGACCCATGTCGACGGTGTGCTGTTTATCGGCCCGGCCGAAGGTAGCCTGCTGGGGCGCCTGGGCATGCGTTCGATTGGGGTGCCGCAGTCGTTTGCCTTCAGTCGTCATGCCCAAACCACACCCGAACCGGTCTTCACCCCGACACCGCCTCCGGTGCCCCAGCGCAGCGCCGCGCCGATTGCGAGTAAACCCCGGCCATTCAGGGCATTCGCCGCGCCGGTGCTGCCGACCAAGCCGGCACCCGTGCACTCGGATGCGGCGCAGCTGCTCGGGCAGATCGCAACCCTGGCCAATGAAGGCAAAAGCCTTGAGGCCCGTGCGGCCTGCGAGCGCTACCTGCAAAACCATCCACCGGCGGCCCAGGTGTTCTATTGGCTGGGCCTGCTCAGCGATGTAGCGGGTAGCGCCCTGGAAGCCCAGGGGTATTATCGAAAAGCCTTGTACCTGGAGCCCCAGCATCCGCAGGCCTTGATGCACCTGGCCGCGCTGCTGGAATCCCAGGGCGATACGGCGGGGGCGCGGCGCTTGCAAGCCCGTGCTGCCCGTAGCGAGCGAGCCGCCGACAGTGAGCCTAAACGATGAGTAGCTCCGCACTCCCGGACACCGACCTGGACCTGACGGTGGCCGATACCCAGGCCATCGACGATTGCTGGAACCGCATCGGGATCCACGGCGATAAATCCTGCCCGTTGCTGGCCGAGCACATCCACTGCCGCAACTGTGCAGTGTATTCCGCTGCCGCCACCCGCCTGCTTGATCGTTATGCCCTGCAGCAGGAAGACCATCGGCATGCCGCCGCCGCGCAGGCGGACGATGAGGTGGCCACCCGGTCGTTGCTGATGTTCCGCCTGGGCGAGGAGTGGATGGGCATCGCCACCCGTTGCCTGGTGGAAGTGGCGCCGCTGCAGCCGATCCATTCCTTGCCCCACCAGCGCTCGCGGGCGCTGCTCGGGGTCGCCAATGTGCGCGGCGCGCTGGTGGCCTGCCTGTCCCTGGTGGAACTGCTCGGGCTCGACAGCACGGGCGGCGGCCCCAGCGGCGGGCGGATCATGCCGCGCATGTTGATCATCGCCGCGCAGGACGGCCCGGTGGTGGTGCCGGTGGATGAAGTGGATGGCATTCATGCCATCGATGAGCGCACCCTCAAAGCGGCGTCTGCGTCCGGCACCCAGGCCAGTGCGCGCTACACCCAGGGTGTGTTGCAGTTCAAGGGCCGCAGCCTGCGCTGGCTGGACGAGGCGCAATTGCTGTCTGCCGTGACCCGGAGCCTGTCATGACCCCCGACCAGATGCGCGACGCCTCGCTGCTGGAACTGTTCAGCCTGGAAGCCGATGCCCAGACCCAGGTCCTGAGTGCCGGCTTGCTGGCCCTGGAGCGCAACCCGACCCAGGCCGACCAGCTCGAAGCCTGCATGCGCGCGGCGCATTCGCTCAAGGGCGCGGCGCGGATTGTCGGGGTCGACGCTGGCGTCAGCGTGGCCCACGTGATGGAAGACTGCCTGGTCAGCGCCCAGGAAAGCCGGTTGTACCTGCAACCCGAACATATCGACGCGTTGTTGCAGGGCACCGACCTGCTGATGCGCATCGCCACACCGGGCAACAGCGTGGGCCCGGCCGATATCCAGGCGTATGTGGCGCTGATGGAGCGCTTGCTGGATCCGTCGCAACCCGCGGCCAAAGTGGTTGCACCGCCGCCTGTGACTGCGCCGCCTGCACAGCCGTTGCCGCCCCTTGAAGAGTCACTGCTATTGCCCCCGGAACCGGAGGCCGCGCCGCCCGTCAGCAGTGATACGCCGCGCCAGAACAAACGCATGACCGAAGGCGGCGAGCGCGTGTTGCGGGTCACGGCCGAGCGCTTGAACAGCCTGTTGGACCTGTCCAGCAAATCCCTAGTGGAAACCCAGCGGCTCAAGCCGTACCTGTCCAGCCTACAACGCCTCAAGCGCATCCAGAGCAACGGCGCCCGGGCCCTGGACAACCTCGACGGCCAGCTCAAGACGGTCGACCTGAACCTCGAAGCCCAGGAAGCCCTGGCCGATGCCCGCCGCCTGTTGAGCGAAGCGCAGTTGCTGCTGGCGGAAAAGACCGCCGAGCTCGATGAGTTCGGCTGGCAGGCCGGGCAACGTGCCCAGGTGCTATATGACACGGCGCTGGCGTGCCGCATGCGCCCGTTTGCCGATGTGCTGGCGGGGCAGGCGCGCATGGTGCGTGACCTGGGCCGCAGCCTGGGCAAGCAGGTACGCCTGGAAATCGAAGGCGAGAAGACCCAGGTCGACCGCGATGTGCTGGAAAAACTCGAGGCGCCGCTGACCCATTTGTTGCGCAATGCCGTCGATCACGGCATCGAAATGCCCGAGCAGCGCCTGCTGGCGGGCAAGCCGGCCGAGGGCCTGATCCGCCTGCGCGCTTCGCACCAGGCTGGCCTGCTGGTGCTGGAGTTGAGCGATGACGGCAACGGCGTCGATCTGGAGCGCCTGCGCGGCAGTATTGTCGAGCGCAATCTGTCGCCGCTGGAAACCGCCTTGCGCCTGAGCGAAGAGGAATTGCTGACCTTCCTGTTCCTGCCGGGCTTCAGCCTGCGCGACAAGGTGACCGAAGTCTCCGGGCGCGGCGTCGGCCTGGATGCGGTGCAGCACATGGTCCGCCAACTGCGTGGTGCGGTGGTGCTGGAACAGACGGCGGGGCAGGGCAGCCGCTTCCATCTGGAAGTGCCGCTGACCTTGTCGGTGGTGCGCAGCCTGGTGGTGGAAGTTGGCGAAGAAGCCTACGCCTTTCCCCTGGCCCACATCGAACGCATGTGCGACCTGGAACCTGACGAAATCGTACAGTTGGAAGGCCGCCAGCATTTCTGGCACGAAGGCCGGCATGTCGGCCTGGTCGCGGCCAGCCAGCTATTGCAGCGCCCGCCCGGGCAGGCCAACCAGGACACCCTCAAGGTCGTGGTGATCCGCGAGCGCGATGCGGTGTACGGGATTGCCGTGGAGCGCTTTATCGGCGAACGCACCCTGGTGGTGTTGCCGCTGGATGATCGCCTGGGCAAGGTGCAGGATATTTCTGCCGGCGCGCTGCTGGACGACGGCTCGGTGGTGCTGATCGTCGATGTCGAGGACATGCTGCGCTCGGTGGACAAGCTGCTCAATACCGGTCGCCTGGAGCGCATTGCCCGCCGCGCGCAGCAAACCGTGGAGGCTGCACGCAAGCGCATTCTGGTGGTGGATGACTCACTGACCGTGCGCGAACTGCAGCGCAAGCTATTACTTAATCGTGGATATGACGTGGCGGTCGCCGTCGATGGCATGGATGGCTGGAATGCTCTGCGTTCCGAAGACTTCGACCTGCTGATCACTGACATTGATATGCCTCGCATGGACGGTATTGAATTGGTCACACTTTTGCGCCGAGACACTCGCCTGCAGTCGCTGCCGGTGATGGTGGTGTCCTACAAGGATCGCGAAGAAGACCGGCGTCGCGGCCTGGATGCCGGCGCCGACTATTACCTGGCCAAGGCCAGTTTCCATGACGATGCCCTGCTCGATGCAGTGGTAGAACTGATTGGAGGCGCCCGGGCATGAAGATCGCCATCGTCAATGACATGCCCCTGGCGGTCGAGGCCTTGCGCCGGGCCTTGAGCTTCGAGCCGGCCCACGAAGTGGTGTGGGTGGCCACCAATGGCCTGGAAGCGGTGCAGCGCTGCGCCGAGCTGACGCCGGACCTGATCCTGATGGACTTGATCATGCCGGTGATGGATGGCGTCGAGGCGACCCGGCAGATCATGGCCGAGACGCCATGCGCTATCGTTATCGTCACCGTGGATCGCCAGCAGAATGTCAGCCGCGTGTTCGAAGCCATGGGCCATGGCGCCCTGGACGTGGTGGACACCCCGGCCCTGGGGGTTGGCGATGCCAAGGAGGCGGCCGCGCCCCTGTTGCGCAAGATCCTCAATATCGGCTGGCTGATCGGCCAGCGCGGCAGCCGGGTGCGCGCCGAACCTGTGCATCCGCGAGGGACGGGCAAGCGCCAGAGCCTGGTGGCGATCGGCTCTTCGGCCGGTGGCCCGGCGGCGCTGGAAACCCTGCTCAAGGGCTTGCCTCGGGACTTTGCCGCAGCCATTGTGCTGGTGCAGCATGTGGACCAGGTGTTCGCCGCCGGCATGGCCGAGTGGCTGAGCAGCGCCTCGGGCCTGCCGGTGCGCCTGGCGCGTGAAGGGGAGCCGCCGCAAAGCGGCGTGGTGTTGCTGGCCGGCACCAATCATCATATCCGGCTGCTGAAAAACGGCACGCTGGCCTACACGGCGGAGCCCGTGAACGAGATTTATCGGCCGTCCATCGACGTGTTTTTCGAGAGCGTCGCCAGCCATTGGAACGGCGATGCCGTCGGCGTCTTGCTGACCGGCATGGGACGCGACGGAGCCCAGGGACTCAAATTGATGCGTCAGCAGGGCTATCTGACCATCGCTCAGGATCAGCAGAGCTGTGCGGTTTACGGCATGCCCAAAGCGGCAGCGGCGATTGATGCCGCTGTTGAGATTCGCCCATTGGACAGAATTGCGCCACGATTGCTGGAGGTATTCGCAAAATGACCGATATAACTCGCTGTCCTGGCCTGCACGTAGTAATTCAGGTGACCGCAAATGAATGATTTACAGCTCGACGACTTCAAGACCGACGAAAACGCCGCCATGGTGTTGCTGGTGGACGACCAGGCGATGATCGGCGAAGCCGTGCGGCGCGGTCTGGCCCATGAGGACAATATCGACTTCCACTTCTGTGCCGACCCCCACCAGGCCATCTCCCAGGCGATCCGCATCAAGCCGACGGTGATTCTCCAGGACCTGGTCATGCCCGGGCTGGACGGCCTGACCCTGGTGCGTGAATACCGTAACCATCCGGCGACCCAGAACATCCCGATCATTGTGCTTTCGACCAAGGAAGACCCGCTGATCAAGAGCGCCGCGTTTGCCGCCGGGGCCAATGACTACCTGGTGAAACTCCCGGACAACATCGAGCTGGTGGCGCGGATCCGCTACCACTCGCGCTCCTACATGACCCTGCTGCAGCGGGACGCGGCCTACCGTGCGCTGCGGGTCAGCCAGCAACAACTGCTGGACACCAACCTGGTGCTGCAACGCCTGATGAATTCCGACGGCTTGACCGGGTTGTCCAACCGCCGGCACTTCGACGAATACCTGGAGCTGGAATGGCGACGCGCCATGCGTGACCAGACCCAGTTGTCGTTGCTGATGATCGACGTGGACTTCTTCAAGACCTACAACGACAGCTTTGGCCACCTGGAAGGGGACGAAGCATTGCGCAAGGTGGCGGCGAGCATTCGCGACGCCAGCAGCCGTCCTTCGGACCTGCCGGCGCGCTACGGGGGCGAAGAGTTTGCCCTGGTGCTGCCCAACACCTCGCCGGGTGGTGCGCGGCTGGTGGCCGAGAAACTGCGGCAGGCCGTTGCCGCGCTGAAAATCCCGCACATCGCACCCTCTGAAGGGGCGAGCCTGACCATCAGCATTGGTCTTGCGACCATGACGCCACTGCTGGGGACCGATTGCCGGCAATTGATCTCGGCAGCGGACAAGGGGTTGTACCTGGCCAAGCACAATGGGCGCAACCAGGTGGGGATCGAATAGCCTGCGAACACCGCCAACCCAATGTAGGAGCTGGCTTGCCTGCGATGGCGTCTCCTCGGTCTACTTGATACACCTAGTCGTCTGTATCGCAGGCAAGCCAGCTCCTACATTTGATCTTTATCGGGCTGTAGATATCACACAAACCCAGCCTTTTCGGCCAAGCGGACTGCCGTTTCCAGCCTTTTGCCGTTATACTCGCCGGCTTTCAAAAGTTCGCCAACGAGTGCTGCCCGCCATGGAAATCAACCCGATCCTGAACACCATCAAGGACCTGTCCGAGCGCTCCGAAACTATTCGGGGGTATCTTTGACTACGATCAAAAGCATGAGCGTCTGACCGAAGTCAATCGCGAGCTTGAAGATCCGGCTGTCTGGAACAAACCTGAATACGCCCAGGAACTGGGCCGCGAGCGCGCTGCGCTGGCGCAGATCGTCGACACCCTCGACGAATTGAACACCGGTCTGGGCGACTGCCGCGACCTGCTGGACATGGCCGTCGAAGAAAACGACGAAGGCGCAGTGGGCGATGTCGTCGCCGAGCTGGCCCGTCTCGAGGACAACCTCGCCAAACTCGAATTCCGCCGCATGTTCAGCCACGAGATGGACCCGAACAACGCCTACCTGGATATCCAGGCCGGTTCCGGCGGCACCGAAGCCCAGGACTGGGCCAACATCCTGCTGCGCATGTACCTGCGCTGGGCTGACAAACGCGGTTTCGAAGCAACCATCATGGAACTGTCCGCCGGTGAAGTTGCCGGTATCAAGGGCGCGACCGTGCATATCAAGGGTGAATACGCCTTTGGCTGGTTGCGTACCGAGATCGGCGTACACCGCCTGGTGCGCAAGAGCCCGTTCGACTCCGGCAACCGTCGCCACACTTCGTTCTCTGCGGTTTTCGTCTCCCCCGAGATCGACGACAAGGTGGAAATCGAGATCAACCCGGCCGACCTGCGCATCGACACCTACCGCTCCTCCGGTGCCGGTGGCCAGCACGTAAACACCACCGACTCGGCCGTACGTATCACCCACGTACCGACCAACACCGTGGTCAGTTGCCAGAACGAACGTTCCCAGCACGCGAACAAGGACACCGCCATGAAAATGCTGCGGGCCAAGTTGTACGAGCAGGAAATGCAGAAGCGCAACGCCGCTTCCCAGGCACTGGAAGACACCAAGTCGGATATCGGCTGGGGCCACCAGATCCGTTCGTATGTGCTTGATGCGTCGCGGATCAAGGATCTGCGCACTAACATCGAACGCAGCGACTGCGACAAGGTACTCGACGGCGATATCGACGAATACCTGGAAGCCAGCCTGAAATCAGGCCTGTAATACATGCAACGCGGGATTGGCTGACACTCCTCGATCCCTGTGGGAGCGGGCTTGCCCGCGATCCCCAGCCGCAGGCTGGGGACAACGAACCAGATGGAATATTTAAAGACATGAGCGACCAACAACTCGATCAGGCCCTGCAACAGGAAGAAAACTCCTTGATCGCCCTGCGCAAGGAAAAGCTTGCTGCCGAGCGTGCCAAGGGTAACGCCTTCCCCAACGACTTCCGCCGCGAAAACTACTGCGATGCCTTGCAGAAGCAATACGCGGACAAGACCAAGGAAGAGCTGGCAGAAGCTGCGATCCCGGTCAAGGTGGCAGGTCGCATCATGCTCAACCGTGGCTCGTTCATGGTGATCCAGGACATGACCGGGCGCATCCAGGTCTACGTCAACCGCAAGACCCTCTCGGAAGAAACCCTGGCCTCGGTGAAAACCTGGGACATGGGCGACATCATTGCCGCCGAAGGCACCCTGGCCCGTTCCGGCAAGGGCGACCTGTACGTCGAAATGACCAACGTGCGCCTGCTGACCAAGTCGCTGCGCCCGCTGCCAGACAAGCACCACGGCCTGACCGACACCGAGCAGCGCTATCGCCAGCGCTACGTCGACCTGATCGTCAACGAAGAAGTGCGCCAGACGTTCCGCGTGCGCTCGCAAGTGATCGCCCACATCCGCAGCTTCCTGATGGCCCGTGACTTCCTCGAAGTCGAGACGCCGATGCTGCAGACCATTCCGGGCGGCGCGGCAGCCAAGCCGTTCGAAACCCACCACAATGCCCTGGACATGGAAATGTTCCTGCGTATCGCGCCAGAGCTGTACCTCAAGCGCCTGGTGGTCGGTGGTTTTGAAAAGGTGTTCGAGATCAACCGCAACTTCCGTAACGAAGGTGTCTCGACCCGTCACAACCCAGAATTCACCATGTTGGAGTTCTACCAGGCCTACGCCGACTACGAAGACAACATGGACCTGACCGAAGAACTGTTCCGCGAGCTGGCGCAACTGGTTCTCGGGACTACCGACGTGCCGTACGGCGACAAGGTGTTCCACTTCGGCGAGCCGTTCGTGCGCCTGTCGGTGTTCGATTCGATCCTCAAGTACAACCCCGAGCTGACCGCTGACGACCTGAACGACATCGACAAGGCTCGCGCCATTGCCAAGAAAGCCGGGGCCAAGGTCCTGGGCTTCGAAGGCCTGGGCAAGCTGCAGGTGATGATTTTCGAAGAACTGGTGGAGCACAAGCTGGAACAGCCGCACTTCATTACCCAGTACCCGTTCGAAGTGTCGCCGCTGGCCCGTCGCAACGACGACAACCCGAACGTCACCGACCGTTTCGAGCTGTTTATCGGTGGTCGCGAAATCGCCAACGCCTACTCCGAGCTTAACGACGCGGAAGACCAGGCCGAGCGTTTCATGGCCCAGGTGGCCGACAAGGACGCCGGTGACGACGAAGCCATGCACTACGACGCCGACTTTGTGCGGGCGCTGGAGTACGGCATGCCGCCAACGGCCGGTGAAGGTATCGGTATCGACCGCCTAGTGATGTTGTTGACCAACTCACCGTCGATCCGCGATGTCATCTTGTTCCCGCACATGCGGCCGCAAGCGTAACCTTAGCGAATCCCGAAGCCGCCTTTTATAAGGCGGCTTTTTTGTGTGGCCTGTACTAACGTCAAGCGTACGGCGCCAGACTTTTGTTGAGTGAGAGGACGATCTTTCGTGAAGCGCGTAATGGCTCAAGAAGGCGCCGCTGGCATCGCTGCCGCCGTGGCTGAAAGTGTTCAGTACCAGGGCCGCAAGGCCAGTCGCCAGGGCAGCGAACAGCGTCGCCAGGATATTCTCGACGCGGCCATGCGCATTGTCGTGCGCGATGGCGTGCGGGCGGTGCGCCATCGGGCGGTGGCGGCGGAGGCCGGTGTGCCGCTGTCGGCCACCACCTACTATTTCAAGGATATCGACGACCTGCTCACCGACACCTTTGCCCAGTATGTGGAGCGCAGTGCGGCGTTCATGGGCAAGTTGTGGGTGCGTAACGAAGGTTTGCTGCGCGAGATGGTGGCCTACGGTGATGGCAGTGCCGAGTCGCGCTCGCAACTGGCCGATGATATTGCGCGGCTGACTGCCGATTACGTCCTGCGCCAACTGCTCAACCGGCGTGAGTACCTGATGGCCGAACAGGCCTTTCGCCAGGAAGCCTTGTTGAACCCGCGCCTGGGCGAACTGGTACGTTCTCACCAGCAGATTTTGTTGCAGGGCACTTGCCAGTTTTTCCAGGTGCTGGGCTCCCGCGAGCCGCAACAGGATGCCAAAGTGTTGACGGCGATTATCAGTCGGATGGAATATCAGGGCCTGCTGTTCGAGCCCGAGGCCCTGACTGGCGAAGAAATGCTCGAGATTCTCAAGCGTTACATGCACCTGGTACTGGCCTCGGTCTAGTCATGTGGAGGCCAGGCTGCCCAAAACAGCTGTGGAGTGATGGATGAAAACCTGGCGTGTGTTAGTGACCGCGATGGTGTCGCTGCTCCTGAGCGGCTGCCTGGTGACCTTCAAGGAGCCCCTGCCGGCCAGCGAGGCCGCACCTGACGCGCTGCTGGGCAAGTGGGCCAGCAGGAACGCCTGGGGCGAACCGCTCGACCTGCAGATCAGCCGGGTGGGCCAGCATCGCTACAAGGCAGTGAGCACCTCGCAGACCCAGCCGATCAAGCGCGACGAGTATTTGTTCAGTGTGTCCCGCCACGGCAACCGCTGGTACCTGTCGGCGCCGCTGCCAAACAAGCTGGGCGGGCACTTTATCCTCGCCGGGTTTGAATTGAATGAGGCCCGCGAACTGGTGGTCTACAACCTCGATCCCGAGGCGATCAACCAGGCCATCACGCACAAAACCCTGAGTGGCAGCAGTGTCGAGACCGTCGAAGGGGACGGGACATTGATCGACAGCCCCATGAGCCAAGTCTTGGCTTACCTGGATGATCCGGCCAACGCCGATGTGTTTGTCGAAGCCGTACGCTATAAACATGTGGGCAAATAACGTTTAAAGAGGAAGCACCGGGTGGACGATTACCAGCAGACGATACGCACCTTGTCCGATCGCATTGTGCTGGCGCAAACACCGATTCGCGTCCTCGACGCCGTGAAGTGGGACGACAACATTCGCAAGGGCTTCCTCCAGGGCAAGGGCAAGCACATGCCGGCCGTGGACCGCGACTATTACCTGAACCGGCCACTGTCGTTCGATTCCAGCAAGGTGAAGCTGGAGTTCCAGAACATTGAGCGTGATATCACTCGCCAATTGGGCCAGTTCAACCCGGTCGGGCAGATCATGCGGCGTATGTGCAAGGAATACCGCATGGTGGTGCGCATGCTCGAAGCCCGTGGCACCGAGGATTTCGGCCTGATTTCCCAGGAACTCTACGGCGCGGCCTCCGATGCATTCCATGCCGGCGACCCGACCCTGGCCGACCTGGGCCTGATGCTCTCCGATTACCTGAACAATATCGACGGCCGTGGCGATCTCAAGGACGAAGCCAAGACCCTGACTGCCAAGGACGCCGTCAGCCTGCTGCAAAGCCGCCTGAACAAGGTGTTTGGCGAGGCCGAGGAAACCATCCGCGTATTTGAGTCCGATGGCATCGTCGCCGACGCGGCGGCGGGTGCCGACTACATCAAGATCCGCACCGATGCGATGTTCAACGAGCGCGATGTGCGGGCCCTGGAAGTCCACGAAGGGCTGGTCCATGTGGGCACCACCCTCAACGGCCAGAACCAGCCGATCTGCACCTTCCTGTCCAAGGGCCCACCGTCGTCGACCGTGACCCAGGAGGGCCTGGCGATCCTGATGGAGATCATCACCTTCGCCTCCTACCCCAGCCGCCTGCGCAAACTGACCAACCGCACCCGCGCGATCCATATGGTGGAAGAGGGCGCCGATTTCCTGCAGGTGTTCGAGTTCTTCCGCGAGCAGGGCTTTGAAATGGCCGAGAGCTACGGCAACGCCAGCCGGGTGTTTCGCGGCTCGACGCCGACGGGCCTGCCGTTTACCAAGGATCTGTCCTACCTCAAGGGCTTTATCATGGTCTACAACTACATCCAGCTGGCCGTGCGCAAGGGCAAGCTGGAGCAGGTGCCGCTGTTGTTCTGCGGCAAGACCACCCTGGAAGACATGCGCACCTTGCGCCAACTGGTGGACGAAGGCCTGGTGGTGCCGCCCAAGTACTTGCCGGAGCAGTTTCGCGATATGAACGCGTTGTCGGCGTGGATGTGCTTCTCCAACTTCCTCAATCACCTGAGCCTGGACCGGATCGAGGCGGACTACTCCAATATCCTCTGACCAAATCCCATCAACTGTAGGAGCTGGCTTGCCTGCGATCGCGGTCTGTCAGCCACCGGTGGAGTAACTGACAGCCAGCTCCCACAGTTTGTCTTCATTGATTATCAGGGTTGTGTCCCCACCCATTTACGAGGTTTCAACGGATGAGACTGCTCGGCATTCTATGCCTGCTCCTGACCCTCAACGGCTGCAGCTCGCTGCTGTTCTACCCCGAGCCCGGCCTGCCATTTACCCCGCAACAGGCGCGCCTGGAATACCGTGACGTCACCCTGACCACCGCCGATGGCCTCAAGCTGCGCGCCTGGTGGCTGCCGGCCAAGGCCGGTGTGCCGCTCAAGGGCACGGTGCTGCATTTGCACGGCAACGGGGGCAACCTGTCCGGGCACCTGGGGGGCAGTTGGTGGCTGCCGGCCCAGGGTTATCAAGTGCTGATGCTGGACTATCGCGGCTATGGCGTGTCCGAAGGCAAACCTTCGCTGCCGGCCATCTACCAGGACCTGGATGCGGCTTTTCAGTGGATTGACCAGGCCCCCGAGACCCAGGGCCAGCCGCTGGTGGTGCTCGGCCAGAGCCTGGGCGGGGCATTGGCGGTGCATTACCTGGCGGCACATCCCGAGCGCCAGCCCCGGCTCAAGGCGCTGGTGTTGGATGGCGTGCCCGCCAGTTATCGTGATGTAGGGCAATTCGCCCTGAGCACTTCCTGGCTAACATGGCCGTTTCAGGTGCCGTTGTCGTGGCTGGTGCCGGACGCCGACAGCGCGATCCACGGCATGCCGCAGCTGACCGGCGTGCCGAAACTGCTGTTCCACAGTCTGGATGATCCGATCGTGCCGCTTTCCAACGGCATCCGTCTGTATCAAGCTGCGCCGCCGCCAAGGGTGCTGCAATTGACCCGCGGTGGGCATGTGCAGACTTTTGCCGACAAGACCTGGCAAACCGTGATGCTGCGTTATCTTGACGACCCGCAGCATTTCAATGGCCTGCGCCGCCTGGGGGAAATCCCCAATTACCCGGCGGCCGCCACTCCTAAAGTTGAATCATCAGAGAGCCCGCAATGAGCGAAGAACGCAACATGATCCCCCTGATCCTCACCGGTATCGGCACCATCATCGGCACCGTTGGCTGCCTGTGGTACTACGGCTACCTGCACTTCGCCAAGCCCGAGGACGCGTTGCTGCTCAGTGATTTCACCATGCTCAAGACGGTGCCCGGCGAGGACTATAAAGTCTCCCTGACCCCGGCTCCCCAGGTGGCGCAGTGCGTCGACGGTGTGCTGGTGCTGTTTGATACCGAGCAGAAAGGGTTGACCGGTGTACTGGTGAATAACAAGAAGCAGGCGGTGCGTTGCATGGGCCAGGAAACCCCGCAATTGCAGGAGTAAGCACGCTGGTAGTTTTTGGAACCATATTTTGTGTGAAGCCACTGATTGGGTTGTCAGCAGCGCTGACGAGCAACCCCCTTAATTATGTGGAGTATCGCTATGAGTATTGGTGGAGTAGGTGGTGGTAGCGGGTTCGGTAACTTCGGCGGCGCCGGCATGGGCGATTCCGGCAATATGGTCGGCAAGGGCGTCGAAGGGGGCCAGCAGCAGGGTGGTGCAGACCCGGAAGCGCTGAAGAAACTCCTGGCGCAACTGTTGGGCGGCGCGGGCGGTGCAGGCGGCTCCCAGGGCAGTGGCGCAAGTGGTGGTGGCGAGGATGAGCAAGATCCTCTGCGCAAGCAGATGGATCGCGACGGCCAGCAAGGCATGCAGATGCCCCAAGAGAACACCAACTCAGTCAACTTCGGCTGATCCAAAGCCATCTGCCGCAGTTCTTCTACAAAAAAAGCCCTGCCTGGAATCCAGGCAGGGCTTTTTTAGCGGTGTACGTCAGTCGGTTACTGAACCGAAGAACGTGGCTTGACCGGCTGGTTGTCGTTGGAGATGGTCACTTCAACGCGACGGTTCATGGCGCGGCCCGAAACGCTGGCGTTATCGGCAACCGGGTATGCCTTGCCGTAGCCAGCAGTCACGATGCGGCTTGGGTTAACGCCCATCTTGATCAGTGCAACCTGCACCGAAGTAGCACGTCGCTCGGACAAGGTCTGGTTGTAGGCATCGCTGCCGGTGCTGTCGGTGTAGCCTTCGATAATGACTTTACGATCTGGGTTTTCCTGGAGGAATTGCGCCAGTTTGTTGATGTTCACCAGGCCGCTGGATTTCAGGTCGGCCTTGTTGGTGGCGAACAGCACATCACCAAAGGTCACCAGGGTCCCGCGTTCAGTCTGCTTGGCGTTCAAGCTGTTTTGCAGCTGCTTGATCTGCGCGTCGCGGGCTTCGAGCAGGGCGCGGGCACGTTCGTCGCCGGCGTTTTTCAGCTTGGCTTCGGATTCGCGCAGGGCGATGGTGTCCTTGGCCACTTCAACGCGCTGGTTGGTCAGGTAGGCCAGTTGGTCGACCTTCTTCTCGTCTTCCTTGTCGCGGTACGCCTTGTCGGCCTTGTCCAGCCATTCGCTGGCGTCCTTGGTTTCCAGGGCGGCGATTTTGGTCGCTTGTGGGTTGGCTTGCAGGGCCGAGAAGTTGGTCCGTGCGTTTTCCAGGTTCGCGTTAGGCGGGGTGGAGCAAGCCGCCAATGCAACGCTCATCGCCAGCAGGGCAGGGATCATCAATTGTTTACGCATAGTGGTGTCGTCCTTTCAATTCGATTTCGGGTGCGATGCAAACAAGGGCGCTGCTTACTTCTGCTGGATCACAGCAGGACGCATGCCTTCGTTACGCAGCTCCTGAACAGCCTTCTGGGAATCCTTCAGCGCCAGGTCGGCCTTGGCAGCCTGGGCCTTGCGCTCTGCAACACGAGCGTCCCACTCAGCCTGTTCGGCCAGACGACGGGCTTCGTCGTACTTCTTGTCGTGCATGGCCAGCTCGGCTTGCTTGAGCTTGTCCTGGGCAGCTTTCATTTCCACGGCAGCGTATTCGGTACCGCCAGCGCTTACAGCGCTGTTCACGGCCGATTGGGTCACCGCGTACTGCTCGGTCGGCGGGTTGCCGGCGCAGCCCGCGAGGACGAAGCTGGTGCCGATTGCCAACGCGGCCAATTTGAGCCCGCGCAGGTGGTTAAACGAGGATTTGGCAGTGCTGGTCTTCATCGTCTTCAACTCCATTGGATAACTCCAGAAAAACATCAAATCCATCTACGGTGTTCAGCGTCTGCGTTTTGGCGGTGAAGCTCAGTGTGCCTTTTCAAACGCCTGTTCCAAGTGATGGCTTACTGGCTGTGACCCGAGGCTTTTTTGAATAGTTCAGCCAAAGATGGCGATTTGCCCGAAAAAACATCTGAACAAATCTGACTGAGTGGTCAGTGTTTAAAAATCGGAACTTTTGCCATCCATAGCGGTATGCCGGGCCTATGAAAGGCCCGGTACGCTGGGGAATGGTTTTTTTCAGCGGATGTTTATCAGTGTTTCTGATCGTCAGGCGTGGCTGACATATCGTGCAGGTAGCGCCGTGACAACGACAGGAAGCGCGGTGTGGGGCCGACATCTTCAGATATTGGTCGATTTTGATAAAAGTGAATTATTGTTCACGCCTATTTGATGTGTTTTTTCTATCGAGATGGCAGGCTGAAGTACCTTACGTACATTTTCGGTTTGAGCCCATCCGTTAGAGTTCTCTTTTTTTAATACCTCATCGTCGTAGTGGCACTATGATGCTCTCTTGATGTGGGGTTTTTTATTGGAGATTGGGATGTCCGTAGCTCAGGTTAAGAAAGCACTTCATGACTTTGCTGTGAAGGGGAGCGGGTCGGCCGTCGTATTGAAAGGTGACTGGGGGACCGGGAAAACTCATCTTTGGGACACGATCTTAAAAGAGAAAGGATCTACGTTCCTTCGTACTCACTATTCTTACGTTTCGTTGTTTGGAATAAACTCATTAACAGATCTGAAACGCTCAATTTTCGAGAATACAGTTCCAAGCTCTAAGGTTGGATCTGAAAACTCGGTTTTAGATAATTTGCAGCGGTTGGATTTCAGTGATAGTGCTAGCTGGTTAAAGAAGGTTTTACGTCAAGGTAAAGAAGCTAAAATTCCATTCGTTGGTAGTGTTGGCGGTATAGTTGATTCAATTCAGTATTCGATGATTTCAAATACGTTGATATGTATTGATGATTTTGAACGACGTGGAAATTCCCTATCAGCTCGTGATGTTTTGGGTTTGATTTCAAACTTGGTTGAAAAAAAAGATTGCTCTGTCATTCTAATTCTCAATGATAGCTCTCTAAAGCCGGATGATGAGTTTTTTTCTTACAGTGAGAAAGTTTTTGATTATGAGGTGAAATATTCTCCTTCGGAGCAAGAGTCAGTTAAGCTTATATTCGGTTCGGCAGGAAAGATGCGTGAATCTGTTGTTGAAAATATTGTGAAGCTGAAAATTAACAATATTCGCCTTCTGAAAAAGATTGAATTATTTGCTTCGGTTCTTGATGAGGTATTGAAAGAGGCTCACTCTAAAGTAGTTGATCAGGCTCATAACACACTTCCCCTCGCAGTGATGGCGGTCTATGGTGGAGGTAAGTGTAAAGTAGATATTGATTTTATCCTAAGCTACCAAGGAAGTTTGCTCTCGTACATGCCGGATAATGCAGGTGCGTCGGCGGAAGAGTTGGAGAGGAAAAATATCATTCGTGAGAAAAGCACATATTTGGACGAGTACGGCTTTGGGAAGTGTGATGAGTTCGATGCTTTGATAATTGACCTTGTCTGCAAGGGATATGCTGACGACGAAACATTGAGGGAACTAGTAGAAGGGGCAGAGAAAAAGATAAAGCATGACGACGATATTGCTCTTCTTGGAAAGGCTTGGGAGCTATTTCATGCATCATTTTCTGATAACGAGTCGGAAGTATACACTGCCTTTGAGTTTGCTATTTCCGAAGCTCTGCAGCACTTCACTGTGAATGATCTTGATTCTGTTGCGTCAATATACTGTGACTTGGGAAAGGAGCGTTTCATTAATACGGTCGTTGATAAGTATTTTTCCGAGTTCTTCTCGGCAAAAGGTGTGCGAGAAAAGGATGATATTTTTCAGTGGCCGCGTAACGCCTACCTTTCTTTAAAACTCAATCAATATTTTGACAGTCTCGCTG
Source organism: Pseudomonas sp. MF09156 (assembly GCF_059862305.1). Taxonomy (NCBI): domain Bacteria; kingdom Pseudomonadati; phylum Pseudomonadota; class Gammaproteobacteria; order Pseudomonadales; family Pseudomonadaceae; genus Pseudomonas; species Pseudomonas sp. MF09156. The sequence continues at coordinate 153,095 of NZ_JCBCUR010000007.1, forward strand.
TCACGGGCGACTTGAGTGAACTCGTTCTTGCAGTGGTAAAGGGTTCAGGCTTTCCAGATGGTGATCTTAGAAGAGGTATAGCTCAAAAAAAGGATGACGATTTTTATGAGTATTTTAGTAGTTTAAATAGCAAAGATTTGACGCGACATGCTAGAGCTTTATTGAAGTGTGGTGAAGTTAGTTCGCCAGAAAAAGATATTATGGATGATTTTAGAATCATTTTTATGAAGACCTATACTGCTTTGTTGAAGTTATCGGAGTTGACACCTTTGAATCGAGTTCGAATGAATAAATTTCGCAATTATGATAATGTGTATAAAGAACTGGCAAGCCGTGAGTCCGACAAAGATCGTTAAAGTATGATTATTTAGGTCTGTTTTTATCGGTTAATAAGGCATTGGTTGATCTGAGGTCAGAAAAAGCAGACGCCGTCTCGGCGTCTGAGTGTTCCGAATTACTGCAGTGAAAGTATTTGTTTGAATTGCTGCCTTACCTTGCTGTAAGGCCAGTTCGCTCTCTCTCGATGTTTATCTTCACTTGCGGAGTCTAATATTTTTAATAGTGCCTCATGTAAGCATGTGAAAAGGGTTTTTGCTGTATTGGTTTCTACGCCCAAGAATCGTTCAGCTGGCAGAGGGTTTTGGCAGTTGACTGATTTTATAAATGACCATTCGTAGGGGTTGACGAAACTCCCGATTTCATCTGTCGAAAGCATGTTTGGATGTAGGTCTAAATTCATAAGGGAAGGTATGTTCGGATCGATAATGATCCGTGGGTAAATACCTTTGGATTCTAATTCATATGCCCTGTTCATTGCTGGGCCAAAAACTATATCGTTCTCGTGGTGCAGTTTGCCAATTGTTACGCCTGCTCGCAAGAGAAAGCCCGTCAAAGCACAGCCCACAAATGTATTTGATAACCCGTAAATGATATTGGGTAATGATTCTTCACAATATGGAATGCTCAGTACGCAGCAATCCGAAAAAGATGTGATTCTTATACCGGCTGAGCTACTTGCTTCCGCTGCTTCTATAATCTGTTCGCTTTTTAGTATTTTTGGAATTAACGCTAAATGTCCAATTTTTTGTGGATCATCTCCCGCATTGCGAACGTGGCTTTTCCAACCCAGTACGTCAAAAAAGACCACGATCCTTTCTTCGTAAGATATCGGTGATAAAAGGTTTTCAATGTCCATTTTTTGTCCTTTGCTATGAGGTTAACTTCCAAGTAGGTCCCTTGTCAGTCATATGGCAGATGAGGTTGGCGGGATAAAAATCTTAAGATGGAAAATTCTATTTCAGATTTTACTGTCTTCTGATTTTTTATTGAATATCGCCAAGGCGAGTCTGTTCTCAGCGTCTACATATGCAGGTGTTCTCCCAGCGTCTGCATATACCTCTTCACCTTCCTCGACGCGGATCACTTGGGTTCCCTTGACGTAAGGGATTGCCCGTTCCGCTTCCTGTATAGCCGCCGATAGTAGGCCTTCGGTGACGACAGCTTCTGACAGCTCGTAAGCCTCAGCCAATGCTTTGATTTTCACAAGATCACGCTGGTGGATGGAGAGGGTGTACTCGACCTGCTCGTTGTCTTCGTGAGCCTTAGCTTCCCAAGTGCTTAACATCTGCTCAAACGTTTTCATGACGACCTTCTATATAAAGAGGGAATGGCGAAATTGCTCAACTGAAAGCTGCGGTAGCTACGTATGGCTGGAAGATACGAAGTTCGTGGATTTGGCCCCGTTTCACGATTTTCTCTATTGCGTGCTCGCTTTCCTCACACAACGGGTCACCCTCTTCATCAGTGGCAACCACATGCTGGCCCCGGATATAGGGAAAGCTGGCTTCCAGCTCTTCCAGGGCGGCGCCGATCAACTCGCCGAGCAATTCCTCGGTGCTGCGCTTGGGGTACATCTCGCGGATGGCCGCCAGCCGTGCGGCGGCCTCGACATCCAGGTGGATGGCATATTCGGTCTTGGTCAGGCGACCCTTGGCGGTTTCTTCCCATTGCTGGGCCAGTTCTCGGATTTTCATGGCAACCTCAGTGATGCCCAGGGTAGCGGGCGGTGATGAGTGACCGGTCGCGGCGTGGATAACGCGACGACGTATCCTTGAGACTAGCTGCAACCGCCAAGGTTTAAAGTTCCTTGTAAGAGCAAGGCTTGATCGGCACTCTTAAAGATCAAAGCGTCCCGAATTCCTGGCTGGAGATTGGCTGATGAGCGATATCGATGCACGTTTGCGTGAAGATGTTCACCTGCTGGGTGAACTGTTGGGCAACACGATTCGAGAACAGTACGGTGATGAGTTCCTCGCCAAGATCGAGCAGATCCGCAAGGGCGCCAAGGCCGATCGCCGGGGCGGGGCAACCGAGGCGGCAGCTGGCGAAGAGCTCAGCGCCAGCCTCAACCAGTTGCAGGAAGACGAGCTGTTGCCGGTGGCACGTGCGTTCAACCAGTTCCTCAACCTGGCCAATATCGCCGAGCAGTACCAACTGATTCACCGGCGCGATGAATCCCAGCCCGCCCCGTTCGAGTCGCGGGTACTGCCCGAGCTGCTGGCGCGCCTGCAGAGTGAGGGCCATAGCAGCGAATCCCTGGCCCGGCAGTTGGCGCGCCTGGAGATCGAACTGGTGCTCACCGCCCACCCCACCGAAGTTGCGCGCCGCACCCTGATCCAGAAATATGACGCCATCGCCGCCCAACTGGCGTTGCAGGATCACCGTGACTTGACCAGCGCCGAGCGCGAGCAGATTCGCCAGCGCTTGCAACGGCTGATCGCCGAAGCCTGGCACACCGAAGAAATCCGCCGCACCCGGCCCACCCCGGTGGACGAGGCCAAGTGGGGCTTTGCGGTGATCGAGCATTCGCTGTGGCACGCCATCCCCAACTACCTGCGCAAGGCCGATCACGCCTTGCACGCCGCGACCGGCCTGCGCCTGCCCCTGGAGGCGGCACCGATCCGCTTTGCCTCATGGATGGGCGGTGACCGTGATGGCAACCCCAACGTGACGGCGCCCGTGACCCGCGAAGTATTGCTGCTGGCGCGCTGGATGGCTGCAGACCTGTATCTGCGTGATATCGATCACCTGGCATCCGAGCTGTCGATGCAGCAGGCCAGCCCCGAGTTGCAGGCCAAGGTCGGCGATAGCGTCGAACCTTATCGGGCCTTGCTCAAGCAACTGCGCGAACGCCTGCGCGCCACCCGCAATTGGGCGCACGCGGCGTTGACCGCCAGCCTCCCGGCGCCGGCTGATGTGCTGCAAAACAATCGCGACCTGCTGGAGCCGTTGGAGCTGTGCTACCAGTCCCTGCACGCCTGCGGCATGGGCGTGATTGCCGACGGCCCGCTGCTCGATTGCCTACGCCGTGCGGTAACGTTCGGCCTGTTCCTGGTGCGCCTGGATGTGCGCCAGGACTCCAGCCGTCACTCGGCGGCGATGACCGAGATCACCGACTACCTGGGCCTGGGCCGCTATGAGGATTGGGACGAAGACGCGCGCATCACCTTCCTGATGAAGGAGTTGGTCAACCGTCGCCCATTGTTGCCAGGCTATTTCAAGCCGTCGGCCGACACCGCCGAAGTGCTCAATACCTGTAAGGAAATTGCCGCCGCGCCAGCTGCATCCCTCGGTTCCTACGTCATCTCCATGGCGGGTGCGGCATCCGATGTGCTGGCGGTGCAGCTGCTGCTCAAGGAGTCCGGGGTGCAGCGGCCGATGCGTGTGGTGCCGCTGTTCGAGACCCTGGCCGACCTGGACAACGCCGGCCCGGTGATCGAGCGCCTGTTGCTGCTACCGGGCTATCGCGCGCGCCTGCAAGGCCCGCAGGAAGTGATGATCGGCTATTCGGACTCGGCCAAGGACGCCGGCACTACCGCTGCGGCCTGGGCGCAGTACCGGGCCCAGGAACGGCTGGTGGATATCTGCCGCGAGCAGCAGGTGGAACTGTTGTTGTTCCATGGTCGTGGCGGCACCGTTGGCCGTGGCGGTGGCCCGGCCCACGCGGCGATCCTGTCGCAGCCACCGGGCTCGGTAGCCGGGCGTTTTCGCACCACCGAGCAGGGCGAGATGATTCGCTTCAAGTTCGGCTTGCCGGATATCGCCGAGCAGAACCTCAATCTGTATCTGGCCGCAGTGCTGGAGGCGACCTTATTGCCACCGCCGCCCCCGGAGCCGGCCTGGCGGCATTTGATGGACGAATTGGCCGCCGATGGCGTCAGCGCCTATCGCGCGGTAGTGCGGGAAAATCCGCAGTTCGTCGAGTACTTCCGCCAGTCCACGCCCGAGCAGGAACTGGGCCGCTTGCCCCTGGGCAGTCGCCCGGCCAAACGCCGTGCTGGGGGCATCGAAAGCCTGCGTGCGATCCCGTGGATTTTCGGCTGGACCCAGACGCGCCTGATGTTGCCGGCCTGGCTGGGCTGGGAAGCGGCATTGAGCAAGGCCCTGGAGCGGGGCGAAGGCGAGTTGCTGGGGCAGATGCGTGAGCAATGGCCGTTCTTCCGTACGCGCATCGACATGCTGGAAATGGTCCTGGCCAAGGCCGACGCCGATATCGCCCGCCTGTATGACGAGCGTCTGGTGCAGCCGGACCTGCTGCCATTGGGTGCGCATTTACGCGACCTATTGTCGCAGGCGTGTGCCGTGGTGCTTGGCCTGACCGGGCAGTCGCAACTGCTGGCCCACAGTCCCGACACCCTGGAGTTCATCCGCCTGCGCAACACCTACCTTGACCCATTGCACCTGCTGCAGGCCGAGTTGTTGGCGCGGTCCCGCCAGCAGGAAGCGACACAGGACAGCCCTCTGGAACAGGCGCTGCTGGTGTCCGTGGCCGGTATTGCCGCCGGGCTGCGTAATACCGGCTGACATTTGTCGCGTGTTCTCAAGGGCTTGCACGCAAAACCGCCGGTTGACCCGAAAGGGCTCTGCCGGCGGTTTTGGGTTTGGGTTGCACCAAGGGATACCGCGACCAAAAGGCTTGTGTGGTGCGGGTTCTTCCGACTTTTGGCGGCTTGTGTGGTTAGGGCTCGCTGTGTATCTTGATCAGCCTTTGGCCGTTTGGGCGGCCTGGATTCGTATTTTTACGAGCATATTCTACGAGATTGGCCCCACGCGGCGAATCCGAGCGTCATCTCTATAAAAAATTGAGGAGCACATCGATGCGCGTCATTCTGCTGGGAGCTCCCGGGGCCGGTAAAGGTACTCAGGCAAAGTTCATCACTGAAAAGTTCGGCATTCCACAAATCTCCACTGGCGACATGCTGCGCGCCGCCGTCAAGGCCGGTACCGAGCTGGGCCTGATCGCCAAGAGCGTGATGGACAGCGGTGGCCTGGTCTCCGACGACCTGATCATCAACCTGGTCAAGGAACGCATCAGCCAGGAAGACTGCAAGAACGGTTTCCTGTTCGACGGTTTCCCACGCACCATTCCCCAGGCCGAAGCCCTGGTGAAGGCCGGCGTCGAGTTGGATGCCGTGGTCGAAATCGCCGTTGAAGACGAAGAGATCGTCCAGCGTATCGCCGGTCGCCGTGTTCACGAAGCCTCGGGCCGCGTCTACCACATCGTCTACAACCCGCCAAAAGTGGCTGGCAAGGATGATGTAACCGGTGACGACCTGGTGCAGCGCAAGGACGATACCGAAGAAACCGTGCGTCATCGCCTGTCGGTCTACCACTCCCAGACCAAGCCGCTGGTGGACTTCTACCAGAAGCTGTCGGCTGCCCAGGGCAAACCGAAATACAGCCACATCCCGGGCGTTGGCTCGGTGGAAACCATCACCGCCAAGGTGCTGGAAGCGCTGAACTGATCTGACGATCGGCGTGATGTTCAACGGCCCGCTTGCGGGCCGTTGTTGTTTATACTGGCGCACTTTTTTTCGATTTGGACACCCACACCGATGAGCACCCTGCTGGCCCTGGACACCGCGACTGAAGCTTGCTCCGTTGCCCTGCTGCATAACGGCAAGGTCACGAGCCACTATGAGGTGATCCCGCGCCTGCATGCGCAAAAGCTGCTGCCGATGATCAAGCAGTTATTGCTCGATGCCGGCACCACCTTGTCGGCGGTGGACGCCATCGCCTTTGGTCGTGGCCCGGGCGCGTTCACCGGCGTGCGCATCGCCATCGGGGTGGTGCAGGGCCTGGCGTTTGCCCTGGAACGGCCAGTATTGCCGGTGTCCAACCTGGCCGTGCTGGCCCAGCGCGCGCTGCGTGAGCACGGCGCGGCCCAGGTCGCGGCAGCCATCGATGCGCGGATGGATGAGGTCTACTGGGGTTGCTACCGCGAGACCGCAGGCGAAATGCGCCTGGTCGGCGTTGAAGCCGTGCAGCCGCCCGAGGCCGCCGCGTTGCCGGCCGATGCCAGTGGCGACTGGTTTGGTGCCGGTACCGGTTGGGGGTATGGCCAGCGGATCGCCGTGCCCACGATGGGCCAGGATGCCACGATGCTGCCCCATGCCGAAGACCTGCTGGCCCTGGCGCGTTTTGCCTGGGAACGCGGCGAGGCGATTCCCGCCGACCAGGCCGCCCCGGTGTACCTGCGCGATAAAGTGGCGCAGACCAAGGCCGAACGCGGGCTCTAGGCTTATTGCGGTTAGCCTCTAATGTGGGAGCTGTCGAGCCCCAGCGAGGCTGCGATAGCGGTGTGTCAGGTGCCATGAATAGTGGCAGTGTCGCCGCCATCGCAGCCTCGCTGGGGCTCGACAGCTTCCACCGTTGATCGCAGGCAATTGGCGCCAATCGTCAGAATTTGCCCGCGGTTTTAAACCTTTGCCCGTTTATGTGTTCTAGTTATCACCAGAGCATTTGCGCGCCAAGGAAAGTGCCGCTAAATTGCCATCATTGATCACGGATCTGCATGCATGCGTATAGACGGCTTTTCCTCCCAGTCCTACCCCCTCAAGCGCAAGCCACGCAAGGCGAGCGTGAAGGTAGACGAGTCCGTCGAAGAATCCCCCGATTTTATTGAAATCCAGCCCGAAACCTCCCAGAGCGCAGCGGTTTCCGCCCGTGCCCAAGGTGCCAGCGGTGCGCGTATCGGCGGCGTTCCGGCCCGCCAGCAAGACATGGTCTTCCCGCGCTCCATGAGCAAGAACGTCGCCACGGCCCTGGCCAGCTACCTGACCACAGCAGGCTTTGTCGAATGGGATATGGAAGTGCTGGGTCTCGATATCCACATCTGATGTTGCTGCCTTATTTCCTCGGTTGCCCGTCCTGGAGTGAAAACGCCTGGCGCGAGTACCTGTATCCGCAAGACGCCCGCACCACGGATTTTCTCGGGCTGTATTGCCAGGTGTTCAATGCCTGCGAAGGCAACACCACGTTCTATGCGCGGCCCTCCGTCGCGACTGTGCAGCGCTGGGCCGAGATCATGCCCGCGCACTTTCGCTTTACCGCCAAGTTTCCCGGTGATATCAGCCACAGCGCTGACCTGCGCGAACAGTTGCCCGCCGCCGAAAGCTTCCTCGGTTTGATGAGCCCGCTGGGCGAGCGGGTTTCGCCACTGTGGCTGCAACTACCGGCCAGCTTCACCCCGCAACGGCTGGGGGAACTGGCAGGGTTTATCGACGGCCTGGAGCGGCCATTGGCGGTGGAGGTGCGTCACCGTGAGTTCTTCGCCAAAGGCGATGCCGAGCGCAGCCTCAACCGCCTGCTGCGTGACCGTGGTGTCGAGCGGATCTGCCTGGATCCTCGGGCGCTGTTCAGTTGCACGTCCACCTCGGCGGCGGTACTCCACGCCCAATCGAAAAAGCCCAAGGTACCGCCCCGGCCTGCGGCGTTGACCCAGTTTCCCCAGGTGCGTTTTATCGGCCACCCGGACCTGGAAGCCAACGATCCGTTCCTGGTGCCGTGGGTTGAAAAGGTCGCTGGCTGGATCGAGGAGGGCCGCACGCCCTATGTGTTCCTGCACACCTCGGACAACCGCCTGGCGGCCCAATTGGCCATGCGTTTTCATCAGCAATTGATGGTGCGATTGCCTGGGTTGCCGGCGTTGGCGCAGTTGCATCGGGAGCCCGCTGTGGAGCAACTGGGGTTACTCTAGGGTTCTTTTATGCCTGGAGTCAGTCATGGATGCCCAAACCCTTCGCGCCGAATCCTTTCGAGCCCTGCACGAGCGTGACCGTGCATTCGTGATGCCCAACCCGTGGGACGCCGGTTCTGCCAAGATGCTCGCCAGCCTCGGCTTTGAAGCCCTGGCCACTACCAGCGCGGGTTTTGCCTTCAGTCTGGGGCGTCCGGATGCCGAAGGTGCGCTGTCGCTGGAGGACACTTTGGGCAACGCCGGGATGATCGTTCAGGCCACCGCGCTGCCGGTGGCTGCGGACCTGGAAAACGGCTTCAGCGATACGCCTCAAGGTTGTGCCCAGAGCCTGTTGCGGGCCGCCGCTACCGGCATCGTCGGCGGTTCTATCGAAGACGCTACGGGGATTGCGGTTGACCCGATCTACCCCTTTGATCTGTCTGTTGAGCGCATCGAGGCTGCCGTCGCTGCGGCGCGCAGCTTGCCATTCCCCTTCATGCTGACGGCCCGTGCGGAAAACTTCCTGCATGGTCGCCTGGATTTTCCCGACACTATTCGCCGTTTGCAGGCCTACGCCGAAGCGGGCGCCGACGTGTTGTATGCACCGGGCCTGCGCAGTGCTGAGGAAGTATTGGCGGTGGTGCGGGCGGTGGCGCCAAAACCGGTGAATGTGCTGATGTCCGGTGGTCTCAAGCTCTCGGTGGCGCAACTGAGCGAGATGGGCGTCAAGCGCATCAGCGTTGGCTCGGCCATGGCCCTGGCGGCCTACGGGGAGTTCTTCAGGGCCGCGCGGGAGGTTCAGGAACTGGGAACCTTCACCTTTACCGAGCGCTCGATGCCGTTCAGCCAGGCAAATCAGTTGTTCAAAGGTTGAGTCGTGGGTTTTTTCAAAGTGTTGGGGGTGTTGCTGCTACTCGCGGGCGGCCTACTCGTAGGCATCTGGCGCGGCTGGGTGCCGTTGCCCGCCGAATGGAACCCCTGGGCGCCCTTGGATGTGCGCGCTGTGCCCAACCTGCTGACGCGGTTCAAACTCGGACGGTTGCAGGATGATCCGGCACTGTGCGACCAGGTGCTGAAAACCTCCGGGCTGCGGGTCAGCCATCAGGCGGACAGTCCCGCTGATGCGGCTTGCCCACTGCGCAATACCCTGCGGGTGCAGGGCGCGCAGGTGGGTTTGAGTAGCAGCTTTCTCGCCAGTTGCCCCTTGGCGGTGGCGTTTGCCCTGTTCGAGCGCCACAGCTTGCAGCCGGCTGCCCAGGCGGTGTTTGGCCAGGCGGTGACGCGGGTCGATCACCTGGGCAGTTTTGCCTGCCGCAATATGTATGGGCGTGCCGAAGGGCGGCTCAGCCAGCACGCCTCGGCCAATGCCCTGGATATCGCCGGGTTTCGCCTGGCGGATGGGCGCAGTATCAATGTGCTGAAGGATTGGCCTGGAGAGGGCGCCAACGCGCGCTTTTTGCGTCAGGTGCGCGACCGTGCGTGCAACGATTTCAACGTGGTCTTGAGCCCGGACTACAACGCTGCCCATCGCAACCATTTCCATCTGGACATGGGGCGTTGGTGGGTGTGCCGCTAAGTGTCAGGCCGCCAGGCGCAGGTTGTTGAGGATCAGTGGGCGGGCCCAGCCGCAATCGAAGTCCAGGGCCTTTTGCTGCTGCACCAGTTCTTCATTCGGATACGGTTCGGCCGCCGCTGGCAGCAGGTCCAGTTCGAACTCGGCAATCGGCAGGAACAGCGGCTTGGGTTGTGGCGCCGAGCCTGGCTCGGGCAGTGGCTGGCCAGCGGTCAGGACGATCGGGCGTACCCAGCCGCTCTCGAAGTTCTGCTGGCGTTGCTGGGCGACGATTTCATCATCCGGGAACGGCACGGCCGCGGGTGGCAGCAGGTCCAGCTCGAATTCGGCAATCGGCAGAAACAGCGGTTCAGGCGGGGCGACCTCGGTGCCCTGGACGTCGCAATGACGTTGGGTAACGATTTGGGTCAGCAGGTCGCTGCCGGCGCTGGGTTCGATCGAGGTATCCACCGGCACCGGATCTGCGGCCAGCTGCGCACCTGGCTCCTGGCCAAGTTGCTCGGCCAACGCCCGGGCGAAGAAGTCCTGCCACACATGACTGACGCCGGCCAGCGCTTGGGTATTGCGCAGGCCGAAGTGGTTGTGGGTCGGCAGGACACCGGTGAATAGGGAATGAATGTCTGACATTTCTCTCGGTCGACGCTCAGGGTCTGGCAAAATGCCTGATCCTTTTTTATCGGCCGCTTTTTGCCGATCCTTAATATTTTTGAGCGTAGTAAACGATGAGCGAACAACCCGCGGCCAGCCGCATTCGGGTCGAGGCCTTGGCCGAAGGTTTCCAGGCCCGTGCCCAGTACTGGGCCGAGCAGCTCGGCCTGCCGTTGCAGCTGGCGGATGCCGATTTTGCCCTGCAAGTGGGTGAGCACGGCCTGCAACTGCAACAGCTGGGCGCCGATGCGCCTGGGCCGGTGCGGGTGGATTTTGTCGAGGGCGGCGCGGCCCATCGCCGGCTTTACGGTGGTGGCAGCGGGCAGATGATCGCCAAGGCCGTAGGCGTGTCTCAAGGTGTGCGCCCCCGGGTGCTGGATGCCACGGCGGGCCTGGGCAAGGATGCGTTCGTGCTGGCCAGCCTGGGCTGTGAGATGAGCCTGATCGAGCGGCAACCGTTGATTGGTGCCTTGCTCGAAGATGGTCTGGCGCGTGGGGCCGATGATTTTGAAGTGGCGCCCATCGTTGGGCGGATGACCCTGCTCAAGGGCAACTCCATCGAGCTGATGCGTAACTGGGAAGGTGAGCCGCCGCAGGTGATCTACCTGGACCCGATGTTTCCTCATCGTGAGAAAAGCGCCCTGGTGAAGAAGGAAATGCGCCTGTTCCGCCCGCTGGTGGGTGACGATCCGGATGCCCCGGCGTTGCTCGCGGCGGCCTTGGCCCTGGCCAGCCACCGGGTGGTGGTCAAGCGCCCGCGCAAGGCGCCGTGCATTGACGGGCCCAAGCCGAGCCACGCGCTGGACGGCAAATCCAGCCGGTACGATATTTACCCTAAAAAAGCGCTCAAGGCCTGAGGGCCCCGTCGCCGGCAAGCCGGCTCCTACAATAAACGCAATCACCTGTAGGAGCCGGCTTGCCGGCGATGGCGTCAGATCGATCAACGACTGTTCAAGGTCGATACGCCCGCATAAACAACCCCACCACTTCCTGCACATGCTCTTCGGCGGCCGCTTCGCTCAAGCGGTCGCCGCAGCCATACAGCAAGCAGAAGTTCGCCGTGCCCTTGAGCAGGCAAAAGAAGTGTTCGGCTGCGGTAAACGGCTTGTCGATGCTCAGCGCACCGCTCTGGTTGATCTTGCCCAGCAAGCGCTCCATCCCCTGCAGCATCCGCATGGGGCCGGCTTCGAAGAAAATCTGCGACAGCTTCGGATCCTGATTGCCCGACGTCATCATCAAGCGGTGCAGGTTCACCGACTCCTCACTGTTGATCAGCAGGTGAAAGCCCCGGGCGATGTTGAGCAGCACCTTCTCCACCGGCACACCGTCGGGCAGCTCGAAATACATGACCGGCAGTTGCGCTTCGCACTTGGCCTCGACGGCGGCGGTGAATAGCGTTTCTTTGTCGGTGAAGTGGCTGTAGACCGTCAGTTTCGACACGCCAGCCTCAAGGGCGACGGCATCCATGCTGGTACTCGCATAACCATTGCTCAAAAACAGGATTTTCGCCGCGTCGAGGATTGCCTGGCGTTTTGCCATGTCCTTGGGGCGCCCAGGGCTATTGGTGTTTACAGGATTGTCGGACATTTTCACTTTAATACTGGACTGGTGAGTTTGGTATTAATAACATACCGGCCAGTATAATTATTCCAAGCACCATTTGCGAAAGGTCCTTCAGCATGCGCAGCATCTTCCTGCACCTCGCGTTGCCTGCCAGCCTTGCTCTTTTACTGGCTGCCTGCGGCCATGAAGAAGCGGCCCAAACCACCGTCCGCCCGGCCATGGTGGTGCAGCCACAACCCTCTGCGTTGGCAATGGACAGTTATCCAGGCGAGGTGCGTGCCCGGTATGAACCGGACCTGGCCTTTCGCATCGGCGGCAAAGTCAGCCGCCGCCTGGTGGAGGAGGGCGAGCGCGTCAAGGCCAACCAGCCGCTGGCGGAGCTCGATCCCCAGGATGTGCGCCTGCAACTGCAGGCTACCCGTGCCCAAGTCACGGCGGCCGAGGCCAACCTGAGCCTGGTGCGGGCCGAGCGTGATCGCTACAAGACCCTGATGGACCGTCAGATGGTCAGCCGCTCCCAGTACGATAATTCCGAAAACCTCTACCGCGCAGGCGTCGCCCGCTTGCAGCAGATCAAGGCAGAATTCGACGTGGCCAACAACCAGGCTGGCTATGCCGTGTTGCGCGCGCCCCAGGACGGGGTGGTGGCCAAGCGTGCGGTGGAAGTCGGGCAAGTGGTGTCTGCGGGGCAGACCGTGTTCACCCTGGCTACCGATGGCGAGCGTGAAGTGTTGATCAGCTTCCCGGAGCAAAGCTTCGGCCGCTTCAAGGTCGGCCAGCCGGTCTCCGTGGAACTGTGGAGCCAGCCCGACCAGCGTTTCGAGGGGCGTATTCGCGAGCTGTCGCCGGCAGCCGATCCCAAGTCACGCACCTTCGCCGCCCGCGTCGCCTTCAACGCCGGCAAAGTCCCGGCCGAGCTGGGGCAGAGTGCGCGGGTTTTCATCCAGGCTGACGGCGTGGTTCCGTTGTCGGTGCCGCTGTCTGCCCTCAGCGCAGAGAACGGTGCGTCCTACGTCTGGTTGGTCAAGCCGGATAACACCCTCAAGCGCACAGCGGTGCGCATCGGCGCCTTCGGCGAAAAAAGCGTGCCGGTGCTCGAAGGCCTGACCCCCTCCGACTGGGTGATTGCCGCCGGTGTGCATGTGCTCCATGAGGGCCAGCAAGTACGCCCGGTGGATCGCTCCAACCGGGTGGTGAATCTGGCGGCCAACAAGGAGTAGTCCCCGATGGGTTTCAATCTTTCCGAATGGGCGTTGCGTAATCGCCAGATCGTACTGTTCCTGATGCTGCTGCTGGCCGTTGTCGGTACGTTGTCCTACACCAAGCTGGGGCAAAGTGAAGACCCGCCGTTCACCTTCAAAGCCATGGTGATCAAGACTAACTGGCCAGGCGCCACGGCCCAGGAAGTCTCGCGCCAGGTCACCGAGCGTATTGAAAAGAAATTGATGGAAACCGGCGAGTACGAGCGCATCGTCTCGTTCTCCCGCCCGGGCGAATCCCAGGTCACGTTTATGGCGCGGGACTCGATGCACTCGGCGCAGATTCCCGACCTGTGGTACCAGGTGCGCAAGAAGATCAGCGATATCCGCCAGACCCTGCCCCCGGATATCCAGGGCCCGTTCTTCAACGATGAATTCGGCACCACCTTTGGCAATATCTACGCCCTGACCGGCGAGGGTTTTGACTACGCCGTGCTCAAGGACTACGCCGACCGCATCCAGATCCAGCTGCAGCGGGTGCCGGATGTGGGCAAGGTCGAGCTGCTGGGGTTGCAGGACGAGAAGATCTGGATCGAGCTGTCCAACCTCAAGCTCGCCACCCTCGGCCTGCCCCTGGCGGCGGTGCAACAGGCGTTGCAGGAGCAGAACGCGGTGTCCACCGCCGGCTTTTTTGAAACCCCGAGCGAGCGCGTGCAACTGCGGGTGTCGGGTAACTTCAAGGCGGTGGAGGAAATCCGCGATTTCCCGATCCGCGTGGGCGGCCGCACCTTCCGCATTGGTGACGTGGCCGAGATCCACCGTGGCTTCAACGACCCGCCCGCGCCGCGTATGCGCTACATGGGTGACGATGCGATCGGCCTGGCCGTGGCCATGCGCGATGGCGGGGACATCCTGGTACTGGGCAAGGCCCTTGAGGGCGAATTCGCACGCTTGCAGAAGAACCTCCCGGCAGGCATGGAGCTGCGCAAGGTGTCGGACCAGCCCGCTGCGGTGAAGACCAGCGTGGGCGAATTCGTCCAGGTGCTGGCCGAAGCATTGGCGATTGTATTGCTGGTGAGTTTCTTCTCCCTCGGCGTGCGTACCGGCATGGTGGTGGCCCTCGCGATTCCGCTGGTGTTGGCCATGACCTTTGCCTGCATGTATTACCTGGGGATCGGCCTGCACAAGATCTCCCTGGGTGCCTTGGTATTGGCTTTGGGCCTGCTGGTGGACGACGCGATCATCGCCGTGGAAATGATGGCGATCAAAATGGAGCAGGGCTACGACCGTCTCAAGGCCGCCAGTTTCGCCTGGACCAGTACGGCGTTTCCGATGCTTACCGGTACGTTGATCACCGCAGCCGGCTTCTTGCCGATTGCCACCGCGCAATCGAGTACCGGTGAGTACACCCGCTCGATCTTCCAGGTGGTGACCATCGCGCTGCTGGCCTCGTGGGTTGCCGCCGTGGTGTTTGTGCCATACCTGGGGGAAAAACTCCTGCCGGACCTGGCGAAGATTCATGCGGCCAAGCACGGCACTGATGGCCCGGATCCTTACGGCACGCCGTTCTATCAGCGCGTAAGGCGCTGGGTGGAATGGTGCGTGCGCCGGCGCAAAACCGTGATTGTACTGACCGTGCTGCTGTTTATCGGCTCGGTGGCGCTGTTCCGCTTTGTCCCGCAACAGTTCTTCCCGGCGTCCGGGCGCCTGGAGCTGATGGTCGACCTGAAACTGGCGGAAGGCGCCTCGCTGAGCAACACCGCCGATCAGGTCAAGCGTCTCGAAGGCTTGCTCAAGGCGCATGCGGGGATCGAAAACTACGTGGCCTATGTCGGCACCGGTTCACCGCGCTTCTACTTGCCGTTGGACCAGCAGTTGCCGGCGGCCAGCTTTGCCCAGTTCGTGGTGCTGGCCAAGACCATCGAGGAGCGCGAAACCCTGCGCACCTGGTTGATCGAAACCCTCAACGAGCAATTCCCCGACCTGCGTTCGCGGGTCACCCGCCTGGAGAACGGCCCGCCGGTTGGCTACCCGGTGCAGTTTCGCGTGACTGGCGAGCACATCGAAGAAGTGCGGGCCCTGGCGCGCAAGGTCGCGGCCAAGGTGCGGGAAAACCCCCACGTGGTGAATGTGCATCTGGACTGGGAAGAACCGAGCAAGATCGTCTACCTCAATGTCGACCAGGACCGCGCCCGCGCCTTGGGGGTGAGCACGGCCAACCTGTCGAAATTTCTCCAGAGCTCCCTGACCGGTTCCAGCGTCAGCCAGTACCGGGAGGACAACGAGTTGATCGAAATCCTCCTGCGCGGCACCGTGCATGAGCGCACCGAGTTGTCGCTGCTGCCGAGCCTGGCGGTGCCGACCGACAACGGCACCAGCGTGGCGCTGTCGCAGATCGCCACCCTGGAGTATGGCTTCGAGGAAGGCATTATCTGGCATCGCAACCGCCTGCCCACGGTGACCGTACGCGCCGATATCTACGGCAAGGAGCAACCGGCGACCCTGGTCCAGCAGATCCTGCCGACCCTGGCCCAGGTGCGGGCCGAACTGCCGGACGGTTACCTGTTGGACGTGGGAGGTACCGTCGAAGACTCCGCCCGTGGCCAGAACTCGGTGAAGGCCGGCGTGCCGCTGTTCATCGTGGTGGTGCTGACCTTGCTGATGCTGCAACTGCGCAGCTTCTCGCGCACGGCCATGGTGTTTCTTACCGCGCCCCTGGGGCTGATTGGCGTGACGCTGTTCCTGCTGGTGTTCCGCCAGCCGTTTGGCTTTGTGGCCATGCTTGGGACCATCGCGTTGTCGGGGATGATCATGCGTAACTCGGTGATCCTGGTGGATCAGATCGAGCAGGACATCAAGGCGGGCCTGGAGCCGTGGCAGGCGATTATCGAAGCCACCGTACGGCGCTTCCGCCCGATTGTGCTGACGGCGCTGGCGGCAGTGCTGGCGATGATCCCGCTGTCGCGCAGCGTGTTCTTCGGGCCAATGGCGGTGGCGATCATGGGCGGCTTGATCGTGGCCACGGCCCTGACCTTGCTGTTTTTGCCGGCGTTGTATGCGGCGTGGTTCCGGGTCCAGCCTAAGTCGGCATAAACCTGCGTAAAGCGGCTACACGGTTCAGGAACTGTTTCTTGCGTGCCTGCCACTCAGGGGTTACCTGGGTTGCAGGTGCCTTTTTCTGACAACGAAGTTGCTACAGGAAGAGGTTTAATTAGACGTGAGGAATGACCTATGGGCTTGTTTGCGATGGGTGGTATAGGTATTGGTATCGGCGTGATGCCGATGATGGCGTTCAAAATGGGCAAAAAGCGCAACAAGTGCAAGCCCCCCTGCAAGCCTACGCCATGGCAGCCGACGCTGCCGCGGCCTTGCGCGAGTAACGTCAAGTTCGAAGGTAAAATCACCTACGGCTGATGACGCCCCTGGTGCAGTAACACAAACGCCCCGATTTTTCGGGGCGTTTGTATTTGTTGCCGGCGATGGATCTACAGCGCGCCGAACACTTTCTTCGCCAGGCTGGTCGCGGCGGCTGCCGGGTTCTGGCGGATGCTTTCTTCCTGTTGGGCAATCATCTTGAACAGGCCGTCCAGCGCTTGTTCAGTCACGTAGTTTTCGACGCTGTCACTCTTGCCACCCAGCAAGCCCATGGGCGCTTTTTTGGCCAGCGCGTTGTACTGCTGGGCTACGCCGACCTTGTCCGTGGATTGCTTGACGATCGGCAGGAACTTGGCGCGGATCTGCTCGCGGCTGCTTTTGTCCAGATACTGGGTCGCCGAATCCTGGCCGCCGCTGAGGATGCCCTTGGCGTCGCTCACGCTCATGTTTTTCACGGCGTTCACCAGAATCGGCTGGGCCTGGGTCACGGCGGATTCGGCAGCCTTGTTCATGCTGGCTTCAAGCTGGGTGATCTGATCGCCCATGCCGAGCATTTTCAGGGCGCCGGCGGCTTTTTCAAGCTTGCCCGGCAAACCGATCTTGACCTCGGGGTTGTTGCTGAAACCACCGGGAGCCCCCAGTTGCTTGACGGCAATCTGTGCGCCTTGGGTCAGGGCGTCCTTCAGGCCACCCGTGGCGTCGCCCTGGGACAGGTCACCGAGGGACAGAGCCATGGCGTTGGCACCGAGCAGCAGGCCGGCGCACAGGGCGCTGAGGCGAAGAGAGTTACGGAGCATGGGCGCTTCCTTTTAATCGACTGGATCAGTGGGCAACGGCATCAACGCGCAGGCGAAGCGGCTGGGGATCCTGGCCGTTCAACTGCACCGAATGACGCTCGGTGGTAATAAACATTAGCTTGCCATCCAGCTCGATGCGAGCGCTGACCGAATAGCTGTGGCCAGGCTTGACCTGGGCCGGGTCGTAGCTCAGGTGGAAAGGCAGCGGCACCTGGCCGTTGACCGGGCCTTTCTGCTCGGCCAGGGTCACGGCGGGCGCATCGGCCAGGGACACGTCCAGAAGGCTGACGCTCAAGGTGGCGGCCGGTGGCAGGGCGATGCGCTGCAGGTAGAACACTTCGCCATCAAGGCTGGCTTTGGGCGCAGGATTCATCGAGTGACAGGCTCCCAGCAGGGCGGTCAGGCCCAGGAGAATGATCTTTTTCATGGTACAGCTCCTTGTCGACGGCGCCAGAAACACCCTGGCGCCCTGGTAAATCTAGCGGGTTTCGTCCGGCTCGACGTCCGGCGCGGGCGCTTCGTCGTTGCGGTGCAGCGCCACCTGGCGGATCGACAGGCGAATCTCTGCGGGCAACACCCGTTTGGCGGCGCCTTCGGCCAATTCGCCGAGCAGGTCGTGGTAACTCAACTTGCCGGCTTCATCGCGGCGCAGCACATCTTGCTCGAGCAACGTCTGAATAAAATGTCGGAAAAGGCTCTTGTCGAAGAACTCCGGGGCATTCAGGCCATGCAGGATCGACAGGCGCTGGGCCATGACCGTGCACAGGTCTTCCAGCTCTTCGGCGCTGATGCTGTTCTGGCCGCTGTTAAGCAGCAGGGAAATGGCCATGTAGAAGCGTTGCAGGGTCTGGGCAATGCTCTTGGACAGCAGGGTCAGCAGCACAAAGTTGCGCGAGCTGGGCGCCGGGCGCAGGTAGATGTTGTTTTCAAAGCGCAGCAGGCCTTGTTCTACCAAGGCTTCGAGCCACTGGTCGACCACCGCGTCGAGCTCGTCCAGGGACCAGCGGATAAACAACTCCGATTGCAGGTACGGATACAGCGCGCGGGTATAGCGCAGGATCTGTTCGCGGCTCATGCGCGAACTGCTCTGGAAGAAGCTGGCCAACAACGCCGGCAGGGCGAAGATATGCAGCACGTTGTTGCGGTAATAGGTCATCAGGACCGCGTTTTGCTCGTCCAGATAGAGGATTTTGCCCAGGGCATCACTCTGTTCGGACAGCAGGTGCATGTCCTTGACGTGCTTGATCAAGGCCTGGCCGTCACCCTCGGGCAACGTGGTATGGGGCGAGTAGGGCACCCGGCGCAGCAGCGCCAGGTACAGGTCCAGCACCCGCGCCATGGCCTGGTCGTCCAGGGCCAGGCGGCTGGTGGACAGTAGCGCCAACGCCACCAGGTTCACCGGGTTGATCGCGGCGGCCTCGTTGAGGTGCTGGGCCACGCGCTCGCCGAGGCGGTTGGTGGTCTCGTTGAGCCAGGCGGGCTTGTAGTTGGGCGCCAGCTCCTGGGTACGCCAGTCCGGTTGCTCGTGGTCGAGGAACTCCGCCAGCTTGATCGGCTCGCCGAAGTTGACCGCCACCTGGCCAAAGCGCTGCTTGAGCGCGCCAATGACCTTGAAGATATCGAAGATCGACTCTTTCTTTTTCGTCGCCCCGCGCAATTCGCCCAGGTAGGTGCGACCTTCCAGCACCCGCTCGTAGCCGATATACACCGGCACAAACACGATTGGCATGCGCGAGGAACGCAGGAAACTGCGCAGGGTAATCGCCAGCATCCCGGTCTTGGGCTGCAACATGCGCCCGGTCCGTGAGCGCCCGCCCTCGACGAAGTACTCCACCGGGAAGCCTTTGGTAAACAGGGTGTGCAGGTATTCGTTGAACACCGAGGTGTACAGCGGGTTGCCCTTGAACGTGCGACGCATGAAAAACGCCCCGCCCCGGCGCAGCAGGCTGCCGATCACCGGCATATTGAGGTTGATCCCGGCGGCGATGTGCGGCGGGGTCAGGCCGTTCTTGAATAGGAGGTAGGACAGCAGCAGGTAGTCGATGTGGCTGCGGTGGCAAGGCACGTAGATCACTTCGTAGCCCTGGGCGACCTTTTGCACACCTTCGATATTGTTGACCTTGATCCCGTCGTAGATTTTGTTCCAGAACCAGCTCAGCACCACTTCGAGGAAGCGGATGGCGGTGTAGGTATAGTCCGAGGCGATCTCATTGCCATAGCGCAGGGCCTGGGCCTTGGCTTTTTCCGGGGTAATTTTTTCCCGCTCGGCCTCGTCGAGGATTGCCTGGCGCACCAGTGGCATGTTCACCAGGCCCTTGACCAGGTTGCGCCGGTGGGACAGGTCGGGGCCGATCACCGCGGTCTTCAGGTTGCGAAAGTGCACCCGCAGGATCCGTTGGGCCATGCGCACCGTACGTTCGTGACCTTTATTGTGCTCGATCAATTCACGCAGGTTGATTGGCGCAGAGAATTGCACTCGGGTCTTGCGCCCCAGGATCAGGATGCTCAACAGCCTGCGCAGGCGCCCGGTGACTGCCCAACTGTCGGCGAACAGCAGTTTCCACGGGCTCGACTCGCTGGCCGGCGATTGGCCCCAGAACACGCTGACCGGGATGATCTGCGCGTTTTCTTCGGCGTGCTCGGTCAGGGTGTTGACCAGGCGCGTCAGGGTCGGCGGCGCGCCGCGCTTGTCCTGGCGGCCGAGCCAGTCCGGGTCGGGGGTCAGGTAGAAGAACGCCGCCGGCTCCATCAACGGGCCAACGGCCACTGGCAGCACCGGGCGCGGCAGGCCGGCCTTGGTGCACTCGGCATCCACCACGGCCAGTTCGGTCAGGGAGGGTGATTGCAGAACGTAGAACACCGGCCGGCTGCGGTCCAGGTTAAGGGTGAGGGACGACTGGTTGATCGTCTCCGAGCGAACCCAGAGGTACAACAGTCGGCGCAAGGTGCCAAATACCAGACGGCGGAACGGGGAGCGGGTCATAGGCGTGCTGCTTTGAGTGGAAAAAACCGAGCAGGCGCTCGGGCGGGTAGTGTGCCGTATTCGCCGAAAATCGGCAAAAAAGCAGCGAAGTAAAGTTGAGTTGATCGTTTTTGAGCCTGTCTTATACTCGGCAGTTCAATGCGACTGACTCAACAATAAAAACCAGTGGGAGCAAACAGATGACAACGCGCGAAACCGGCAATGTGAAGTGGTTCAACGACGCCAAGGGCTATGGCTTTATCCAGCGGGAAGACGGCAAGGATGTGTTTGTGCACTACCGCGCCATCCGTGGTGAAGGCCACCGCTCCCTGGCCGAGGGCCAGCAGGTGGAATACGCCGTGGTGACCGGCGAGAAGGGCTTGCAGGCGGAGGATGTGGTCGGTCTTTAAGGCAGATTTCTGCAACGCCGCTGAACCCATGTGGGAGCGGGCTTGTGTAGGAGCTGGCTTGCCTGCGATACAGGCACCTCGGTCTCTCTGTCAGACCACGGTGATGCTATCGCAGGCAAGCCAGCTCCCACACAAGCCAGCCCCCACACTGACCAGGTTGGGTCAGGCAGTTTTCCAGGTGATCTGTTCTTCACCATCGGTGCTGATCCGAATCCAGGTGTCGGCGCTTTCTTCGCCCTCTTCCTCGACCCACGTCCCCGGCGCGCAGCGCACTTCAACGTTCAGCGCGGCAAACGCCGCACGGGCGCAGGCGATGTCGTCTTCCCACGGGGTCTGGTCGCTTTCCAGGTACAGGCTGTTCCACTTGCCCACGGCCTTGGGCAGCCAGGTCACTGGCACATTGCCGGCCTTGCACTTGTAGGTCTGGCCCTTTTGTACCCAGTCGGTACACGGACCCAGGGCGGCGCCCAGCCAGGCGGCGATGGCCTTGTGGTCGACGTCGGCGTCCTTGAGGTAAATCTCGATATCGGGTTGGCGCATGGATGTTCCTCGTTGCGGGATTCGAAAATCCATTCGCGGATTCAGGGTGGGCGCGAACGCCCGGAAAAGTCGGTTATTGAAGCACGAAATAGTCGTAGCGCATCGAAACGGTGACCCGCAGCGGTTCGGCCTGCTCGATCACCTGGGCGCGGCGCTCGGCGCTGGCGCGCCAGCCGTGGGGTGTCATCGCCAGCAGATTAGCGCGGTCCTTGGGGTCGGCCAGGCTGAGCTTGAACTCCAGCACTTCGCTGTGTTGCAGGCTCATGCCGTCCGGCACCAGGGCCAGGTGCTTATCGTCGGTGTACTCGCGCACTTCGTCGTACAGGCGTTCGCGCAGCTCCATCAGGTGGCCGCTGGTCGGGCCAACCTTCATCAGGCCGCCGCCAGGGCTGAGCAGGCGCTTGGCTTCCTGCCAGTCCAGCGGGCTGAACACGCTGGCGAGGAACTGGCAACTGCCGTCGGCCAACGGCACCCGGGCCATGCTGGCGATCAGCCAGGTCAGCGTCGGGTTGCGTTTGCACGCACGCTTGACTGCTTCCTTGGAAATATCCAGGGCATAGCCATCAGCGCGTAACAGGGCATCGGCTATTTGTGCAGTGTAATAGCCTTCGCCGCAGCCAATATCCAGCCAGCGCTGGGGTTTGCGTTCCGCCGCCAGTGCCGCCAGGCGCTTGGCCACTGGCGCGTAGTGCCCGGCGTTGAGGAAGTCGCGGCGCGCTTGCACCATGGCCAGGTTATCGCCCGGATCGCGGCTGTTCTTGTGCTGCACTGGCAACAGGTTCAGGTAACCCTGGCGGGCCCGGTCGAACCGGTGCCCGGCCGGGCATACCACGCCATGGTCCACCTCATTGAGGGGGGCGCTGCAAATGGGGCAGGCGAGCATCAGGCGAGCAACTTGATCAGGGTCTGGTAGTAGATTTCGGTCAACACATCGAGGTCGCTGGCCAGGATACGTTCGTTGACCTGATGGATCGTCGCGTTGACCGGGCCCAGTTCCACCACTTGGGTGCCGAGGGTCGCGATAAAGCGCCCATCGGACGTGCCGCCGCTGGTGGAGGCCTGGGTCTCGCGGCCAGTGATGGCCTTGATGCTGGCAGACACCGCATCGAGCAGCGCGCCCGGCTCGGTGAGGAACGGCAGGCCCGACAGCGCCCACTCCACATGCCAGTCCAGGCCATGCTTGTCGAGAATCGCCGCGACCCGCTGCTGCAGGCCTTCGACGGTGGACTCGGTGGAGAAGCGGAAGTTGAACACCGCCGTCAGGTCACCGGGGATCACATTGGTGGCGCCGGTGCCGGAATTGAGGTTGGAAATCTGGAAACTGGTCGGCGGGAAGAAGGTGTTGCCATCATCCCAATGCTCTGCGGCCAATTCGGCCAGGGCCGGGGCGGCGAGGTGGATCGGGTTTTTCGCCAGGTGCGGGTAGGCCACATGGCCCTGCACACCGCGCACGGTCAGGGTCGCGCCGAGGGAGCCACGGCGGCCATTCTTCACCACGTCGCCCACCAGGGTGGTGCTCGACGGTTCGCCGACGATGCACCAGTCCAGGCGCTCCTTGCGTGCCGCCAGGCGCTCGATCACGGCCTTGGTGCCGTGGTGCGCCGGGCCTTCTTCGTCGCTGGTGATCAGGAAGGCGACCGAACCCTTGTGGTCCGGATAGTCCTTCACAAAGCGCTCGGAGGCCACCAGCATCGCGGCCAGGCTGCCTTTCATGTCGGCCGCGCCACGCCCGCACAGCATGCCGTGTTCGTCGATCAATGCGTCGAACGGGTCATTCTGCCAGGCCTGCACCGGGCCGGTCGGGACCACGTCGGTATGGCCGGCGAAGCACAGTACCGGGCCTGCATGCTTGCCGTGGGTGGCCCAGAAGTTATCCACATCTTCGATGCGCATCGGCTCAAGCGCAAAGCCGGCGTCGCCCAGGCGCTGCATCATCAGCTTCTGGCAGTCGGCGTCGATCGGCGTCACCGACGGGCGGCGGATCAAGTCGATAGCGAGTTGGAGGGTCGGCGAAAGGTCGGCGTGGGCCGTCATGGGGGAGCTCCGAAAGCGTGTTATGGGCGCAGGACGAATTTGAACAGCGGCGCAAATCCAATGTGGGAGCGGGCTTGCTCGCGATAGCGGTCTGTCAGTTACAAGTGCACTGGCTGGTTCACCGCTATCGCGAGCAAGCCCGCTCCCACATAGAGCATGGCCTGAGCCAGCTCTGCAAAAGGGCCGTTATCTTATAGCAAAACGGCGACCAGAGGCCGCCGTTTAGTGCATTGCGCAAGTTTTTACGCAGCGGTTGCAGGCTCCGCCACCGCTGCCGGTTTCGGCAGTGACGACAGGAACGCCATGATCAGCGCCGCCACATACGGCAGCGATTGCACCAGCAACATCACCACCCAGAAGCGCATGTCGTTGCTCGGCAGGCCCTGCACCAGGTAGATCCCCAGCGCCGCGCCCCACAGCAGCAACATGATGAACATCTCTTCCCGGGCTTCGGAAATTGCTACCCAGAAGCCGTGGTTATCCGCGTTTTTCGGTGTACGAAAGAACGGAATACTGGTGGTGAAGAAACCATACAGCACCGCTTTGGCGATGGTGTGGGACAACGCCAGCCCGGCCAGGGCCGCGCAGAACGCATCCTTGAGGTTTACGCCAACGGCGCGGCGGTAGAGGAAGATGATCTTGCCGACCTTGAACACAAACAGCGCCAACGGCGGGATTGCGAAGATCAGCAGCGGTGGGTCGACCCGGGTCGGCACAATGATCATCGCCGCCGACCACAACAGGGCGCCGACGGTGAAGAAGATGTTCATGCCATCTGCCACCCACGGCAACCAGCCCGCGAGGAAGTGGTAGCGCTGGCCACGGGTCAGTTCGGTGTCCTTGCCGCGCAACAGGCTGGCGGTGTGGCGCTTGATGATCTGGATTGCGCCATAGGCCCAACGGAACCGTTGTTTCTTGAAGTCGATAAAGGTATCGGGCATCAGGCCCTTGCCGTAGCTGGTGTGGTAGTACGCAGCCGACAGACCTTTCTCGAATACCCGTAGGCCCAGTTCGGCGTCCTCACAGATGCACCAGTCGGCCCAGCCCAGCTCTTCGAGTACCGAACGACGGGTCATGGTCATGGTGCCATGCTGGATGATCGCGTCGCGGTCGTTGCGGGTGACCATGCCAATATGGAAGAAGCCTTTGTATTCGGCGTAGCAGAGCTTCTTGAAGGTGCTTTCGTTCTGGTCGCGGTAATCCTGGGGCGACTGCACCACGGCGATTTTCGGATCGGCGAAGTGCGGCACCATGTGCTTGAGCCAGTTGGGCGACACGCAGTAGTCCGAATCGATCACCGCGATCACTTCGGCATCCTTGGCGGTATGCGGGATCAGGTAGTTCAGCGCGCCGCCCTTGAAACCGGCCAGGGGCGCGACGTGGAAGAACTTGAAGCGCGGGCCCAGCGTCTCACAGTAGTCGCGCACCGGTTCCCACACGGCCGGGTCCTTGGTGTTGTTGTCGATGATCAGGACTTCGTAGTCCGGGTAATCGAGGGCTGCCAGGGCGTCGAGCGTCTGTTTGACCATCTCCGGTGGCTCGTTGTAGCACGGCACATGGATAGACACTTTCGGGCGGTAGTCCGAATCGCCTTCAACCGGTAGGAATTCGCGCCGGCGCTTGTGAGTCCAGACCGCTTCCGCCAGCTCATGGGCCTCGGTCAGCAGCACGATAAACACCCCGAGCGCACCGAGTGCCAGCAGGAAACCCACCGTCAGGCTGAACCAGGTGCTGTATTGCTGACTGTAGTCGTAGCCGATCCATACCAGCACCGACCCGCACAGGAACGCGATAAAGGTCAGGAAGGTGCGGCCACGCTGGCGCAGGGCCGAGCCGTCGATCATCAGCAGGGTCAGCGACAGCAGCGCCAGCACCACCGAGCCGATGGCCAGCACTCGCCACTGCGGGATCGCCACTACCGGGCCTTCAAAGTTGAATTTCTGCTGGCGCGCGGCGTTGAACACACCCCAGTAGGCGCCGACCGAGCCTTCGTCACTGGCTTTCCAGGGTTGGTCGAAGGCTTCGATCACGAAGTAGTTGTAGCCCTGGCGGTTCAGCTTGTTCACCAGGGTACGCAGGTAAATGGCCTGGTCGGCCGGGGAGGCGTCTGCGCCACCGCGCATGCGGCCGTTGCTCGGCCAGCCCACTTCCGACAGCAGCAGTGGTTTTTTCGGGAAGGTCTTCTTCAGATCCTTGGCCCGGTCGAGGACGAATTGCCCGGCCTGGGCCATCGGCACATGTTCCCAGTACGGCAGCACGTGCGCGGCGATCAGGTCGACATGCTTGCCCAGCTGCGGGTTGTGCTCCCAGATGTGCCACTGCTCGGAGGTAGTCACCGGCACTTTGACGGCAGCGCGCACCCGGTCCAGCAGGACAATCAGCTCCTCAGGGGTGATTTCCTTGCGAAAGATCGCCTCGTTGCCGACCACCACTCGCACTACGCTGCGCGAGGTGTTGGCGATCTCAATGGCCCGCTGGATTTCGCGCTCGTTGCGCTCCAGGTCCGGGCTGATCCAGATCCCCAGGGTCACGCGCAGGCCGAACTCTTCCGCCAGCTTGGGAATATCCCCCAGGGTGCCGTCGACCGAATAGGTCCGAATGTTGTCCGTCAGCTTGCTCATGATCGCCAGGTCCTGACGCATCTGCTCGTCGCTCGGATACTGGTCTTTCTGCGGGTACTGGCCCTGCTGGAACGGCGAGTAAGAAAAGCCGGAAATCTGCTGGGGCCAGTTGGGAGTAGTGACCGGGCGGTTGATCAGCGCCCAGAAACCGGTGAACAGCGCGGCAATTGCCAGCACCACCACCAGGTTGAGTCCAAATTTACGCGATGACATAGCTGTTTCGGGTTCCAAAGGGTGTGGAACGAATGGAGGTGTCGAACGGCGCGCATCCTACACCGGCCCTTCCCTGAGCGTACAGCAAGCCAGGAAAAACCGGGTATTGGGCAGCGAAAGCGCTGGTAAGTTCTTTACTTATAGCTTGTAGTTTAGAACTTATCGCTGCGTAGCCCTATAATGCGCGCCGGTTTTTGGGGTAATGGTTATGAGCACAGAAGATCCACGGTTTGCCGGTGTCGCCCGCCTATATGGCATTGAAGGTCTGGAACGCTTGAAAGCGGCCCATGTGGCCATCGTCGGCGTGGGCGGTGTTGGCTCGTGGGCGGCAGAAGCCATGGCCCGTTGCGGGGTGGGCGAGATTTCGCTGTTTGACCTGGACGACGTGTGCGTCAGCAACAGCAATCGCCAGTTGCATGCCCTGGACAGCACCGTGGGCAAGCCCAAGGTCGAGGTGATGGCTGGGCGCCTGCGCGCGATCAACCCCGATTGCACCGTGCACGCGGTGGCGGATTTCGTGACCCGCGACACCATGGCCGAGTACATCACGCCGACTATCGACTGCGTGATCGACTGCATCGACGCGGTCAACGCCAAGGCAGCGCTGATCGCCTGGTGCAAGCGCCGCAAGATCCAGATCATCACCACCGGTGGCGCTGGCGGGCAGATTGACCCGACGCTGATCCAGGTGTGCGACCTGAACCGCACGTTCAACGACCCGCTGGCCTCGAAAGTGCGCTCCACCTTGCGCCGCGACTACGGCTTCTCGCGCACCGTGACCCGTCACTACAGCGTGCCTTGTGTGTTTTCCACCGAACAGCTGCGTTATCCCAAGCCTGACGGCAGCATCTGTTTGCAGAAGAGTTTTGTGGGCGATGGGGTGAAGCTGGACTGCGCGGGTGGGTTTGGCGCAGTGATGATGGTGACGGCGACCTTTGGCATGGTGGCGGCGACCAAGGCGGTGGACAAGATCGTGGCCGGAGTGCGCAGGCCTTCGGAGCGGGTCAAGCCTGCATAAATATCACTGCCCTGCATCAATCAAAAATGTGGGAGCGGGCTTGCTCGCGATAGCGGCAGATCAGTCGGTACATCGATTGGCTGACCCACC
Organism: Pseudomonas sp. MF09156; assembly: GCF_059862305.1. NCBI lineage: Bacteria > Pseudomonadati > Pseudomonadota > Gammaproteobacteria > Pseudomonadales > Pseudomonadaceae > Pseudomonas > Pseudomonas sp. MF09156. The sequence goes on from NZ_JCBCUR010000007.1 coordinate 180,155, forward strand.
GCAATCGCGAGCAAGCCCGCTCCCACAGTTAGTTTTGCGTATGGCTCAAGTCGCGCATGCGCTGCAGGACTGCATTCAGGCCATTGCTGCGCGACGGCGACAGCTGGCGGGAGAGCCCCAGTTGGTTGAACCAGTCAGGCAAGTCGACTGCCTGTAACTCGGCCGCCGAGAGCCCATTGACCCGCGCCAGCAACAAGGCCACCAGCCCACGAATCATGCGCGCATCGCTGCTGGCGGCAAACTGCCAATGGCCGTCCTGCAGTCGCCCTACCAGCCACACCAGGCTTTCACAGCCCTGTACCAGGTTGGCGTCGACCTTGCCTTCATCCGCCAACACCGGCAGCCGCTCGCCCCATTGCATCAGCAGGCGGGCGCGTTGCTCCCAACTGCCGACCGCCTGAAAGGCCAGCAGTGCGGCCTGCGCATCCACTGGCAGGCTCATCGCAGCATGTCCAGTGCCTGGTCCAGCGCTTCAAAAAAGCGCTCCAGGTCATCGGAGTCGTTGTACAGCGCCAAAGAAACCCGGATCGCCCCAGATAAATGCAGGCTCTTGAGCAGGGGCATTGCACAGTGATGGCCGGCGCGGACCGCGATGCCCTGCTCGGTCAGCAGGTGGGCGAGGTCGGCGTTGTGTACGCCGTCCACCACAAAGCTGGCCAGGGCCACCTGCGGCGCGCCCAGCAGGCGCACGCCATTGCGCGCCTGCAAGCCGCGCAACAGGTAGTCATGCAGCGCCGCTTCGTGGGCGAGCACCGCCTGTTGATCCAGGGAGTTGAGGTAGTCCAGGGTCGCCCCCAGGCCAATCACCCCGGCAATCGGCGGCGTGCCCGCTTCGAAACCCAGGGGCGCGGGGCGGAAGCTGGCGCTGTGGTAGTCGGCCTGTTGCACCATCTCGCCGCCAAACTGCCAGTGGCGCAGCCGATGCAGGGCTTCGGTGCGGCCATAAAGCACGCCGACGCCGTCCGGGCCGTAGAGCTTGTGGCTGGAAAACACATAGAAGTCACAGCCCAGGGCCTGCACGTCATGGCGCCCGTGGACGATACCCTGGGCGCCGTCCACCACGGTCAAGGCGTCGTGGGCCTGGGCCAGTGCCAGCAACTGTGCGAGGGGCTGCCAGGCGCCCAGCACGTTGGACAGCTGGCTCACCGCCAGTAGCCGGGTGCGAGGCCCGATCAGCGCGGCGGCGGCTTGCAGGTCGATCAAGCCCTCGTCGTCGAGGGGCAGCACCACCAGCGTGAGCTCACGGCGTTTGGCCAACTGCTGCCAGGGCAACAGGTTGGCGTGATGTTCCAGGGCGCTGATGACAATTTCATCGCCCCGATTGAAGAGGTGCTCAAGGCCATAGGCCAGGAGGTTCAGCGCAGACGTCGCGCCGTGGGTAAAGATGATCTGCCCGCTGTCACCTGCGTTGAGCCATTGCGCCACTTTGCTGCGACTGTCCTCGAACGCCTGGGTCGCATGGGCGCCCGGCAAATGCTGGGCACGGTGCACATTGGCTGCGCCATTGGCGTAGTAATGGCTAAGGGCGTCCAACAGGGCTTGAGGTTTTTGCGTGGTGGCGGCGTTGTCCAGGTAGGTCTGGTCTTGCCGTTGCAAGGTAGCGATGGCCGGGAAATCGGCGCGCCAGGGCGAGGGCACAAGCATGGGATTGAAGACTCATATGAACCGGCCGTGCTGCAAGGCACGGCCGGCTCCGGTGGCATCGAGTCGCTGCTTAGTTGTGAGCGTGCAGCGCTGCGTTCAGTTCGATGGCCGACTTGTGGGTTTTGCACTCCACGGCACCGGTCTCGGAGTTACGGCGGAACAGCAGGTCCGGCTGGCCAGCCAATTCACGGGCCTTGACCACCTTGACCAGTTGGTTCTGCTCATCGAGCAGCGCCACTTTAGTGCCAGCAGTCACGTACAGCCCTGATTCCACGGTGTTGCGGTCGCCCAATGGAATACCGATACCGGCGTTGGCGCCGATCAGGCAGCCTTCGCCGACCTTGATCACGATGTTGCCGCCGCCCGACAGGGTGCCCATGGTGGAGCAACCGCCGCCCAGGTCCGAACCCTTGCCGACGAATACGCCAGCCGATACACGGCCTTCGATCATGCCCGGGCCTTCGGTGCCTGCGTTGAAGTTGATGAAGCCTTCATGCATCACGGTGGTGCCTTCGCCCACATAGGCGCCCAGGCGCAGACGCGCGGCATCGGCGATCCGCACACCGGCCGGGACCACGTAGTCGGTCATTTTCGGGAACTTGTCCACCGAGAACACTTCCAGCAACTCGCCACGCAGGCGTGCTTCCAGCTGGCGTTCGGCCAGTTCGCCAATGTCGATCGCACCCTGGCTGGTCCAGGCTACGTTCGGCAGTTGCGGGAACACACCGGCCAGGCTCAGGCCATGGGGCTTGACCAGGCGATGGGACAGCAGGTGCAGCTTGAGGTAGGCCTCTGGCGTGGAGGTCAGTGCGGCGTCTTCAGCCAACAGCGTGGCGACCAGCGGCTTGTGGCTTTCGGCCAGGCGGGTCAGCAGGGCGGCCTGGGTGGCATCTACATTTTTCAGTGCGTCAGCCAGTTGCGAGGCTTGGGCAATGGTGAAGGTGATCGCCCGGTTGCCTTCGGTGTAGCCAAGGATCGGCGCGATGGCGGCGACGATTTCGGCCGAAGGGTTGAGCAATGGCTGCGCGTAAAACACTTCCAGCCAAGCACCTTGGCGGTTCTGGGTGCCGACGCCGAAGCCCAGGCTGAACAGGGAATTGGACATGCTGTTACCTCTACAAAAATGAAGTGGCTGGCCTACTTGAGGGCCGCCGAATAACTTTCTGGCTTGAAGCCAATCAGGGTTCTGTCACCGAGATCGAGCACTGGACGCTTGATCATCGAGGGTTGTGCGAGCATCAGTTCAATGGCTTTCGCCTGGTCGAGATCGGCTTTGCGTTCGTCTTCGAGTTTGCGAAAGGTCGTGCCTGCACGGTTCAAAACCACCTGCCAACCGTGCTCGTTGCACCATTGGGTCAAGTGTTCGCGGTCGATACCGGCCGTCTTGTAGTCATGAAACTCATAGCTGATGGCATTTTCATCGAGCCAGGTACGAGCCTTTTTCATGGTGTCGCAGGCTTTGATGCCGAAAAGGTGCAATGTTTTGCTTGAATCGGTCAAGGAACTGCCCCCTTTGGGCTGCTGGAAACAAACGATCACGGATTATGCCACGACAAAACAGTTTCGGTGCCGCTCGTCACTCCTTAGGGTACGAGGTGCGACTTATGTGCAAAAGCCTGCCAGCAGCATAGGCAGCTAATATGGCACTTCAAAGGCGCGTTGTTGCCTCAAGTGTGTCATTGCAAGTCGATTGTCCAGGAACCCCGCTTTATGCAAACCGCCTACACCGTTCTTATCCTGCTGATGCTGGTCAGCGTTTCGCGTCTGGTCGGGCGTGTTATCCCGTTGCCGTTGCCCTTGGTGCAGATTGCCGCTGGTGCCTTGCTGGCGTGGCCAACCCTGGGGCTGCACGTGGCACTGGACCCTGAGTTGTTTCTTTTCCTGTTCCTGCCGCCGCTGCTGTTCTCCGACGGCTGGCGCATGCCCAAGCGTGAATTGTGGCGTCTGCGCGGGCCGATCCTGACGTTGGCGGTGGGGCTGGTGCTGTTTACCGTGGTGGGCGCCGGTTACTTTATCCATTGGTTGCTGCCGAGTATTCCGCTGCCGGTGGCCTTCGCCCTGGCGGCCGTTTTATCGCCGACAGACGCGGTGGCGGTGTCGGCAATTTCCCAGAACCGCCTGCCCACGCCCTTGATGCATATGCTCCAGGGCGAAGCCCTGATGAACGATGCGTCGGGCCTGGTGACCTTCAAGTTCGCCCTGGTGGCGGCGTTGACCGGAGTGTTTTCCCTGGCCGATGCCAGCCTTACGTTTGTGCTGGTGGCGCTCGGTGGCCTGGCCATCGGTGTGGCCCTGAGCTGGCTGGTGGGGCGCTTGCGGGCCTGGATGATTGCCCGGGGTTGGGATGACCCGGCGACCCACGTGGTGTTTATGTTGCTGCTGCCGTTTGCCGCCTATGTGCTGGCTGAGCGCCTGGGGGCGTCGGGGATTTTGTCGGCGGTGGCGGCGGGCATGATGCAGAGCTGGCTCGACCTGCTGCCACGCCAGACCAGTACGCGCTTGCTCAATCGCAGTGTCTGGTCACTGCTGGAGTTTGCCTTCAACGGGCTGATCTTCCTGCTGCTGGGCCTGCAATTGCCCGACATCATCAAGGCGGTGACCAGCCACGAAAGCATGCTGTGGCCGACCTTGTTCTATCGCTGCCTGGACGTGATCGCGATCTTCCTGGTGCTGCTGGTGCTGCGGTTTATCTGGGTGCAGAGCATCTGGCGCCTGTCCGGCCTTCTACGCCGCCTGCGCGGCAAAAGCGAGCTGACCCTGGTGCCAACGGCCCGATCCTGCTGGCTATTGACCGTCGGCGGGGTGCGCGGGGCGGTGACCCTGGCCGGTGTGATGTCGGTGCCGTTGCTGTTCGCCCCCGGCCAGGCATTTCCAGAGCGCGACCTGCTGATCTTCATTGCCGCCGGGGTCATCCTGTTGTCGTTGGTGGCCGCCTGTATTGCCTTGCCCCTGTTGCTGCGGGGCATCGAGAAGAGTCCGGATGACAAGCGCCGCGGCGAGGTGCGCGATGCCTGGAGGAAAACCGCCGAGGCCGCGATTCATGCCCTTGAGGTTGAGGAGGCGGCAGAGGCGCCCCTGGACGCGGCCCAGGCTGCGCTGGCAGCGGAGCTCAAGGCGCGGATCATGTCGGAGTATCGCCATCAACTGGAGGTGTTCAATGACTCGGCCGAAGCCCAGGCGCTGGCGCTGCAGATGGATCAACTGGAGCGCAAGCTGCGGCTCAAGGCCCTGCGCGCGCAACGCCTGGAATTGTATAGCCTGAGCCGTCACCACCAGATTGGTGATGACGTGCTGCGCGAAGTGCTGGCGGACCTGGATATGAGCGAAGCCAACCTGGGCACGCAGAAGTAGGCCTGTGCGGTGCCGTCAGCTCACCCCGGGGATATTCGGCCGGTATAGCCTCCTGATGGCCTCCTGGTCACCCGGCGACAGAAAGAAGTTTTCCGAGGTGCCATGCCCCTTGCGGCTCAAGTGTGCGGGAAAGGGGTAATGCATCACAGACTGTGGATCGTAGGCTGTGCTCTGCACGTCGGGACCTGTGAGTGGGTCGAGTATTTGTTCCTGGACCAGTTCTGCAGGGAAACGCTCACTGACGAAATAGTCACGCACCGCCTGCTCGTCCCAATCCAAGGTGCTTTGCGGGTGCTGGTGTTCATGCAGTAAGCCCAGGGCATGGCCGAATTCGTGCAAGGCATGAGTGCGTAACTGCTTGGAGTTATCGGTTCGGTCCAGGTGCAGGGTGGGCTGGTCTTCATCGACCAGCAAGGCGTCGGTACCGATGACCGACCAACTGCCGGTAAAACCCTCGTCGTCGGAGACACGAATATCGCCGCGTTTGCCCTCGACGATTTCAAACTGCAGGCCGGGCGTGTGATGGGCCCACTCCTTGAGTGCATCGATGACCAGGGCTTGGCTTTTCTTGTTTGCCAGGTCCAGGCTCACCGTTATAACGCCGGGCGACCAGCGTTTTGAGCTGTCTGCGACACCTCTTTTGTTGCGTGCTGTACGGTCGGCCGGCGAGTTGTCGCTGGAGGGTGCGAATTGTTGGATAGGGACGTTGGGGAATAACGGGGTTACTTGGCTCATGGACTCTACTCATGGGGCGGTTGTCAGATAGTGATGAGATGAAAAGGGCTTCAAGCACCTACTCCGATTGCTCTTGCGGCGACGACGATTGCGGGGCGGCCAGGGCCCATTCGTAAGTTGAGAGCGAACCACGTTGGTCAGTGATGAGGAATGCCTGGCGCAAGGAACTGTTTTTGGGCGGGAAGAGGCTGTCTGCCAGATACTTTTCGCTGGATGAAAGTTCGTAGGGTTCGCTGTTGGTTATTCCGTCCGCCATATGTTTTGCGGGGAGATGGTCGTGCATGACGGAGTTCTTATCGTAGGGCGTTAGTTTGATTGAGTTGCTGGCGCTTAACTTTGTAAAAAGCTCATTTTTTCCAAAGTTATTAAGCTTGATAATAATAGGGGCGGGGTCGTACTTTAACGGGCTGTCGGGATGGGTTGTTGTTATTGAAGAATTGCTCGGGGCGGTATCGTTTGTGCTCAGGCTAGGAAATGGGAAAGGGGTTGAACTTGGGTTTGCGATCATAGGCACTCCGGCGCCAACGTAAGAAAGGCGAAGGCTCTTTGTAAAGTTTGTTGCCTCTACAAAGTGGGAATTTAGCCGGAGTAGTTCCGCAGTAATTATTTCTGCGTATGAGTCGAGGTGGGCCTGGAGTGCAACTAATTACCAAAGGTGGGCGAATGTTGGCCGCCCCCGAGGTGGGAGCGGCCCCGTGTTTCAACGACGGCGCTGGATAAAGTCGCGAATTCGTTCGGCCGCCTCGACGCATTCGGCCAATGGCGCAACCAAGGCCAGACGCACCCGTCCAGCTCCTGGATTGAAACCCTCGACTTCCCGCGACAGGTACGAGCCCGGCACCACGGTCACATGTTCCTCCACGAACAGGTCGCGGCAGAACGCGGCATCATCGCCCTCAACGTTGGGCCACAGGTAGAAGCCCCCGTCCGGGTTCTGTACGTCCAGTACCGGTTTGAGGATCGCCAGCACGGCGTCGAATTTCTGCCGGTACAGGTCGCGATTGGCCTGTACATGGGCTTCGTCCTGCCACGCGGCGATGCTCGCCAGTTGGGTTTGCACCGGCATCGCGCAGCCGTGGTAGGTGCGGTACAGCAGGAAGGCCTTGAGGATCTCGGCATCCCCGGCCACAAACCCGGAACGCAGGCCCGGCAAGTTGGAGCGCTTGGACAGGCTGTGGAACACCACGCAGCGCTTGAAGTCCTGGCGACCCAGTTCGACACACGCGCTGAGCAGGCCCGGAGGTGGGGTTTGCTCGTCGAAGTACAGCTCGCTGTAGCACTCGTCGGCGGCGATCACGAAGTCGTATTGGTCGGCCAGGGCAATCAGTTTTTTCAGGGTGTCGACCGGGATCAGTGCGCCGGTCGGGTTGCCGGGAGAGCACAGGAACAGGATCTGGCAACGCTTCCAGATGTCAGGCGAGACCGCGTCGAAATCCGGGTTGAAGCCGTTTTCATCCAGGCACGGCAAGTAATGCGGCTTGGCCCCGGCGAGGAACGCTGCGCCTTCGTAGATCTGGTAGAACGGGTTCGGGCTGACCACCAGGGCATCGTCGCCGCGGTTGACCACGGTCTGGGTGAAGGCGAACAGCGCTTCACGAGTGCCATTGACCGGCAGGATATTGCGCGCCGGGTCGAGCCAGCCCTTGGGCACGTTGAAACGCCGTTCGCACCACGTGCCAATCGCCTCGCGCAAGGCGGGGATGCCCAGGGTGGTGGGGTACACCGCCATCTGGTCAAGGTTGTTGGCCAGGGCCTGGGCGACGAAATCCGGGGATTTGTGCTTGGGTTCGCCGATGGACAGGGCAATCGGGCGTTTGTCCGGGTTCGGCGTGACGCTGCCCAGCAGGGCTCGCAGTTTCTCGAACGGGTAGGGCTGCAGTTGGTTCAGGGCGTTGTTCATCGGGGCCTCTATCGTTGAGCACGGCCCTGTGGGAGCTGGCTTGCCTGCGATGGCATCGCCTCGGTGTACCAGATACACCGCGCCGCCCGCATCGCAGGCAAGCCAGCTCCTACAAGGTCCGCACCCCCAGGGAAATTAAATTCAACTCAAATGGTTATTCTGGATAACTCCGCGCCAGGCTCCTGGTTCACGCTCAATTGCGCAACGATGGCGTCCTGCAAGCGGCGGCATAGTTCAGGGTCGGACAGCGGCTGGTTATCGGCATCGGTGATAAAGAACACGTCCTCGACCCGCTCGCCCAGGGTGGCAATCTTGGCGTTTTGCAACGACAGGTCAAACTCCAGGAAAATCCCGCCGATCCGCGCCAGCAGGCCAGGGCGATCCGGCGCGCTGAGTTCCAGTACGGTCACCGGGCGCTGGGCATCGTTGTGGATCGTCACCTGGGGCGCAAAGGCAAAATGCTTGAGCTGGCGCGGCACCCGGCGCTGGATGATGGTTGGGTAGTCGTCGGGGTTGCGCAGGGCTTCGGTCAGGCCTGCGCGGATCTTTTTCACCCGCTCGGGGTTGTCGCCGATGGACTCGCCTTCGGTGTCGAGCACGATGTAGGTGTCGAGGGTGAACTGGCTGCTGGACGTAATGACCCGGGCGTCGTGAATGTTCAGATTGAGCTGGTCCATCGCAGCCACGGTCACGGCGAAGAAGTCGTGCTGGTCCGGGGCGTAGATGAATATCTGCGTGCCGCCTTCGAATTCACGCTGGGTGGTTTCCTTGATCAGCACCAGCGGGCCACCGTCGGCCGGCTGCTGGAGGATCGCGTCGGTGTGCCAGGCCACGTCGCCTGCGGTGTGGCGCAGGAAATAGTCGTCGCCCAACTGCGACCAGAGTTGCTCCACATCGTCCGGGTCGTTGCCGCCACGCACCAGGATATCCAGGGCCGCGTTCTGGGTGCGGCGGATCTGTTCTTCGCGGTCCACCGGGTTTTCCAGGCCCCGGCGCAAGGCGCGCTTGGTCTCGGTATACAGCTGGCGCAACAGGCTGGCGCGCCACGAATTCCAGAGGGTCGGGTTGGTGGCGTTAATGTCGGAGACGGTCAGTACGTACAGGTAGTCGAGGCGGGTTTCGTCGCCGACGATCTGCGCAAAATCATGGATCACCTGCGGGTCGGACAAGTCCTTGCGCTGGGCGGTGGTGGACATCACCAGGTGGTTCTGTACCAGCCAGACGATCAGGCGGCTGTCCCACTGCGGTAACTGGTGACGCTGGCAGAAGGCTTGCGCATCCACCGCGCCGATTTCCGAATGGTCGCCGTGCCGGCCCTTGCCGATATCGTGATAAAGGCCGGCGAGGTAGATCAGCTCAGGCTTGGGCAGCCTGGCCATCAGCTTACTGGCCAGCGGGAATTTCTCTGACACCTGGGTGTATTGCAACTTACGCAGGTGTTTGATCAGGTTCAGGGTGTGGGCGTCGACTGTATAGATGTGGAACAGGTCGTGCTGCATCTGCCCGACAATAAAGCCGAACTCCGGCAGGTAGCGCCCAAGGATGCCGTAGCGGTTCATGCGCCGCAGGTTGCGGTGGATGCCGATCTTGCACTTGAACAGCTCGATAAACAGGCTGGTATTGCGGATGTCATGGCGAAATTCGTCATCGATCAGGTGACGGTTTTCCCGCAGCAAACGGATGGTGTCGGCGCGTACGCCCTTGATTTCCGGTTGCTGGGCCATCAGCACGAAAATTTCCAGCATGGCAAATGGCGTGCGCTTGAACACGTTGTCGTTGCGCGCCTCGATATAGCCATCGTGCAGTTGGAAGCGCGCGTTGATCGGTTGCGGCGGCGCTTCGTCTTCCGGGGCCAGGATCACTTCTTCAAAGTGCTGGATGATCAGGTCGCTGAGCTGGGCGATGCTCATGACCACCCGGTAGTACTGCTGCATGAAGCTTTCGATACTGGTCTTCGCGTCTTCGCCCTCGAAGCCCAGCAGGGCGGCGATGGAGCGTTGGTGGTCGAACAGCAGGCGGTCTTCGGAGCGTCCGGCCAGCATGTGCAGGGCGTAGCGCACCTTCCACAAAAACTCCTGGGACGAGGCCAGCAGGGCGTTTTCGCTCTCGACCAAAAAGCCTTCGCCGGCCAGGGCACGCAGGTTCAGGGTGCCGTACTGGCGCCTGGCTACCCACAAGATGGTCTGGATATCCCGCAGCCCGCCGGGCGAGCCCTTGACGTTGGGTTCCAGGTTGTATTCGGTGTCGTTGTACTTGTGATGCCGGGCTTTCTGCTCGGCGCGCTTGGCCAGGAAGAACTCCTTGCTCGGCCACATGTGTGCGGTGCTGGTGACTTCCAGCATGCGCTGGCGCAGGCGCTCGGGGCCGCAGATGGTACGGCTTTCCATCAGGTTGGTGACCACGGTCAGGTCGGCGCGGGCCTCTTCGGCGCATTCCGCCACCGAGCGCACGCTCTGGCCGACTTCCAGGCCGATGTCCCACAGCAGCGTCAGAAAACGCTCGATGGAATCACGAAAGATCTCATGGTCTGCACTGTCCAACAGGATCAGCAGGTCGATATCGGAGTAGGGGTGCAGTTCGCCCCGGCCATAGCCGCCGACGGCCACCAGGGCAATGTCGGCGTCTTCGCTCCAGTCGAACTGTTCCCAGGCCTTTTGCAGGATGTTATCGACGAACCAGGCGCGATCCTCGATCAGTCGGCGAATCTCCCGGCCGCTGCGAAAGCGCCCGTCGAGCACCTCGCGGGCCTGGCGGATGGCCTTTTTGAAGGCGGCAATCGGGCTTGCCTTCAGCGCCAGTTCCGCCTGGAACTGGCCTCGGTCGAAGAGTTCGGGATCCACCTGGGGCATCGATCGGCTTTCCTTTCTATCTAGGTGTAGGTCACAACGTCGCTATCTGGAAAGCCCGCTGCAAGCATCAGGCCGAAACGCGAGGGATCGTGTCATCGGCGCGCAGGGTGAAGATCTCGTAGCCCGTCTCGGTGACCAGCAGGGTGTGCTCCCACTGCGCCGAGAGCTTGCGGTCCTTGGTGATGGCGGTCCAGCCGTCGCCCAGCACCTTGGTGTCGGCCTTGCCCTGGTTGATCATCGGCTCGATGGTAAAGGTCATGCCCGCCTTGAGCTCCATGCCGGTGCCGGCGCGGCCGTAGTGCAGGATCTGCGGCTCTTCGTGGAACACCTTGCCGATGCCGTGGCCACAGAATTCGCGGACCACCGAGAAACCGTTCTTTTCTGCGTGCTTCTGGATCACTTCGCCGATATCACCCAGGCGGCAGCCGGGCTTGACCAGCTCGATGGCCTTGTACATGCATTCCTGGGTGACCTGGGACAGGCGCTCGGCCCACACCGGGACGTTGCCGACGTGGAACATGCGACTGGTGTCGCCGTGGTAGCCGTCCTTGATCACCGTGACATCGATGTTCAGGGTATCGCCGTCCTTGAGCGGCTTGTCGCCTGGGATGCCGTGGCAGACCACGTGGTTGATCGAGGTGCAGATCGACTTGGGGAAGCCTTTGTAGTTCAGCGGCGCGGGGATGGCTTTCTGCACGTCGACAATATAGTCGTGGCAGATGCGGTCCAGGGCTTCAGTGGTGACGCCAGGCTTGACGTGTTCGGCAATCATTTCCAGCACGTCGGCCGCCAGTTTGCCGGCAACGCGCATGCCTGCGATGTCTTCGGCGGTTTTCAGGGTAACGGTCATACAGGCTCTCTCTAGCGCGACGCGCTGAAATCAATACGGTTTACGGGCGTGCGACAAAAAGGTGCAGCGTTCGCACAAGCCCAAAAAACGCGATTCTAACAGACGCAAGGTACAAACCATGAGTGTCTGGCTATCGCTTCTCTCTATAAGGTGTGGGTATTTTCACCCGATTCAATGGCTTGGGTGGCGGTGGCGGCAAGCAAATGCGATTGCGGGTTTCGTTTTTGTCGTTGCTGTGGTATAAAATGCGCCGCTTTCCGGGGATACCCCGCAAAGCTTAAATCCACACACGTGTCGACACGATGACCTGGGTGCCGGAGGCCTTGAAGCCGCTGGTTGGTCATTGGGATACGTGGAGGCCAAACCCGACTTATTAAGGAACTATCATGTCCCAAGTCAACATGCGCGATATGCTGAAGGCCGGTGTGCACTTCGGTCACCAGACCCGTTACTGGAACCCGAAAATGGGTAAATACATTTTCGGCGCGCGTAACAAGATCCACATCATCAACCTTGAAAAAACCCTGCCAATGTTCAACGAAGCTCTGACTTTCGTAGAGCGCCTGGCCCAGGGCAAAAACAAGATTCTGTTCGTCGGCACCAAGCGTTCCGCTGGCAAGATCGTTGCTGAAGAAGCAGCACGTTGCGGTTCGCCGTACGTCGATCACCGCTGGTTGGGCGGTATGCTGACCAACTTCAAAACCATCCGTGCTTCCATCAAGCGTCTGCGTGACCTTGAAGTGCAAGCCGAAGACGGTACTTTCGCCAAGCTGACCAAGAAAGAAGCGCTGATGCGCTCCCGTGACCTGGAAAAGCTCGATCGTTCCCTGGGTGGTATCAAGGACATGGGCGGTCTGCCTGACGCACTGTTCGTTATCGACGTTGATCACGAGCGCATCGCGATCACCGAAGCCAACAAGCTGGGTATCCCGGTTATCGGCGTAGTCGATACCAACAGCAGCCCGGAAGGCGTTGACTACATCATCCCAGGCAACGATGACGCAATCCGCGCTATCCAGCTGTACATGGGTTCGATGGCTGACGCTGTAATCCGTGGCCGCAACAATGTTGGCGGCGGCACCGTAGAGTTCGCTGCTGAAGAAGCACCGGTCGCTGCAGCTGAGTAATTGACGCCCTGGCGTTGACTCAGTAAGCAAAAAGGGGGCTTGGCCCCCTTTTTGCCACCTCGAAAACCATTTGTGAGCGGCACAGCTACAGCATCTGTAACGTGCAGCGGTTAACAAGGGTGGTTCGGGAAGAATTGAACGCCCGTACAAGTCGGGTGGAATGGTTGAAAACCTATCCAAGAGGAATTTGAAAATGGCAGCAATTACTGCAGCGTTGGTTAAAGAACTGCGTGAGCGTACTGGCGAAGGCATGATGGATTGCAAGAAAGCCCTGGAAAAGGCTGACGGCGACATCGAAAAAGCCATTGATGACATGCGTGCTTCGGGCGCGATCAAGGCTGCCAAGAAAGCAGGCAACGTAGCTGCTGAAGGCGCGATCGCTCTGAAAGAAGACGGCAAATCCGCCGTTCTGCTGGAAGTGAACTCGCAGACCGACTTCCTGGCCCTGCAAGACGACTTCAAGGCATTTGTTGCTGCCAGCGTTGAAAAAGCGTTCGCCGACAAACTGACTGACGCCGCTCCGCTGATCGCAGCCCAAGAAGCTGATCGTCTGGTACTGGTCGGCAAGGTTGGCGAAAACGTCAACATCCGTCGCCTGGTACGTGTTGAAGGTGACGTGGTTGGTGGTTACCTGCACGGCAACAAGATCGGTGTTGCAGTTGTCCTCAAGGGCGGCAACGTTGAGCTGGCCAAAGACATCGCTATGCACGTAGCGGCCAGCAACCCAGAGTTCCTGCTGCCTTCGGAAGTTTCTGCCGAAGCGATCGAGCGCGAAAAAGCTGTGTTCCTGCAGCTGAACGAAGAAAAAATCAAAGGCAAGCCAGAAAACATTGTTGAGAACATGGTCAAAGGCCGTATCAGCAAGTTCCTGGCCGAAGCAAGCCTGGTTGAGCAGGCGTTCGTCAAGAACCCTGAAATCAAGGTTGGCGAACTGGCCAAGAAAGCCGGTGCTGAAATCGTTTCCTTCACCTACTTCAAAGTAGGCGACGGCATCGAGAAGCCGGTCGACAACTTCGCTGAAGAAGTTGCTGCCCAGCTGGCTGCCGCCAAGCAATAAGACAGTTTTCAACTGTCGCCCAAGAGAGGCTGCCCGCTCACGCGCGCAGCCTCTTTTCAAATGGGAGGCTCAATTTTATTTGGCTTCCCTTTGGAACTGGCTTACAAAGCCGTGTTCCGATGGCGCTGTGACAGCGTCCAGCTAGAGTGAACGCAAGCCGTAAACGGCTCGCCAAGAATTTTTTAAAAATACGCCGCAGGAGAGATTCGCAATGGCTCAGCAGGGCAGTGGTTATCAGGCTCGCTATAAACGCATTCTACTCAAGCTTAGCGGCGAGGCCCTGATGGGCTCGGAAGAGTTCGGGATCGATCCCAAGGTACTTGACCGCATGGCACTGGAAGTCGGCCAACTGGTCGGCATCGGTGTCCAGGTTGGCCTGGTGATCGGTGGTGGCAACCTGTTCCGTGGCGCGGCACTCAGTGCTGCTGGCATGGATCGGGTCACTGGCGACCACATGGGCATGCTGGCCACTGTGATGAACGCCCTGGCCATGCGCGACGCCCTGGAGCGTGCCAATATCTCGGCCATCGTGATGTCGGCCATCTCCATGGTTGGCGTGACCGATCACTATGATCGCCGCAAAGCCATGCGCCACCTGAATGCCAAAGAGGTGGTGATCTTTGCCGCCGGTACCGGCAACCCGTTCTTCACCACTGACTCGGCTGCCTGCCTGCGTGCCATCGAAATCGATGCTGACGTAGTGCTCAAGGCTACCAAGGTCGATGGCGTCTACACTGCCGATCCATTCAAAGACCCGCATGCCGAGAAGTTCGATCATCTGACTTATGATGAAGTGCTGGATCGCAAGCTGGGTGTGATGGACCTGACGGCAATCTGCCTGTGCCGCGACCACAAGATGCCGCTGCGCGTATTTAACATGAACAAGCCCGGCGCCCTGCTGAATATCGTACACGGCGGCGCAGAAGGGACTCTGATCGAGGAAGGCCAACAATGATCAACGAAATCAAGAAAGACGCCCAAGCGCGTATGCAGAAATCCCTGGAGTCTCTGAGCCATGCATTCGGCCAGATTCGTACCGGCAAGGCTCACCCAAGCATCCTGGGCAGCGTGATGGTGCCTTACTACGGTTCCGACACTCCGCTGAGCGGCGTGGCCAACGTGACTGTGAAAGACTCGCGCACCCTGCAGGTCGTGGCCTTCGAGCGCAACATGCTCGCTGCCGTCGACAAGGCTATCCAGAGCGCTGGCCTGAACCTCAACCCAACCAACCTGGGTGAGCTGCTGCTGATCTCCATGCCGGCCCTGACCGAAGAAACCCGCAAGGGCTTCACCAAGCAGGCGCGCAGCGCAGCGGAAGATGCCCGTGTTGCGGTGCGTAACATCCGTCGTGATGCCTTGGGTGACCTGAAGAAACTGGTCAAGGACAAGGAAATCAGCGAAGACGAAGAGCGTCGTGCAATTGCCGATATCGATAAGCTGACCAAGGAATCCGAGGCCATGATCACCAAGGCCACGGAAGAGAAAGAAAAGGACCTGATGGCCGTATAAGGGGTCAGGACGCTTTCATGGAAAAGACCAAGCAGACTGTGCCCTCCGCGGTGCCGCGCCATGTCGCGATCATCATGGATGGGAATAATCGCTGGGCGAAAAAACGCTTTATGCCAGGTGTCGCCGGGCATAAAGCGGGTGTCGATGCGGTACGGGCCGTGATCGAGGTGTGTGCCGAGGCCAAGGTCGAGGTATTGACCTTGTTTGCCTTCTCCAGTGAAAACTGGCAGCGCCCGGCCGACGAAGTCAGCGCCTTGATGGACCTGTTCTTCAAGGCCCTGCGTCGTGAGGCCAAGCGCCTGAACGACAACAACATCAGCTTGCGCATCATCGGCGATCGCTCGCGGTTCCATCCGGAGCTGCAGGCGGCCATGCGTGAAGCCGAGGCGATCACCGCTGGCAGCAACCGCTTCGTCCTGCAAATCGCCGCCAATTATGGCGGGCAATGGGATATCGCCCAGGCTGCGCAGCGCCTGGCGCGTGAAGTGCAGGCCGGCCATCTGCGCCCGGAAGACATCACGCCCGAGTTGTTGCAAACCTGCCTGGTGACTGGCGACCTGCCGTTGCCGGACCTGTGCATCCGTACCGGTGGCGAGCACCGCATCAGCAACTTCCTGTTGTGGCAGTTGGCCTATACCGAGCTGTACTTCTCCGACCTGTTCTGGCCGGACTTCAAACACGATGCCATGCGCAATGCGCTGGCCGATTTCGCTTCCCGTCAGCGTCGCTTCGGTAAAACGAGCGAGCAGATCGAAGCTGGAGCCCGGGTTTAATGCTTAAACAACGAATCATCACGGCACTGATCCTGCTGCCGATCGCTCTGTGCGGGTTTTTCCTGCTCGAAGGCGCAGGTTTTGCACTGTTCATTGGCCTGGTCGTGACCCTGGGCGCCTGGGAATGGGCGCGCCTGGCAGGGTTCGCCGAGCAACTGCCGCGGGTGGTGTACGCCGCCGTTGTCGCGTTGTTGCTGTTCCTGATGTACATCCTGCCGGATGTCGCACCCTGGGTGCTCGGGGCTGCGGTGCTGTGGTGGGCGTTGGCGACATTCCTGGTGTTGACCTACCCGCGTACCAGCAGCCAATGGTCCAGCGTCGCCTGCAAGCTGGTGATCGGCCTGCTGATCCTGCTGCCGGCCTGGCAGGGCCTGGTCTATATCAAGCACATGGCCCTGGGCAACTGGTTGATCATGGCGGTGATGGTACTGGTCTGGGGCGCGGATATCGGTGCGTACTTCTCCGGCCGTGCCTTTGGCAAGCGCAAGCTGGCCCCGGCGGTCAGTCCCGGCAAGAGCTGGGAAGGGGTGTACGGCGGGCTGGCGTTGACGTTGCTGATCACCCTGGTTGTTGGCGTTGTGCGCGAGTGGGATGCCAAGCAAATCCTCCTGGCCCTGGTCGGTGCGGCGGTGGTGGTGCTGATCTCGGTGGTTGGCGATCTGACCGAAAGCATGTTCAAGCGCCAGGCAGGCATCAAGGACAGCAGTAACCTGCTGCCGGGCCATGGCGGCGTGCTGGACCGCATCGACAGCCTGACGGCGGCGATCCCGGTGTTTGCCGTGCTGTTGTGGATGGCCGCTTCGTGAGCCGCCTACAGCAAGTGACCGTGCTGGGAGCAACCGGCTCGGTCGGGTTGAGCACGCTGGATGTGATTGCCCGTCACCCTGAGCGCTATCAGGTATTCGCCCTGACCGGCTTCAGTCGCTTGAGCGAGCTGTTGGCGTTGTGCGTGCGGCATGTGCCGCAGTTCGCGGTGGTGCCGGATGCAACTGCCGCCCGTGGTTTGCAGGACGACCTGCGGGCTGCGGGCCTGTCGACCGAGGTATTGGTCGGCGAGGAGGGCTTGTGCCAGGTGTCCGCCGCCTCTGAAGTGGATACTGTGGTCGCCGCCATCGTCGGCGCTGCTGGCTTGCGTCCAACCCTCGCAGCGGTTGATGCGGGCAAAAAAATCCTGTTGGCCAATAAAGAAGCGCTGGTGATGTCCGGTGCGCTGTTTATGCAGGCTGTGCGCAAGAGCGGCGCGGTGCTGTTGCCGCTGGACAGCGAACACAATGCGATTTTCCAGTGCATGCCGGGCGATTTTGCCCGCGGCCTGAGCCAGGTGGGCGTACGGCGTATCTTGCTGACCGCCTCCGGTGGCCCGTTCCGCCAGACCCCATTGGCCGAGCTGGAGCACGTTTCTCCCGATCAGGCCTGCGCCCATCCCAATTGGTCGATGGGGCGCAAGATCTCGGTGGATTCGGCGAGCATGATGAACAAGGGCCTGGAGCTGATCGAAGCCTGCTGGCTGTTTGATGCTCGGGCCGAGCAGGTCGAGGTGGTGATTCATCCGCAAAGCGTGATTCATTCCCTGGTCGACTATGTGGATGGTTCGGTGTTGGCCCAGTTGGGCAACCCGGACATGCGTACGCCAATCGCCAATGCCCTGGCCTGGCCCGAGCGGATCGATTCGGGGGTTGCACCCCTGGACCTGTTCGCCATCGCACGCCTGGATTTCGAAGCGCCGGATGACCAACGCTTCCCCTGCCTGCGCCTGGCGCGTGAGGCGGCAGAGGCGGGCAACAGCGCTCCGGCTATGTTGAATGCGGCCAATGAGGTCGCGGTTGCTGCGTTTCTTGATCGGCGCATCCGCTTTCCACAGATCGCGAGTATCATCGAGGAAATTTTGAGTCTCGAGCCGGTGGTTGCCGTAAATGATTTGGGCGCCGTATTCGAGGCGGATGCCAAGGCCCGGGTCTTGGCCGAGCAATGGTTGAAACGCCACGCAGGTTAGTCGGCAGGCGCGGGATTGGAATGCGGAGAGATTAGATGAGTGCGCTCTACATGATTGTCGGCACCCTGGTTGCTCTGGGTGTGCTGGTCACTTTTCACGAATTTGGTCATTTCTGGGTGGCGCGCCGGTGTGGCGTCAAGGTCCTGCGTTTTTCCGTGGGTTTTGGCATGCCGCTGCTGCGCTGGCACGACCGCAAGGGCACCGAATTCGTAATTGCCGCCATTCCCCTGGGTGGCTACGTCAAGATGCTCGACGAGCGTGAAGGCGAAGTGCCGGCTGATCAACTGGACCAATCTTTCAATCGCAAGACCGTTCGTCAGCGTATTGCCATCGTGGCGGCTGGCCCGATCGCCAACTTCCTGTTGGCCATGGTGTTCTTCTGGGTCCTGGCAATGTTGGGCAGCCAGCAGGTGCGTCCGGTTATCGGCGCGGTGGAGGCGGGCAGCATTGCAGCCAAGGCTGGTTTGAGCGCCGGGCAGGAAATTGTTGCTATTGATGGTGAACCGACTACAGGCTGGGGGGCGGTCAATCTGCAGTTGGTTCGCCGCCTGGGTGAGAGTGGCACCGTACAGCTGGTGGTGCGCGAGCAGGACTCCACGGCCGAGACGCCGCGCGAACTGGTACTGGACAAGTGGCTCAAGGGCGCTGACGAGCCTGACCCGATCAAGTCCCTGGGGATTCGCCCATGGCGTCCGGCGCTGCCGCCGGTACTGGCGGAGCTCGATCCCAAGGGGCCGGCCCAGGCTGCCGGCCTGAAGACCGGTGATCGTTTGCTGGCCCTTGATGGTCAGGCGCTGGGCGACTGGCAGCAAGTGGTTGATCTGGTTCGTGTACGTCCTGATACGAAAATTGTGCTGAAAGTTGAGCGCGACGGTGCTCAAATCGACGTCCCTGTTACCCTTGCGGTACGCGGAGAGGCCAAGGCGGCCGGCGGGTATCTGGGGGCGGGGGTCAAAGGTGTCGAATGGCCGCCATCGATGGTGCGAGAGGTCAGCTTCGGGCCGTTGGCGGCAATTGGCGAGGGTGCACGACGCACTTGGACCATGAGCGTACTGACCCTCGATTCGCTGAAGAAAATGTTGTTCGGCGAGCTCTCGGTAAAAAACTTGAGTGGACCGATAACCATTGCTAAAGTGGCGGGCGCTTCTGCCCAGTCGGGTGTTGCTGATTTCCTGAATTTCCTGGCTTATCTGAGTATTAGCCTTGGGGTTCTGAATTTGTTGCCCATTCCAGTACTGGATGGGGGGCATCTGTTGTTTTATCTCGTCGAGTGGGTGCGTGGTCGCCCCTTGTCGGATCGGGTGCAGGGTTGGGGGATACAGATCGGTATCAGTTTGGTGGTTGGGGTGATGTTGTTAGCCCTGGTCAACGATCTGGGACGTCTGTAACGCTTCGCTGAATTGCGAATCTGCCGCATTTTGCGGCAGTTTGTTTATTGCCAGTTGGAATAAGAAAGGACTTCATGAAACGTCTGCTGCTAACTGCGGTTCTCACCGTATTGATGATCGCCGAAGTTCACGCCGAGTCCTTCACCATCTCCGATATTCGCGTCAACGGCCTCCAGCGGGTTTCCGCGGGTAGCGTCTTTGGCGCCTTGCCGTTGAACGTTGGGGAACAGGCTGACGACCGTCGCCTGGTGGAATCCACTCGTGCGCTGTTCAAAACCGGCTTCTTTCAAGACATCCAACTGGGTCGTGAAGGCAACGTCCTGGTCATCACTGTCGTCGAGCGACCTTCTGTCGCCAGTATCGAGATCGAAGGCAACAAGGCGATCTCCACTGAAGACTTGATGAAAGGTCTCAAGCAATCCGGCCTGGCCGAAGGCGAGATCTTCCAGCGCGCCACCCTCGAAGGCGTGCGTAACGAGCTGCAACGTCAGTACGTTGCCCAGGGCCGCTACTCCGCTTCCGTGGAAACCGAAGTGGTGCCGCAGCCGCGCAACCGTGTCGGCCTGAAGGTCAACATCAACGAAGGCACCGTGGCGGCGATCCAGCACATCAACGTGGTGGGTAACACCAAGTTCGCCGACGAAGACCTGATCGACCTGTTCGAGCTCAAGACCACCAACTGGCTGTCGTTCTTCAAGAACGATGACAAGTACGCCCGTGAAAAACTCTCCGGTGACCTGGAGCGCTTGCGCTCCTATTACCTAGACCGTGGCTATATCAACATGGATATCGCTTCGACCCAGGTGTCCATCACCCCGGATAAGAAGCACGTGTACATCACCGTCAACGTCAACGAAGGCGAGAAGTACCGCGTTCGTGACGTGAAGCTCAGCGGCGACTTGAAAGTGCCTGAAGACCAGGTCAAGTCCCTGCTGCTGGTCCAGAAAGACCAGGTGTTCTCGCGCAAGCTGATGACCACCACTTCCGAACTGATCACCCGTCGCCTGGGTAACGAAGGCTATACCTTCGCCAACGTGAACGGCGTGCCGACCCCACATGATGATGACCACACCGTGGACATCACTTTTGTCGTCGATCCGGGCAAGCGTGCCTACGTCAACCGCATCAACTTCCGTGGCAACACCAAGTCCGAGGACGAAGTGCTGCGTCGTGAAATGCGCCAGATGGAAGGTGGCTGGGCTTCGACCTACCTGATCGACCAGTCCAAGACCCGTCTTGAGCGCCTGGGCTTCTTCAAGGAAGTCAACGTCGAAACCCCGGCCGTACCGGGTGTGGATGACCAGGTCGACGTGAACTACGCAGTGGAAGAGCAAGCGTCCGGTTCGATCACCGCCAGCGTCGGTTTTGCACAGAGTGCCGGCCTGATCCTCGGTGGCTCGATCACCCAGAACAACTTCCTGGGTACCGGTAACAAAGTATCCATCGGCCTGACCCGCAGCGAATACCAGAGCCGCTACAACTTCGGTTATGTGGACCCCTACTGGACAGCTGACGGTGTGAGCCTGGGCTACAACGCCTTCTACCGCACCACAGACTACAAAGACCTCGACGTCGACGTTGCAAGCTATGCGATCGACAGCCTGGGTGCCGGTGTGAACGTGGGCTACCCGATCAGTGAGACCTCGCGTCTGACCTTCGGCCTGACCGCGCAGCAGGATGAGATCAAGACCGGTGTCTACACCGTCGATGAGATCTTCGACTTCACCCGCCGCGAAGGTGACAAGTTCCTCAACTTCAAGGCCTCGGCCGGTTGGTCCGAGTCCACCCTGAACAAAGGTGTGCTGGCCACCCGTGGTCACTCCCAGAGCCTGACCCTGGAAGCCACCACACCAGGTAGCGACCTGTCGTTCTTCAAGCTCGACTACCGTGGCCAGTTGTTCACGCCGTTGAGCGATAACTACACCATGCGCCTGCACACGGAATTGGGCTATGGTGATGGCTATGGTTCGACCGATGGCTTGCCGTTCTACGAGAACTACTATGCCGGTGGCTTCAACTCGGTACGTGGCTTCAAGGACAGCACCCTGGGTCCACGTGGTACGCCAAGCCGTGGTGTTGCTGAAACCGGTAACGTCGGCACCGTGCGTGACTCTGACAATGATCCGCTGCCGTTCGGTGGTAACGTGCTGATCCAAGGTGGTGCGGAAATTCTGTTCCCGCTGCCGTTCGTCAAGGACCAGCGCTCCCTGCGGACCTCGGTCTTCTGGGATGTGGGTAACGTATTCGACTCCAAGTGCGAGCAGATCCGTAACCCTAGCGGCTTGAAGTCCAACACCCAGTGCAACGACGTAAGCCTGAGCAATCTGGCCAGTTCCGTGGGTGTGGGTGTGACCTGGATTACCGCCCTGGGCCCGTTGAGCTTCGCCTTGGCGATGCCAGTCAAGAAACCGGATAACGCTGAAACCCAGATTTTCCAATTTTCCCTCGGCCAGACGTTCTAAGCGTCCGACCCAAGATAACGACAACGGATTCTGTAGGAGTGCATCGTGCGTAAGTTGACTCAATTGGTTCTTCTGGCAACCGTGCTGGTCGCAACCCCGGCGTTTGCCGAAATGAAAATCGCCGTCCTGAACTATCAGATGGCCCTGCTGGAATCCGATGCGGCCAAGAAGTACGCCGTGGATGCCGAGAAAAAATTTGGTCCGCAACTGACCAAGCTCAAGACCCTGGAAAGCAGTGCCAAGGGCATCCAGGACCGCCTGGTCGCCGGTGGCGATAAAATGCAGCAAGGCGAGCGCGAGCGTCTGGAGCTTGAGTTCAAGCAAAAGGCCCGTGACTATCAGTTCCAATCCAAGGAGCTGAACGAAGCCAAGGCTGTTGCTGACCGTGAAATGCTCAAGCAACTGAAGCCTAAACTCGACAGCGCCGTGGAAGAGGTCATCAAGAAAGGTGCCTTTGACCTGGTCTTCGAGCGTGGCGCCGTGATTGACGTCAAGCCTCAATACGACATCACCCGCCAGGTGATCGAGCGCATGAACCAGCTGAAGTAAGCCATGACCGCGACTATCAAACTCGGTCAATTGGCCGAGTTCCTGGGGGCTACCTTGCGTGGCTCCAAGGAGAAGGAAATCACTGGGCTAGCCACCTTGCAGGAGGCTGGCCCAGCTCAGTTGAGCTTCCTCGCAAATCCCCAATACCGTAAATACCTGGGCGACAGCCAGGCCGCAGCCGTGTTGCTGAAGGCCGCTGACGCCGAGACGTTTGCCGGGGATGCGCTGGTGGTGGCCGACCCTTATGCCGCATACGCGCGGGTTTCCCACTTGTTCGACCCGAAACCCAAGGCTGCCCCTGGTATCCATCCTTCTGCGGTCATTGCCAATGATGCACAGGTGGATCCTGCGGCCAGCATCGGTGCTTTTGCGGTTATCGAAAGTGGTGCGCGCATTGGTGCCGGCGTGACTGTTGGTGCCCATTGCTTTATCGGTGCTCGCAGCGAAATCGGTGCAGGCGGCTGGCTCGCGCCGCGCGTGACCCTGTACCACGATGTGCGTATCGGGCAGCGGGTAGTGATTCAGTCGGGTGCCGTGATCGGCGGCGAAGGCTTCGGCTTTGCCAATGAGAAGGGCATCTGGCAGAAGATCGCCCAGGTCGGCGGTGTGCTGATCGGTGACGATGTGGAGATCGGTGTCAACACTGCTGTCGATCGCGGGGCCTTGGCCGATACGGTGATTGGCAATGGTGTGAAGTTGGATAACCAGATCCAGATCGCCCACAACGTACAGATTGGCGATCACACGGCCATGGCCGCGTGCGTCGGCATCTCCGGCAGCACCAAGATCGGCAAGCATTGCATGCTGGCCGGCGGTGTCGGCTTGGTGGGCCATATTGAAATATGTGACAACGTATTCATTACCGGCATGACCATGGTGACCCACTCGATTACCGAGCCAGGGGCCTACTCTTCCGGTACAGCGATGCAACCCGCGGCCGAGTGGCGCAAGAGCGCGGCCCGTTTAAGGCAGCTCGACGACATGGCGCGGCGCCTGAAACATCTGGAAAAGCGTGTTGGGGACGTGACCCCTGGCAGTAATGTTTCATCAGATGGCTGATACCATTTCCATATCAAGTGTGCACAGCAGCTAGACTGCCTTCTTGATTTGCTAGAGGGGCGTGCCTTAGTCCGCGCGCTCCCAATCTTTATTACAGGCTTCCCCCCGAAATGATGGACATCAACGAGATTCGCGAATACCTGCCTCACCGTTACCCGTTCCTACTGGTGGACCGTGTAGTGGAACTGAATGTTGAGGAAAAGCGCATTCGTGCCTACAAGAATGTCAGCATCAACGAACCATTCTTCAATGGTCACTTCCCCGCGCATCCAATCATGCCGGGCGTGTTGATCATCGAAGCGATGGCGCAGGCCGCTGGTATCCTGGGTTTTAAAATGCTCGACCTGAAGCCTGCCGACGGCACGCTTTACTATTTCGTGGGCTCCGACAAGCTGCGCTTTCGCAACCCGGTCACCCCAGGCGACCAGTTGATCCTGGAAGCCAAGTTCGTGAGCTGCAAGCGCCAGATCTGGAAATTCGAATGCCAGGCGTCCGTTGACGGCAAGCCTGTGTGTTCCGCCGAAATCATCTGTGCGGAACGCAAACTATGAGTTTGATTGACCCTCGCGCAATCATCGATCCGACGGCCGTGCTGGCCGCCGACGTTGAGGTCGGCCCTTGGTCGATCATCGGCGCAGGTGTGGAAATCGGCGAGGGAACAGTCATCGGGCCGCACGTGATCCTCAAGGGGCCGACCCGCATTGGCAAACACAACCGCATCTACCAGTTTTCCTCGGTAGGTGAAGATACGCCGGACATGAAGTACAAGGGTGAAGAAACCCGCCTGGTAATCGGTGATCACAACATCATTCGTGAAGGCGTGACCATTCATCGTGGCACTGTGCAGGACCGGGCAGAAACTACCCTGGGTGATCACAATCTGGTGATGGCCTACGCGCATATCGGACACGACAGCGTTATTGGCAACCACTGCATCCTGGTCAACAACACTGCACTGGCCGGCCATGTGCATGTTGACGACTGGGCGATCCTGTCTGGTTTTACCCTGGTGCATCAGTACTGCCATATCGGCGCCCACAGCTTTTCCGGCATGGGCACTGCTATTGGCAAGGATGTGCCGGCGTTCGTCACGGTATTTGGCAACCCTGCCGAAGCCCGCAGCATGAACTTCGAAGGCATGCGCCGCCGGGGTTTCAGCGAAGAGGCCATTCACGCCCTGCGTCGCGCCTATAAGGTGGTGTATCGCCAGGGCCTGACGGTTGAGCAGGCATTGGCCGAACTGGCCGAGCCAGCGGCGCTGTTTCCAGAGGTTGCCATCTTCCGTGATTCGATCCAGGCATCGACTCGCGGCATCACCCGCTGATCATGGCCACGCTGCGTATTGCATTGGTGGCCGGAGAAGCTTCCGGCGATATCCTCGGCGCTGGCCTGATGCGCGCCATCAAGGCGCAGCATCCAGCCGTTGAGTTTATTGGGGTCGGCGGCCCGCTGATGCAGGCCGAAGGCCTGACTTCCTACTTTCCCATGGAGCGTTTGTCGGTCATGGGGCTGGTGGAAGTGCTGGGGCGCCTTCGCGAGCTGCTGGCTCGGCGCAAACTGCTGATCCAGACCCTGATTGCCGAAAAACCGGACGTCTTTATCGGTATCGACGCACCGGACTTCACCCTCAATATCGAACTCAAGCTGCGTCAGGCCGGAATCAAGACCGTGCATTACGTCAGCCCGTCCGTGTGGGCGTGGCGGCAGAAGCGCGTGCTGAAGATCCGCGAAGGCTGCGACCTGATGCTGACCCTACTGCCTTTCGAGGCGCGGTTCTATGAAGAGAAGGGCGTGCCGGTAAGGTTTGTCGGCCATACCCTGGCCGACACCATCCCGCTACAGGCGGATCGCGCCGCTGCGCGCGCCGAGTTGGGCCTGCCCGACGGGCCGCTGGTGGCGTTGATGCCCGGCAGCCGTGGCGGTGAGGTCGGTCGCCTGGGCGCACTGTTTTTCGATGCGGCCCAGCGCCTGCAGGCGTTGAAGCCAGGAGTGCGATTTGTACTGCCGTGCGCCAGCCCGCAGCGCCGTGCACAGATCGAAGCCTTGCTGGTGGGGCGCGACTTGCCGTTGACGCTGCTCGATGGTGGTTCGCACCTGGCTCTGGCCGCCTGTGACGCGGTGTTGATCGCCTCTGGTACCGCCACGCTGGAGGCCTTGCTCTACAAGCGCCCGATGGTCGTGGCCTATCGCTTGGCGCCGCTGACCTACTGGATTCTCAAGCGCATGGTCAAAAGTCCCTACATCTCCTTGCCCAACCTGCTTGCGCAGCGCCTGTTGGTGCCGGAGTTGCTGCAGGACGCTGCAACCCCCGAAGCATTGGCCCAGACCATTCTGCCGTTGATCGACGGTGGTGAAGAGCAGACCCGTGGGTTTGACGAAATTCACCGTACCTTGCGCCGTGATGCGTCGAACCAGGCCGCAGATGCCGTATTGACCTTGATCGGCCGCCAGCAGGAAACCCTATGAAGACGCAAATAGGCCTGGATTTCAGCCTGGTCGCCCAAACCCACGAACTGGTTGCCGGTGTCGATGAAGTCGGGCGTGGTCCGCTGTGCGGTGCGGTGGTCACGGCGGCGGTGATCCTTGACCCGAATCGCCCGATTCTCGGCCTCAACGACTCGAAGAAACTCACCGAAGCCCGTCGTGAAAAACTTTTTGACGAAATTTGCGAAAAGGCCCTCAGCTGGCATATCGCCAGGGCAGAGGTCGAGGAAATCGACGAGTTGAACATCCTGCATGCCACGATGCTGGCCATGCAGCGCGCCGTCGAGGGCCTGCATATCACCCCGAAACTGGCGATGATCGACGGGAATCGCTGCCCGAAGCTGGCGATGCCGGCCGAAGCGGTGGTCAAGGGTGATAGCAAGGTTCCGGCGATTGCCGCTGCCTCGATTCTCGCCAAGGTCAGCCGCGACCGTGAAATGGCGGCGTTCGAGTTGATCTACCCAGGCTATGGCATCGGTGGCCATAAAGGCTATCCGACGCCCGTTCATCTGGAAGCCCTCGCCCGATTGGGCCCGACGCCGATCCACCGTCGCTCGTTTGCCCCGGTACGCCAGGCTTACGAGGTGCGCGAAAGCCTGGCCGAGATTTAGGCGCAGGCTGATGTTTTACTCAAGGCCCGGTACAATCCGGGCCTTGTTGTTTTCACACGTATCTAGACAGGATCACTATGCCGGCTTCATTCGTTCACCTGCGCCTGCACACTGAATACTCCCTGGTCGACGGCCTGGTACGGATCAAACCACTGGTCAAAACCCTGGTGGGCATGAACATGCCGGCCGTTGCGGTGACCGATCAGAACAACATGTGTTCCCTGGTCAAGTTCTACAAGAGCGCCATGGGCGCCGGCATCAAGCCGATCTGCGGCGCCGACTTGTGGCTGTCCAACAAAGATCCGGATAACGCCTTGAGCCGCATCAGCCTGCTGGCGATGAACGGCGTGGGCTATCGCAACCTGACCGAACTGATTTCCCGTGGTTTTATCGACGGCCAGCGCAATGGCTCGATCATCATCGAGCGCGAATGGGTGGCCGAGGCCAGCGAAGGGCTGATCATGCTGTCGGCCGCCAAAGAGGGCGAGATCGGGATCGCGTTGCTCGGCGGTAACCCGCACGAGGCCGAGGTGCTGGCCAGTGAGTGGATGCAAGTATTTCCCGACCGCTTCTACCTGGAGGTCCAGCGCACCAATCGCCCCAACGATGAAGAACATCTGCACGCTGCCGTGGCCCTGGCCGAAAAGCTGGGCGCGCCGCTGGTAGCCACCAACGATGTCCGTTTTATCAAGAAGGAAGACTTCGAAGCCCACGAAACCCGCGTGTGCATCGGCGAAGGCCGGGCGCTGGACGATCCACGGCGCTCGAAGAACTACAGCGAAGAGCAGTACCTCAAAAGTGCCGAGGAAATGGCTGAGCTGTTCAGCGATTTGCCCGAGGCCCTGGAAAACTCCGTCGAAATTGCCAAGCGCTGCAATATCGAAGTGAAGCTGGGCAAGCACTTTTTGCCCAACTTCCCGATTCCCGATGGCATGACCATCGATGAATACTTTCGCAAGGTGTCCTTCGATGGCCTGGAGGAGCGTCTTGCCGTCCTGCTGCCCAAGGACACTACCGAAGACTACGAAGCCAAGCGCCAGGTGTATGTCGACCGGCTGAATTTCGAGCTGGATATCATCATCCAGATGGGGTTCCCCGGTTACTTCCTGATCGTAATGGACTTTATCCAGTGGGCCAAAAGCAACGGCGTGCCGGTGGGGCCTGGCCGGGGGTCGGGTGCTGGCTCGCTGGTAGCTTATGTGCAGAAGATCACTGACCTTGACCCGCTGGAATATGACCTGCTGTTCGAACGGTTCCTGAACCCGGAACGGGTATCGATGCCCGACTTCGACGTCGACTTCTGCATGGATGGTCGTGACCGGGTAATCGAATATGTGGCCGAGAAATACGGCCGTAACGCGGTAAGCCAGATCATCACCTTCGGCTCCATGGCGGCCAAGGCGGTAATCCGCGACGTGGCGCGGGTGCAGGGCAAGTCCTACGGCCTGGCGGATCGTCTGTCGAAGATGATCCCCTTTGAAGTCGGCATGACCCTGGAAAAGGCCTACGAGCAGGAAGAGATCCTGCGTGACTTCATCAAGGTCGATGAAGAAGCCGCCGAAATCTGGGACATGGCCCGCAAGCTCGAAGGCGTGGTGCGTAACGTCGGTAAGCACGCCGGTGGCGTGGTAATCGCTCCGACCAAGTTGACAGACTTTTCGCCGATCTATTGCGACGAAGAAGGCGATGGCCTGGTAACCCAGTTCGACAAGGACGACGTGGAGGCGGCCGGCCTGGTGAAGTTCGACTTCCTCGGCCTGCGGACCCTGACGATCATCGACTGGGCGCTCAAGACCATCAACCGCGAGCGTGCCAAGGTCGATGAGGCGCCGCTGGATATCGCCTTTATCCCGCTGGACGACAAGCCGACCTACGCGCTGCTGCAAAAAGCTGAAACCACTGCGGTGTTCCAGCTTGAATCCCGCGGCATGAAGGAGCTGATCAAAAAGCTCAAGCCCGACTGCCTGGAAGACTTGATCGCACTGGTGGCCCTGTTCCGTCCGGGCCCACTGCAATCGGGTATGGTTGATGACTTTATCAACCGTAAACACGGGCGCGCCGAGCTGGCTTACCCGCACTCCGACTACCAGTACGAAGGCCTCAAGCCGGTACTGGCACCGACCTACGGCATCATCCTGTATCAGGAACAGGTGATGCAGATCGCCCAGGTCATGGCCGGCTACACCCTAGGCGGCGCGGACATGCTGCGCCGGGCCATGGGTAAGAAAAAGCCCGAGGAAATGGCTAAGCAGCGCGGCGGTTTCATTGAAGGTTGCGCCACCAACAACATCGACGCTGACCTGGCCGGTAACATCTTTGACCTGGTGGAAAAATTCGCCGGTTATGGCTTCAACAAATCCCACTCTGCCGCCTACGGCCTGGTGTCGTACCAGACTGCGTGGCTGAAGGCCCACTACCCGGCGCCGTTCATGGCGGCGGTGCTGTCGGCGGATATGCACAACACCGACAAGGTCGTGACCTTGATCGAAGAAGTGCGGACCATGAAGTTGAGGCTCGACGCGCCGGATGTGAACGCCTCGGAGTTCAAGTTCACCGTGAACGACGAAGGCCGCATCATCTATGGCCTGGGCGCGATCAAGGGGGTGGGCGAAGGCCCGGTCGAGGCAATCACCGAGGCGCGCCAGGATGGTCCGTTCAAGGACCTGTTCGACTTCTGCGCCCGGGTCGACCTCAAGCGCATCAACAAGCGTACCCTCGATGGCCTGATCCGCAGCGGTGCACTCGATCGTCTCGGTCCGTATTTCCATGACGAGCCGAAGGCCTACCAGGCCAATATCGACCGCAACCGCGCGGTGCTGCTGACCGCCATGGAAGAAGCGATCAAGGCCGCCGAGCAGACCGCCCGCACCCACGACAGCGGGCATGCCGACCTGTTTGGCGGGCTGTTCGTCGAAGAAGATGCCGATGTGTACGCTAACCACCGCAAGGCCAAGGAGCTGACCCTCAAGGAACGCCTCAAGGGTGAAAAAGACACCCTGGGCCTGTACCTCACCGGTCACCCGATTGACGAATATGAAGGCGAGATCCGTCGTTTTGCCCGCCAGCGCATCATCGACCTGAAGCCGGCGCGCGATACCCAGACTGTCGCCGGGATGATCATTGCCCTGCGGGTGATGAAGAACAAAAAGGGCGACAAGATGGGGTTCATCACCCTTGATGACCGCTCCGGGCGTATCGAGGCGTCGCTGTTTGCCGACGCGTTTCATTCTGCGCAGTCGCTGTTGCAGACCGACGCGATGGTGGTGGTGGAGGGGGAGGTCAGCAACGATGACTTCTCCGGCGGCCTGCGCCTGCGGATCAAACGCGTAATGAGCATGGAAGATGCCCGCACCAACCTGGCCGAAAGCCTGCGACTGAAGGTGAAAACCGAAGCGCTCAAGGGCGATCAGCTACGCTGGCTGGGGGACTTGCTCAAGCGTCACCGTGGCGCGTGCCCGGTGACCATGGAGTACACCGGCAGCGATGCCAAGGCGATGTTGCAGTTCGGTGAGACGTGGCGAATTGACCCGGCCGATGGCTTGATTCAAGCATTGCGTGACCAGTTCGGGCGTGACAACGTCTTCCTCCAATACCGTTGACGGTCAGGGCTACCCTTGTACCTCTGACCTCGACTCGACATTTAATCTCGACCTTGACGCGCCTCTCCCTTAAGGTAGGGCGCGAATAGACAACCGGCTGGCCAGGCACTCCCTGGCCGTCGACCCAAGACGGACGCTTATGAACCCGAATTTTCTTGATTTCGAACAGCCGATCGCTGACCTGCAAGCCAAGATCGAAGAGCTGCGCCTGGTCGGCAATGACAATTCGCTGAATATCGGCGATGAAATCTCCCGCCTGCAAGACAAGAGCAAGACGCTCACCGAAGACATCTTCGGCAAGCTGACCAGCTGGCAGATCGCGCGCCTGGCCCGCCACCCGCGCCGTCCGTACACCCTGGACTACATCGATCACATCTTCACCGAGTTCGACGAGTTGCATGGCGACCGTCACTTCTCCGATGACGCGGCGATTGTCGGCGGTATTGCTCGCCTGGACGACCAGCCGGTGATGGTGATTGGTCACCAGAAAGGCCGTGAAGTGCGCGAGAAAGTGCGTCGCAACTTCGGCATGCCGCGCCCGGAAGGCTACCGCAAGGCCTGCCGCCTGATGGAAATGGCTGAACGCTTCAAGATGCCGATCCTGACCTTTATCGACACCCCGGGCGCCTACCCAGGCATCGACGCTGAAGAGCGCAACCAGAGCGAAGCGATTGCCTGGAACCTGCGAGTGATGGCACGCCTGAAAACCCCGATCATCGCGACCGTGATCGGTGAAGGCGGTTCTGGCGGTGCGCTGGCCATTGGCGTCTGCGACCAACTGAACATGCTGCAGTATTCGACTTACGCTGTGATCTCGCCGGAAGGTTGCGCCTCGATCCTGTGGAAAACCGCAGAAAAGGCCCCGGATGCTGCCGAAGCCATGGGGATCACCGCTGATCGCCTGAAAGGCCTGGGCATCGTCGACAAAGTGATCGCCGAGCCCCTGGGCGGCGCACACCGCGACCCGGCTGCCGCATCGGCGACCATCCGCGCCGAACTCTGCGCACAGTTGGATATGCTCAAAAAATTCGACAACGAAGCGCTGCTGGCCCGTCGTTACGAGCGCCTGATGAGCTACGGCCTCTAAGCCACGGCATTACCCATGTGGGAGCGGGCTTGCCCGCGATAGCAATGTGTCAGTGCCAGATTGGTTGGCTGGTACACCGCTATCGCGGGCAGGCCCGCTCCCACATTTGCGTTGTGTATGCTTGGCTAACGTATTCCAGTTTTGCGGCGGTAACGTGCGATGAAACCAACTCTAACCGCCGAACTCCTGCAAGCCCTGGCCCCGTGGCGCAACGCCTCGGCCTGGCACATCGCTTTCTCTGGCGGACTCGACTCCACCGTCCTCCTGCACTTACTCGCTGATCTGGCAAAAAACCAATCCCTGCCACCTCTGCAGGCTATCCATGTCCATCACGGTCTCCAGGCTGTGGCTGACGGCTGGCCAGCCCATTGCCAGGCGGTTTGTGATGCCGCAGGTGTGCCGCTGCGGGTTATGCATGTGCAAGTGCAGTCAGGTGCAAGCCTTGAACGTGCGGCCCGTGACGCGCGGTACCAGGCGTTCGCCGAGATAATCGGCCCAAGTGAACTGCTACTCACCGGCCAGCACCGTGACGATCAGGCAGAAACCCTGCTGTTTCGCCTGCTGCGGGGCGCTGGGCTGCGGGGCCTCACCGGCATGCCAGCCCTGCGTCCCTTGGGTAAAGGGCACCTGGTGCGGCCGCTGCTGGACATGTCGCGAGCCGAGCTGGAAACCTACGCCCGCGAACAGCAGTTGAGTTGGATCGAGGACCCCTCCAACGGCGACTCACGTTTCTCCCGCAATTACCTGCGTCATCAAGTATTCCCACTGCTCACCGCCCGCTGGCCCCAGGCCGCGAATACCCTGGCGCGAACCGCTGGGCATCTGGCGCAGGCCCAAGAGCTGCTCGATGAATTGGCGCAATTGGATGTGCAGGCTGCCCAGCGGCCATCGGCGCTTGCCTGGCTACCGTTGCCATCATTGGCACTTGCGCCGCTGCGAGATCTTTCCGACGCTCGGCAGCGCAACGCCCTACGGTACTGGCTGGCGCCGCTGACGTTGTTGCCCGACAGCGAGCACTGGATTGGCTGGCACACCTTGCGCGATGCCAAGGCGGACGCACAGCCCGTGTGGCGTTTGGCCGATGGCCAATTGCACCGTTGCAACGATCGCATCTGGTGGATGCCTACCGATTGGTCGGAAATTTCTGATACGCCGCTAAGCTGGTCACACCCGCAAATCCCACTACAGTTACCGGGCAACGGCCAGTTGTATTTCAGCGGGCATGCCCCTGAAGGCCCTTTGGGCATCCGTTACCGCCAGGGTGGTGAAGTCATGGAAGTGCCAGGTCGTGGCCGGCGTGACCTCAAGCGTTTGCTCAACGAAAGTGCTGTGCCAGGCTTTATCCGTGGCAGATTGCCGCTGCTGTACCAAGGCACCCGTCTGGTGGCCGTGGCCAACCTGGCAAGGGCCTCGACAGGGCAGGGGGATGACTGGCAATTACATTGGGCGCCACCAACCTGCGATCAAGGTTTGAGCTGATAGCGCCTTTCCGGTAGACTACGCTCCCTTCTTGATACAACTTCTGTGGATTCTCCTGAAACACAGTCGTTGCCGATTACCAAGCAGTCTTTGCTGGGCGATTCCAAAAAATGTGTAGCGATCAACGTACCGGTGTTCCATTGCTGGTCTGTCACAACGCGGCGGTTTTTTTGAAAGGTGCACTGTGATTAATGCAGGTGATCGGGGGCTTCGGCCTTCCTTCGCTTTCCCCGGCGGCTCCGACCGCTTTAACGCAGACTTCTAGGGTTTTTCATGACGCGCTACATATTCGTCACGGGCGGTGTTGTTTCTTCATTGGGGAAAGGCATTGCCTCCGCTTCGTTGGCGGCCATCCTGGAGGCGCGGGGACTTAAGGTCACCATGCTCAAGCTGGACCCGTACATCAACGTCGACCCGGGCACCATGAGCCCGTTCCAGCACGGTGAAGTGTTCGTCACCCACGACGGCGCCGAGACCGACCTGGACCTGGGCCACTACGAGCGGTTCATCCGCACGACCATGACCCAGAACAACAACTTCACCACCGGCCGTGTCTACGAGCACGTGCTGCGCAAGGAGCGCCGTGGTGACTACCTGGGTGCAACCATCCAGGTGATCCCGCACATCACCGACGAAATCAAGCGCCGCATCATCAAGGGTGCAGGCGATGCCGACGTGGCGATGGTCGAGATCGGTGGCACCGTGGGTGACATCGAATCCCAACCGTTCCTCGAAGCCATCCGCCAGTTGCGTTTTGAAGTCGGCGCCAAGCGCGCGATGCTGATGCACCTGACGCTGGTGCCGTACATCGCCACCGCTGGCGAGACCAAAACCAAGCCTACCCAGCACTCGGTCAAGGAACTGCGTTCCATCGGCCTGCAGCCGGATGTGCTGGTGTGCCGTTCCGATCACCCGATCGACATTTCCTCGCGTCGCAAGATCGCCCAGTTCACCAACGTTGAAGAACGTGCGGTGATTGCCCTGGAAGACGCCGACACCATCTACAAGATCCCGGGCATTCTGCATTCCCAGGGCCTGGATGATTTTGTGGTCGAGCGTTTCGGCCTGCAGTGCAATGGCGCGGACCTGTCCGAGTGGGAAGCGGTGGTTGACGCCAAGCTCAATCCTGAGCACGAAGTCACCATCGCCATGGTCGGCAAGTACATGGAGCTGCTGGACGCGTACAAGTCGTTGATCGAAGCGATGAGTCACGCCGGTATCAGCAACCGTACCAAGGTCAACCTGCGTTACATCGACTCCGAAGACATCGAAAACCAGGGCACCGCGCTGCTCGAAGGCGTCGATGCGATCCTCGTGCCAGGCGGTTTCGGCCTGCGTGGCGTGGAAGGCAAGATCACTGCGGTACAGTACGCTCGTGAGAACAAGGTGCCGTACCTGGGTATCTGCCTGGGCATGCAAGTGGCCGTTATCGAGTTCGCTCGTAACGTGCTGGGCTGGAAAGACGCCAACTCCACCGAGTTCGATCACACCAGCGGCCACCCGGTCGTGGGCCTGATCACCGAGTGGGAAGATGCCACTGGCGCTGTCGAAACCCGTACCGAAAGTTCCGACCTGGGCGGCACCATGCGCCTTGGCGCACAGGATTGCCTGTTGGAGTCCGGCTCGCTGGTACACGACTGCTACGGCAAGGACGTGATCGTCGAGCGTCACCGTCATCGTTACGAAGTGAACAACAACCTGCTGCCGCAGATCAAAGAAGCCGGCCTGAAAGTCTCCGGTCGCTCCGGTGATGGCAAGCTGGTTGAAGTGGTTGAAGCCCCGGATCATCCCTGGTTCGTCGCTTGCCAGTTCCACCCTGAGTTCACCTCGACTCCGCGCGACGGTCACCCGTTGTTCAGCGGTTTCGTCAAGGCTGCACTGACGCAACATCAGAAGAAGGCGTAAACCTGATGGCCCAGAAGATCATTCGCGTAGGCGATATCGAAATTGCCAACGACAAGCCCATGGTGCTGTTTGGCGGCATGAACGTGCTGGAAAGCCGTGACATGGCGATGCAGGTCTGTGAAGAGTACGTAAAGGTTACCGAGAAACTGGGTATCCCTTATGTGTTCAAGGCCAGCTTCGACAAGGCTAACCGTTCGTCCGTGACCTCCTATCGCGGCCCGGGCCTTGAAGAAGGCATGCGGATCTTCCAGGACATCAAGCAAGCCTTCGGCGTGCCGATCATCACCGACGTCCACGAGCCCGAGCAGGCTGCAGTGGTCGCCGAGGTATGCGACATCATCCAGTTGCCGGCCTTTCTGTCGCGCCAGACCGACCTGGTCGTCGCGATGGCCAAGACCGGCGCTGTGATCAATATCAAGAAAGCCCAGTTCCTCGCGCCTCAGGAGATGAAACACATCCTGAACAAGTGCGTGGAAGCGGGTAATGACCAGTTGATCCTCTGCGAGCGTGGTTCGAGCTTCGGCTACAACAACCTCGTGGTGGATATGCTCGGTTTCGGCATCATGAAACAGTTCGAATACCCGGTATTCTTCGACGTGACCCATGCGCTGCAAATGCCGGGTGGCCGCGCCGACTCCGCCGGTGGCCGACGTGCCCAGGTACTGGACCTGGCCAAGGCCGGTATCAGCCAGTCCCTGGCTGGCCTGTTCCTGGAAGCCCACCCGGATCCTGACAACGCCAAGTGCGACGGTCCTTGCGCCCTGCGCCTGGACAAGCTGGAGCCATTCCTGGCCCAGCTCAAGCAATTGGACGAATTGGTCAAGAGTTTTCCGACGGTAGAGACCGCGTAACCCGCGTTTCTCCGGTAAACTTTCCGCGCTTTATGCTCAGGCCCCCGGGCCTGAGTCTTGTCGTCTGCAAGCCTGCCCCGTTGTTCCACCCTTGCGGTCGGTCAAAAGATTTCCTTCAGCTGCGTCGTTTTCGTCAACTTTGGAGTGTTTACAACAATGGCAAAAATCGTCGACATCAAAGGTCGTGAAGTTCTCGACTCCCGTGGCAACCCCACCGTCGAAGCCGACGTGCTTCTCGATAACGGCATCATCGGCAGCGCCTGCGCGCCGTCCGGTGCTTCCACAGGTTCGCGCGAAGCGCTGGAACTGCGTGATGGCGACAAGAGCCGTTACCTGGGCAAGGGTGTCCTCAAGGCAGTAGCCAACATCAACGGTCCGATCCGCGACCTGTTGCTGGGCAAGGACCCGCTGGACCAGAAAGCCCTCGATCACGCGATGATCAAGCTCGATGGCACTGAAAACAAAGGCAGCCTCGGCGCCAATGCGATCCTCGCTGTATCCCTGGCTGCTGCAAAGGCCGCTGCTCAGGACCAGGACCTGCCGCTGTACGCGCACATTGCCAACCTGAACGGCACTCCGGGCGTGTACTCGATGCCGGTGCCAATGATGAACATCATCAACGGTGGCGAACACGCAGACAACAACGTCGATATCCAGGAATTCATGGTGCAGCCAGTCGGCGCCAAGACCTTCTCCGAAGGCCTGCGCATGGGCACCGAGATTTTCCACCACCTCAAAGCTGTGCTGAAGGCCCGTGGCCTGAGCACTGCGGTGGGTGACGAAGGTGGTTTCGCACCGAACCTTGCGTCCAACGAAGATGCACTGAAAGTGATCTCCGAAGCTGTGGCCAACGCTGGCTACAAGCTGGGCACCGACGTGACCCTGGCCCTGGACTGCGCGGCCAGCGAGTTCTTTGAGGACGGCAAGTACAACCTGTCCGGCGAAGGCCAGGTGTTCAACTCCGAAGGTTTTGCTGAATACCTCAAGGGCCTGACCCAGCGTTACCCGATCATTTCGATCGAAGACGGCCTGGACGAGTCCGACTGGGACGGCTGGAAAATCCTCACCGACAAGATCGGCGAGAAAATCCAACTGGTGGGCGACGACCTGTTCGTGACCAACACCAAGATCCTGAAAGAAGGCATCGACAAGAAGATCGCCAACTCGATCCTGATCAAGTTCAACCAGATCGGCACCTTGACCGAAACCCTGGAAGCGATCCAGATGGCCAAGGCTGCGGGCTACACTGCCGTGATCTCGCACCGCTCCGGCGAAACCGAAGATTCGACCATTGCCGACCTGGCCGTGGGCACCTCGGCGGGCCAGATCAAAACCGGTTCCCTGTGCCGCTCCGACCGCGTTTCCAAGTACAACCAACTGCTGCGTATCGAAGAGCAATTGGGTGGTAAAGCCAAATACAACGGCCGTGGTGAGTTTCGCGGCTGAGTAGTTGATGGTAAAAAGACAACGGATTGTGTCGGAAAACTCGCTATAGAGTGAATTTGCGCACTAATCTGATGCCTATCAAGCACAAGCCTGGGTCTTCCAGGCTTCGTGCTATCAGTTGCTTCAAAAGTTTTGCATGGCTGTCTTTTTTCACTGGATACCCGATATTCGATGCGCAGTCCCAATTGGTTGTTCCTCGTCTTGCTCTTGCTGCTGGCTGGCCTGCAGTACCGCCTTTGGGTGGGCAATGGCAGCCTGGCGCAGGTGACCGACCTGACCCAGCAAATTGCCGCGCAGCACGCCGAGAACGAGGTGTTGCTGGAGCGCAACCGTGTGCTCGATGCCGAAGTGCTTGAGTTGAAAAAAGGCATGGAGACCGTTGAAGAGCGGGCTCGTCATGAATTGGGCATGGTCAAGGAGGGTGAAACCCTCTACCAGTTGGCCCAATGAACGCCTGTTTGCCGGCCTTCTGGGCCGTGATTCCTGCCGCGGGCGTCGGTGCCCGCATGGCCGCGGACCGTCCCAAGCAGTATCTGCAGTTGGGCGGGCGCACTATTCTCGAACACAGCCTTGGCTGTTTCCTCGATCATCCGAGCCTCAAGGGGCTGGTGGTCAGTCTGGCTGTCGATGATCCTTACTGGCCCAACCTGGCGTGTGCCGGCGACCCGCGTATCCAGCGCGCGGACGGCGGGGCGGAGCGCTCAGGCTCGGTGCTCAATGCACTGCTGCAACTCAATGCCCTGGGCGCCAGCGATGACGACTGGGTGCTGGTGCACGATGCCGCACGGCCGAACCTGAGCCGCGAGGATCTCGACACGTTGTTGGCGCAGTTGGCGGATGACCCGGTGGGCGGCTTGCTGGCCGTACCGGCCCGCGACACCCTCAAGCGTGTCGACAAGCAGGGGCGGGTGGTGGAAACCATTGATCGCAGCCTGATCTGGCAAGCCTATACCCCGCAAATGTTCCGCCTGGGGGCCTTGCACCGCGCCTTGGCTGATAGCCTGGTGGCTGACGCGGTCATCACTGACGAAGCCTCGGCCATGGAATGGTCCGGCCAGGCGCCACGCCTGGTGGAAGGGCGCGCGGACAATATCAAGGTGACCCGGCCGGAGGATCTGGAGTGGCTCAGGTTGCGGTGGGCTAATCGCCGGTAGGCTGCTGGACCGAGGTGACTTCATCGCAGGCAAGCCAGCTCCCACACCTGACCGCATTCCAACAGGGATACGCGGTCAGGTGTGGGAGCTGGCTTGCCTGCGATGAGGCCAGGCCTGACACCCCAGATCACCCGCCATACTCCGGCCTCCCAGCCAGCCCTTCCTTCAGGTAGTCCACCAACTTGCGCACCTTCGGCGACAAATGCCGCTGCTGCGGATACAGCGCCCACACTGCAGTATTCGGCGGTTGGTGGGACTCAAGTAGTGAAACCAGCGCGCCGCTGTGCAAGTGCTCCAGCACGTAATAATCCGGCAACTGGCATAACCCCACCCCTTGCAGCGCCGCATCCAGCACCGCCTGCCCACTGTTGCAGCGCCAGTTTCCCTGCACCCTTTGGGAAAATTCGCGCCCATCCTGGGCCAATTGCCAAATATCCGAGCTGCCGACCAGGCAGTTATGCCTGCTCAATTCCGACAAGCTATGGGGGCGCCCATACCGTTCCAGGTAGGACGGCGACGCACAGAGATACATGCGTCTGGGGGCCAGGCGGCTGGCGACCATTCGCGAGTCTTGCAGGCGGCCCAGGCGAATCGCCAGGTCCAGGCCTTCATGCACCAGGTCGAGGGGGCGGTTGCTCAGCTCGATATCCACGCGCAATTGCGGATACAGCCCCATGAAGCGCGTGACCAGCGGCACGATAAAGCGTTCGCCATAAGCCACGGCGCAGGTCATGCGCAACATGCCCTTGGGTTCGCTGGTCAGGTCGCCTACGGCGCGCAGGGCCTCTTCGCGCCCATCCTGCAGGCGTTGGCAATGTTGCAGGAAGGTTTGCCCGGCCTCGGTCAGCGTAACGCGCCGGGTGCTGCGATACAGCAGGCGGGTTTGCAGGCGTTCTTCCAGGCGTGCGACCTGGCGGCTGATATGGGACGAGGACACGCCCAGGCGTTCGGCAGCCGCAGTAAATTGGCTGCATTCGGCGACGGCGACGAACTCATCGATGCCTTCCCAGCGGTTTTCCAGCATGGTGATTATCCCAGTACAGCAATAATGTTTTGCTTTTGCCTGGATTATTAATCAATGGACCGTGTTTTACACTGTTCGTCTTACTTTTAAGCCCCAGGAGAAACCCGGATGATCAAGTCACGCGCCGCTGTCGCCTTTGAAGCCAAGAAACCACTGGAGATCGTGGAAGTGGATGTGGCCATGCCCAAGGCCGGTGAAGTCCTGTTGCGCGTGGTCGCTTCCGGGGTTTGCCACACTGACGCCTACACCCTGTCGGGCGCCGATCCGGAAGGTATCTTCCCGTCGATCCTCGGCCACGAAGGCGGCGCAGTG
This sequence comes from Pseudomonas sp. MF09156, assembly GCF_059862305.1. NCBI lineage: Bacteria > Pseudomonadati > Pseudomonadota > Gammaproteobacteria > Pseudomonadales > Pseudomonadaceae > Pseudomonas > Pseudomonas sp. MF09156. The sequence continues at coordinate 219,353 of NZ_JCBCUR010000007.1, forward strand.
GTCGAAGCGATTGGCGAGGGTGTGACTTCGGTGGCGGTGGGCGACCACGTGATCCCGCTGTACACCCCGGAGTGTGGCAAGTGCAAGTTCTGCCTGTCGGGCAAGACCAACCTGTGCCAAGCCATCCGCGCGACCCAGGGCAAAGGCCTGATGCCAGACGGTACTACGCGTTTTTCCTACAAAGGGCAGCCGATCTTCCACTACATGGGGACTTCGACTTTTTCCGAATACACAGTGTTGCCGGAAATCTCCGTGGCCAAGATTCCCAAAGAAGCGCCGCTGGAAAAAGTCTGCCTGCTGGGCTGTGGCGTCACCACTGGTATCGGTGCCGTGATCAACACCGCCAAGGTCAAGCCGGGTGACACCGTGGCCATTTTCGGCCTGGGCGGGATTGGTTTGTCGGCCGTGATCGGTGCAGTTAAAGCCAAGGCCGGTCGTATCATCGCCATCGACATCAACCCGGCCAAGTTCGAGATCGCCAAGCAGTTGGGTGCCACCGACTGTATCAACCCGAAAGACTACGACCGGCCGATCCAGGATGTGATTGTCGATTTGACCGACGGCGGTGTGGACTTTTCCTTCGAGTGTATCGGCAATGTCCAGCTGATGCGTGCGGCCCTAGAGTGCTGCCACAAAGGCTGGGGCGAGTCGGTAATCATTGGGGTCGCCGGGGCTGGCCAGGAAATCGCTACCCGTCCATTCCAACTGGTGACCGGTCGTGTCTGGCGCGGTTCGGCCTTCGGTGGCGTGCGTGGCCGCAGCGAGTTGCCAAGCTACGTGGAAATGGCCCAGACCGGCGAAATCCCGTTGGATACCTTCATCACCCACACCATGGGCCTGGAAGATATCAATAAGGCATTCGACCTGATGCATGAAGGCAAGAGCATTCGTACCGTCATCCATTTCTGAGGTCGGCCATGAGTCTGGAAAACCTGTCATGCCAGAAGAGCTTCGGCGGCTGGCACAAACGCTATAAGCATCATTCCGATGTACTCGATTGCGATATGACCTTCGCCGTCTACCTGCCACCGCAGGCGGAGCAAGGCGGCAAGTTGCCGGTGCTGTACTGGCTGTCGGGCTTGACCTGCACCGATGAGAACTTCATGCAAAAGGCCGGCGCGCAGCGTATGGCGGCTGAGCTGGGATTGATCATCGTCGCCCCGGACACCAGCCCCCGTGGGCCGGGTGTGCCGGGCGACCCGGACAATGCCTGGGACTTTGGCCTGGGTGCCGGGTTTTACTTGAATGCCACGCAACAGCCGTGGAGCATGCACTATCGGATGCATGACTATGTCGTGCAGGAATTGCCGGCGTTGGTTGAAGCGCATTTCCCGGCGTCCGACAAGCGCGGCATCAGCGGGCATTCAATGGGCGGCCACGGTGCGCTGGTATGCGCCTTGCGCAATCCGGGGCGCTACCAGTCGGTGTCGGCGTTTTCGCCGATCAACAATCCGATGGATTGCCCTTGGGGGCAGAAAGCGTTTTCCCGCTACCTGGGGGAAGAGCGCTCCAAGTGGCGCGAATGGGATGCCTGCGTGCTGATCAGCGAAGCCTCGGAAAAACTGCCACTGCTGGTGGACCAGGGTGATCGCGACGACTTCCTTGCCACTCAACTCAAGCCCGAAGCCTTGCAACAAGCCGCCAAGGCCGCCGGCCATCCGCTGGAGTTGCGCCTGCAACCGGGCTACGACCACAGCTACTTCTTTATCGCCAGCTTCATCGAGGATCACTTGCGTCATCATGGACGTGCTTTGCTCGGTTAATGTCTGGCAAAAGTAGGTAGAATCACGCCCTGAATTAACTCGGGGCGTTTTTTTATGCGTATTGGCCACGGCTATGATGTGCACCGTTTCGCCGAAGGCGACTTCATCACCCTGGGCGGCGTGCGCATTGCGCACCACCATGGGTTGCTGGCTCATTCCGACGGCGACGTTGTGCTGCATGCCTTGAGCGATGCCTTGCTCGGCGCGGCTGCATTGGGAGATATCGGCAAACACTTTCCGGACACCGATCCCACTTTCAAGGGCGCGGACAGCCGCGTGCTGCTGCGGCATGTGGTCGGCCTGATCCATGCCAAGGGCTGGAAGGTCGGCAACGTCGATAACACCATCGTTGCCCAGGCACCCAAAATGGCCCCGCATATCGAATCGATGCGCGCAGTGATTGCCGCCGATCTGCAAATAGAACTGGATCAAGTCAACGTGAAAGCCACCACCACCGAAAAACTCGGGTTTACCGGTCGTGAAGAGGGCATTGCGGTGCACTCTGTCGCCTTGTTGCTGCGCGCATGAACGAACTGCAACTGTTGGGCCCGCGGGCCTATGGCGAGGCGCTGGGCAGCGCGGTGCTCAAGGCGACTGCCGAAGATTTCCAAGTGGATGAAGTGCTGGATATCCCGCTGACCGGCGAGGGTGAGCACCTGTGGTTGTGGGTGGAAAAGCGCGGCCTGAACACTGAAGAGGCCGCGCGACGTATTGCCAAGGCTGCCGGCGTGCCCTTGCGCACGGTGAGCTATGCCGGCCTCAAGGATCGCCAGGCGCTGACGCGCCAGTGGTTCAGCGTGCAACTGCCGGGCAAGGCCGACCCAGACCTGAGTGCGGCGGAAAACGACACCCTGAAAATCCTCAAGGCCGCCCGTCATAAACGCAAGTTGCAGCGTGGCGCCCATGCGGCCAACGGTTTTACCCTGCGCCTGACCCAACTGGCCGGCGACCACGGCGCGATCGATGCGCGCCTGCAATTGATCGCCAAGCACGGTATCCCCAACTATTTCGGCGCCCAGCGTTTTGGCCATGATGGCGGTAACGTCGTCGATGCCCGCGACTGGGCGGCCCGCAAGGCCTTGCCGGAACAGCGCAATGTACGTTCGCGCCTGCTGTCGACCGCGCGCAGCTTTGTGTTCAATAAGGTGTTGGCGGCGCGGGTTGCCGATGGTTCATGGCAGCGTGCCCAGGTCGGTGACCTGCTGGCGTTCACCGACAGCCGCAGCTTTTTCCCGGCGGGGGAGGCGGAGTGCAGCGATCCGCGCCTGGCCATCCTCGACCTGCATCCCACCGGCCCACAGTGGGGTGAAGGCGATTCGCCCGCCACTGGCGCCACCCATGAGTTGGAGCAAGCCGTCGCCGCGAGCGAGGCGCACCTGTGCGAGTGGCTGGCCAAAGCCGGCATGAGCCAGGAACGGCGCATTCTGCGACTGCCCATTGGCGGGTTGACGTGGCATTATCCCGAGACTGACATTCTGCAATTGGAATTCGTCCTGCCGGCCGGATGCTTCGCCACTGTCTTGGTGCGCGAGCTTGTTGATCTGGTGCCGGTGGGGCAGACGGACAGCCCATGCGTATTCTGATATCTAACGACGACGGGGTCACCGCACCCGGCCTTGCCGCGCTTCATGCTGCGCTGGCAGATTATGCCGAGTGCGTGGTGGTTGCCCCGGACCAGGACAAAAGTGGCGCCAGCAGTTCGCTGACGCTCGACCGTCCGTTGCACCCGCAGACGCTGGCCAACGGCTTTATCAGCGTTAATGGCACGCCGACCGATTGCGTGCACCTGGCCATCAACAGCTTGCTGGCCGATGAGCCGGACCTGGTGGTTTCCGGGATCAACCTGGGCGCCAACCTGGGCGATGACGTGCTGTATTCCGGCACCGTGGCGGCGGCCCTGGAAGGGCGCTTCCTGGGGCGGACGGCCTTTGCCTTTTCGCTGGCGTCGCGGCAGGTGGATAACCTGGCGACCGCCGCTTATTTTGCGCGCAAGCTGGTTGAGGCCCACGGCACCCTGGTGCTGCCACCGCGTACGGTGCTCAACGTCAATATTCCCAATCTGCCCCTGGACCATATTCGCGGCATCCAATTGACCCGCCTGGGCCACCGCGCCCGCGCTGCGGCACCGCTGAAAGTGGTGGATCCCCGTGGCAGGGAAGGCTACTGGATTGCCGCAGCGGGCGACGCCGAGGATGGCGGGCCGGGCACGGACTTTCATGCGGTGATGCAAGGTTATGTTTCGATTACCCCGCTGCAACTCGATCGCACCTTCAATGATGCCTTCGGTGGTCTCGATCCCTGGCTGGAGGGGCTGCGCTGATGGCTCGTGAACAGGACGACCTGTTGCGCCGGGGCATCGGCATGACCTCCCAACGCACCCGTGAGCGTTTGATCCAGCGACTCTATGAAGAGGGACTGTCCAACGCCCAGGTGTTGGAGGTCATCCGCCGTACCCCGCGTCATCTGTTTGTCGATGAGGCCCTGGCCCATCGCGCCTACGAAGACACTGCGCTGCCCATTGGCCACAACCAAACCATCTCCCAGCCCTATATGGTGGCGCGGATGAGTGAGCTGTTGTTGGCGGCGGGTCCCTTGGACAAAGTGCTGGAGATTGGCACCGGCTCCGGCTACCAGACTGCCGTGCTCTCGCAACTCGTGGAGCGGGTGTTTTCCGTCGAGCGGATCAAGGTCCTGCAGGACCGGGCCAAGGAGCGCCTGGTGGAGCTGAACCTGCGCAACGTAGTGTTTCGTTGGGGTGATGGCTGGGAAGGCTGGCCGGCCTTGGCGCCCTACAACGGCATCATCGTGACTGCGGTGGCCACCGATGTACCTCAGGCACTTCTGGACCAATTGGCTCCGGGCGGGCGCCTGGTGATTCCGGTGGGATCGGGCGAAGTGCAACAGTTGATGTTGATCGTGCGCGAAGAAGAGGGTTTTTCCCGGCATGTCCTGGGGGCAGTGCGTTTCGTTCCGTTACTTAATGGGCCGCTGGCCTGAACAATTGTCACGGTGTAGTGAATTCTATTGCTGGGTATGTGTCTTACAGCGGGGTTCATCGAGTCAACATCAAGTTGGGTAGTTATTAAACGAGATGAATTTTTCGTTTCTACCTTGTTGCCGGTTAAAGTCTGGCAGCCAGTTATACTTGCGACATATTTCAAGCCTGATACAGGCGTTCATGTTTCAGCCACCACAAAGGGAGCGGCGGGTGAGTCTCACAGTCATTGCGCAGCGTATGAGTAAAACTAGCTTTCAGCGACTGGTGATTGGCCTTGTCTTGAGTTCCTTGCTGGCTGCCTGCTCCAGCACAGGCAGCGGCGCGCGCGTGGTTGACCGCAATAATGCGGCACCGCAACGGCCGACGGTGACCACCGGGCAATACGTGGTGCGTAAGGGCGATACCATGTTCTCGATCGCCTTCCGTTATGGCTGGGACTACAAGGCGCTGGCCGCGCGTAACAACATTCCTGTGCCTTATACGATACATCCGGGGCAAACCATCCGTTTCGATGGGCGCACGGGTTCGGCGCCCACGGCAGTTGTGACAAAATCCGGTTCATCGGCCTCTTCTTCCAGCAAGACGACGGTCTTCACCCGGCCTGCAGGCACCGTTGCGCCTAAGGTTGCGAGCAAGCCGGCACCCGCGCCGTTGCCACCTGCGGGACCGGCACCGACCGGTTGGGGATGGCCCTCAAATGGCATTCTTATTGGAAAATTCTCTTCAAACGGTAGTTTGAATAAAGGCATTGATATCGCCGGGGATTTGGGACAGCCTGTTTTAGCTGCGTCTGATGGGACTGTTGTATACGCCGGGAGTGGTCTACGGGGCTACGGCGAATTAGTCATCATCAAACACAGCGATACCTACGTCAGTGCCTACGGTCATAACCGCAGGTTGTTGGTTCGGGAGGGGCAGCAGGTCAAAGTCGGACAGACAATTGCCGAAATGGGGTCGACTGGTACAGACCGGGTGAAACTGCACTTTGAGATTCGCCGCCAAGGTAAACCTGTAGATCCACTGCAATTCCTACCCCGGCGTTGATGTGTTGTCAGCCTGTTCCCTCACGTAGAAGGAACAGGCTCCAGCGTTGCCAAGGATAAAGGCGTCGCTTGAGCTTGAGGTCGAACTCACCAAAGGACTATAACAATGGCTCTCAGTAAAGAAGCGCCGGAGTTTGACATCGACGATGAGGTTCTCCTTATGGAGACCGGCATCGGTACGGAATCGATGTCGAATGAGGGACCCGCTGTACCTTCAGTTCGTACCAAGTCCAAAAACTCCACAGCGTTAAAACAGCATAAGTATATTGATTACACCCGGGCGCTCGATGCGACCCAGTTGTACCTCAATGAAATCGGCTTTTCCCCCTTGCTCACTCCCGAAGAAGAAGTCCATTTTGCGCGATTGTCGCAAAAGGGAGATCCGGCTGGGCGCAAGCGCATGATTGAAAGCAACCTGCGCCTGGTGGTGAAAATCGCCCGACGCTACGTCAATCGTGGGCTTTCCCTGTTGGACCTGATCGAAGAGGGCAACCTCGGCTTGATCCGGGCGGTAGAGAAGTTTGACCCCGAGCGGGGTTTTCGCTTTTCGACCTACGCGACGTGGTGGATTCGCCAGACCATTGAGCGCGCAATCATGAATCAGACCCGGACCATCCGGTTGCCGATTCATGTCGTCAAGGAGCTTAACGTGTACCTGCGGGCGGCACGCGAGCTTACCCAGAAACTTGATCATGAACCTTCGCCTGAAGAGATCGCCAACCTGCTGGAAAAACCAGTGGGAGAGGTCAAGCGCATGCTCGGGCTTAACGAGCGTGTGTCTTCGGTCGATGTCTCGCTGGGTCCGGATTCGGATAAAACCTTGCTGGACACCCTTACGGATGACCGACCCACGGATCCGTGTGAGCTGTTGCAGGACGATGACTTGTCGCAAAGTATCGATCAATGGCTTTCAGAGCTGACGGACAAGCAGCGCGAGGTGGTGATTCGCCGCTTTGGCCTGCGTGGCCATGAAAGCAGCACCCTGGAAGATGTTGGCCTGGAGATCGGCTTGACCCGTGAGCGGGTGCGGCAGATCCAGGTAGAGGGTCTCAAGCGCTTGCGGGAGATCCTGGAGAAAAATGGCTTGTCGAGTGAGTCGTTGTTTCAGTAGCGGCTTGTAAGGTAGCTATGAGAACGCCCGGTGCATGGGAATGCACCGGGCGTTTTGCGTTGTGCCAATTCCCTTGTGGGAGCCCGGCTTGCCGGCGATGGCGACCTTGAGGGCGGCCCTCGCTGGCAAGGTCAGTATCAAATCCCAGGCATAAAAAAACCCCGCTTTTAAGGGCGGGGTTCTTTCGACTAAGTCAGTACAAGTTAGATAACTTGAACTTCTTCAGCTTGCATGCCTTTCTGACCGCGGGTAGCGATGAAAGAAACCTGTTGGCCTTCTTTCAGGCTTTTGAAGCCGTCGGATTGGATAGCTTTGAAGTGAACGAACAGGTCGTCACCGGATTGTGGAGTGATGAAGCCGAAGCCTTTTTCATCGTTGAACCACTTAACGGTACCAGTTTGGCGATTAGACATGGTGTATCTCCTTGGACAAAGTTAACTGCGACTCAGGAAAAGCCCTGGCCGAGACTGAGTGCAAAGAGCAGGAAAAATTCTTGGAGATGGTTGGATCGAAATTCAACATATCGTGTAGAGATTCTCAGTGACACAAGCAGCACAGTGGCGCCACCTTAACCCTTTTTCCGGAACGTGCCAATGGTATTTCCGAAGGTTTCTCTATTTTCGTGACTGGCGGTGCCTTTTACAGGCCTGCGGCCCTTAAATTCAGGGCCAAGGCCCGCCCCGTACGGCTGACAGTTGCCCGGCGCAACTTAATCAAGAAAAACCCCCGCGTCCTTTGAACCGCGAGGCCAGCCCCGGTAAGATGCCCAACAGAATTTTCCACCTCGCTATTCAGGACACCCGCCATGAGCATCAAATCGGACAAGTGGATTCGCCGCATGGCGCAAGAGCACGGCATGATCGAACCCTTCGTCGAGCGCCAGATGCGCGGTGAAGGCGCCGAACGCCTGATTTCATTCGGGGTTTCCAGCTACGGCTACGATGTACGTTGCGCCGATGAGTTCAAGGTCTTCACCAACATCAACTCGGCCACCGTCGATCCGAAAAACTTCGATGAAAAGAGCTTTGTCGATGTGAAGAGCGACGTGTGCATCATCCCACCAAACTCCTTCGCCCTGGCGCGCACCGTCGAGTTCTTCCGGATCCCGCGCAACGTCCTGACCATCTGCCTGGGCAAGAGCACCTACGCGCGCTGCGGCATTATCGTCAACGTGACGCCGCTTGAGCCTGAGTGGGAAGGCCACGTGACCCTGGAGTTCTCCAACACCACCACCTTGCCGGCCAAGATCTACGCCAATGAAGGCGTGGCGCAGATGCTGTTCTTCGAATCCGACGAAGAGTGCGAAGTGTCCTATAAGGACCGTGGCGGCAAGTACCAGGGCCAGCGCGGCGTCACTCTGCCACGCACCTGATAGAAACGTCTTACAGCTCAAGGGAATTTGTCAGCGGGCAGGCACTCTATTGGGTGTACTGCCTCGGCGCGTGCACAGCGCGTCGAGCCACGCTTGAGGAGTACCCTATGAAGATCGACCCGCGAATCAGCGCCGAACTTGCTCGGCTGGAACCCAATCAGATTGGTGTTCTGGCCTGGTCCCTGATGGCCGACCCCGCCGCCGGCGGCATCCCAGGCCAGCCTGACCCCGATACCCCGGAACAACCTACCGAGCCTGGCGTACCGACCCTGCCGGACGAGCCACCACCCGCGCCAGTGGCCTGACGCCTCGCCCTTTGTAGGAGCCGGCTTGCCGGCGATGCGGTCTAAGTTTTTACAGCATCGGTACCTGAGACTCCGTTATCGCCGGCAAGCCGGCTCCTACAGGTTGCCGCGCAGGAACTGTTGCAGCCGCTCGCTTTTCGGATGGCCCAGCACGTCTTCCGGCTTGCCTTCCTCCTCCACCAGGCCTTGGTGCAAGAACAGCACCTGGCTGGACACTTTGCGCGCAAAACTCATCTCGTGGGTCACCATGATCATGGTCCGCCCCTCTTCGGCCAACCCCTGGATCACCTTCAGCACTTCGCCCACCAGCTCCGGGTCCAGGGCCGATGTCGGCTCGTCGAACAGCATCACCTCCGGCTCCATCGCCAGGGCACGGGCGATGGCCACCCGTTGCTGCTGGCCACCCGACAGGAACGCCGGATACTGCTCCGCCACCCGTGCGGGCAGCCCAACCTTGTCCAGATAGCGCCGGGCACGGTCCTCCGCGTCCTTCTTGCTGCAACCCAAGACCCGGCGTGGGGCCATGGTGATGTTCTCCAGCACGCTCATATGGCTCCACAAGTTGAAGTGCTGGAACACCATCGCCAGGCGGGTGCGCAGGCGTTGTAGCTCGGCTTCGTCGGCCACGCGCATGCCGTGGCGGTCGCTGACCATGCGGATCGGCTGGCCATCAAGGCTCATGGCGCCGTCATTGGGTTGTTCAAGGAAGTTGATACAACGCAGGAACGTGCTTTTGCCAGAGCCGCTGGCGCCGATCAGGCTGATCACATCCCCGCTTTTGGCCTTGAGCGAAACCCCTTTGAGCACCTCATGGTCGCCATAGCTTTTATGCAGGCCTTCAACGGTCAGTTTGTACATGGGGCGTGCATCCTCAAGGCGATAGTAAATAGCCGCTGCGATAGGGCGTAAGGCCGGCGACATGGGCAATCACCATGCCCGCCGTGGCCATGCGCCGCAGCGAACGGGCATACATCAGGCCGGCATGGCGGCAGTGGATGGGCGTGACGTGGTCGTGAATCGGGTCGATGATCTCGGCCACCAGTTCCCCGGCCTCCAGGTATTGCCCTGGCAACGCGTGGAACACCAGCAAGCCGCCCGCCGGGGTCGCCACTGGTTCGACGGCGGCCAGCGGCGTAGCGGGGTAGGGCAAGTCGGGCAGGGGCGCAGGATCGCCGCTGATCGCGCCAAATCGGATCAGGTAGTCGATGATCGCCTGGCAATCGAGGCTGGCCAGGCCGTGATTGACATCGCCCTGGCCGCGCAACTCCAGGGTCACGGAAAAGCTGCCCAGGGGGATCTGGAAACGCTCGCCAAAACGTTGCTGCAACTGCCACCAGAGCAGGGTGAAACACTCATCGAAGGATTGTCCGCCCGAATCGGTGGCCAACAGGCTGGCTTCGGCGCCGATATAACGGGCCAGCGGCTCGACCTGCGGCCAGGCCTCGGGGGTGGTGTAAAGGTGGGCCACGGCTTCGAAGTCGCAATGCAGGTCCAGCACCATATCGGCGTCACAGGCCAGGCGTTGCAGCACCAGGCGCTGGGATTGCAGTTGTGTGGCTGGTACATGGCGGTCGAGGGCCTGGCGCAGACTGTCGCGGATCAGTGCGACGTTGCGCCTGGGATTATCCCCCAACAGGCCCTCGACCTGATTGCCGACTTCTTCGCTGAGATCGAAGAACAGGCGATTGAAGTTCTGCCCGCTCTCCAGCTCGTAGCGGCCCAGGGGCGTGTCCATCAGTACTTGCTCAAGGCCCGCCGGGTTGGCGACTGGCACCAGCACGATTTCGCTGCGCAGGCGGCCGGCCGCGGCCAGTTCCGCCAAGCGTCCCTTCAAGTGCCAGGCCACCAGCATGCCGGGCAGTTCGTCGGCGTGTAGCGAGGATTGGATGTAGATTTTGCCTTCGGCCTGCTCTGGCCCGAAGTGGAAACTGTGGATCTGCCGTGCCGTGCCTGGCACCGGTGCGAGAAGGGGATGAATCTGTTGCCGCATAGGGGCTCCTTAATGGCTCGGCCCGAGAAAGGCCAGCCAGCGACGCTCCGCCAGACGAAACAGACCGACCAGGGCAAAGGTCACGGTCAGGTAGATCAGCGCAGCGATACCAAACGACTGGAAAGTGAGGAAGGTGGCCGAGTTGGCGTCCCGGGCCACTTTGAGGATGTCCGGGATCGTCGCGGTAAAGGCTACCGTCGTCGAGTGCAGCATCAGGATCACTTCATTACTGTAGTACGGCAACGAGCGGCGTAGGGCCGAGGGCATGATCACGTAGGCGTACAGTTTCCAGCCGCTCAGGCCATAGGCTTTCGCCGCCTCGACCTCGCCGTGGGCCATGCTGCGGATGGCCCCGGCGAAAATCTCCGTGGTATAGGCGCAGGTGTTGAGGGCAAATGCGAGGAGCGTGCAGTTCATTGCGTCGCGAAAAAAACCATCCAGCACCGGTTGTGCGCGAACGGCGGCGAGGCTGTAGATGCCGGTGTAGCAGATCAGTAGTTGGATATACAGCGGTGTGCCGCGAAACAGGTAGGTATAGAACTGCACCGGCCAGCGCACCCAGCGGTTTCGCGAGACGCGGGCGATGGACAGTGGGATCGACACCACGAAGCCGATGCAGATCGAGGCCGTGAGCAGCCACATCGTCATGGCCAGCCCAGTCATGTGGTTGCCATCGCTGTAGAGGAAGGGCCGCCAGTATTCCTGCAACAATTCAATCATCGCACTGCCTCCCGTGAGCCTGCGGCGTAACGGGCTTCGAGCCTGCGCAGGACGAAGTTCGACGCGCTGGTGATGGCCAGGTAGATCAAGGCCGCGACCACCAGGAAAAAGAACAGTTGGTAGGTACTTTTGCCGGCATCCTGGGCGGCCTTGACCACATCAGCCAGGCCGATGATCGACACCAGCGCCGTGGCCTTGAGCATCACCATCCAGTTATTGCCGATGCCCGGCAGGGCGAAGCGCATCATTTGCGGGAAGGTCACGTAGCGAAAGCGCTGCCCGCGCTTGAGGCCATATGCCGTGGCGGCTTCCAACTGGCCGCGGGGCACGGCGAGGATCGCACCGCGAAAAGTCTCGGTGAAATACGCACCGTAGATAAAACCCAGGGTAATCACCCCGGCGCCGAACGGGTTGATTTCGATGTATTCCCATTCCATGTAGTCGGTGAAACTGGTCAGCCAGGTTTGCAGGCTGTAGAAAATCAGCAGCATCAGCACCAGGTCCGGCACCCCGCGAATCAAGGTGGTGTAGAGCTGCGCGGGAATGCGCAACAGCGCCAGGCTCGACAACTTGGCACTGGCGCCGAGCAGGCCCAGTACAACGCTGACCGCCAGGGACAGCACTGACAATTTGATGGTCATCCAGGTGCCTTGCAGCAACAGTGGGCCAAACCCTTGCAGGCTAAACGCGCCAAGCCCGAGGGTCTGCAACAGGTCTTCAAACATGGGGTACGCCTTTGGCCATCGAGAGTGCGCCCACCCCGTGCGGGGGTGGGCGCCGCAGCGTTATTTGCCGCTGTAGAGGTTCAGATCGCCAAAGTGTTTTTTCTGGATAGTGGCGTAGGTGCCATCATCGTGTAACGCTTTGATACCTTTATCCAAGAGAGCTTTCAGCTCTTTGTTACCTTTTGCGATGCCCACGGCAGTCTTGGATGGCAGCATTTCGCTGTCCACTGGTTTGCTGACTTCGTAATCGGCACCTTGTGGCGATTTCAAAAAGCCCAGTTCGGCCTGCAGCATGTCCTGGATCGAGGCATCGAGGCGGCCTGAGGTCAGGTCGGCGTACACCTGGTCCTGGTTCTGGTAGGCCTGGGTTTTGATCCCGGCTTTGTCCAGCACGGCCTTGGCATAGGCTTCCTGGATGGTGCCTTGTTCATAGCCGACCGTCTTGCCCTTGAGGGACGCGATGTCTTCGCTCAGGCCGGAGCCTTTCTTGAACACGTAGGAAGTGGGGCCGGAAAACAGCTCGCTGGAGAAGTCGATGACCTTCTCGCGGGCCGGGGTCACGGTCATGGACGAAATCACACCGTCGAACTTCTTGGCCTTGAGGCCGGGGATCATGCCGTCAAAGTCACTTTCTACCCACTTGCAGGTGACCTTCAGCTCCGCACAAATGGCATTGCCCAGGTCGATATCGAAGCCCACCAGGCTGCCGTCGGCGGCCTTGGATTCAAACGGCGCGTAGGAAGGGTCCACACCAAAACGCAATTCTTTGTATTCCTTGGCCAAGGCGGTACCGGCGGCCATGCACAGCGCGAGTGCAGAAAGGGTCAGCAATGCTTTTTTCATTATGTAATCCCTGGGAACCAAGATAAGCGCTTGTGGCGCGATTAGGACTGTTACTGAACGGTGTCAGACGTATCGCAAGTAGCAATTTCTGCACCATAGTTCTGAATAGTCTTTTTAATTGGTGGGATTACACGAGGGGCGACGTGAGGCGCGCCCGATATCGGGCGCTACAGATCTTGCGCACCATTGCAGTGCGGGCCGCTCACGAACTGTAGGCGCTGGCAAGCCAGCGCCTACATGGGGTTATTTCCCTGGGACCAGGGTCAATCGGGTCTTGCCATACACCTTGTCAAAGTTCTGCGGCTGCATCGGGAAGCTCAGGTACTGCGCCTTGAGCCACGGATCGATGCCGTTGGCATAGTACGGGCTGGCAGGGTTGCCGGATTGGCCGATCCCGCCCTGGCCCATCATCGGTTCCACCTGGCCAAAATCCACGATCATGCGCAGGGCCTGGACCTGGGTGGTGGCGAAATCCTGCCCCCAGTTGTAGGGCGCAGCGTTCAACGTAGTGTGATCGCCACCTGCTGCCAATGGGCCGCGAATCGTCTGGCCCCTGGTGTTTTTCCAGGTGTAGCTGTGCAGTTTGCCCCACTGCCAGGCCTTGTGATCTGCGCCCAACTGGCTGTCGCCGGCGCTGATCGCGGCGGCCAGGCTGCGGGCGAGAATCGCCGGTTTGTCTTCTTTGCCAGGGGTGCGCAGGTCATCCCAGAACGGGCTGTCTTCACGCCCCAGCAGATGGTCGGCCTGGGCCGCGTAGGACAGGTTGGCGTTGCTGACAAAGGCTTTCCAGGTGGCGCTGGATTCCGGGCCCAGTTCGTCGAGGAAAATCTGCCTGGCGCTTTCCTGCAGGAACAGTTGGTAGATCGCCGCGTCGGCCGAGGTGGCCGCCAGCCGCCCGTCGAACGCCATCAGACGGCCCAAAGCCTCCTGGGCCTTGGAACGTTCGGCGGCCGGCAGGGCATCGATCGCCTGTTTCAGAGGCTGGGCCATGCCCGGTGCCTGGAACATGCTTTTAAGTTTGGCGGCGAACAGCGTGGTCTGGTCGTACTGCATGGCAATCACGCTACGGCTGTCGTGCTTGCCGTTGCCGGCCAGCTGCGCCAGGCGCTCGCTGCGCTCCGGCGCGGCCCAGGAGTTGGACAGTTGCATGCCATAACCATGGGGCACGCTGCGCTGGTTGGCCGTGCCGACCCAACCCTGTGGCGGGTCCTGGTCATAGGGGTGCAGCATCGCATCGGCATAGCCGTCCCAGTCAAAGCGCCCGTCCCAACCTGGGGATGGCAACAGGCCTTCACCTTCGCGACGGTTGGGGAAGCGCCCGGTGACCTGCCAGCCGATATTGCTGGCGTCGGCAAACACCATGTTCAGCGGGATCGCACGAATCTCCCGGCTGGCGTCCGAGGCTTTTTCCACGTTCTGCGCCCGGGACAGGTCAAAAAACGCATCCAGGCTCTTGTCGTCCTTGAAGTCGGCGGTTTGTAGGGCCAGGCCGTAGCCGCTGGTCAGCGACTGGGCGCTGTTGAGCAGCGGGCCGTGGCGGGTTTCGTACACCGTCTCGCGAATTGGCCGCTGGCCCTTGGCGAAGAAGGTTTCGTTACGCACGATGGCCGGTAGCCATTTGCCGTTGTGCTCGTAGTACAGCGCGCTGCCCTGGCGCTTGACCTTCTCCAGGAACAGGTCCTGGGTATCGCCGGACACCTGGCTCATGCTCCAGGCCACTTTGCCGTTGAAACCTGACAGCAGCGTAGGAATCCCAGCGATCGACACCCCGGCGGCCTGGTATTTCGGCGCGCGGATCTGTACGAAATTCCACAGGGAGGGCGCCTGCATCGGCGTCGACAGATCGTTCGCCAGCAGGCTGCGGCCACTGCGGCTGCGTTGCGGGGCGATGGCCCAGTTGCTGGAGGTGGAAACCCCAAGGGTGTTGAGGCTGGCCAGGTGCTCGTTGAGGCTGGTGAGCGCGGCAACGCCGGGAATCTGCCCTAGATTGATGCCCTTGAGCTTGTCGGACTCTGCCGTAGGCAGCGGTTCGTCCGGGTAGCTTGGGGTCAGCCAGGCGAGTTTGTCGGCGCCGACTTTTTGCGCCAGTACCAGGGCGGACAACTCTTCCTGCAAGTTGGCTGATTCGCTGAAATTGAGCAGGCAGAACAGCAGCGCCGAATCTTCCGGTTTCCAGTATTCGGGCTTGTAGCCGGTCTGGGCCAGGTCCGTCGGCAGTTTGTCGCGGTAGCGGAACAGGTAGGCGTTGACCCCGCGGGCATACACTTCAAAGAAGCGCTTGAGACGCGGCGAGGAGGCGTTGTACAGCTCGCTGGCGCTTTTCTTCAGGTTGACGGCGCGCATGAAGCGGTCGACATCCAGCACGTCCGGCCCGGACATCTCTGCCAGGCGGCCCTGGGCCAGCAGCCGTAGGGTGACCATCTGGTTGATCCGGTCGCTAGCGTGCACGTAACCGAGAGCGAACAGCGCGTCGTGAAAGGTATTGCTTTCAATCAGCGGCATGCCCTGGCTGTTGCGCCGCACGGAAACATTCTGCGCCAGGCCCTTGAGCGGCTGCACGCCGGAAACGGGGGGCAGGGTGTCCTGGCTGTTCAGTGACTGGCAACCGGCCAGGCCCAAGGCACTGGCCACTGCCGCGGCAACGCCGAACCGGGGAAGAAAACGTGAGAGGGCTGGCGAGGCCATGGCAAAGCTCCTGCGGGGGGTAGCGTCAGTAAAGGCGCTACGTTAGTGAGCGCGGCGAACCGACGCAAGCGGGAGGCGATGCTAATTTTTTCAAACACTCACAAAGCCTTGTAGGAACCGGCTTGCCGGCGAAAAACTACCAGGCGCCACGCTTATCCAGGCACCCGGCGTTTTCGTTGACGATCTTCGCCGGCTAGCCAGTTCCTACAGGGCATGATCAGGATTTCGGCGGGTTGACCTTCTGCACCAGGTCATAGGCCCGCACCGTCGCCGGACGTTCCTTGATCAGGTTGAACCAGCGGTGCAGATGGGGGAAGTCTTCCAGGCGTTGGCTCTGCCATTTGTGGGACACGATCCACGGGTAGATCGCCATATCGGCAATGCTGTAGGCCTCGCCAGCGACGAAACTGCGGTCGGCCAGGCGCCGGTCCAGCACGCCATAGAGGCGTGCGGTTTCATCCACGTAGCGTTTGATGGCGTAAGGGATCTTTTCCGGGGCGAACTGGCTGAAATGGTGGTTCTGCCCCGCCATCGGGCCCAGGCCGCCCATTTGCCAGAACAGCCATTGCAACGCTTCCTGGCGACCGCGCAGGTCCTTGGGCAGGAACTGGCCGGTTTTTTCCGCGAGGTACAGCAAGATGGCGCCGGATTCAAACAGGGAAATCGGTGCGCCCCCGTCGCTCGGTTGCCGGTCGACAATGGCGGGAATACGGTTGTTGGGAGCTATCTTCAGGAAATCTGGCTTGAACTGGTCGCCCTGGCCGATGTTGATCGGGTGCACCTCGTAGGGCAGGCCGGCTTCTTCCAGGAACAACGAAATCTTGTGACCGTTGGGGGTGGTCCAGTAATACAGGTCGATCATGAAGCTCTCCAGGATTGGTGATGCTTGAACGGACAGGGCGCCCGCTGATGTGCCTGTAGGTATAGGTAGTGTCCACCTGCCGAAAATTCAATGAAATATTTGCGTCTATCGATAGAACTGTAGGAGCCGGCTTGCCGGCTCCTGCGGGACGCGTATCAGGCGCCGTGGCACTTCTTGAACTTCTTCTCGCTGCCGCATGGGCATGGATCGTTGCGGCCAACGTCCTTCAGGGCGTTGCGCACCGGTTCCTGATGGGCATGGCCGCAGTTCGGGCCGTGGACATGGCCATGGTCGTGATCGTGGTGATCGTGATCGTGGTTGCAGTCGGGACCATGGACATGGGGTTGCTGAGTCATTGGTGTCGCTCCGGAATAAAATCGCCGGGGATTATCTCGTCATTGCGCATCACGTGCACGTCGTTACCGATGAATAATCCGGTTTTCAGCTCACCTTCCAGGCGATAGGGGATGGGGCGGTCCGGGTTTTTCAACAGGTCGGCGATTTCCCGCACCTGCGGCCACAGGTTGGTGCGCACCGTGACCTTGAAAAATCCCCGGCCATTGGGCGGTATGGTCAGCCACTCGTTGGATTCGCCCTCGGTCAGTTCCACGTCAGCCAGGCTGATTTTGTAGATCAGGCCGCGCACGGTGAGGTCCGAGTCGTCACGGTTATCCACGCGAAAGTGCAGCTTGAACTTCTGCTCCAGCAGCTTGGCCCGCACCAACTCGACCTTGACCAGGTGGATTTGTGGTGCCGGTGTGTCATCGGCGAACCAGGACGCGCAGCCCGAGAGGCCAACGGTCAGTATCAGTAAACAGCTATAGGTTCGTAATCGGCTGACCATGGCTCAATCCCTTGTAGGAGCCGGCTTGCCGGCGATGGTCGTCAACGATGACGAGAGTTGTGTGGTTTAGCGCGGTGTCCGTGGTTTTTACAGGTAACTGGAACAGCACTTCTTGAACTTCTGCCCACTGCCGCACAGGCAGGCATCATTACGCCCGGCCTTCACCTCCACCGTAGGATCAATAAAGTACCAGCGCCCGTCGTTCTGTACGAAAGACGACTGTTCCCGGTGGCTGTGTTCGCCGGTGCTGTCATGCCAGCGCGCGGTAAAGGTAACGAAGGCATGTTCCGGCTGCCCCCCAAACACCTCGGAACTTTCCACCTCCAGACCCAGCCAGGTGCTTTGCGCGCTCCAGGCCCCAATGGCATCACGGTCGAGGCCGCTCTGTTGTGCCGGTAGCGTAGTCGCCACCAGATAATCCACCAGCCCCAGCACATAGGCGCTGTAGCGTGAGCGCATCAACGCGGTGGCGCAGGGCGCGGGGTGGCCAGTGTGGTAATGGCCGCAGCAGGCATCCAGCAAGTTGCCGCTGCCGCAAGGGCAAATGGATGTACTCATGGTTACCACCAATACTTTCCGAAGTTTTCCGGGTTGGCCCAGAACCGGGCGTTCAGCCAGTCCGGCACCTGTTTGTATTCAAGCAGATCGTAGGTAAACAGCGTCAGTACCTGATTGTCGCGGCAAAAATGCTCGCTGGTCTGCAAGGCCAGGGAGAAAAAATCAGTGTCCTTCCAGCTGCAGGCCGCCAGGTCGGCGAGGACGGCGATGCGGCTGGCGTTGAGGTTGCGCACGCCGCCCAGCAGCTCCAACCCTGCACGTTTTGACAGGTGCTCCAGGCAGTCGACCACCAGGGCCAGGTCAAATCGCTGGGCGGCCAACTCGGGTGGCAATGGTCCAGGCCCTGCGGTGCAGACCACGGTGTCTGGGTGGGCCTGCTTGAATGCATCCAGCGCAGGGAAGTGGCCGGCGCCCAATACCAGCAGGCGTTTGGGGGCTTGGCGATCAAGCAGGGCAGCGAGTGCTTGCTGCGGCGTACGGGAAGAATTGCCGGCGGTCATCGAAGATCCTCACATCAGAACCGTGAAGACTAGCCTGCTTGAGCGTGCGGGCCTAGAGCGCACGCTGGCCTGTTGCTCGCCAGAAGCCACTTCGGCCAATGAATACGGGGGTTGGCGGCCTGGCGCAGATGAAAATCGCGGTCTTTACTCCACCCATCGGCTTGCGGCCGATCCCCTCAGGAGAAATCAAATGAGCATCATGCGGACAGCTCTACCTTTGGTTCTGCTAACCGGAGTATTGACAGGTTGCGCAGGCTTGCAAAAAACCGACTGGCCCACCTGTGCTGCCCTCGGCGGCGTGACGGGTGCTGCACTGGGCGCTACTGAAAGCTCTTCATGGGCCGGCGGTGGGGCGTTGTTGATCGGCGGCATGGCCGGCGCCTATTGCTGGGTCCATGGCGACGCTGACGAAGACGGCGACGGCGTGCCCGACAGCCGCGACCAGTGCCCGGGCACCCCCAAGGGCGTACAGGTC
Source organism: Pseudomonas sp. MF09156 (assembly GCF_059862305.1). NCBI lineage: Bacteria > Pseudomonadati > Pseudomonadota > Gammaproteobacteria > Pseudomonadales > Pseudomonadaceae > Pseudomonas > Pseudomonas sp. MF09156. The sequence goes on from NZ_JCBCUR010000007.1 coordinate 238,147, forward strand.
GATGCCAATGGCTGCCCGCCAGTACCTGAGGCGGTCATCGTCGAAGAAGTGGTGGTGGTCAAGGAAGAGACCATCGTGATTCGCGACGTACACTTCGAATTCGACTCGGCCCGGCTGACGGCTGCCGATAAAACCAAGCTCGATACCATCGCCACACGCCTGAAACAGGAAGCGCCAAGCGCCCAACTGCGGGTTAGCGGGCATACCGACAGCGTCGGCAAAGATGCCTACAACCAAAGGCTCTCGGAAAAACGCGCGCATTCGGTCACCGATTACCTGGTCGGCGCCGGTGTGCCCCGTAGCAACTTTGTGTCGGTGACGGGCGCCGGTGAAACCCATCCAGTGGCCGACAACAAAACCGCCGACGGTCGTACCCTGAATCGCCGCGTGGAAATTCAAATCAACCGCTAAGACATTTCTGATATGCCCCTGGGTGTTGCCAGGGGCATTTCTTACGGCTGTGTCCGATGAATCTCGGCGATCTGGCCGCCAAGTCGCCGCCTTCTCAAGTTTTTTAATCCTTCACTGGCAAATCGCCTGTAGAACTCGTTACTGTGCGCCCAAAGAATAATGTGCAGGGGGCGTAGGGCATGAAGCTGTTGTTGCGAGTGGGGAAGTTGCTGGCGTTGCTGTTCTGGGCGGTTGTGCTGGTCAATCTGTTCAAACCGCTGACCAATCCATTTCATCTGTTGGTCAACCTGGTCGGCAGCCTGTTGTTGCTGGTCCATCTTCTGGAGTTGGTGTTGTTCAACGCCAGCGTCAAACATCGTGCCCACCCCTGGCGTGACCGCCTGCTGATCCTGTTGCTGGGGATGTTCCATATAAAGAGCCTGCCTGCGCCTGCGGCTGACCACGACAACAAGGATGCCAATCATGCGTAAGGTTTTACTCCTGGCCCTATTGGTCAGCCCCATCGCCCTGGCCGAAAGCGTCAGTGTCGAGACCAACTCGTTGCTGCGCTTGCCCAACAGCACCAGCGTGCTGCAGCTGGAGCGCCTGGAAGTGGCCGACTATGGCACTTTGCTGATTCCGGCCAATATCACCCAGGTCACTGTCGACGAATTGCACCTGGGCCGCGAAGCGCGGATCGCCATCGTGCCCAGCGCCAGGGCCTTGCAATTGCAGGTGCAGCATGCGCAGTTGGAACATGGCAGCCAGATCACCTCCCGTGGCGCGCCCGGCACCCATGAAAAACCGGCCCGGCCTGGGCGTGACCTGACCTTGCGGATCAACCAATTGAGCGCGGCGGAACTGTCCGTCGATGCCCGTGGTGGCACCGGCGCCCAAGGTTATAGCGGCTTGGATGGCGCCAACGGTGAAGACCCGGGGTGCACCTGGGGCTCGGCCGGGCGTGGCGCCAATGGTGACAACGGCGGTGACGGCCTGCCGGGGGCCGCAGGCGCGGCGGTGCGTATTGAATTGCCGCTGGACTATCCGAGCGAGCAGATCAAGGTCTGGGTCGATGGCGGTGCAGGCGGCTTGCCAGGTGTGGCCGGCAAGCCGGGCAAGGGCGGGGTGTCCAAGGGCTGCCTGGTGTATCGCGCCGACGGCGGCGAGAAAGGCCGGCCGGGGTTGGAAGGCCAGGCTGGGCCGGCGGGGCCTGCCGGTTCAGTGAGCATCCAGCGACTTTGAGCGATTGGCACCGGCCCTATCGCGGGCAAGCCCACTCCCACCTTTTTAAGGTATTCACAAATCAAAGTGTGGGAGCGGGCTTGCCCGCGATGAGGCACTGAGGAACACCTTCAGAACATCGGCCGGGCCGAAGCCACACCCACCACTACCAACCCAACAATCAGATTGATCCCTACCAACTTTCGGATTCTTCCCAGCACCTGCGCGCCAGTCGCCCAGTCCTCGGCCGCCACGGCCGTGCGCAGTTCAGGCAGTTGTAACGCCTGGATGCGGATAAACAGCGCCGTCATCACCACATACAGGCCCATCATCACCTGTACATAACGCGGTGCGGTTTCAAACCCGTTGAAGCGCAACTGCAACAATCCAACGCCACTGATCGGCAAGATCAGCACCGCGACCCAGACCCACACGAAAAAACGCGGAAACACATTCATCCACAGTTTAAGTCGCGCCGGCCCCTCAAGCGCCGCCACAGCGGCTGGGCGCAGGATCATCCAGGCGAAAAACATACCACCGACCCAGACCAGGGCGGCCAATACATGCAGGGTGTAGGCAAGGCTAAACACGGTCATTGAGGTACTCCGTTCTGCGCGGGATTAATTAGCGGGGTATGATAGCGGCCGATCCGAACCACTGAAAATTTATCCAGCGTTTTTTGCGCCCGACTATCCATGATCAGCACTGAACTCAAAACCACGATCCAGGGCGCCTACTCGCGTTTTCTCGAAGCCAAGAGCTTGAAACCGCGCTACGGCCAGCGCCTGATGATCGCCGAAGTGGCCAAGGTCCTCGGGGATATCGACACCGACGATGAAGGCCGGCGCAGTGGCGACCCTGCGGTCGTGGCCGTCGAGGCCGGCACCGGTACTGGCAAGACCGTGGCCTACAGCCTGGCGGCGATTCCGACTGCCAAGGCCGCCGGCAAGCGCCTGGTGATTGCCACCGCCACCGTGGCCCTGCAAGAGCAGATCGTCTACAAAGACCTGCCGGACCTGATGCGCAACAGCGGCCTGAGCTTCACCTTCGCCCTGGCCAAGGGCCGTGGCCGCTATATGTGCCTGTCCAAGCTGGATGTGCTGCTGCAGGAAGGCCACGCGCAAACCGCCACGGCCTCGCTGTTCGAAGAAGAAGGCTTCAAGATCGAAGTCGATGAGGCCAGCCAGAAGCTGTTTACCAGCATGATCGAAAAGCTGGCCGGTAATAAGTGGGATGGTGACCGCGACAGCTGGCCCAACGCCCTGGAAGACGCCGACTGGGCGCGCCTGACCACCGATCACAGCCAGTGCACCAACCGGCATTGCCCCAACTTCGGCCAGTGCGCCTTCTACAAGGCCCGCGAGGGCATGGGCAAGGTCGACGTGATCGTCACCAACCACGACATGGTCCTCGCCGACCTGGCCCTGGGCGGCGGCGCCGTGCTGCCCGACCCGCGTGACACCCTGTACGTGTTCGACGAAGGCCACCACTTGCCGGACAAGGCCATCGGCCACTTTGCCCACTACACGCGCCTGCGTTCCACTGCCGACTGGCTGGAAACCACCGCCAAGAACCTCACCAAGCTGCTGGCCCAGCATCCGCTGCCGGGCGACCTGGGCAAGCTGATCGAGCAGGTGCCGGAGCTGGCGCGGGAGATCAAGACCCAGCAACAGTTCATGTTCAGCGCCTGCGAGCAGGTGGCGGACTTCAAGCCTGGCGAAGACGTCGAAGGCCGCGAACGGCCGCGCCATCGTTTTGTCGGCGGCCTGATCCCCGAGCATATGCGCGAGATGGGCGTGGAGCTGAAGAAGGGCTTCTCACGCCTCACCGATCTGTTCACGCGCCTGACCGACCTGCTCAAGGAAGGCATGGATGGCGAGGTCAATATCGGTATCGCCAGCAACCAGGCCGAAGAGTGGTATCCGTTGTTTGGCAGCCTGCTGTCCCGCGCCCAGGGCAACTGGGAGTTATGGACCGCCTTCACCGTTGAAGACCCGGAAGATAACCCGCCCATGGCCCGCTGGCTGACGCTGTCGGAGAGCGGCGCGCTGTTCGATATCGAGGTCAACGCCAGCCCGATCCTCGCCGCAGAAATGCTCCGACGCAACCTGTGGAACGTGGCCTACGGCGCCCTGGTGACTTCGGCCACCCTGACCGCCCTGGGCACCTTCGACCGGTTCCGCATGCGCGCCGGCCTGCCGAAAAAAGCCGTCACCGCCGTGGTCCCCAGCCCGTTCCACCATGCCGACGCCGGCGTGCTGCGGGTGCCGGACCTCAAGGCCGACCCACGGGATGCGCCGGCGCACACCGCAGCAATCATTCGTGACCTGCCATCGCTGGTGGAAGGTTCCAAGGGCACCCTGGTGCTGTTTTCGTCACGCAAGCAGATGCAGGACGTGTTCGACGGCCTCGACCGCGACTGGCGCAAGCAGGTGTTTATCCAGGGCAACCTGTCGAAACAGGAAACCCTGAACAAGCACAAGGCACGGGTCGATGGCGGGGACTCCAGCGTGTTGTTCGGCCTGGCGAGCTTTGCCGAAGGTGTCGACTTGCCCGGCGCCTACTGTGAACACGTGGTGATCGCGAAGATCCCGTTCTCGGTGCCGGACGATCCGGTCGAGGCGGCGCTGGCCGAATGGATTGAAGCCCGGGGCGGCAATCCGTTCATGGAAATCTCGGTGCCGGACGCCTCGTTGAAGCTGGTCCAGGCTTGTGGCCGCTTGCTGCGTACCGAGGAGGACCGGGGCACCATCACCTTGCTCGACCGCCGTCTGGTCACCCAGCGCTATGGCAAGGCTATCCTGAATGCCTTGCCGCCTTTCCGGCGCGAAATTTCTTAATCCACAGTGGGCGAATTCGCCCACTTCGTGGTCTATCTCATGTATGTCATCAGGCCATTCACCGGCCGATTGGGAGAACCTTGTTCGTATGATCCGCACGCTGCCTGCTCTTTTTGCCTTGTTGTTCGCCGCGCCATTGCTGGCCGCGCCGGCCGGGCAACAGACGCTGTTCAACTTTGTCCGGCCGGCCGATGTGGTCAAGGTGGCGACCCAGGACGCCAGCTTGCCGCAATACAACGCCGAACAGACCCCGGAAGGCGAGGTGCTGCGCCGCATCACCTTTAACCCGGCGGCACAGCCGAGCCTGGTGCTCAGCCCGCAGAGCGGGGTGTGGGACTGGTCGCAATCGACTGCCATGAGCCTGCGCATCCAGAGTGCGATGGACTGGGCGCTGACCTTGTATGTCAAGGTGCAGAGCAGCGACGGCAAGACCCTGGTCAGTCGTATCGATTTGCCGGCGGGGCCTGCGCAAACCCTGCTGGTGCCGCTGCAAGCCAATTCGCCCTTGAGCCAGGGCATGAAGGCCGGGCCGCCGATGCCGATCACCGTGGACGGGCAGCGTGTGATGCTGGCCGCCAGTGCTGGGGAAATCGACCGCAGCCAGGTGGTCTCGGTCACTCTATCGATGATCCAGCCGGTCGCGCCGCAAAGCATCCTGCTGGAGCGCTTTGGTGTGCAGGACAGCGAACCGGTGCTCAAGGCCGCCTACAGTGAGCTGGTGGATGCCTATGGGCAGTCCACCCGTGCGCGCTGGCCGGAAAAAGTCAGCAGCGACGAGCAACTCAAGGCTGCGGCCGCCAAGGAGCAGCAACTGCTCAAGGGCTGGCTCGCGGAGCGTGACAAGGCCAATTTGGACAAGTTTGGCGGCTGGACCAAGGGCCCGGCCTTTGACGCCAGCGGTTTCTTTCGCACCGAAAAGCGCGACGGGCGCTGGTACCTGGTGACTCCGCTGGGGCATCCGTTCTACTCCCTGGGCGTCAACACCGTGAGCCCGGCCAACAGCCAGACCTATGTCGCCGGGCGCGAGTGGATGTTTGGCGCACTGCCCAAGGCGGGTGAGCCTTTCGACAAATATTATGGCAGTGGCGATAACCGTGGCGGCAATGGCGCGGATGTCGGGCGCGGCTTCAATGTGGGGCGCTGGTACGATTTCTACGGGGCCAATCTGCAACGCACTTATGGCTCCGAAGGTTTCGACCAGGCGCGCTGGGTCGGCCACACCCTGGACCGCCTGCAGGCCTGGGGTTTCAATACCGTCGGCAACTGGAGCGCCCCGCAGCTGGTTGGCGCAGATCGCGTGCCTTACACCTTGGCGCTGTCGATCATTGGCGACTACACCAGTATCAGCACCGGGATCGACTGGTGGGGAGGCATGCCCGATCCCTTCGACCCGCGCTTTGCCATGGCCACCGAGCGGGCCGTGGCGATTGCCACCCGTGACCATCGCGACGATCCCTGGTTGATCGGCTTCTTTGCCGATAACGAACTGGCGTGGGCCGGTCCTGGCAATGATGCAAAATCCCGTTATGCCCTGGCCTACGGCACCCTGCGCATGACTACCGATGTGCCGGCCAAACGTGCGTTCCTCAAGCAACTGCGCGATAAATATCGCAACGAAGACGGCCTGTCCAAAGCCTGGGGCATTCACCTGGCTGGCTGGGAGTTGATGGAAGATCCGGGCTTCGAGCCGCCGGTTCCTAACCCCGAACATCCGGAAATCGAGGCTGATTTCCAGTATTTCCAGAAGACTTTCGCCGACGCCTACTTCAAGACCATCTCCGATGCGCTGAAATGGCACGCGCCCAACCAGTTGCTGCTGGGGGGCCGCTATGCGGTCAGCACGCCGGAAGCCGTGGCGTCCTGCGCCCAGTATTGCGATGTGCTGAGCTTCAACATGTACACCCTCAAGCCCCAGGACGGTCATGACTTCGCCGCCCTGCGCGCGCTGGACAAGCCGGTACTGATCAGCGAGTTCAACGTCGGCTCGGCCGACCGTGGCCCGTTCTGGGGCGGCTTGACGCCATTGGCCAGGGAAGAGGCGCGCGGCCCGGCCTATGCGACCTTCCTCAAGCAGGCCATGGCCGAGCCGTCGATTGTCGGTGTGCACTGGTTCCAGTACCTCGACCAGCCGGTGACCGGGCGTTTGCTGGACGGTGAGAATGGCCATTTCGGCCTGGTGGGGATCACCGATGTGCCGTTCCAGGGCTTCGTCGACAGTGTGCGTAAAAGCAATCTGGCGGCGATCCAGCAATTGGGTCGGGAAGCCGAAAAAGCCAAGGTCGCCCACGCGGCAACGGGTTCCCAAACCCCGTAATGACTGGAACAATGGGCGCCATTTAACGCAAGTCTTTTCCGAGGGGGATGCAGGTGCAGATTCAGGGTCATTACGAGCTTCAATTCGAAGCAGTGGGTGAAGCCTTCAGCGCACTGTTTGACGACCCTCAGGAGCGTGGTGCGGCGCTGTGTGTGCAGATTGGCGGCGAAACCGTCCTCGACCTGTGGGCCGGCACCGCCGACAAGGACGGTGCCGAGGCCTGGCATAGCGACACTATTGCCAACCTGTTTTCCTGCACCAAGACCTTCACCGCCGTCACCGCCCTGCAACTGGTTGCCGAAGGCAAATTGCAGTTGGACGCCCCGGTTGCCAACTACTGGCCGGAGTTCGCCGCGGCAGGCAAGGAAAACATCACCTTGCGCCAACTACTGTGCCATAAGGCCGGGCTGCCAGCGCTGCGTGAAATATTGCCCGCCGAGGCCCTGTATGACTGGCCCTTGATGACCGCTGCCCTGGCCGCCGAGGCTCCCTGGTGGACACCCGGCGAGGGCCATGGCTACGCCGCCATCACCTATGGCTGGCTGGTCGGTGAACTGCTGCGTCGCGCCGATGGGCGTGGGCCGGGGGAGTCGATTGTGGCCCGGGTTGCCCGCCCGTTGGGCCTGGACTTCCATGTCGGGTTGGCCGACGCAGAGTTCTATCGCGTCGCCCACATTGCCCGGAGCAAAGGCAACATGGGGGATGAGGCAGCCCAGAGGCTATTACAGGTCACCCTGCGCGAACCTGCGGCAATGACTACCCGGGCGTTTACCAATCCGCCCTCTATACTAACCAGCACTAATAAACCCGAGTGGCGTCGTATGCAGCAGCCGGCGGCAAATGGGCATGGCAATGCGCGCAGTTTGGCCGGGTTTTATAGTGGTTTGTTGGATGGAAGTTTGTTGGAAGCCGAGATGCTTGAACAACTGACCCGCGAGCACAGTATCGGGCTGGATAAAACCTTATTGACGCAAACCCGTTTTGGCCTGGGCTGCATGTTGGACCAGCCAGATGTGCCCAATGCGACCTTCGGCCTTGGCCCACGTGCATTTGGGCATCCCGGGGCCGGTGGCTCGGTGGGCTTTGCCGATCCGGAACATGATGTAGCATTTGGTTTCGTGACCAATACTCTGGGGCCGTATGTACTTATGGACCCGCGCGCGCAAAAGTTGGTAAGAATATTGGCCGGTTGTCTGTAAATAGCTTGCTGTCTGGCGTTTTTTTGTTAAAAAGGCACCTACAAAAGGCGCTTGAAAAGTATTGTTACTTTAAACTTCGTGAAGCGTCTGTTTAACGGGTCATCCAGACCCCTGTGTTTTCTCATTTTGTGGATATCTCATGTTATCGAACAAGTCCTTGGCACTGGCGCTCTGCCTCACTATTACTGGCTGTGCACAAACTCCACAAAATGATGCGTCTGGCGAGCATTGGTGGTCATTCGGGTTCGACAAGTCGGCGACCAAGGATGTTACCGCCAAGGCCGATGCCAAGGCGGCTGATGCCAAGGCAGACCTCAAGGCCGATCTGCAGGCGGCAACGCCAGCCGCGGCTGCTGCCCCGGTGGTCGCCAAGACTGAAAGCGATACCAAATGGTGGTGGCCGTTTGAAAGCAAGCCAAAACCGTTGAGCAAAGTCGATGTGACCAACATCCCGATGCCCGACCCGAAAATCACCCAGGCCTGGCTGGACGACTACGAGCCGCGCCTGCGTGCCGCGATCAAGGACAGCAACCTGCAACTGGAACGTCGCGACAACGTGCTGGTGGTGATTGCCCCGGTCGATGGTTCGTACAACCCGAAACGCCCTGCAATGTTGTTGCCAGTGACCCTGGGCCCGTTCACCCGTGTCGCCAAGGCTGTTGAAAAGGATCCGAAGACTGCCGTGCTCGTCCTGGGTCACATCGATACCGTGCAGAACCAGCCCCTGACCAAGGAGCGTGCGCAGTCCATTGCCTCGATCTTCAGCCTCAGCGGCCTGAAGCAGGACCGCCTGATGCTGCGTGGCATGGGTGACCTGATGCCCCGCGCCGCCAACGACAGCACCCAGGGCCGTGCCTTGAACCGTCGCATGGAGATCATGTTCACCCAGCGCACTACCATGCTGGCACTGCTGAGCAAGTACAACTCGCCAAACCCACCGAAGCCTGAGCTGGTTGCGGTACAGGACGTTGTTGCCCCAGCACCGGTCGCCAAGAAAGCCGTTGCCGCCAAGAAAGCACCTGCCAAGAAGGCCGCCGCCAAGCCAGCCGCGAAGAAAGCCGCCGCCAAGCCGGCTGCCAAAAAGCCAGCTGCCGCCAAGGATGCAACGCCAGCGAAAAAAGTAGCGGCAAACGACCAGGCAAAAAACTGAGTAGTTGAGCGAGAAGGATAAAGCCGCATGACCCAGGCACTGGCTGATATGCGCCGTGACTACACACGGGACGGTTTGAGCGAGGCCCAGGCCCCGGACGAGCCGTTTGCCTTGTTCCACCAGTGGTTCAACGATGCGGTCAAGACCGAGCAGCCACCGGTGGAGGCCAATGCCATGACCCTGGCGACCGTGGACCAGGAGGGCCGGCCTCACTGCCGCGTCCTGCTGCTCAAGGGGCTGGATGCCCAGGGCTTTACCTTCTTCACCAACTACCAGAGTGCCAAGGGCCAGCAATTGGCAGCCAGCCCGTTTGCTGCCATGACCTTCTTCTGGCCGACCCTGGAACGCCAGGTGCGTATCGAGGGGCGGGTGGTCAAGGTCACGCCCGAGGAGTCGGACGCCTATTATCAGGTGCGTCCCCTGGGTAGCCGCATCGGCGCCTGGGCTTCCCCGCAAAGCCAGGTGATCCGTGATCGCCAGCAATTGCAGGATTTGCTCACGCTGACCGAGCAGCGTTTCAGCGAGACCCAACCGGATTGTCCGCAACACTGGGGTGGTTATCGCCTGCTGCCCGAGCGCATCGAGTTCTGGCAGGGTCGGGCGAGCCGCTTGCATGATCGCTTGAACTATCGTTTGCAGGGTGCCGACTGGACCCGCGAGCGACTGGCGCCCTGAGGGCCCTTTAAGCACCCGAGCCCGGGCAAGGCTGCGATGATGGCGGCACTGCCCACTTCAGGTTATCTGATACACCCCCTATCGCAGCCTCGCCAGAGCTCGACAGCTCTCACCTTTGATCTTGGTGTTCTTGCCGAGGTCTCTACTCCGGGGCTTGTGGTGTGTATTGCCGTGCTGCGTCCTGCAGCCACTGCGGCAAATCCCTACGCTTGACCTTCTCAGCCTTGGCGCGGTCCAACTGTTGCAGCATAAAGATGCGCTTGTGCTGATCGTCTCCAGCCAGGGACAGCGCCAGGTCGCGGTCCATCCAGCGCTTGATTCGCTGGTACAGCCACCAGTGGAAATACAGGCCGGCGGCGGTGGTAGCTACAATGATGAAGTAGTCCATGAAACTCCTTGTCTGGATGCGGTTGCTACCGTTCGTCGATTTTCGCGGTACAGCCTGTCTGTACTGGGGCTGAATGAAAGCAATTTTCTCCGGGCCTTGCCGTGACAGGCGTCAAGCAGCGGAGTCTAATTAAGATATGTCCTATGGAGTTGATGCTATGCGTAAGTCTGTTTTGCTGGTTGCCTGCTTTACCACCATGTCGTTGCTGCTGGGTGGCTGCGCCTCCAGTCTGACCGGCGACTCGTACTCCCGTGACGAAGCACGTCGTGTGCAGAGCGTGCGCATGGGCACCATTGAATCCCTGCGTCCGGTCAAGATCGAAGGCACCAAGACCCCAATCGGCGGCGCAGCAGGCGCAGTCATCGGCGGTGTTGGCGGTAGCGCCATCGGTGGCGGCCGTGGCAGCATCGTGACGGCTGTTATCGGTGCCGTGGCCGGCGGCCTGCTGGGCTCGGCCACCGAAGAAGGCCTGACCCGCACCCAGGGCGTCGAAATCACCGTGCGCGAAGACGACGGCAGCATGCGCGCCTACGTCCAGGCCGTGCAGGAAAACGAGATCTTCCGCATTGGTGACCGTGTGCGCATCATGACTGTAGACGGTACCAGCCGCGTTACCCGTTAAGGGGCCGGCGGTCAAAGAAAAACCCCGACCGGGTGACCGGGCGGGGTTTTTTATTGGGTGCTAAGTTGAGCGTGCCAGCGCGTTAAGCGCTGGTAGCCGCTTGCTTACGACTGGCCATCGCCGTCACTGCATAACCAATCAATGCCGCCAGGATCGAGCCGGTGAGAATACCCATCCGGTCCATCCCGGCGTATTCGCTACTGCCCGGCACGAACGCCAGCGAGCCGACAAACAGGCTCATGGTGAAGCCGATACCGCACAGGATGGCCACGCCCATGACCTGGCCCCAATTGGCGCCGGTCGGCAGGGCAGCCAGCCCGGTTTTCACCGCGAGCCAGGTCAGCCCAAACACACCGACCGTCTTGCCCACCAGCAGGCCGGCGGCGATACCCATTGGCACATGGTGGGTAAAGCTCTCCAGGTTGACCCCGGCCAGCGACACGCCGGCGTTGGCAAACGCGAACAGCGGCAGGATGCCGTAGGCCACCCACGGGTGCAGCGCGTGTTCCAGGCCCAGCAGGGGCGAGGGTTCGGCGTTCTTGGTGCGCAGCGGAATGCAGAACGCCAGGGTGACGCCAGCCAGGGTGGCATGAACCCCACTCTTGAGCACGCAGACCCACAGGATCAGGCCGATGATCAGGTACGGCCCGAGCTTGACCACGCCCAGGCGGTTCATGGCTATCAGCGCGACAAGGCAGGCACCTGCCCCTGCCAGCGACGCGGTGGACAGTTCGCTGGAATAGAAAATCGCGATGACGATGATGGCGCCCAGGTCATCGATGATCGCCAGGGTCATCAGGAACAGCTTCAGTGACACCGGTACACGCTTGCCCAGCAGGGCCAACACGCCAAGGGCAAAGGCGATATCGGTGGCCATCGGGATGGCCCAGCCGCCCAGCGCCGCCGGGTTATCCTTATTCAGCGCCCAGTAGATCAGCGCCGGCACCACCATGCCGCCGATGGCTGCAGCGCCTGGCAGCACGACCTGGGAAGGCTTGGACAAGTGGCCATCGAGCAACTCGCGCTTGACCTCCAGACCGATCAGCAGGAAGAACAGGGCCATCAGGCCGTCGTTGATCCATAGCAGCGACGGCTTGGCGATTTGCAGGGCGCCGATTTGTACGGCGACGGGCACGTCAAGAAAGCTGTTGTAGAGATGGGACAGCGGCGAGTTGTTGATGATCAGCGCCAAGGCGGCTGCAGCGATCAGTAACAGGCCGCTGGCCGCTTCAAGCTGGAAGAAACGGGTAAACGTGCTACGCAGAGGCAAGGGATGCTCTCCAATCAAAGTTCAATAGGGGCGTACCCTAACCCGTACTGTTAGTTGTTAAAACAAAAGTTATATTCTTTTTTGTTATATAAAAGCGTCGTGGTAGGGCTTGCGTCAAAGACTAGCAATTGTGTGTCGAATTGAGTCATGACTGTATCTGTGTGCAGTGTAGGAAAGACCCTAACATTCAGCCTGAAAACCTAATGGAACTTGAGCATGAGCGACCATCGTCCGTGGGCCCGAGAGGCCATCCGCATTATTGAGGCGGACTTCCAGCGCAGCGCCGACACCCACCTGATCCCGCTGCCTTTACCGGGCTTGCCGGGGATCGAGTTGTATTTCAAGGATGAGTCCAGCCACCCCACCGGCAGCCTCAAGCACCGGCTGGCTCGCTCCCTGTTCCTGTATGCGCTGTGCAACGGTTGGCTCAAGCCCGGCGCGCCAGTGATCGAAGCCTCCAGTGGCTCGACGGCGATCTCCGAGGCGTACTTCGCGCGTTTGCTGGGCCTGCCGTTCATTGCGGTGATGCCGGCCACCACGTCCCAGGAAAAAATTGCGCAGATCGCCTTCTACGGTGGCAAGAGCCACCTGGTGCAGGATCCCACGCAGATCTACGCCGAATCCGAGCGCCTGGCGCAGGAAAGTGGCGGGCACTTCATGGATCAGTTCACCTATGCCGAACGCGCGACGGACTGGCGGGCGAATAACAACATTGCCGAATCGATCTTCCAGCAGCTGCGCTTCGAGCGCCATCCAGAGCCGAGCTGGCTGATTTCCAGCCCGGGTACCGGCGGGACCACGGCGACCCTGGGGCGCTATGTGCGTTATCGCCAGCATTGCACCCGAGTCTTGTGTGCCGATGCCGAGCGTTCGGTGTTCTTCGAGTATTACCAGAGCGGTGACGCCAGTTTGCGCCTGGACTGCGGTTCACGGATCGAGGGCATCGGCCGGCCACGGGTGGAGGCGTCGTTCCTGCTCAAGGTGATTGATGCGATGGTCAAGGTGCCGGACGCCCTGTCGCTGGCGGCCATGCATTACCTGGCGCAACGCTTGGGACGGCGGGTCGGGGGTTCCAGCGGCACCAACCTGATCGGCGCGCTGGTTGCCGCGCAGCAGATGCAGGCGGCAGGGGAGTCCGGGTCTATCGTGGCGATTCTGTGTGACGGTGGCGAGCGCTATGCCACGACCTACTACGACGATGCGTGGCTGGTCGGGCAGGGGTATGAACTGGAAGAGTTGATCGACGCGGTTGCCGCCAGTGTCGAGCGGGGCGAGCCGTTGCCGGACAGTATTCTGCGCGCCAATATCTAAACCGTCTGGCGCATGATGATCACTGTGGGAGCCGGGCTTGCCCGCTCCCACAGTGGAGGGCGTTTGCTCAGGCTTCGATCCCGAGGATGTTGCGCGCCACGGCTTCGGCAATCCGAATCCCGTCAACGCCGGCCGACAGGATCCCACCGGCATAGCCAGCACCTTCGCCGGCCGGGAACAGGCCTTTGACATTCAAGCTCTGCATCGATGCGTCGCGGGTGATCCGCAGCGGCGATGAAGTGCGGGTCTCGATCCCGGTCAATACCGCGTCATGCAACGAGTAACCCTTGATCTGCTTCTCAAAGGCCGGCAACGCTTCGCGGATGGCCTCGATGGCGAAGTCTGGCAAGGCCAGGGCCAAGTCGCCCAGGGCTACGCCTGGCTTGTAGGAAGGTTCCACGCTACCAATAGCCGTGGACGGCTTGCCGGCGATGAAATCACCCACCAGTTGCGCCGGTGCTTCGTAGTTGCTGCCGCCGAGGATGAACGCGTGGGACTCCAGGCGCTCCTGCAACTCGATCCCGGCCAGCGGGCCGCCCGGGTAGTCCACTTCCGGCGTGATACCCACCACGATCCCGGAGTTGGCATTGCGTTCGTTACGCGAATACTGGCTCATGCCATTGGTCACGACCCGATTCGGCTCGGAGGTGGCTGCCACCACCGTGCCGCCTGGGCACATGCAGAAGCTGTACACCGAGCGGCCGTTCTTGGCGTGGTGCACCAGCTTGTAGTCGGCCGCGCCCAGTTTCGGGTGCCCGGCATATTTGCCCAGGCGTGCGGCGTCGATCAGCGACTGCGGATGTTCGATACGGAAACCCACCGAAAACGGCTTGGCTTCCATGTACACGCCACGGCCGTGGAGCATGCGGAAAGTGTCGCGGGCGCTGTGGCCGAGGGCGAGGATCACATGCTTGGAAAGGATCTGCTCGCCACCCGCGACCACCACGCCATTCAACTGGCCATCTTCGATCAGCACGTCGGTGACCCGCTGTTCAAAACGCACTTCACCGCCCAGGGCGATGATCTGCTGGCGCATGTTTTCCACCACGCCGGTCAGGCGGAAGGTACCGATGTGCGGTTTGCTGACGTAGAGGATCTCGTCTGGCGCGCCGGCTTTGACGAACTCGTGCAGGACCTTGCGCCCGTGAAATTTCGGGTCCTTGATCTGGCTGTAGAGCTTGCCGTCGGAAAAGGTCCCGGCACCGCCCTCGCCGAACTGCACGTTGGACTCGGGGTTGAGTACGCTTTTGCGCCACAGGCCCCAGGTGTCCTTGGTGCGCTGGCGCACTTCGCGGCCGCGCTCGAGGATGATCGGCTTGAAGCCCATTTGCGCCAGCAACAACCCGGCAAAGATCCCGCAAGGGCCGAAGCCGACCACAATCGGCCGCTCGCTCAGGTCGGCCGGTGCCTGGCCGACGACCTTGTAGCTGACATCGGGGGCGGCATTGATATTGCGGTCGTCAGCGAACTTGAGCAGCAGGGCGGCCTCGCCCTTGACCTCAAGGTCGACGGTGTAGATGAAACACAGCTCCGACGACTTCTTGCGCGCATCGTAGCTGCGTTTGAACAGGGTGAAATCGAGCAGATCATCACTGGCGATGCCCAGGCGCTGCACAATGGCAGGCCGCAGGTCTTCTTCGGGATGGTCGATGGGCAGCTTGAGTTCGGTGATTCGTAGCATGACAGGATCCGGTATGCGGCGTTTGGTAGGGCCGGCGGTTTTGCAAACCGGCGATTATAAGCCCCAACGGCGGTTTCCCGTCATGCTAAAACAGCGCAGGGCTGAATCAGTCGTCTCGCGAGCCGCCAAACGCCGCGCAGCCACGCTGCACCTGACCGTTGATCCGAAGTTCGGCGCTCATATGCTGCAGGCTGCCACTGACGCTATCGATGCAGCGTTGGGGCGCGACCCACAGTTCAATCTGCTGGCCGTTGGCTTCGGTGGTGAGGTTGAAGCGGCCGTCGCCCAGTTGTTCTTCGACATAAGGCACCGGCAACGGTGGCTGCCCCTCGCGTTGCAAGACCATGCCCTTATTGGTGACGTTCAATGCCCACGCCGGCTTGTGGCCATTGGCGCGCAGGATCATGCGCTTGAAGTCCGGGTCGTCGCAGGCCGAGGTCGAACGTTCGACGCGGTACAGTTGCTGCAGGTCCACCTGGCCCTGGGTGCCGCTGGCGACTCCGGAGAACTTGCCGCGCAGGTCGGCAAACAAGGCCCCTTGCTGGCCGGCCAGGGACGCAGCTTCCTGGAGGATGCTGGTGCCGCCGGTGTCGTTGACCACATAGTTGCGCTGATCATGGCAGGGCTGGAACAGCAATTTGTCGCCCACTGCGGTCAATTCGCCCTGCATGCGAGTCAGGCCCGTCATGGACGGCTTGGCCGCATCGCGGTCGAACAACTGGCAGGCGGTGAGCAGGGGCAACAGGGCAAACAGAGCAAGGGTACGGGCGGCAAGCATTATCGGGTCTCCTGATAAGTGCCGCCACGTTACGCAGGCTGGCGCTGCATCACAAGCCGGTGATGGGCGATTAGGTTGCAGCATTTTAACGGAGCCTGAAATTAAGCCTTTTCCGTGGATGTTACGGAAGCCTTATGCCAAGTTTAAGTTTTTCGAAAGGCGCATTCATATGAACATTCGATGGACCCTTTTCGCCCTGGCCTGCGTGGCACCCCTGGCCTGGGCCGAGGTGCCGGCCAAGCTGTTCTACACCTCACAGACCGACTTCACCGATATGACCTTGACCCTGAAAAGAGCCGGCGCCCTCCAACCCGAGTTTATCGAGGTCGACGTGACGCTGACGCCGGAAGCCAGGGAGCGCACGAAAGCGCTGACCCAGGCGGCCATGCATAAGCAGATGACCCTGTACCTCAATGGCCGGCAGCTCAATACGGCGACGGTCCAAGGTGTGCTCTACGGTCCGGGCCTGAGGTTCTCCATCCCCCGCAACCAGTTGTTGGAGATGATGCCGTCGCTCCTCAAGTGATCAACCTACGATGTAGGTCTGCCCGGTCTGTAAACCTTCCACACTCTTGGCGTAGGCCAAAGCCACTTCCGTCGCCGGAACCGGCTTAAAACCCCTGAAGTATGGCGCATAGCTGCCCATGGCTTCCACCAACACGGTCGGGCTGACCGAGTTGATCCGCAGGCCCCGTGGCAGTTCAATCGCAGCCGCTTTGACGAACGCATCGATGGCACCGTTGACCAGTGCCGCCGAGGCGCCTGTGCGGATCGGGTCGCGGTTGAGAATGCCGCTGGTAAAGGTGAACGACGCACCGTCGTTGGCAAACTCGCGGCCGATCAGCAACAGATTGACCTGACCCATCAGCTTGTCTTGCAGGCCGAGGTCGAAATGGTTGGCCTCCATCTCCCCCAGGGGCACGAAGTTGACGCTGCCGGCGGCGCACACCAAGGCATCGAACTGGCCGGTTTGTACAAACAGTCGGCGGATCGAGGCGCTGTCGCTGATGTCGACCTGAAAGTCGCCGCTCTTGCGCCCGATGCTGATCACTTCATGGCGCTGGGACAGTTCAGCCTTGACCGCCGAGCCCACAGTGCCGCTGGCGCCGATCAACAGGATTTTCATGGTGTGGTTCCTCAAGGGGTTTAGGTGAGCCTTGAGTCTAGAGTGGTTTTTTCTGCGGATAAGCGCACTAATAGGCAACCTTTGGTTTTCAAGTGGAAACAATCCATGAGCGAGATGGATGATCTGGCGGCGTTTGCGGTATTGATCGAGGCCGGCAGCTTTACCCTGGCCGCCCAGCAACTGGGATGCAGCAAGGGCCAGTTGTCCAAGCGCATCAGCCAGTTGGAGGCGCAATACTCGGTGGTGTTGCTGCACCGCACCACCCGCCGCCTCAGCCTGACGGCGGCGGGTGCGGCATTGTTGCCCCAGGCCCAGGGGCTGGTGGTCCAGGTCGAGCGTGCCCGACAGGCATTGGCGCGGCTCAAGGATGATTTGGCCGGGCCCGTGCGTATGACGGTTCCGGTGTCCTTGGGCGAAACGTTTTTTGACGGCCTGCTGTTGGATTTTTCCAGGCAGTATCCACAAGTCCAGATCGAGTTGGACCTCAACAACAGCTATCGCGACCTGGCCAGGGATGGGTTTGACCTGGCAGTGCGCTCAGAGGTTGCCAATGATGAGCGCCTGGTCGCCAAGCCTCTGCTGGCCTGGCATGAAATGACCTGCGCCAGCCCGGCCTATCTGGAGCAAAATGGTGAACCGCTGGTGCCGGCTGACCTGGTTGGCCACCGTTGCTTGCTCAACAGCCACTACAGCGGTCGCGAGGAGTGGCTGTATCACCAGCAACACGAATTGTTGCGAGTGCGGGTGGATGGCACCTTTGCTTCCAACCACTACAACCTGCTGAAAAAAGCCGCGCTGGTTGGCGCGGGTGTCGCGCGGCTGCCGTCCTACCTGTTGCAGATGGAATTGGCTGACGGCCGACTACGCTGGATCCTGCGCGATTATCAGACCCGCAGTATGCCGATGTACCTGGTCCACCCCTATCAGGGCGGGCTGCCACGCCGTACCCAAGTGCTGGCCGATTACCTGGTGGGCTGGTTCAAGCGCAACGGCGAGGCGTTGGACCGGCTTTAACGCCAGCGCCGTGCGATCCAGTGATCAATGGACACGCGTCCTGGCCCCTTGGCCATCAGCACCAGTAGCAACGCGATCCAAGTGCCGTGGGTCGGGTAGGCATCCGGGTAGACAAACAGCTGGATCACCAGGGTCATGCCCAGTAACGCCAGGGCTGAAAGACGCGTGGCAAGCCCCAGCAGAATCAGGACCGGAAAAAAGTGCTCGGCGCACGTGGCCATGTACGCGGCTGCTTCAGCTGGCACAAACGGTATCCGATATTCACTTTGAAACAACGGCACAGTGGAGCTTGCCAGGTGTGGCATACCCAGTTCGAAGGTGCCATCGACCAGGTCGATGGCCAAGCCCTCGACCTTGGTCTGGCCGGACTTCCAGAACACCGCCGCAATGGAAAAACGTGCGACAAGGGCGATCAGGCTGTAGGGGATTTTTTCAAAGGCCTGAATGACGCGGGACATCAGGCTCGGGGAGGCAGTGTTCATGGTTGTACCTTGATATGGGTGATGGCGCGGTGGCTGATCAGCAGTCCCAGGCATTGGTGCAGGTCAAATTCAGTGGCTGCGTCGAGGGCGTACGCCATCGCCATTTCCAGGGGCCATTGGTTGTTCAGGCTGTTGATAAACGCCACGCAGCCGCTGTCGATGCAAAACACCTCGACCTCCAGGCCATTGCGCAGGATCAGTGCGCATTGCCCGTGCCACGGGTCGAGTCTGGCGACGGTGTCGCTGGTTTGATGCGCGGCCCATAACGCCACCACGGCGTAGTTCGATTGCAGGGTGGTAACGGATGGATGCAATTGCAGGCGCACGTTGCCCAGGCTAGGCAACTGTTGCAGCTGGTTTATGACGGCCTGCGAGTCGGCGAAGGGTGCGTCGGCGGCGTGATAGGCGTTGATCCGCAAGCGCTCCAGCCGCGCGACGTCAGCCAGGTACGGGACACTGGCGGCAGGGGCGAAGCCCTGGATAAAGTCGGCCAAGTCACTGCCGTACTCGTTGAGCCGCGGGCTGGTGGGCGGATACGCCTGGACATACATCCCGGCCATGGCCCGGAAAAATCGATCGCCCACCAGTTGCAGGGTCACGGGATAACTGTCGGCCATGGCGTTGATCAACGAGCTGTGGACGTTGTTGCGATACACCGCAAAACGACTGGCAGGATCGGCGCCATTGCTGCTGAACAAACCATCCGGGCATGGTTGGTACAGCGCCAGCAGCGCCTGGGCAAACTGGCTTTGCAGGTTGTTCATGGGTGCACCGCCGCAGTCAGTAGATGCTGGTCGGCTTGCCGGGCTTCGGCGTGCAACACACTGAAGGCTGGCACATCGTTGTCGCGCTCAATCAGCGTCGCAACCGGTCCGATGCGTTGTAAGGCTTGCTGATACAACTGCCACACCGCGTTGTCGATGGGGGCGCCATGATCGTCAATCAGCAGGCGATCACCCAGGCTGTCGGTGTCTTCGGCAAAGCCGGCCAGATGAATCTCACCCACGGTGTGCAAAGGCAAAGCATCGAGGTAGGCCAACGGATCCTGCTGATGATTGACGCAGGACACATACACATTGTTTACGTCCAGCAGCAAGCCGCAGCCGGTGCGCCGGATGACTTCGCTGATGAAGTCTGTTTCGTCCAGGGTGGAGCACTGGAACTGCAGGTAGGTCGACGGGTTCTCCAGCAACATGCGCCGCTTGAGCACGGTTTGTACCTGGTCAATGTGTGCGCACACGCGTTTAAGGGCGGCGTCGTCATAGGCCAGGGGCAGCAAGTCGTTGAGATACACCGGGCCGTGGCTTGACCAGGCCAGGTGCTCGGAAAAGGATTGGGGTTGATAGCGCGCCACCAGTGCTGCCAGGTGTGCAAGGTGCTCCTGGCTCAGCGGGCCTTCGCCGCCAATGGACAGGCCGACGCCGTGCAGCGACAGCGGGTACTGCTCGCGGATCAATCCCAGGTAATGATGAAAAGGCCCACCGGCCACCATGTAGTTTTCGGCGTGGACTTCAAAAAAACCAATGTCGGGCCGGGTGGCGAGCACTTCCTGGAAGTGCTCGCTCTTGAGCCCCAGCCCGGCCCGCCGGGGCAGGCCGGGGGCCTGAGCCCCGGAGATGTCAGGCAAGGATGAAAGAATCATCGTCGATACTCAGGCGTGGGGATGGTTCAGGACTTGGCTTTGAAGGCTTCCAGTTGGCCAAAGCCGGTCGACGAGGTTTTGCTTTCCATCTTCACGCAGGTGCCCTCGGGAACCAGCTTCCAGGCGTTGGCCTGGTAGTCGGTTTTCGAAGTGCCTGCACAGGTGGTGCCGGCGCCTGCAGCGCAGTCGTTCTTGCCTTTGAGGGCGACGCCGAAGCATTTTTCCATCTTGGCCTCGTCGGCATGGGCGACAGTGGTCAGGGCGCTCAGGCTCAAGGCAGAACCCAGGGCCAGGACGAGGGTGGCGACGGGCAGCGAGCGGGTGGTAGCGGTCATGGTGTTTCTCCAGCAGTGAGGTGGTAAGGAAGCGTTTGTGCTTGCTTACCCCACTAGAGAAGGGGGGGCGGGGATCGTTACAGGTAGATCGAAGAAAACTTTAAAACACCGCGAAATCTACGATTCACACAAAGCAAATGTGGGAGCGGGCTTGCTCGCGATAGAGGCGTGTCAGCCAATACATCCAGCACTGACACACCGCCATCGCGGGCAAGCCCGCTCCCACATGTTGGTCCGGTTCATCCAGCAACCGTTTTTAGCCGCCCAGGTACGCCTCGCGCACTTTCGGATCGGTCAGCAGTTGTTCGCCGCTGCCCTGCATCACCACCCGGCCGTTTTCCAGCACATAGGCGCGGTCGGCAATTTTCAACGCCTGGTTGGCGTTCTGCTCCACCAAGAACACCGTCACACCGTCCTTGCGCAGCTGCTCGATGATATCGAAGATCTGCTGGATGATGATCGGCGCCAGGCCCAGGGAAGGCTCGTCCAGCAACAGCAGCTTGGGCTTGCTCATCAGCGCACGACCGATGGCAAGCATTTGCTGTTCGCCACCGGACATGGTGCCGCCGCGCTGGCTGAAGCGCTCCTTGAGCCGAGGGAACAGGTGCAGCACCTTGTCCATCTGCTCCTGGTAGTCGCCCTTGTCGGTGAAGAACCCGCCCATGGCCAGGTTCTCTTCCACGGTCAGGCGGGCAAACACCCGACGGCCTTCCGGGACCACGGCAATGCTCTTGCGCATGATCGCCGCCGAGTGCTGGCCCACCAGTTCCTCACCCATGTAGCGGATGCTGCCGCTGTGAGCCTGGGGCGAACCGCACAGGGTCATCAGCAGGGTGGACTTGCCGGCACCGTTGGCGCCGATCAGGGTGACGATTTCGCCCTGGCGCACTTCCACGTTGACGTCGTGCAGGGCCTGGATCTTGCCGTAGAAAGTGGAAACGTTTTCGAATTGCAGCATTTACGCTTCCCCCAAATAGGCTTTGATCACTTGCGGGTTGTCGCGGATCTGCTCCGGCGTCCCGTTGGCCAATGGCGTGCCCTGGTTGATCACGACGATATGGTCGGAAATGCTCATGACCAGTTTCATATCGTGTTCGATCAGCAGCACGGTGGCGTTGTTTTCTTCACGCAGCACACCGATCAACGCCTTGAGGTCTTCGGTTTCCTTGGGGTTGAGGCCCGCAGCCGGTTCGTCGAGCATCAGGATCCGCGGGCGGGTCATCATGCAGCGGGCGATTTCCAGGCGACGTTGCTGACCATAGGCCAGGGTGCCGGCCGGGCGGTTGGCAAACTCGGTCAGGTTGACCTTGTCCAGCCAGTACGCGGCGTATTCCATGGCCTCGCGCTCGCTCTTGCGAAACGCCGGGGTCTTGAACAGGCCCGCGAAGAAATTGGTGTTCAGGTGCCGGTGCTGGGCGATCAGCAGGTTTTCCACGGCGGTCATGTCCTTGAACAACCGCACGTTCTGGAAGGTCCGCACCACGCCCTTGCGGGCAATCTGGTGACCGGCCAGGCCCTGGATCGGCTGGCCGTCCAGCAGGATGCTGCCACCGGCCGGCTTGTAGAAACCGGTCAGGCAGTTGAACACCGTTGTCTTGCCGGCGCCGTTGGGGCCGATCAACGCGACCACTTGTTTCTCTTTGACGGTCAGGGCGACGCCATTGACCGCCAGCAAGCCGCCGAAGCGCATGCTCAGGTTTTCGACTTTCAGGATCTCGCGGCTCATTTGCGCAGCTCCATATGTGGACGTTGCATGGGCAGCAGGCCTTGAGGGCGCCAGATCATCATCAGCACCATCATGGCGCCGAACATCAACATGCGGTACTCGCTGAATTCACGCATCAGTTCCGGCAGCAGGATCATCACGATGGCCGCGAGGATCACGCCCAACTGCGAGCCCATGCCACCCAATACCACGATGGCGAGGATGATTGCCGACTCGATGAAGGTGAACGACTCCGGTGTCACCAGGCCTTGGCGAGCGGCAAAGAAGCTGCCGGCGAAACCGGCGAACGCGGCACCCAGGGTGAAGGCGGAGAGCTTGATGATGGTCGGGTTCAGGCCCAGCGCACGGCAGGCGATTTCGTCTTCACGCAGCGCTTCCCAGGCACGCCCGATCGGCATGCGCAGCAGGCGGTTGATCACGAACAGCGCGGCCAGGGCCAGCAACAGGGCGACCAGGTACAGGAACACCACTTTGCTCACCGGGTTGTAGGCAATCCCGAAGTACTCGTGGAAGGTCTGCATGCCCTCGGCAGCGGAGCGATCAAACGACAAGCCGAAGAACGTTGGCTTGGGAATGCTGCTGATGCCGTTGGGGCCGCCGGTGATATCAGTGAGGTTACGCAGGAACAGACGGATGATCTCACCAAAACCCAGGGTCACGATGGCCAGGTAGTCACCGCGCAAGCGCAACACCGGGAAGCCCAGCAGGAAGCCGAACGTCGCCGCTGCCATGCCGGCCAATGGCAGGCAGATCCAGAAGCTCCAGCCCAGGTAATGCGAGAGCAGCGCGTAGGTGTAGGCACCCACCGCGTAGAAACCCACATAACCCAGGTCGAGCAGGCCGGCCAGGCCCACCACGATGTTCAGGCCCAGGCCCAGCAGCACGTAGATCAGGATCAGGGTGGCGATATCCACCGCACCACGGGAGCCGAAGAATGGCCAGATCAACGCGGCCACGATCAGGCCGATGATGATGTAGCGCTGGGTGCGCGGCAGGGTCAGGAATTGGCTGACCTTGGGCGAGACCAGCGGGCCACGATTGGACTTGAGCAGCGCCCCGACCTGCTGGGTGAACAGCACCCGCAGGAACATCAGCACCGAGCACAGGGCAATGATGGTCAGCGTCACCGGCCCGGTGCCGTGTACTTCAAGGTTGATCCCGACAATGCTCAACTTGAGCCCGAGTACCGGAAAGGCCACGGCCCATACCAGCAAGGCGCTGAAAAACGCCGATTTAAGATATCTGCTCATACTTTCTCAACCTCCGGACGGCCCAGGATGCCGGTCGGCCGGAATAACAGCACCAGAACCAATAGACCGAAGGCCACCACGTCCTTGTACTGGTCGCCGAAGATATCGGCACCAAACGCTTCGGCCACACCCAGCACCAGCCCGCCGAGCATCGCGCCCGGAATACTGCCGATGCCGCCGAGGACCGCCGCAGTGAAGGCTTTGAGCCCCACCAGGAAGCCGGCGTTGGGGTTGATCACGCCATACTGCATGCTCAGCAACACGGCAGCGACGGCGGCCAGTGCGGCGCCGATGACGAAGGTCAGGGCAATGATGTTGTTGGTGTTGATGCCCAGCAGGTTGGCCATCTTGATGTCTTCGGCACAGGCCCGGCAGGCGCGCCCCAGACGGGAGCGGGAGATGAACAGGGTCAGGCCCAGCATGGCCACCAGGGTGACGACGAAGACCAGGATCTGCATGTAGGAAATCAGCACTTCTTGTGCGCCACCTGGACCGAAGGAAAAGCTCCCCGGGATCAGGTTGGGAATGGACTTGTCCTTGGAGTCCTGGGACAGCAATACGGTGTTCTGCAGGAAAATCGACATGCCGATGGCGGAAATCAACGGGATCAGGCGGTTGCTGCCACGCAGGGGGCGGTATGCAACGCGTTCGATACTGTAGCCGTAGGCACTGGTTACGACGATTGACGCAAGGAACGCGGCAGTCATCAACAGCGGCAGGGAGTGGATACCCATCATGGCCAGCCCGGCAATGGCGATGAACGCCACGTAGGAGCCAATCATGTACACCTCGCCGTGGGCGAAGTTGATCATTCCAATGATGCCGTAAACCATTGTGTAGCCAATGGCTATCAAGGCATAGGTGCTGCCAATGGTCAGGCCATTAACGAGCTGTTGGAAAAAATGATAGATCTCAGGCATTACAGCGCTCCTAAAAACCCGATACGCATTTCACTGGTGGAGTCATCTTCCAGCCTGGTGCTGTGTTCTGTGAGCACATTTGCACAAAGCATTTGCCAGCGAACCGCTGGTGACGGTTTTAAGATTTTCAGGTGAGCCAGCGCCCGGATCGCGGGTGCGTGGCCCATAAACCTCGTAAAACAAAACCCACTGCTTGCACAGTGGGCTTGTTGTCCAGTAACGCCTGGCTTACTGAGGGGATACTTCGGTTTTTGGTTGGCCGAAGTGCCATTCGTAGACCACGAACTTGAAGTCTTTCAGGTCGCCGTTCTTATCGAAGCTCAGGTCGCCGGTCGGGGTCTTGAAGGTACCCGCGTGGATGGCCTCGGCCACTTTGGTGGTGTCTTCGCTTTTTGCAGCAGCGATGCCGCCAGCGATGATTTCAACCGCCGAGTAGGCCGGGAACACGAACGGACCGCTTGGGTCTTTGCCGTCAGCCTTGAGTGCGTCGACGATGGCCTTGTTCGCAGGGTCGGCGTCGAAGGATTTCGGCAGGGTGACCAGCAGGCCTTCGGAGGCTTTCTGGGCGATTTGCGAGATGGAGTCGTTGCCCACGCCTTCCGGGCCCATGAACTTGGCTTTCAGGCCTTTTTCCTGGGCCTGGCGCAGGATCAAGCCCAGTTCTGGGTGGTAGCCGCCGTAGTAGACGAAGTCGACGTTGGCTTGCTTGAGCTTCTGGATAATCGAGGAGAAGTCCTTGTCGCCGGCGTTCAGGCCTTCGAACACGGCAACCTTGATGCCTTT
The DNA here is from genome assembly GCF_059862305.1 of Pseudomonas sp. MF09156. Classification (NCBI taxonomy): domain Bacteria; kingdom Pseudomonadati; phylum Pseudomonadota; class Gammaproteobacteria; order Pseudomonadales; family Pseudomonadaceae; genus Pseudomonas; species Pseudomonas sp. MF09156. Next base: position 263,264 of record NZ_JCBCUR010000007.1, read on the forward strand.
GCCTTCGAGGGTCTGCTTGACCGCAGTGGCGATGCCTTCACCGTATTGTTGCTTGTCGTGCAGGACTGCGACGGCCTTTGGCTTGACGTGGTCGGCGATGTAGTTGCCGGCCGCAGGGCCCTGGGCGCTGTCCAGGCCGATGGTACGGAAGATCAGCTTGTAGCCACGGGCGGTGATTTCCGGGCTGGTAGCCGCCGGGGTGATCATGATCACGCCTTCGTCTTCGTAGATGTCGGTTGCAGGTTGAGTGGAGCTGGAGCAGAGGTGGCCGACCACGAACTTGACGCCGTCGTTGACCACTTTGTTGGCTACGGCAACGGCTTGTTTAGGGTCGCAAGCGTCGTCGTATTCCTTGGCTTCGAGCATTTTGCCGTCGACACCGCCCTTGGCGTTGATGTCCTTGATGGCTTGCTTGGCACCCATGAATTGCATATCGCCGTATTGGGTCACAGGGCCGGTTTTAGGGCCGGCAATACCGATCTTGATGGTGTCAGCTGCGAACGAATGGCCGGCAACCCCAGCCAGGACCATAGCGGCAAACAGTTTGGAAATCTGCTTAGTAGCCTTATTCATAGTGCTCCACTCTTACTGTTGTATTTTTTATAGTTCTAGCGGCCTTGTGGGCTACAGAACCGGATCAGATATCTCGGATATCCCCCCGGCAGCGGCCTGGCAACTGTACCGGTACAGTGTAGAGCGCCGGTTGATCGCTTGAAAAGCTAGCTGCTGGGGGCAAACCCCGGGTATGTCGCTTAAATGAAAGAAAAAGACAGAATTGCGGCGGGTGAATGCCAGAGTCTCGGGCAATCCTTGGCGTTCCTGACACTTTCAATCGGTGCCTCAATTGCAACTGGGTTTTTCTGGGGAAGCCTCGACGGTATGATTGCGCCGATTTTTTCCTCAGGTGAGTTCCCATGACGCAAGAACCTAGCACCCTCTATGCCAAGCTGCTCGGCGAAACCGCGGAAATTTCCTGGAAGGAGCTTGAACCGTTCTTCGCCAAGGGTGCCCTATTGTGGGTCGACGCCGGTCTGGATTTGATCGAAGCGGCCGAGGGGATGGCCGAGGACAGTCGGGACAAAGTGGCTGCCTGGCTGGCCTCGGGGAGCCTTGGCGAAGTGTCTGCGACGCGGGCATTGGACCTGGTGGAGCGTAATCCGAGCCTGTGGGCGGTAGTGGTTTCGCCGTGGATTCTGATCCAGGAAAGGGCGTCCAACTAAACGCAGGCACCGAAATGGTGCGAGTTTCGCGCCTTTAAAAGTGTGTAGCGGAGTAACCGCTTTGCCCATGATGGCAACTGGCCGTGAAGAAAGGTCACAAGGGAGGGTGACGTAAACGTCATGGGAACAGTTTTGCGGGCCGCGAATGGCCGGGGGAATTGTTTCTTGGTGTGGCAAGGTTATGGATATTGTCGCCTGGCAGACCGCTTTCGCGAGCAAGCCCGCTCCCACAGTCGACCGCATTCCAAGGGTAGACCTCGGTCAACTGTGGGAGCGGGCTTGCTCGCGAAGGCCGCGCCGCGGTCTAGGCGGTCTTGCCCGTATGGTTATTCAAGGAAATAACCTTGGTCTTGCCAATCCGGTGACGATAAATCTCACGCAGGTACTTGATCGCCTTCTTCACGCAATCGCGCGACAGACGTATGTCGTTGATCGAGACAAACTTCTCCTTGTCGTTGATCAGCTCGCGGTACTTCTTCTCATACATCGGCTTGATCGCGTACCAGTTGGTATCGAGGATTTTCGCCGGGTTCTCGAATTCGTTGAGCAACTCGTCGATACGGTCCTCGTCGAAGTCTTCGTGGATGATGAAATCCAGGATCGAATTGTCCAGCGTCTCGTCGAAACGGTACGGGTTGCGGGCAAAGCAGCGTTTGATAAAGGCCACGATCAACGTCAGGAAATCATCCGACAGGCACGGGCTCTTGGCGATCAGGGTGGTCAGTGACAGGTTGGCCGAAGCGCCGATCACCAGGGCGTAGCGCTTGAGCGTGGTGTTGGGGAACAGGCTGTTGAGGTGGGTCTTGAGCCGGTTCAGGTCCATATAGGACAGCTTGTAGTCCTTGGGCAGGGAGACGATAGACACCACCGACGAGCAGTTCTTGAAGAAGTGCAGGTCATGCAGGGCCGCCGCGTCATAGCCGGAATTCTTGTATTGCTCCAGGGACGCCTTGTAGCGCTTGGATTCGATCGGCAACAGGCTGATGCCTTCAATGGCCTGGGTGACCTTATTGAAGTGAGGCAGGTCGATGGAGCGGAAGAACAGGTCATCGATGTTCAGGCGCTGGGGTTCTTTTTCAAACACCTTGAACTTGTCGTTGCTCGGCGCCGGGGTTTCCGGCACGACCGACTCGGCATAGGCAATTGCCACCGGCCCGGCCAGGCTCATGAACAGGTCGTTGGCGTCCAGGCGAATGGTTTCACCGATATCGATGCCGGCACGGCGGAAATAGTTCTGGTCGTAGTCGGTCGTCACCGCCTGGGCCGTCAGAATGTTGAAGATCTGCTGTGAGATGTACTGGTTGGCGTGTTTTTCCATGGCATTGACGTCAATGTTCTGGATGTTGCCGTCGTCGCTTTCTTCGGCGTAACGCATGATGTCGTTGGAGATCAGCATCATCGCGTTCCACGGGCGGATACGGCCTTTGACGCTGGCCTCGCTGCTGTCTTCATTGTCGAAGTTGTACGAGAAGTCCCATTCCTCTGACAGGTACTTGCACAGCAGCCGACCGGCGTTGATATGCAGCGCCTCGGACATTTCGCTGCGGTGATCGGAGATGTTCGGCAGCACACAGATGCCGCTGGTGAAGATCGGCTCGAACACGAAGGCATGGCCGCTCTTGCTGTCGTGCTCGTCGGCGGGCTTGGTGTCGAAGGTCTTGTTCATGTACGAGTGTTGCTGGGCCAGGCCAAACTCCGAGGCCATGCCCGAGCCGGTGCCACCGCCGGCGCTGAAAATCGAGAAATACAGGCGCGACTGGTTGGCCTTGATCCCGCAGGAGTCGATCAGGTACGAGTGGATCATCTTCCAGTCGGGGCTGGAAAACCGCTGGGTATCCTTATTGAGGATGATCTTGGCCAGGTACTGGCCCAGGATCGGGGCGTTACCGGCGCCGCCGGCATGCACTTCCGACAGGTCCATGATCTTCATCTTGCTGTAGTCGCGCAAAAAGCCGCTTTTCTCGCCCTTGCGCGAGAAGCGGATGCGCCCGGCAATGTCCTTATCCAGGTCGCCGAGCATCACCAATGGTTCTACCAGGAATACGGGCTTGCTGGCCTTGCTGGCGCCCAGGCGCAGGTTGTTGCGGATCCATTGGGCTGGGCTGTAGCCCTTTTCAACGTAGGATTTGTCTTCGGTGCTGAACTCGTTCAGGTAGAACTTGCGGGCGTTGTACACCAACTCCGCCACATCCAGGGCGATGTTGGAACCGCAGCGCCCTAGGCCGATCAGGCAGACCGAGGGAAACTCCTGCTCGCTGCGCAACTCGCTGTCACCCTCAAGGTGCGGCGGGCGCGGGAAGACCATGTCGCGCAGGCCGTCGAGGTTGTCGAGGATGCGGTCGGTGTTGGTCTCGGTGAAGTACAGGTATTGCTGGGTGCCCAGCGCACGTTGACTGTGCAATGACTTTGAGCCTGAGGGTTTTTCCGCAGGAGCTGTGAGCAACACGTCGGATACCGCAGTAACAGGGTTATTTTTAGAAGTCATTGTGCGCCATGTGCCTGGACGGATGGCTGGAAAGCATTAAAGAGCCATCACCGAGTGAGAGTTCGCGACTTTTACAGTGCGTTTTAGGCCTCGGCGATCAGTCTTAACCCTATTGTTTCTAGGGAAAAGCGACGCCGGACTCTCATGAATCGGCCGTTCGTCGGCGTTCTTTAATCAAAATGATGGCGATATGCCAAGGCTGCTGCGCTTCAGCGGATGGGACGTACAACCGAAGAGGCGTCCTTGCCGCCCGCCAGGCTTAGCGGTGTGAGCGGGTTGTGCTGGTCAAGCGCGGTAATCACAGCGCTGACTTCACTGGCCGGCACCGCTGCGCTGAGCAGGTAACCCTGCACGTAATCGCAGCCATGCTTGACCAGCAGCTCCAGTTGCTGCGGGGTTTCCACGCCTTCGGTGATCACCTGCAAATGCAGGGTGTGGGCCATGCCGATGATCGCCTGGACAATCTCCATATCGGTGGTGGACTTGGGGATGTCCTGGATAAAGGAACGATCGATCTTCAGTGTATTGAGGGGCAGGCGCTTGAGGTAGGAGAGCGAGGAATAGCCGGTGCCGAAGTCATCGATGGACAGCGCGACACCCAGCGCGCGGATTTGCCGCAGCAGGACCAGGGTGCTGCTGATGTTGCCCATCAAGGCATTTTCCGTGACTTCCAGCTCCAGGCGGCTGGCGGCGATGCCACTGCTGCGCAAGGCGTATTCGATCTCATCGGCCAACTCGTCACGGGCCAGGTTCAGGGCCGAACAGTTGACGGCCATGGTCAGGTCCGGGTGGCCCTGGTCCGTCAGCCAGCCCAGGTCGGCACAGGCCTGGCGCAGTACCCAGTTGTCCAGCTCGGCGATCAGGCCGTTGTTTTCGGCAATGCCGATAAACCGGTCTGGCGCCAGCAAGCCATGCAGGGGATGTTGCCAGCGCACCAGGGCTTCGAGCCGGGTGACCTTGCCTTTGCGCAGGTCCAGGATGGGTTGGTAGTGCAGGACCAGTTCTTTTTGGCTGCGTAACGCGTTTCGCAGCTCCTCTTCCAACTGCAGTTCAAGAGAGGCCCGGGTTTTGAGGTTGGAACTGAAGAAGTTGAGGCTGTTGCGCCCGCCATCCTTGGACTGGTACAGCGCCAGGTCGGCAGTTTTCAGCAGTTCCTCGCTGGTGGTCCCGTCCTCGGGAAATACACTGATGCCGATGCTGGTGGTCATCACCATGCGTCGACCGGCCAGTTCGATGGGCTCTTTCATTTTTTGCATGATGCGCTGGGCCATGTGCCGCGCTTCATCGCGATGATGGATGTTGATCAGGATGCAGAACTCATCGCCGCCGAACCGCGCCACCACATCATTGTGGCTGCGCACCGAACTCTTGATATGGCCAGCCAGCACCGTCAGCAGTTCGTCGCCGGCGTCGTGGCCCAGGCTGTCGTTGATCCGCTTGAAGTGGTCGATGTCGAGGAAGATCACCGCCAGCATGCCTCCGGCCTGGGTTTTCTGCGCGAGTTTTTCAGCGAAGATCTGGTTGAAGCCCCGGCGATTGAGCAGGCTGGTCAAGGCGTCGTAATGGGCCACTTGCTGCAGGGACGCCCGCGCCTGGTCCAGCTCGCTCAGCAAGGCATTGACTCGCCGCAGGTCGCGCTCCTTGTGCTGCAGTTTCTTGTCGGCGAGGGCCGCGCTGATGCTGCTGCCGATCACCAGCAACGTAATGACAGCCACCGACAGCCCCAGCTGCATGGGGTTGTTATCGATCGGCAACGACGGCGCGGCCCCGGTGGGCACCAGCAATTGCATGGCGGCCATGCCGGTGAAGTGCATGCTGATAATGCCGGCGCCCAGCACCAGGCTGGCACCGTACTTGAGCAATTGGTGGAACATCCCGCTGCCATTGCGCAGGTAGCGGGACAGCAGCAAGGCCGCGAGGCTGGCGCCAATGGCGATTGCTATCGATACCCCGAACAGCCCGCTGGAGAAATACACCTGGGCCTCGGAGCGCATGGCGGACATGCCCACGTAATGCATCAGGGCGATGCCCAGGCCCATCCAGATGGACGCCACCAGGTACTGATGAAAGCGCAGTTGTGCATGACTGAGGGTTTGCATGGCGAACATCGCCGCGATCATGGCGATCAGCAACGAAGCAAAGGTCATGAACAGTTCGTAATGGATGGCGATGGGCGCCTGGAACGCCAGCATGCTGATGAAGTGCGTCGACCAGATCCCGCCAGCCAGGCAACCGGCGCCGATCCAGCGCCAGCGGCGTTTTGCCGTCAGGTTGTCGACGTGGCCGACCCGTTCGGCCATGTCCAGGGTGCCGAAGCCCGCTGCGCAGGCAACCAGGTACGCCAGTAGCACCAGGAAGGGGTTATGGGTGCAATCGATTAATAAATGCCCGCTCTCGGGAAGGGGGGTAAAAAAATGCAGACCCAGCCATTCCATAGCATGTCCCGTTACAGAGTCATCTCGTGTCACGGCGCGCGGCGATGACCTATGGAATCGAGTATAGAAGGCTCAACGGAATCGCAAGCCGTAATGGCATTTTGATTTCTTCGATTTTGGCATGCTGGCCATAGCCAATGGTGCTAAGCGCTGATGGGCAGCTCAAACTCGTAAGGCGGCTGTTCCAGTGGCGCCAGGCCAAATGCCGCGCGTGCGGCGTCGCAATCGACGTTGACTTCACCCTGGCTCCACGACGCCTCGAACTCCCGGCACACGCTGGAACGCTGCTCATAGATTGAACAGCGGGTGCCGCTGCCTACTTCGCCCTCCAGGCTGCAACAGCGTGCCGGTTTCTGGTCGGTGCCGATCATCGCCACCCGGCTGGGGTTGATCTGTACCACCCGTTCATCGGGCACGGTGCCGCCTGATGAGGCGCATTCGCCCCAAAAGAAAGACACGCGAAAGTGTGAACAGCAGGCACCGCAATTCAGACACGGACTGGCATCGGACATGGCACGTCATCAATAAGAGGTAAGGGGGGAACTGCGGAAGGCTCGCTATTCTATTCCTGCCAAGGCGCTTGGGAAGGGGGTCGGGTGCTTATTTTTTTGCCGGGCAAAACCCCGCTGTCCTGGATGAAATTACGCCCTATCAGCTTTACGAATCATTACAGACAACCGCGCCGTGCCTGACTAGATTGCAGGTTCCGGGCAGGATGCGTCGGCATCGAGCCTCTATAACAATAAAAGAGACGGACCCATGCAGAACTCGACCCAAGCGGCGAATGCCTGGCGCATTCTGTTCCTGCTGTTCCTGGCCAACCTGTTCAACTTCTTTGATCGCACGATCCCGGCGATCATCATCGAGCCGATCCGCATGGAATGGCACCTCAGTGACTTCCAGCTCGGCATCATCGGCACCGCGTTCACCATCGTCTACGCCATTGCCGGCTTGCCCCTGGGGCGCCTGGCCGATACCGGTTCGCGCAGCAAGCTGATGGGCTGGGGCCTGGCGAGTTGGAGCGCGTTGACGGCAGTCAACGGCATGGTCGGCAGCTTCTGGACCTTCCTGCTGGTGCGCATGGGCATCGGCATTGGCGAAGCCAGTTATGCGCCGGCCGCCAACTCGCTGATCGGCGACCTGTTCCCGGCCCACCGTCGCGCCCGGGCCATGGGGATTTTCATGCTGGGCCTGCCCCTGGGGCTGTTGCTGGCGTTCTTCACCATCGGCGCGATGGTCAAGGCGTTCGACAGCTGGCGAGCGCCGTTCTTTATTGCGGCCATCCCGGGGCTGATCCTCGCGGTGTTCATGTTTTACATCAAGGAACCCAAGCGCGGTGCGGCCGAAACCGTGCAGGTTTCCCAGGAGAAAGTCGACCGGCCGATCCGCCGCGTGTTGGCGGTACCCACCTTCCTGTGGCTGGTGCTGGCGGGGCTGTGTTTCAACTTTGCGACCTATGCCTGCAACTCGTTCCTGGTGCCGATGCTGCAACGCTACTTTTTGATGCCACTGCAAGAAGCGGCCGTGGCGACCGGGGTGATTGTCGGCGTGACGGGCCTGTTCGGCCTGACCCTGGGCGGCCTGGTGGCGGACAAGATTCACCAGCGCATTGCCAACGGTCGGCTGCTGTTTGCCGCCTTCAGCCTGATTATCTCCACGGTATGCACGGCCTGGGCCCTGCATGCGGGGCGTATCGAGATTGGGGTGTTTGTCGCGGTGTTCAGTGTGGGCTGGCTGTTCGCCTATAACTTCTACACCTGTGTGTACACGGCGATCCAGGACGTGGTGGAGCCACGCCTGCGGGCGACGGCCATGGCGCTGTTCTTCGCCGGCCTGTATCTGCTGGGCGGTGGCATGGGGCCGGTGGTGGTGGGCGCACTGTCTGATCACTTTGCCCATGCGGCGATGTACGCAGCGGGTGCCGAGCAAATGACCGAGGCGTTCAAGGCCGTGGGCCTGCATGACGCTATGTACCTGATCCCGGTAGCGTTGTTCCTGACCATGCTGTTTCTGTTCCAGGCTTCACGGTGTTTTGTGCGCGATGCCAAGCGGATGAAGGATGGGTTGGGGAGGGTTGAGGTGCCGGCAGCGGCGGCTACAGCTTGAAACCGAGGTGATGCCATCGCAGGCAAGCCAGCTCCCACAGTTAACCGAGTTGTCAGTTAGCGCACCGATCACTGTGAGAGCTGGCTTGCCTGCGATGAGGCCCGCAAAACCCCATAAAAAAGGCCCGCATTGCGCGGGCCTTTTTGTTCATCAGGGCAGGGCGCGGATTAACCGGCGACCAACACCCGAATCGCCTCCAGCCGCAGCGCCGCCTTGTCGAGCATGGCCAGACCTTGCTCGCGCTGTTGGCGCAGGGCAACCAGTTCGCTGTCGCGCACGGTCGGGTTGACGGCTTGCAGGGCGGTCAGGCGCGCCAGCTCTTCGTCGGTGTCCGCTGCCAGGCGGCGTTGCGCCTCGGCCACACGTTCGGCGTGGCGCGGGGCGATTTTCTCTTCGCCGGCGTTGATCCGAGGCGTCAGTTGGTCGCGCTGGGCCTGTACGAACTTGTTGGCGCTGGCCCGGGGCACGCTTTCCAGCTGGTCGTTCAGAGTGGTGAAGGACACCCGGCCCGACAGGTCATTGCCATTGGCATCCAGCAGGCAGCGCAGTGCTGCCGGCGGCAGGTAGCGACCCAGTTGCAGCGAACGCGGCGCCACTACTTCGCTGACGTAGAGCAGCTCCAGCAACACGGTGCCCGGCTTGAGCGCCTTGTTCTTGATCAGTGCCACGGCGGTGTTGCCCATGGAGCCGGACAGCACCAGATCCATACCGCCCTGGACCATCGGGTGCTCCCAGGTAATGAACTGCATGTCTTCGCGCGACAGCGCCTGGTTGCGGTCGTAGGTGATGGTCACGCCTTCGTCGTCGCCAAGGGGGAAGCTGGCGTCGAGCATTTTTTCGCTGGGTTTGAGGATCAGCGCGTTTTCCGAATGGTCTTCGCTGTCGATGCCAAACGCATCGAACAGGGTTTCCATATAGATCGGCAGGGTGAACTGGTCGTCTTGCTCCAGGATGTCCTCGACCAGTGCGTCACCTTCGCCAGCGCCACCGGAGTTGAGCTCCAGCAAACGGTCGCGGCCAGTGTGCAGCTCGGCTTCCAGGCGCTCGCGCTCGGCGCGGGCTTCGTCGATCAGCGCTTGCCATTCGCCGTCGTCGGCATTTTCCAGCAGCGGCAGCAGGCGCGGGCCGAACTGGTGCTGCAAGGCGTTGCCGGTCGGGCAGGTATTGAGGAAGGCGTTCAGGGCTTCGTGATACCACTGGAACAGCCGCTCTTGCGGGCTGGTTTCCAGGTACGGCACGTGCAGTTCGATCACATGCTTCTGGCCGATCCGGTCCAGACGCCCGATGCGTTGCTCCAGCAAGTCCGGGTGCGATGGCAGGTCGAACAGCACCAGGTGGTGGGCGAACTGGAAGTTGCGGCCTTCACTGCCGATTTCCGAACAGATCAGCACCTGGGCGCCGAACTCTTCATCGGCGAAGTAGGCGGCGGCGCGGTCCCGCTCGAGGATGTTCATGCCCTCGTGGAACACCGTGGCCGGGATGCCGGAACGCACGCGCAGGGCGTCTTCCAGGTCCATGGCGGTTTCGGCGTGGGCGCAGATCACCAGGACCTTGGTGCGCTTGAGCATCTTCAACTGGTCGATCAACCACTCGACGCGCGGATCGAAGCGCCACCAGCGGTTTTCTTCTTCGATATCGGGCTGCGACTGGAAGCTGACTTCCGGGTACAGCTCGGCATGCTCGCCCAACGGCAGTTCCAGGTACTCGTCCGGGCACGGCAACGGGTAGGCGTGCAGCTTGCGCTCAGGGAAGCCTTGCACCGCGGCGCGGGTGTTACGGAACAGCACGCGGCCGGTGCCGTGACGATCCAGCAGCTCACGCACCAGGCGCGCACTGGCTTCGGTGTCGCCATCGTTGACGGCAGCCAGCAGCGCTTCGCCTTCGTTGCCGAGGAACCCTTGGATAGTCTTGTGCGCGGCCGGCGAGAGGCGGCCCTTGTCCATCAATTCCTGGACCGCTTCGGCCACCGGGCGATAGTTCTCGCTCTCGGCGCGGAAGGCTTTGACGTCGTGGAAACGGTTCGGGTCCAGCAGGCGCAGACGGGCGAAGTGGCTGTCCTGGCCCAGTTGTTCCGGGGTTGCGGTCAGCAGCAGCACGCCGGGAATGGTCTCGGCCAGTTGCTCGACCAGTTGGTATTCAGCGCTGGCTTTTTCTTCGTGCCAGACCAGGTGGTGCGCTTCGTCGACCACCATCAAGTCCCAGCCGGCGGCGAACAGCGCGTCCTGGGCTTTTTCGTCGTCCACCAGCCATTCCAGGGCCACCAGCGCAAGCTGGGTGTCTTCGAACGGGTTGCTGGCATCGCTTTCGATAAAACGTTCTTCGTCGAACAGCGCGACCTGCAGGTTGAAACGCCGGCGCATCTCTACCAGCCATTGGTGCTGCAGGTTTTCCGGGACCAGGATCAGCACGCGATTGGCGCGCCCGGACAGCAGTTGGCGATGGATCACCAGGCCGGCTTCGATGGTCTTGCCCAGGCCCACTTCGTCGGCCAGCAGCACCCGTGGCGCGATACGGTCAGCGACTTCGCGGGCAATGTGCAATTGGTGTGCAATCGGCTGCGCACGCACGCCGCCCAGGCCCCAGAGCGCGGACTGCAATTGGCGGCTGGTGTGTTCCAGGGTGTGGTAGCGCAGGGAGAACCAGGCCAGCGGATCGATCTGGCCGGCGAACAGACGGTCGCTGGCGAGGCGGAACTGGATGAAATTCGACAGTTGGGTTTCCGGCAGGGTGACCTGCTCGTTCTGCCCATTGAGGCCGTGGTAGACCAGCAGGCCGTCGACATCGTCGACCTCGCGCACGGTCATTTTCCAGCCTTCGAAGTGGGTGATGGTGTCACCCGGCGAAAACCTCACGCGAGTGAGGGGCGCATTCCGTAGCGCATACTGGCGGGTGTCGCCAGTGGCCGGATAGAGCACGGTCAACAAGCGGCCGTCCTGTGCGAGAACGGTGCCTAACCCCAGCTCTGCTTCGCTGTCACTAATCCAGCGTTGCCCCGGTTGATACTGCTGCGCCATGCTGCCTGACTCCCGCCGTGAAAAAGCCGACTATTCTAACGGAACAAGGCCCCCAGCCAAAGGACTCTGACAAAAACTACTCCGCTTGCAGGGATCAAAGAGGGCGATTCGACGGGTGGCAGGGCACGGGTAACTGACGACTGGGTCACAAGTTGGCGGCCCCAGGCTCAAGTCGCCAGTGCACCAGCCGACAGCCTGCTGACAGGAGACTAATAATTATGCTGCCACCGATCTTGCCCTTGAGTGTTGTGCCGGTCACGTCACAACTCGACCCCGTGCGCCCAAAGCCCGATATCCCGCCGGTGGTGCCTGCGCAGCCGAGCTCCAACGAAAGCACCATCGACCTCAAGCACCGCGACGCCGAGCAATCGACCCTGATGCTGCGCGAGGAACAACGACGCCAGCAGGAACAGCAGAAACGCCGGCGCGAGGCCGACGAAGATCCCGAGCAGCACCTGGCCATCCCGGGTGATGAACTCAACGCCGACAATACGGTACCGGTCGCGCCGCTGATCGAGGACGCACCCCGCCAGGGGTTGTGGGTGGACGTCGAGGTTTGACCCCCGGGCGGGCCAGGCCGCATTATTGAGGCACTCCAGCCACCACGTAAGCCATGCCATGAGTGACGACAAGCTGATCGACCTGAATGCCGAGCGGGCCAAACGGGTCCATGACCTCAATGACAAGCGCCTTAATGACGTGCGCCAGGCGTTCGAGCAGGCCATGCCGTTGGGCAATGCGAAGAAAAAGTCGAAAAACAAAGGCAAAAAGCGCTGAAATGCCCTGAATCTGTTGATTCAGGTCAGTTATTTCCCTTCTTTACGCCCCGTTGCGGGCGACATTGATCCCCGTCAATTTCTCCCCCCGACTTCTTGGTTAACTTAGCCCCATCGCAACAGGGCAAGAGCAGGAGGCCGGTCATGTTTTTCGATAATGTGGTTTTTGCCGGGGTGCTGACTGTCGGCCTCATGGTGCTGTTTTTTGTAGGGTTTGGATTTTTTATCTGGAAAGACGCGAACAAGCGTAAAAAACCATAGGTTTTTCCGGGTTACATGAGCACGCAAGGCATTTTGGGCGACTTCGGTCGCCCTTTTTTTTGCCCGGTATTTAGCTCCCTGTCCCACAAAAGCACAAAAAAAGGCGCGACCCTCGCAGGTCACGCCTTTTTTAATTGCGTTGTCGGTTAACTGCCCAACGCCTTGGACGCCAGCCAGAACAACCCGGCCGACAGGCTCACCGTGGCCGGCAGAGTCAGGATCCAGGCCATCAGGATGGTCTTCACGGTGCCGCCTTGCAGGCCGCTCTTGTTCGCGACCATGGTCCCGGCCACACCCGAAGACAGCACGTGGGTGGTGGACACCGGCAGGGCGAAGATATTGGCAAAACCAATCATGGTGGCGGTGGTGATTTGCGCCGACATGCCCTGGGCATAGGTCATGCCCTGCTTGCCGATTTTCTCGCCGATGGTCAGTACCACGCGCTTCCAGCCCACCATGGTGCCCAGGCCAAGGGCCAGGGCTACGGCAAGGATCACCCAGAACGGGGCGTATTCGGTGGTGGCAGTCAGGTCTTTACGCAGTTTTTCCAGGTCCGACTTCTCGCGGGAATCAAGGCCTGGCAGCTTGCCGACTTTCTTCGCGGTATCGTCCAGGCACAGCAGGTAGCGACGGACTTCAATGCGCTGCTCGGAGGTCAAGGAGTGGTAGTCGGATACACCCTTCAATGTGCCAAGAAGGGCGTTGATGGTCGGTTCGGTCTGTTGCGGGTTGCAACGGAACTTGCCGGGCAGGTCGTCTCTGACACTTTTGCCCAGGGCAAGGAATTCGCCGAGGGTTTCGTGGTTGCGCTGGTAGAACTGGTTGAGGTGCAGGGTGGCGTCGCGGGTTCGCTCGATCTGGTAAGTGGTGCTGCCCAGATCGAGTACGAACTGCGCGGGCACGATACCAATCAGCACCAGCATGATCAGGCCGATACCTTTCTGACCGTCGTTGGAACCATGCACGAAACTCACGGCCATCGCGGAAATCACCAGTACCAGGCGGTTCCAGAACGGCGGGTGTTTCTTGTCGTCGAGCTTGCGGCGCTGGTCCGGAGTCTTGTGCATCTTGGACAGCGGACGCCACCATTTAAGGCCAATCAACACCAGGGCTGCGACCAGGAAGCCGGCCATGGGCGAGAACACCAGCGAGGCACCGATATCAATGGCTTTCTGCCAGTTGACCCCGTCTGCCAGCGGAATGTCGTTGATCAGGGCATTGGCCAGGCCAACACCGAGGATCGAACCGATCAGGGTGTGGGAACTGGATGCCGGGATCCCGAAGTACCAGGTGCCGAGATTCCAGGTGATGGCCGCGGCTAATAATGAAAACACCATGGCCAGGCCATGGCCGGTGTTGACATTGATCAGCAACTCCACCGGCAGCAGATGCACGATGGCATAGGCAACGCCTACCCCGCCGAGCAACACGCCAAGGAAGTTGAACACCCCGGAAAAGAATACGGCCAGGTGCGGCGGCATCGCTTTGGTATAGATGACTGTGGCCACCGCGTTAGCGGTGTCATGAAAGCCATTGATGAACTCGAAGGCGAGGACAAAGGCGAGGGCGAGCAATAGGCTCACAAGAACCCAGGCATCCAGTCCGCTGAATAAATCGATCATGAAGGTTTTATGACCCGGTCGTAAGGGGGCGCGATTATGCCAGAAAACCTCAGTAATCTATGCACTAGCTGCTCGCCGGTAACATTCTTCAACGAATTAGTTTGGCAGCGGGGTGCGGCTACCAGATATTTCGGGGGTTTGGCAACTCATTGATTTGTAAAGAATACAGGGGGCAGAGCGGGGTGCGACACTTTGGGTAAAGTGTCTGAAACGCTTGTATGAAATTTCGCAAGGTCGCCGAAACTGACGATTTGAGGGCATGCCCAAGGCGCCCCTGCCAGGAGGTGCTGGCAGGGCAATGACTTGCCAGGAAGGCTCAGTCCGACAGGCTTATGGCTCTTCGGTCTTGAGGTCCTTTTCGATCTTTTGGATTTCCTGGGCAAACGCCTGGTCGAGCAGGCTGGCTCGTTTGCGCCATGGTTTGCGCTCCGGCTCTGGTTGGGCGGCGTAGGTGGTGACTTCCCCGCCGTAAACATCCTTGTAACGTTGTTCCTGGCGCTCAAGTTCCGCGCGCAGTTCGTCTTTCGTCACATTGTTACCTAATTGAGTTGAGTTTGATTCCGGTGAAGCGCGATATCAGTAAAGGGCAACGATCTACCACTTCTGTATTACACGCGGCCACGGCACCGGGGGAAGAACAACTGTCGTAGCAACAGTTTTGATTTTCAGGGCTGGGTACTTGCGACCAAGGCCTGGGCAAGGCAAAGGCCAGGTTCGGCGGGATCGAAGATCACGCGTCAGGCCAGCTCTACATTGTCACAGGGTGCATTATAGCGGCGCATTTGGATAAGACTATCGCCAACAAGTTAAAAATCGTCAACTTTGCCTTTTGAAACATCAGACCAATAGTGTCGAGAACTTGGCGCCACACTTGCTTAATTACCTGCATGTGACAGTTGAAATTAAGCTTGGCATTAATTGTTCAGTGCAGCGGCATCCCCGGCGCAACCTGGCTGTAAATTGCGATTATCGAATCACCGTCCGATAATCGCCCAATGTTGGCGTCCCTGCCTTGTACATCCGTTGCCTGCCGGCTTGTAATGGCGGTCGAAAATAAGAGAAAGGACCTGAAATGAACGATCAATTGCGCAACTCCTTTGCCTCAGTGGCGCCGCCGATCGTTGCGTCTCCGGCCAAGCGCATCCAGGCGTTTACCGGCGATCCGGATTTCATGACCTCCCTGGCCCGCGGATTGGCGGTGGTCCAGGCATTCCAAGAGCGCAAGCGCCACTTGACCATCGCGCAGATCAGCCACCGCACGGAAATCCCCCGCGCTGCCGTCAGACGTTGCCTGCACACCTTGATCAAGCTCGGCTACGCCACCACGGACGGGCGCACCTATTCCCTATTGCCCAAGGTCTTGACCCTGGGGCATGCCTATCTGTCTTCCACGCCCCTGGCGGTTTCGGCCCAGCCTTACCTGGACCGCATGAGCGAGCAACTGCACGAAGCCTGCAACATGGCGACCCTGGAAGGTGACGACATCCTTTACATCGCCCGTTCCGCCACGACCCAGCGCCTGATCTCGGTGGATCTGTCGGTCGGTGGCCGGCTGCCGGCCTATTGCACCTCCATGGGCCGGATACTGCTGGCCGCCCTGGATGATGCGTCGTTGCAGGACTACCTCGACCATGCCGACCTGCAAACCAAGACCAGCCGCACCTTGACCACCCCCGAAGCCTTGCTTGAATGCCTGCAGCAAGTGCGCCAGCAAGGCTGGTGCATTGTCGACCAGGAACTGGAGCAGGGCCTGCGTTCCATTGCCGTGCCGGTGTATGACGCGTCTGGCCAGGTGCTGGCCGCGCTGAACGTCAGCACCCACGCCGGGCGGGTCAGCCGTAGCGAACTAGAGCAGCGCTTCCTGCCGAGCATGCTCTCTGCTAGCCAGGAGCTGAGCGCCCAGCTGTTTGCTTAAGCTGTTCGGTGACCGCACAGATCCCGGTTTGACGAATTGACGGTGTTTGCCCTGGCTTATTAATGTCGCGGCAGCGTGATTGACCGCGACGGCGCCTACCGCCGCAGTTCTGGTTTCGCCCCAATAATAATGACGACTCACCGTCGTCCGCCCGCCATCGGTGTGGAAATAAAAATAATGAATCAGCCTTCGCCTTCTGTTGGTACGTGTCTGGACGTGCAGTCCTTTATCAATGCGCAACCGCTGTCCCGCTATCAATGGCGGGTGGTGATCCTGTGTTTCCTGATTGTCTTTCTCGACGGCCTGGACACCGCGGCCATGGGCTTTATTGCGCCGGCGCTGTCCCAGGATTGGGGCATCGACCGTGCCAGCCTCGGCCCGGTGATGAGCGCCGCGTTGATCGGCATGGTGTTTGGTGCCCTGGGCTCCGGGCCCTTGGCCGACCGTTTCGGGCGCAAGGTGGTGCTGGTGGGCGCGGTGCTGGTGTTCGGCGCGTTCAGCCTGGCTTCGGCCTACAGCAGCAACGTTGATCAACTGCTGGTGTTGCGGTTCCTGACCGGCCTGGGCCTTGGCGCCGGTATGCCGAATGCGACGACCCTGCTGTCCGAATACACCCCGGAGCGTCATAAATCGTTGCTGGTGACCAGCATGTTCTGCGGCTTCAACCTGGGCATGGCCGGTGGCGGGTTTATCTCGGCCAAGCTGATCCCGATGTTCGGCTGGCACAGCCTGCTGCTGCTCGGCGGCATCCTGCCGTTGATCCTGGTAGGCGTACTGGTGCTGTGGTTGCCGGAATCGGCGCGCTACCTGGTGGTGCGCAATCGCGGCACGGACAAGGTGCGCAAGGCCCTGGCGCCCATCGACCCGGTCACCGTCGCCCAGGCCGCCAGCTTCAGTGTCCCGGAACAGAAAACCGTCAAGGCGCGCAATGTGTTCGCGGTGATCTTCTCCGGCACCTACAGCGCCGGCACCCTGTTGCTGTGGCTGACTTACTTCATGGGCCTGGTGATTGTGTACCTGTTGACCAGTTGGTTGCCGACCCTGATGCGCGACAGCGGCGCCAGCATGGAACAGGCGGCGTTCATCGGAGCGCTGTTCCAGTTTGGTGGCGTGCTCAGCGCCGTGGGCGTGGGTTGGGCCATGGATCGGTTCAATCCGCACAAGGTCATCGGTACTTTCTACTTACTGGCGGGGGTGTTTGCCTACGCGGTGGGCCAGAGCCTGGGCAACATCACTCTCCTGGCGACCCTGGTGTTGATCGCCGGGATGTGTGTCAACGGCGCGCAATCGGCCATGCCTTCGCTGGCTGCGCGGTTTTACCCGACCCAGGGGCGGGCGACCGGGGTGTCCTGGATGCTGGGGATTGGGCGTTTTGGCGCGATCCTCGGCGCGTGGATGGGCGCCACGCTGTTGGGGTTGGGTTGGAATTTCGAGCAGGTACTGACGGCGTTGGTGATTCCCGCTGCATTGGCCACCACGGCGGTGCTGATCAAGGGCTTCGTCAGCCACGCCGACGCCACCTGATGTAGGAGCCGGCTTGCCGGCGATGAGGCCTTGGAGCCTTGCAGTGATTTCAGGATCGCCATCGCCGGCAAGCCGGCTCCTACAGGGGATTTGAGGTGATTGATAGCCAGGCAACAATATGTTCGATTATCGAACGGTTAGTCGATTATCGGATTGTTTGGCCCCTGACCCCGGCTTACTCTTCAAGCACTTCGGCGCTGCCTCCAGCGCCTTTTTCGACCTACATCGGGAGCCCAACCCCATGGCTGAAATCCTTTCGCTGGCTGATGCGGTAAAGCAGTTCGTCAATGATGGCGACACCGTCGCGCTCGAAGGCTTTACCCACCTGATCCCTACAGCGGCAGGTCATGAAATCATTCGTCAGGGCAAGAAAGACCTGACGCTGGTACGCATGACGCCCGACCTGATCTACGACCAACTGATCGGGGCCGGCTGTGCGCGCAAGTTGATTTTCTCCTGGGGCGGCAACCCTGGCGTAGGGTCCCTGCACCGCCTGCGGGACGCGGTCGAGAAGCAATGGCCGCAACCGTTGGAGATCGAAGAGCACAGCCATGCGGACCTGGCCAACGCCTATGTGGCCGGCGCATCCGGCCTGCCGTTCGCTGTGCTGCGGGCGTATGCCGGTTCCGACTTGCCCAAGGTCAACCCGCTGATCAAGACCGTGACCTGTCCCTTCACTGGCGAAGTGCTGGCGGCGGTGCCGTCGGTGCGCCCGGACATCACCGTGATCCATGCGCAAAAGGCCGACCGCAAGGGCAACGTGCTGTTGTGGGGGATCCTCGGGGTGCAGAAAGAGGCGGCATTGGCGGCCAAGCGTTGCATCGTCACCGTCGAAGAAATCGTCGATGACCTCAACGCCCCGATGAACGCCTGCGTGCTGCCGACCTGGGCCCTGACCGCGGTGTGCCATGTCCCGGGTGGCGCGCATCCGTCCTACGCCCACGGTTACACCGAGCGTGACAATCGCTTCTATCAAGCCTGGGACCCAATCGCTCGGGACCGTGGGACGTTTACCGCCTGGATCGATGAATACATCCATGGCACCGCTGACTTCAGTCAATTCCAGGCCAAGCTGGCGGCCGCGCAGGAGGCCAAGTAATGACTTACTCGACCAATGAAATGATGACCGTCGCCGCCGCGCGCCGCCTGAAAAACGGCTCGGTATGCTTCGTCGGTATTGGCCTGCCGTCCAAGGCCGCCAACCTGGCACGCCTGACGTCTTCGCCGGATGTGGTGTTGATCTACGAGTCCGGTCCGATTGGCGCCAAGCCCTCGGTATTGCCGCTGTCCATTGGTGATGGCGAGTTGGCGGAAACCGCTGACACGGTAGTCCCCACCGGTGAGATTTTTCGCTACTGGCTGCAAGGCGGGCGCATCGACGTCGGGTTTCTCGGCGCAGCCCAGGTCGACCGCTTCGGCAATATCAACACCACCGTGGTCGGTGACTATCACCAGCCCAAGGTGCGCCTGCCGGGTGCCGGTGGCGCGCCGGAAATCGCCGGTTCTGCCAAGAGCGTGCTGATCATCCTCAAGCAGTCGTCCCGTTCGTTTGTCGACAAACTGGACTTCATCACCTCGGTCGGTCATGGCGAAGGCGGCGATTCGCGCAAGCGCCTCGGCCTGCCGGGCGCAGGCCCCGTAGGAATCATTACCGACCTGTGCATCATGGAGCCGGAGGAGGGCACTCACGAATTCGTGGTCACCGCCCTGCATCCCGGCGTTACTCGCGAGCAAGTGGTTGCCGCCACTGGTTGGGCGATCCGCTTTGCCGACCAGCTCAGCATCAGCGCCGAACCCACCGACATCGAACTGAACGCCTTGCGCGACCTAGAAGCCCGTACGGCCGCCGCCCATGGCCAAACCCCAGGAGAAGCCTGATGCGCGACGTGTTTATCTGTGATGCCATCCGCACCCCCATCGGCCGCTTTGGCGGTGGCCTGTCCACGGTGCGCGCCGACGACCTGGCGGCCTTGCCGATCAAGGCACTGATGGCGCGTAACCCGTCGGTAGACTGGACCGCGGTCGACGAGGTGTTCCTCGGCTGCGCCAACCAGGCCGGCGAAGACAACCGCAACGTGGCGCGCATGGCCGCGCTGCTGGCCGGCCTGCCGCCGAGCATCCCTGGTGTCACGCTCAACCGTTTGTGCGCCTCGGGCATGGACGCCATCGGCACCGCCTTTCGCGCCATCGCCAGTGGCGAAATGGAGTTGGCGATTGCCGGTGGCGTCGAATCGATGTCCCGGGCGCCGTTCGTAATGGGCAAGGCGGATGCGGCGTTCTCGCGCAACATGAAGCTGGAAGACACCACCATCGGCTGGCGCTTTATCAACCCATTGATGAAGGCGCAGTACGGCGTGGATGCCATGCCGCAGACCGCTGACAACGTGGCGGATGACTACAGCGTCTCGCGCGCCGACCAGGACGCCTTTGCCTTGCGCAGCCAGCAGCGCACTGCCGCGGCCCAGGCCGCTGGCTTTTTTGCCGAAGAAATCGTACCGGTGCGGGTCGCCCATAAAAAAGGCGAGACCCTGGTGGAGCACGACGAACACCCGCGTGCCGACACCACCCTTGAAGCCCTGACCAAGCTCAAACCGGTCAACGGCCCGGACAAGACCGTCACTGCCGGCAACGCTTCCGGGGTCAACGACGGTGCGGCCGCCTTGATTTTGGCCAGTGCTGAAGCGGTGAAAAAACACGGCCTGACCGCCCGCGCCCGGGTGTTGGGCATGGCCAGTGCCGGGGTCGAACCCCGGGTGATGGGCATCGGCCCGGTGCCTGCGGTGCGCAAGTTGGTGGAGCGCCTGGGCCTGGCGGTCAGCGACTTTGATGTGATCGAACTCAACGAAGCCTTCGCCAGCCAGGGCTTGGCGGTGCTGCGTGAACTGGGCCTGGCGGACGATGCGCCGCAGGTCAACCCGAACGGTGGCGCCATTGCCTTGGGCCACCCGTTGGGCATGAGCGGTGCGCGCCTGGTGTTGACCGCACTGCATCAACTGGAAAAAACCGGCGGCAGCAAAGGCCTGGCGACCATGTGTGTCGGCGTCGGCCAAGGCCTGGCGCTGGCGATCGAACGCGTTTGAGACCTACAAGAATAAAGAGGATTGCTCCATGAGTGACAAGCCCGGATACCGGCGCCCGCAAGCGGGTACTCAGCCTGATTACCTGCACCCGGCATACCAGTCGACGAACCTGCGTTCGCCGTCCAAGCCGCTGGTGTTTTTGCCCCATTCGCTGTCGGAAATCACCGGCCCGACTATCGGCGCCGAGCGCATTGCCGAGCACGACAACGACCTGACTGCCCAGCACGATGGCGAGCCGCAAGGCGAGCGCATCATCATTCACGGTCGGGTCCTGGATGAAAACGGCCTGCCTGTGCCGGGCATCCTGGTGGAGATCTGGCAGGCCAACGCCGCCGGGCGCTACAACCACAAGCGTGACCAGCACGACGCGCCCCTGGACCCGAATTTCACCGGCACCGGTCGCACCGTCACCGATGCCGATGGCTGGTACCAGTTCCAGACCATCAAGCCCGGCGCCTATCCGTGGGGCAACCACCACAACGCGTGGCGCCCGGCGCATATCCACTTTTCGCTGTTCGGCCCCAGTGTGCTGACGCGCCTGGTGACCCAGATGTACTTTCCCGGCGACCCGCTGCTGGCCTACGACCCGATCTACAACTGCGTGCCGGACACCTCGGCCAAGGAACGCTTGATCGCCCGTTTCGACCTGGAAAAGACCGTGCCGCATTACGCCCTCGGCTACCGCTGGGACATCGTCCTGCGCGGCCGCGACGCGACGCCGATGGAGAAATGACATGACCCTCAACGCAACCACGTCCCACACCGTCGGGCCGTATTACCACATCGGCCTGACCTGGCTGAACCGCGAAGACCTGGCGAATACGGGCACCCTTGGCGAGCGCGTGGCCATCACCGGGCAAGTGCTCGATGGCAATGGCGAGGTGGTCAACGATGCCATGCTCGAAGTCTGGCAGGCCAACGCTGCAGGCAAATATGACCACCCCGAGGATGACCAGGACAAAGCCCTGGACCCTAACTTCGAAGGCTTTGGCCGGGTGCCGGTGGACGCGCAAGGGCGCTTTCGTTTCAGCACCATCAAGCCGGGCAGTGTGCCGGGCCTCAAGGGCACGACCCAGGCGCCGCATCTGGTGGTACTGGTGTTTGCCCGTGGTTTGGTCAAGCACTTGCTGACGCGGATTTATTTCGACGGCGAGGCAGCCAATGGCGATGACCCGTTGCTGGCGTGTGTGCCGGCAGAGCGGCGCCGCACCTTGGTTGCCAAGGCGGATGCGTCGGGGGTGTATCAGTGGAATGTGATTCTTCAGGGCACCGATGAAGAAACGGTGTTTTTCGATTACTGAGTTGGCTGCAAGGGCGCCATCGCGGGCAAGCCCGCTCCCACAGTGGAATGCGTTCGCCTGTGGCAGCGAGCTTGCCTGCGATAGGGCCTGCACAGGCAACTGCTATCCAAAGGTCTGCTTGCGGAACGAGGTTGTTGCAAAGTATGTCTAGACTCTAACCCGTTCCCCACGAGTGAAAACAACATGACAACCAATACCAGTCACTACACCGGAGAAGAACGCAGCAAACGGATTTTTGCGATTGTCGGGGCCTCTTCCGGCAACCTTGTCGAATGGTTCGACTTCTACGTCTACGCCTTCTGCGCCATCTACTTCGCCCCGGCGTTTTTCCCCTCCGACGACCCCACGGTGCAACTGCTCAACACCGCTGGCGTGTTCGCCGCAGGCTTTTTGATGCGCCCCATCGGCGGCTGGCTGTTTGGCCGGGTCGCCGACAAGCATGGGCGCAAGAATTCGATGATGATCTCGGTGCTGATGATGTGTGCCGGCTCCCTGGTCATCGCCTTTCTGCCCACCTACAAGGACATCGGCGCCTGGGCCCCGGCCCTGCTGCTGATGGCGCGACTGTTCCAGGGCCTGTCGGTGGGCGGCGAGTACGGCACTACGGCAACCTACATGAGCGAAGTCGCGCTCAAGGGCCAGCGCGGCTTCTTTGCCTCGTTCCAGTACGTGACCCTGATCGGCGGGCAACTGCTGGCGGTGTCGGTGGTGGTGATCCTGCAACAACTGCTCACCGAAGACGAACTGCGGGCCTGGGGCTGGCGCATTCCGTTTGTGATCGGGGCCGTGGCGGCGGTGATTTCGCTGCTGCTGCGCCGCTCCCTGAAAGAAACCACCAGCAAGGAAATGCGTGAAAACAAGGACGCCGGCAGCATTGCCGCGCTGTTTCGCGATCACAAGGCTGCGTTTATCACCGTGCTCGGCTACACCGCTGGCGGCTCGCTGATTTTCTACACCTTTACCACCTACATGCAGAAGTACCTGGTGAACACCGCCGGCATGCACGCCAAGACCGCCAGCTACATCATGACCGGCGCGCTGTTCCTCTACATGTGCATGCAGCCACTGTTCGGCATGCTCTCGGACAAAATCGGCCGCCGTAACTCGATGCTCTGGTTCGGCGCCCTCGGTACCCTGTGCACGGTGCCGATCCTGCTGACCCTGAAAACCGTGACCAGCCCGTTCCTGGCCTTTGTGCTGATTACCCTGGCGCTGGCGATTGTGAGTTTCTACACCTCCATCAGCGGCCTGGTAAAAGCGGAAATGTTCCCACCACAAGTGCGCGCCCTCGGTGTGGGCCTGGCCTATGCGGTGGCCAACGCGATCTTCGGTGGTTCGGCGGAATACGTGGCCCTGGGCCTGAAATCCATCGGCCTGGAAAACACCTTTTACTGGTACGTGACCGGCATGATGGCCATCGCGTTCCTGTTCAGCCTGCGCCTGCCGAAACAGGCGGAGTACCTGCACCACGATCTGTAAGGGATGAGTTATGACACTGCGCACGAGCAACCAATTGTTCGACGCTTACTTCACCGCCGACAGCATGGCCGAGGTGTTCTGTGACCAGGGACGCTTGCAGGGCATGCTGGATTTCGAAGCCGGATTGGCCCGGGCGCAGGCCGGGGTCGGGTTGATTCCCCAGGCCGCCGTGGCGCCGATTGCCCAGGCGTGCCTGGCCTCGTTGTACGACGTGGACGCCCTCGGCGCGGCGATTGCCACGGCGGGCAATTCGGCGATCCCGCTGGTCAAGGCCCTGGGCAAGTTGATTGCCAGTGAAGACGCTGGCGCCGAGCGCTATGTGCATCTGGGCGCCACCAGCCAGGACGTGATGGACACTGGCCTGGTCCTGCAACTGCGGCGGGCGCTGGAGCTGCTCGATACGGACCTGGCCCGCCTGGGCACGGTGCTCGCGGCCCAGGCGCAGCGCTATGCCGATGTGCCATTGGCCGGGCGCACCTGGTTGCAGCACGCAACGCCGGTCACCCTGGGGATGAAAATCGCCGGTTGGCTGGGGGCGGTGACACGCAATCGCCAACGGCTGCTGGAGTTGAAGCCGCGCTTGCTGGTCCTGCAGTTTGGTGGCGCATCCGGCACCTTGGCTGCACTGGGCGAACACGCCATGCCGGTGGCGCAAGCCCTGGCGGCAGAGTTGCAACTGACGCTGCCCGAGCAACCCTGGCACACCCAGCGTGACCGTTTGGTGGAATTTGCCGCCGTGCTGGGCCTGATCGCCGGCAGCCTGGGCAAGCTCGGGCGGGATATCAGCCTGTTGATGCAGACCGAAGCGGGGGAAGTGTTCGAACCTTCGGCGCCGGGCAAGGGCGGCTCCTCGACCATGCCGCACAAGCGCAACCCGGTTGGCGCGGCGGTGCTGATCAGCGCTGCCACGCGCGTGCCGGGCCTGGTGGCGACTATGTTCAGCGCCATGCCCCAGGAGCACGAGCGCAGCCTGGGCCTGTGGCATGCCGAATGGGAAACCCTGCCCGAGATCTGCCGCCTGGTGTCCGGGGCGTTGCATCAGGCGCTGCTGCTGGGCGAAGGCCTGGAAGTCGATGCGCAGCGCATGGCGCGCAATCTCGACCTGACCCAGGGCCTGGTGCTGGCCGAAGCCGTAAGCATCGTCTTGGCCCAGCGTTTGGGCCGTGAAACCGCCCATCACTTGCTGCAACAGTGCTGTAAACGCGCGGTCGCCGAACAGCGCCATTTGCGCGCAGTGTTGGCCGATGAGCCGCAAGTCACCGCCGAGCTGTCGGCGCTGGAATTGGATCGCCTGCTGGACCCGGCGCATTACCTGGGCCTGGCACAGACCTGGGTCAGCCGCGCCGTGGCCGAGCACTTTGCATTGTCTGCCTGAGGAGACTGCTGTGGGATTTGTACGACTCGCCGATGGCGAACTGAACTACCAACTGGAAGGCCCTGAAGGCGCACCGGTGCTGGTGCTGTCCAACTCATTGGGCACCGACCTGCAGATGTGGGATACCCAGATGCCGGCCTTCACCGAGCATTTTCGGGTGCTGCGCCTGGACACCCGTGGCCACGGCAAATCCCTGGTCACCGAGGGGCCCTACAGCATTGAACAACTGGGCCGTGACGTGCTGGCGTTGCTGGACGCCCTGGATATCCAGCGTGCGCATTTCTGTGGCCTGTCCATGGGCGGGTTGATTGGCCAGTGGCTGGGTATCAACGCCGGTGAGCGCTTGCTCAAGCTGGTGCTGTGCAATACGGCGGCCAAGATCGGCACCCCTGAAATCTGGAACCCGCGGATCGACATGGTCCTGCGCGATGGCCAGGCGGCAATGGTGGGCTTGCGTGATGCATCGATTGCCCGCTGGTTCACTGCCGATTTTGCCCAGGCTCATCCCGACCAGGCCAAGCGCATCACCGACATGCTCGCGGCCACATCGCCCCAGGGCTATGCCGCCAACTGTGGCGCGGTGCGCGATGCGGATCTGCGCGAGCAACTGGCGTCCATCAAGGTGCCGACGTTGGTGATTGCCGGCACTGAAGATGCCGTCACACCCCCGGCGGGCGGGCACTTTATCCAGGCGCGTGTAGCGGGCGCCGAATACGCCGAGTTCTACGCGGCGCATCTGTCCAACGTACAAGCCGGGGCTGCGTTCAGCGACCGGGTACTGACCTTCCTGCTGGATCGCTGAGGGCGTTTTTGTGGACGAGAAACAACGTTATGCCGAGGGGCTCGAGGTGCGGCGTGCAGTGCTGGGCGATGCCCATGTCGATCGCAGTCTCAATGCCCTGACCGAGTTCAACAGCGAGTTCCAGGAAATGATCACCCGTCATGCCTGGGGCGATATCTGGACCCGCCCGGGCTTGCCCAGGCATACCCGCAGCTTGATCACCATCGCCATGCTGATCGGTATGAACCGCAGCGAAGAGCTGAAATTGCACCTGCGCGCCGCCGCCAGCAATGGCGTGACCCGCGCCGAGATCAAGGAAGTGCTGATGCAAAGTGCGATCTACTGCGGGATCCCGGCGGCCAATGCGACGTTTCACCTGGCAGAGTCGGTGTGGGACGAGTTGGGGGTGGAGTCGCGGGACTGACGACAATTTGCCCGCCCTTATGCCAAGTCACTCTTCAGCCGCTGGAATGTAGGTGTTACGCCGTGGAAAACCGGTTTCCTCACGCAGCGCATTTTCGGTAAAGGTCTTGGGGTTGGTGGGAGTGGGGGGCGTCGTGGGGTCGTTGTCAAAATCAAAGGCGGGAGCAGTGGTCTGCAACCCAACAGCTTGGCGCTCCATATTGGACTCGCCATCGGTTTTGCCTGGCAGGAAGGTGCCGTGGGCGCCGTTATAGGCATGGGCCATTTCATGGTAGAGGACAACGACCGGCGGCTCTCGGAAGATAAAACCAGGGTTGCTGTTGATTGCTGCGCTAGTTGCTACCGAGCCTTTGGTATTACCTTGGATGTAACCTATCAAGGGTGACTCTGCGAGGTCGTCATATTCTTTTAGTTGTTTATCATGCTCTCTCGTGAAGTTGTTGCCGTATGAATAACTAGTGTTGCCGGTGGTCTCTCGAATAGTAACGGGGGAACCATTGAGTTCGGCTGCCTGGTCTAGTTCAGAGAGCATTTTTTGTGCGGTCGGCGAGTTTCTGAAAAATTCAAGATTGTCTTGGGTGTGCTGCTTGAACTTGTCTGAACCTTCAACTTTAAAGGCTTTGTGCCCGGCATCGCTTATGCGCACTTGTCTTAGGGTTGAGCCGGCAACCCTGGCAACCCGATCCCCCGCGTCGGCGTAGATCTGGTCGCTTGCATGGTTTGCCAGGACGATGTCCCGGCCTCGGCCGGTGTAGAAGGTGGTCGGCCTTGTGCTGTACATCACGTCTTCACCGGGGCCGCCATGCATCAGGTTAATCGGGCTGGCGCCGATCATGGTGTCGTTGCCCTTGCCACCATCCATGTAACTGAACGTTCCCTTGCTGCCGGGGCCGGAGAGCATCAGGTCATTGCCGTTGTTGCCATACATGACGGTCTTGCCTGTGCCGCCGCGCATTGTGTCATTGCCGCTATTGCCTTCGGCGTAGCTGGTGGCGCTGCCCAGAGTGATATCGTCATCGCCCGCACCGCCATAGACACGGGTTTCACCACTGCCAAGGGCTTCAATCCTGTCTCGCCCCCTGCCGCCCTCAATGACAATCGGCATAGTGACGCGAGGATCAACCCTGATGTGATCATCACCGCCTTTGGACTTGATGTGCAGTTCTTCAGGGTAATCTTCGTGGTTGTTGATTTTTAATAGGTAATGAATGCCATTGACTTCCAAGTGAATGTTGTCGCCTGAAGCGGGATTAACCTTGGCGGCGGCAAAAACTGAGTGCAACACCTGACCTTTCCGGTACGGTGCTGCCCCTATGTCTTATACCGAACTCAGCGTTGAAGAGCGCGCCACCATTCAAATCAGTCATGCCCAAGGCTTCAGCCTG
>NZ_JCBCUR010000008.1:0-222963 GCF_059862305.1 Pseudomonas sp. MF09156
GTAAGAACGGCGTTGTGGCTGCATGAAATACCCGCTTAAAAGGCTAGAACTGGTGCCCACTTAAATTTAAGTGCACACCATGTCTTGGCTTTGCGGGGCTGGGTAGATGACTTGGCCGGACGCATACGATTCTCCTCTCGATCCTCCCACTCCTCGCGCACAGTGCGGCCATCGACCAGCACACGCATGCCTTTCTGATACAGCGCCTGCCATTGTTCCGCTTCGGAATGCCACAGCTCCACGGGCGCCCAAAACCCACCGCGATCCTCATAACCGTCCTTAATCAATACCGGGTTGTCGAAGTAAACGTTAAGCCGCAACAATCGCCGCGGTTCGGCATTGTCCCGTGGGAACTCACGGTATTCCGGTGCAGTACCGATATTCCCCTCGCCGACAAAGTAGGTGCTCATACGACCTCCTTACTGATGGATTGCAGGCGTTGTTCATAGGTGCGCTCAGCCAAGGTCAATTTGTCGGTCGTCGTGCGTGCCAGGTGCATCAGGGCGTGAGTCAGGCTGATCTGTGCGTTGAGCAACACCCGTTGCTGCTCCAGTCGATACAGCGTTGGCACTAGCGCATCCGGTGTACTCGGCGCCAGTAGCAGGGCCTGCCATTGCGCCACGCCCATGGCGGTACGGTCGACGCGACGCCAACGCAGAAACGTGGTGCCTGCGCCGGTGCTCTGGCTGCTCAATTGCACCGGCAGCAGGTGCAGTGGCGAGACGCGAGCACACGCTACTTTCTGTGGCAGAGTCTGATGGATCAGTTCGTCGCGCAGTGCGATGCAGCTATCGACCAGCGTGGTCAATTCCCCCTTACCTTTAAAAGCCCTTAAAAGGCCCTTTAGGGAGGTGGCCTGTTCCAGCAGGATGGTGACCTCGTCTGCAATCGGTGTGGGCATGGTCAAGAGTCCTCGGGCAGTCCGTGGGTGTTGTTGCTGGTTGGCCCAGCACTGTTGAGAGTGGTTGGCTCACTCTGTCGAATGGCAGGCGCATGTCTGGCACGCAGGCTGCCATCGAGGATGTTCTGCGGCAGTTCACCAAACTGCTCGCGAGCCCGTTGCGCTTTGGCATTGTTGGCCGCGAAGTCATCGCGACAGGCACCACTGGTACGATAGGTCTGGATCAGGCTGAACAGGCTGCGCAAGCAGTGGGCACCCTCGTCCAGCCAGTATTCGAGGGTGGGTGGGTCGATCAGGGCAGTGTGCTGAGCCAGCAGTGCGCGACGGGCCAATTCGTCGTAGTCAGCCAGCAGGTAGAGCGCCAGAAACCCCAGTGGGGCGTTGAAAGTGACTGGCAGTTGGACCGGTTCTACGTTCAGGTTGTCACCCAAGCTGAAGGCCGCGGGGGCCTGGGCCATGGCGGCGTTGAGTTGTGCGTGGAGGTTGAGCAGGGCAGTGCGGGTGCTGTCGAGCTTGGCTTCAAAACGCAGTAACAGGGCGTCGGCGTAGGGATCGTCGCGTGTGGCGTCACGGTAGACGCGGTTGACCAGGGTGACGAAATCATTCAGGCCGCGGATGCGTGGTGCGTCAGCGGACGGCAGTCGGCCGTTCCACAGACGGATCGCATGAAGTGTATGCAAGGTCAGGCGCATTTGGCTGCGCGGGCTGCCAAGCGGGGCATCTTCGATCGTGGCCATGGGCAAAAGGGCTCAAGGGCAAGTTGAGGTTTCAGGCTGACGGGTTGGTTAGGCGCTGTCTTTGCACAATGGGTAGGTGGCGTATCCCGGTTTGTTGGCGAGCCGCCGTGGATTTATGTCAGTGACATAAATCGGTTAGGTGCGATCAGCGGATCTTGAGTAGTTTGCGCAGTTGCGCCAGATGCTGGTGTGCGAGGGTGCGTTGCGCTTCCTGCTGCTCGGGTGTCGCGGTTGTTGGCGCTGCCGGTTGGAACGATTGTGCTGCCCACGGATGAAAGTCCCCGCGCAGGGCTTTTTGCAGAATGCCGAACAGGTAATTGGCCGGCCGTTGCACGTCGCCGGTTTCGCAACGTACCTGCCATTCGTTCAGCACCGCCTGACGCAGGTCGGGTGCTATTCGCTGCAAGGTGGCCAACGCTGCGCTTTGTTCCTCCGGGCGCAGTTGAGCGAAACCGGTCGGCAGGTGGGGCGCATTCGATTTTCGCGCGCGTGGTATACAAAAGCTTTTACTAATACTTAATACAGTACTAGGGCCCTGCTTCGGATTCCGAAGGCTGGCGGATTTACTGGGCTGGCGACCTACTTCGGAAGCCGAAGCAGGTGGGTTGATTTCGGAATCCGAAGTAGGGCGGCCTTCGGATTCCGAAGTAGATGCAGCGCTAAAGTCTGTGATGATTGGGCATGGTGAAACCGTAATCCCGGTGGTATTTTCCAGCCACTCAGCGAGCCGTTTCAGGTGTTCGGGCAATGGTTGAGTGGTGAGCAGAGGATCTTCGGCCAGTGCCTGGAGGGCGTCATAGGCAACGCGCTGGACGGCCTTGCTGGCATGGGTCAGTGATTGGCTGAGCAATTCCAGATACTCGCCATCCAGGCGTAGGGCTTCATTGGGTGTCAGTGGCGTTTGGTGCAGTACATAAAGATTGCCTTGCCAGCGCCCATTGCCTTCGGGGCGTCGACGTCGCGCCAGGCTCAGCCAGCGACATAAACGCAGCACGGTGAGTGCACGTGCGACGGTTTCGGTGGACGCCTGTAGGGCGCAGGGAGAGGTTGCCAGATAGGGACGCAGATGCTCGTAAGTAGGCATGGAGGTTATGCCCTCCCCGTTGAGCAGCAGGCGAATGACTTGCCAGGCATTGCGCTCCAGTGGAGAAAGGCGCCGATCCAGCAACAGAGCGCGGGGCACACTGTCGTGCAGTTGGCCACTGTAGACAAAATCATCACAGTGCAGCGGAGGATGAGCCATGGCTCAGACCAAGCGCTGTTTGATCCAGTCCTGAATCATTGCCCAAACCACCGATAAGGGGAGTGCCATGTCTTCGGCAACGTCCAGGGCCAGTTCGAGCATTTTCGGTTCATCGTTCACATCGATCTGGCGTGCATCCAACTGCGGCTTCCAGCGCTTCCACAGCTCGGTGTCTTGCGCCTCGTCCAGTGCCGGGTGTCGTCCGCGGCGCTTGGGCAGACCCAGTACATCACGGCGCATGGCAACCTCCTGATGAGTCAGGCCGTGATACAAGCTCATCATCTCGGTGCTGGCGCCGGCGCGCAGCAGACGGTCGATGGTGTTGACTTCTTCCTTCACCGCGTTGGCCTGGCTGAGAACCCTTTGTACCATCGCGGCGTTGACCTTCACGGTGCACCAGAAAACGGGCGCATTAGCCAGTACGCTGAGCAGCTCGGGGCGTTTGAGTGCGCCCAGTTGTTGCTCGGTAAAACCCATCGCCAAGCCGCGGCGTAGTTGACCGTTGCGCAAGTCATGCAGGATCTGGGTAATCACGGCCTGGTTTAACGGTTGAGGTGTGTTCATTGTGATTCACCGCTGTGAGGGAGTTGGCGAGCCAGTTTGATCAGGCGGATTAGCCGGGAAAATGCAGGGTCGTCCAGTTCCGGCTCACTGTGTGCGGTGCCGCAAAGCAGTGGCCCTAGGCGGGTGTTTGGCGATTGCCCAGTCAGTGACAGCAGCAGCGCTATCAACGCTTTCTGAGGTGCTGGGAGTTCGTGTTCATTGGTGCAGAAACAGAGAAAACCCAGGTATTCAGGCTGTAGGCGTACCTCTGTAGGCTGATCAACTAGGCTTCGCGCTAGTTCGGCAATGCGTGTGCGCAGTTGCTCGGCGGTAGATGGTTTGGCGTGGTCGGGCGGTGCGGTAAGCGGCCCTGATGCTGGACCGCGCTCTGCTAGCGGGAGTGGGACTTCCGGCTCCAGCAATTGGCCCAACACTTCACGGCGTATTTCTGACTCGCCAATATCCAGAGCCAATTCACCGTAGTCCAGCGTCAGTTGTTGAGCCAGATCACCGAGCAGTTCGTCGCGTACGCGCGGTATCGAAAATTGCTTTGTCTCGGCGTCACAGCGCGCCAGGCTCTGCTGAAACAGTGCGCTGAAGTCTGCTTCAGCATCGGGCACATGACGTTGCCAGGTCCGTTGCGCGGCTTTGCGCAGGCTCAGCAACTTTCGGATCTGAGGGCGCCCCAGCCCACTGTAAAGCGCCTCGGGAATGGCCGGCAGTAGGAAGGTCAGGGTATCGCCCATGCGGCTGATCGTGGGCTGATCCACTGGGTAGCCGTCTTCACTTAAGCGCTCAGCCAATTCGCGTTGATTCAAAGGCTTTCCATACTCTTGCTCGTACAACTGACGCGCCTGCTCGACCGCCTGTCTGCGCTCAATATAGGTGAGGCCGCTGCGCAGATCGTTCTCGGCCAGGTGGCCAGTTAGGGCAAGAATCTCGCCGCGTGCGGTCCAGGGACGAAATAGGCACAAAAAACGGTGGAAACGTTCGTCGCCGGTTTCCTGCCAAAGCTCGTTCAGGATCGCCAGGCGAGTGTTGCCGCCGTTGCGGATGATGAAGTGTTCTTCGCCGGGACGGCGGGTGATATTCGGTGGCTGATCCAGGCCGCGCTGGCGGATTGAGGCCTTGATTGCCTGATGCTGAGGGTTCAGCGCGCGGCGTGGGTTCAATTGATACGGGCGTAATTGTTCCAGGTTCACCTGCATTGGGGTATCCACCAGCGGAGCACAAGTATTCTGCTCGCGGCGGTTGAACGATGCGGCGAGCAGATGGGCGGCCACATCACTGGTGGGTGATTTAGCCATTATCGGGCTCATCGCCGTTTGAGCGCTGCAGCACTCGGGTATCGTTGGCACGAGGGCCGGTCTGAATCGGCGTGAAACCCGGTTTGCGCAAAGTCAGCTGCACGTCAGGACTGATCTCGACCCGCCAGCCTTCTTGCAGCGCCAGAACAATCAGGCGCCGCAATCGTCTCGGTACACGACTATCGATCATGTTGGCGCGCTCCGCTCCCGTTGACCTTGGCAAAGCGCTCTGTCCAGTCCGGGAAGAGTTCGCAGGCCAATGCGCGCATGGTCTCCAGCCCCGCAGGGGCGACTCGTCGGGAGGGCTTGCGGCGTTCAAATCGATGGACTGGTAATTGATGGGTGGCGGCACAAGGGTAGGCAGTGATCGCTGGGATGGTAGTACACAGCACATGAACTCCACGGACGCAGCCAAATACCTGGCGCAGTGCCTGCTGGATTTGCCGCGCATCGGTGGAGACAGGATGCACGCGGTTGATCAACAGATGCAGGGGCGGTGGTTGAATACCCAAATTGCGATAGAGGGGGATATCTTGAAGTAACTGCAGCGTACCCCGGCGAAATTCACGCGCGGCCAGAATCTCCGGAGTGACCGGTGACACCACCAGGTCTGAGGCAATTACGGCCATCTCCAGCAGCACACTGCGCGTGCCTGGTGTGTCGATCAAGAGCAGGTCGTAGTGTTGCTGAAACATGGGCAACAGATTGCGCAGGCGCAATCGGCTATCGGGCGTTTGCAGCAGTAGGGTGCCCAAATGGCCTTGATCATCGTTGGAGGCAATCAGATCCAGGTTGGGGATGGTGGTGTGCGAAACCAGTTGCTCAAGGTCACGCTCATTAAACGCCAACAACTCGTAGCTGCCGGCGGATGCCAGTTTATTTAACTCGAAGTAGCTGGACAGCGTGGGCTGTACATCCAAATCCAGCAGCAGCACGCGCAACCCGGCATCGGCGACAAAGCCGCCTACGTTTGCCGCCGTGGTGGTTTTACCGACGCCGCCCTTGGTCTCTATCAGGGATACAACTCGCATAGTCGTCTCCCTTCAGCCGCGCTCGGCACGGCGTTCAGCGATCCATTGTTCGATTTCCAGCGAATCCCAGCCCACTGCCCGTGTGCCGAGCGAAATGCTTTTGGGAAAACGCCCAGCGCGCATCAATGCATACAGATGAGCGCGCTTAAGGCCGGTTTTGTGCTCGACTTCCACCCGACGTAATACACGGTGCTCGGCGTGGAGGTCTATGGAGGCGTTCTCAGTCATGGTGATCACTCCCGAAGGCTTGTTTGGGGTGATCGGTATTCAATAGCCCATCTCTGTCGACGGCTACCGCAACTGCGGGGTATACGACCGCAGTTGCGGTGCGATGTAGGGGGCTTAAGTGCTCAGGCTGCGGCGAGCAGCGGCGAAGTGCTTTTGCATCGTACGTTCGGTGATCCCAACCCGTCCGCCATGGTAGGAAATGACCGTTTGAATGATTGCCACGTCGCTGTCGAACTGGCTGTATCGCTGGCCACCGGGCGATATGCCGCGCAGGGCTGTAAGTAGGCCACCGATAATGTTTAACAATGCTGAGCGACCGCGATCACTGAGGTCCTCATCGGTTGGCAACAAGCGCTGGAATTCCGCCAGGTCGCGTTTTAGCAGGGTGTTACGCTCTCGTAATTGCGAAGCTTTCTGTGCACACATATCAAGCTGCACTTTCAGCGCAGCATGGTTGGCTGACATCTCCTGCAACGCCGCCCAGCTAAGGCCGCGGCGTTCCGCTGGGCCGTATAGAAAGTTAGGTTTTTCTTCCGGGTAGTCGCGTTGCATCCAGGCTTTCAGATGCGGCTCACAGATGCTCAGGTCTGGATCATCAAGCAGAGTCATGTCCTGGCAGATGACGCCGTTTTTTCCGAAGGGTAGATCGCCATTGCAAAGGGCGCAGTAAATACGCTCACTGTTCAAATACAGTTTCGGCCAGCGTGGAAAATCGTCCTGCATCGGGCGTAGACGCTTGCCTAGTTGGTCCAGGATTGAGGTTTCAAAGTGATGCAGATTACTCCAGCGGATCGCTGCCTCAATCGGGTGGTAGTAGGCTTTTATCAACGAAGTAGGTAGCTGTCGCATGATCGATATCTCGCATGAGTGGTGAAGTCATCAATGGGTTCCTTGGTTGGGCGGCTATCGGGGTGATAGGAATGCGATGGCATATACCGGTAGCCGTCGCTGACATGATCCAATGAAATAGAGTCGATTCGGGGGAGCAATTGCAATCAACTTGAAAGTGGTTTGACACTTACATTCAAGTTTTCCCCATGCGCGATGGCTGGAGTACTGAGTTTACATGCCTGCCATTAGGGTTTGCGGGTAAAATGCTACTGATACTAATAGTTACATTTTTGTCTATGTTTTTTGGACGCTGCGCAGGAATAGAGGGCGCTTAGCAGGAGAGGCTCAGGTTTGGGTAGTTGATCAGGTGTTGAATTAGGCGAGATGACCTGCAGCGCTGCCGCCCAGTTTGTTGTGGGCTAACTCCTACCAGTCATCTAGCATATATACATCGATGTTTAAGTTTGGGTGTAGGCAATCAAATTTTATGGCCGCTGGGGTGGCGTTTACCTTGCTGGCGATCCAGTAAATAACTTGGTTTTTGACTAGGGCGCCATGGCATTTTGAGTTGTGGCTTCTTGGTAGCGACAGGAGGTGTCTCTCGAAACGCCCATGATTTACAGGCCTAGGAAACGTTGCCGAGTTCCTCGGCCAGGTTCAACAAGCCCAGCTTGTTTTTAACAATCGGTTGATTTGCAACGCTCATGCGGGGCTACTCCTCTTGGATTGGCGATGGCTTGCACAACCATCAAACTCGGTAGCCCCGCTCTGTTTAAAGAAGGATGTAAGATCAGGTCGAGAAATTTATACCTGAAGTTCGGTTCTGAACCCCTAGTTTATCTATATAGCAGTCGATTCTCGGGACCGGTTGGCGAAATCATGAGGGGTAACCCCCTCGTCCCGGTTTGCCTCTAAATACTCACTCCACCAATTCATGATTAGCCTACGCTCTTCAATAAATTCAGCCTTATGAATGTAAGCCGCCCGCACATTGTTTCGCTCTTTATGGCTCATTTGCCGCTCAATCGCAGTGACTGACCACATCCCAGACTCGACCAACGCACTGCAAGCCATTGTGCGGAACCCATGCCCGCAAATTTCGGATTGCGTGTCGTAACCCATTGTTCGAAGTGCTTTGTTGACGGTATTTTCTGATAAGGGCTTACGGGGGTTGGCGTTGCCAGCGAACACCAGGTCGTACCCACCCGTAATAACCTGGATTCGTTTGAGTAGTGCAATTGCTTGGGAGGATAACGGTACTAAATGGATGTCGCCCTCCATTTTTGTACCCCGAGTTGAAAAGCTGACGCCTTCAAGGGCAGGCCTCGTATCGGGGATTTCCCAGACAGCCCCCTTGAGATCGAACTCGCTCCAACGGGCAAAGCGCAGTTCGCTGGAGCGAACGAATAGATGCAGTGAGAGCATAACGGCCAGGCGAGTGAGTGTGCGGCCTTTATAGCTGTCGATGCGCTCCAACAGTTCGGGTAAACGTGACAAAGGCAGTGCAGGGCGATGAGTCACGCGTCGCGGTTTGATCGAGCCTTCGAGATCGTACGCGGGGTTAACGCTAATCAGGCGGCTGCGCTTGGCTTCTCGCATAATATTCAGCAGGTAGTTTTTTACCCTCAACGCAACGTCAATTGATCCCTTTTGCTTGATTGTTTCCAAAGGTTGGAGGAGATCGTGGGTGTCCAGCTCAACGATCGGCTGCGCCCCGATATGTGGAAAGACGTAGGTTTGAAGGCGGCGTAAAACGTTTTTTGAATGGCCTGGGGTCCACCTGGGCGACATATCTCGATGCCAATTCAGTGCAACATCTTCAAAGGTTCGGCTTTTCACCTCAGCTTCTTTTTTGACGCTGCGCTTATTTTCAATGGGGTCGATACCTTGCGTCAGCAGGCGTTTGAGCTCCAAACGCTTGGCTCGTGCATCTGTCAGGCTGACAACAGGATAATTGCCGAAAGATGTAAGGCCTTCCTTGCCATCAGGTTTGACGTATCGCATGCGCCAACCTTTCCTACCGTTGGCTTGCACTAAGAGATAGAGACCTTCTCCATCGAAAAGTTTATAGGCGCGGTCTCGCGGTTTGGCTGTGCGACAAGCTGCGTCAGATAGAGGAGTTGTAGTGCGCGACATAAGGGTACTACCTATTGTCGAACTGACCTGTACCCCAAATCTTACCCTTAAAAATGCCGGAATCACTTGGAAACCGACGGAACGCCATAAACGAAAAAACCCGCCAAGTGGCGGGTTTTAAAGGGTTCCATGGACTTTACTGGCTGTCAGTGGAACTAGAGATGGTGCCCGAACCCGGAATCGAACCGGGACGCCCTTACGAGCGGGGGATTTTAAGTCCGCATTCAAAGCTATACAAATCAATACGTTATCGTCGTATCCGGTCCGCAATTGTTTGGAGAACGAGGCCTTGAAGGCCTTTGTTTTCAAGGGTGCCAAATTAATTGCGGAACGGATTTTCACTTGGTTGGAAGCACTTTCAGGCCCTTGCGGCGCCGAATATATTGCTCTGTCATTCCGACAGTTGTATGCCCGAGTTGGTCTCGTGCAT
Organism: Pseudomonas sp. MF09156; assembly: GCF_059862305.1. NCBI lineage: Bacteria > Pseudomonadati > Pseudomonadota > Gammaproteobacteria > Pseudomonadales > Pseudomonadaceae > Pseudomonas > Pseudomonas sp. MF09156. Next base: position 9,388 of record NZ_JCBCUR010000008.1, read on the forward strand.
CACGGATGCTGCCTGTCGATTCCTCCTTGTCCGTTGCAGCTTTTGCGCGCAGGTCGCGCATCTGAAACGCAGACTTTTCAATCCCGGCCTTCAACCTTGCCGCGTCAAATCTTCCTCTGAGCATGCTCGCCGTCATCGCCTGGCCGTTGTCCATTACAACGAGCTTGGTTGATCGAATCTTGTGCCCCTTTTTCCTTTCAAGAATACGGTCAATGACCACCTTCAGCTCACCAACAACCTCTATCCTGCGCTTCGCACTGGTCTTTCCCTGCTTGATGAGCAACTGACCATCGAGTAAGTCGCGCTCGTCCATCTTCAGTGTGTCGCCAATGCGCTGGGCGGTGAGGTAGAACAGATCTAGTGCATCCTTGAGTGGTTGGTCCGCATGCAGGTACACCGCAGCGAGCATCTCGTCTTCGACGTAGGTGTCCCGGCCGGTCTCCTTGTTCCCTTTGATGCCAGCACAAGGGTTTGCGAGTGACGTATAGCCGCTCTGGCGCGCGAAGTTCCAGATTGCGCTGAGTAGAGCCTTTTCCCGATTGGCTCGCACCTTTGCCGTTTTCGACCGATAGCGGAGGTACTGAACAACATGCTTCGGCTCGATTGCTTCTAACGGCCCGGGCGGGTCATTGAAGAAGACCAGCAGTTGCTTCAGCTCGCGAATGTTGTCTTTTTGGGTGGCCATGGACTTTGTCGGTACCACTTCATCCATGTATTTGTTCGCTACGTACTCAAATGTCAGCACCTGGGCGACGATTGCATTGGCGGCCCGGCTCTTTTCAAGTCGGGCATACTCAACAATTGCGGCACCGTAGTCAGATCCTAGAGCGATCTCCCGGCGCGGCTTATCACCAGCGTCGTAGTAGTAATAAACCCTTCCCCCGGGGCGCAGTCGCTTTCTCAACCGGGGAATGCTGCCGGGGTTAGTGGGTCGTCTTGCCATTTATTGAATTCCCCTCCGAGGCTGCCATTCGACTTTCTCAGGCTGCCGGTCATGTTTTGCAACTAGTAGTGATGCGGAGATCACGCATGGCCAGCCATTGCGTTTGATGGTGTGGCGAATGCCATTTCGGGACAGGACAAGTATCTGCCCGGCTTTTGTCTTGGCGCCTGTGAGCTCACAGACATCTTCATGCGATAGAAACTGAATGTCGTCCATGCCTACCTCCCGCCGCCCGCTGTAGGCCGCGCTGTCTTGATGATGTGGATGATGAAACCGAAGGTGAGCAGCATCCAGGCGACGGAGCCGGCGAATGCTGCGATCAGGGGTTGATCGGTACCGATGGAGAGCAGCTCCGGCACCTGCCAGAAAAACCAGAAGGTGGACCCCGCCACGTACAACACGATGGCCGTGATGAGCAGGGTGAGTTTCGTTGCGTACATGGGGTGTCCTTGCCGCGCTGGACGGCAGAAGGTGGGTTAGGGTTTCGCTGCTCTGGCGTGGCCGACGCAGACCTTGGTGGGTTCGCCTTGTTCGTCGAGGTGCGCGTGACACATAAAGCCTTTCTGGTCGTGCGCCATGAACTCCGCATCGCACGTGGTGATGGGCGACTGGTTGGCTATAGAGCCAAGGCGGTAAGCGCACCCGTGGCACGCGCCCGCCGGGTCGCACTTGCTGGCGATCATTACGCCCTGACAGGCGCCGATGATGGTAGGCAGGTTCACGCTGGTGAACTTGTCGGGGTGCACGCCGCACTCCTCGATCAACACCTGGTCACTCATCTCGGAACAGTTCTCTGCGACCGAGTTTGCCATGCCAATCAGTTGCGCCATGAACTCAACCAGGCGCTGCGAACCATTTCGCTGTAGGTAGCTGGTCAGCGCCTCTCGTCGCATCGCCAGGTCGAACTGAGCAATGCCTGCGAGGTCCGTTGCGTCACTTCGGGTCATGCTGTATTCACAATTTGCAGGCATTCGAATACCTCGCCCGCCGCTCACCGGCAGGCATGTAGGGGGATTGGGGTTATTGCGCCGGCGGCAACATCTTCTGCGCGGCTTCAACCATTCGGCGCCCGTCGGGCAGCAGCATGTGAGGCATGAACACCTCTTCGAAGGTCATGAGCTGGCACTCGACGGCGGTGACCTGGGCCTTGACCCAGTCGCGAAGCATTGAGCTGACGGCGATCTGTGCAATGTCTGCTGCCTTCTGCCGGTGTTCGTCGGGTGTCGAGCGCATGCGGCTGCTGTGTGGATGCTCGCGAAGCCAGGCGCTGGCATAGCCGCCCCAATGCCCGGGCAACTGCACCGTGCGGCCGCGGTGTTCGAACTGCACCAGAGTGATCTGCTCCTTGGCCTTGTGCATGATCCCGTAGTTGTCGCAGCCGAAGCGGCCCAGGATCTTCTGGATTTCGGCGAATGCCTTGTCGCCGCTGGTTGCATTCTCGTACGGCAGACTCATGGCCTAGGCCCCTTGTAGATGAAGACGTAGGCGAACCGGAGGGTGGCGATCATGGCGTCACCCGCTTGAACTCGACCACCCATACCCACGGGTTGGCATTCCACGACTCGGCGCCGTTGATCGACACCCACAGTTCGCGCCAGGCGTCGAAAGGGTCAGTCCAGTTGCCTGGGCCCGGTTCAGATTTGAATGGGTGGAAAGCGTAATCACCGTCACCCTGGTGGATTCGGTTGATGCCTTCGGCGATGTAGCGGCTTTCGAAGGCTGTCTCGCCTTCGCCGTCCTGCAACCGCTCGACGCGCACGTCGGTGATCTCCAGCAGGATGCGGCATGCCAGGCGAGGCATATGGATGCTCGGTGTCCAGCGCACAGGCTGACTGTCACCGACGTGGTGCCACTGGACGTTCGGCATGTCGCCATCTGCCCGGTACACGTACCGGCTTTTCCAGTCAGGCCGCGCCGGACTTCCCGCGGTGCCGATGGGGCCGGCATACCTGCCTTGCGGGATATCCACTTCGAAAACCTGGGTGTGGCTCTCGCGCACCCAGAGCCGGTCGCCGGGCTTGCCGTGTGGGCAGTTGGCAGGAATAGGCACCAGTTCGCCGGCGGCAGAGGTCTCCCAAAAGCCATGAGGCATCTTGAGTGCCCGGCGCGTTACCGTCTTCCGGCCTTCCAGGATGGCGCGCACCATCGGCGTCGAGAACAGGATTGGCCGTTCCTTTACTTGAGACATGAGTCGTCCTTGCCGCTATAGCGGCTGACTTTGAAGGTGAAGGGGTTAGAGGTTTTGCGGGTGGAGTACGGATGTACTCCTATCAGGTTTTGGCTGACTCAGCCTTCATGGCCAGGCCCGATACGGCCTTGCTGTAGATGAATTTGATCTGATCCCACGGGATGGTGTGTTTCTGCCCGTACTCGCCTTCACCGTCGCATATTGAGCAGCCTTCGACTGGCTCTTCAAGCTCGCAGCACTCAGGGCATTCTTTGGTGACCAGCAGCTTGAACTCGCCGAGCAGCAAGGCTTTGGCGCCATTCTCAGCGGTAAGTTGGCGGGGCATGATGCAGTAGCCATCGGGAACCACCGCTACCGGCGCGGGCTGCTCGGCGCCGAACTCCAGATAAGCAACCCACAGGCCCTGCACATACTCGTCGGCATAACCAGTGCGGTCGTCGCTGCGAGCCAGGGACCGGCCATCCAGAAAGCCGAACACGGGGTGCTTGGTTGCCATTACCCACTTTTCAAAATATTCGCGCTTGCCTTCCGGGTTTCCGCGCGGCCGTAAGTCAGACGTTCCGAATTGCTCGCAGATCGCCTCCCAGATATCGAACGCACCGCCACCACAGACCCTGGCCTTCTCGGCGATCAGCTCGCCCAGCTCATCGCTCAGCTCTCGCGGGAAGCTAATCGTTTGGTTGGTGGTCATACAGCCTCCCTCGTTACCAGATCATGGGCATTCACAACCGTCATGCCGAGGTGCTGGGCAATCAGGACTTCGAGCTGGGCGCCCTTCGATTCTTGCCAGCCGGGCAGGGTGGCCACGGTGTCGCAGTCCATCAGGGCTGCAATGTCGCGGCGCATGCAGTCGTTCCAGGTGCCGCCATCTGGGTTGATCTCGGCGGGGTTGGTGACGGTGTGGCCGCCGGCGCGCAGGTTGGTGGTCATGGCGTGGAAGGCGGCGAAGTTGAGGCCGGGCAGACCGGTCATGGGGCCGCTGAGGTAGATGCGCTTCATGCTGCCTCCTTTTGCTCTTCCGGCTTGCGGATCAAGCCAAGGCGCACGCCTTCATCGCGAACAATCAATATGTCGTCGCCATAGCCCCACGGATTCTCGAAACCGTTATCCATCACGGGTTGGAAATACCCGTATCGCATCGTCTTGCCAGTGAGTACGAACGCACCGATAGACCCAGCCAGGCTCTTCAGTGTGCCGCCGTGCGAGAAGCCATCCCACGGGCCTTCTCTCGTAACGTTGATGCGGGCCCCGGTGTAGTCATCGAACAGCCAGACGATGTTGCGGCGGCCATTGAGAGCGAGGTATGCATCGTGCCCAGCGCCCTGGTTACGAAAGAAGCACCGGCCGCAGTTGGCGATCACCCTGAGGAATTCATTCGCAGCGATGATCCGGTCCAGGCGCTGCTGGCCGATGGTTTTGTTTTCTGTAGGCATGGGGAGTCCTTGCCGGGCCATGCCCGGGCGGTGTGGTGCTACGATGGCGCCTTCCTCTAAATGGGCAGGACCATGACCAAGCACGATATTTACGATGAGATCGAAGGCTTTCAGGTTTGGAACTACATGGAGTGCGTCAAGGACGAGGAAGGCCGGGAGACCTGGCGTATCAACGTCGAGGTGAAACGCGGTAGTGAAGTGGTGGTGCCGGTTGTTGCGGGTGACCGAACCTATGTTGACCGCGGCCTGGCGCAGGTCGCCGGCCGAGAACTTGGAGCCAAGCTGATTGCTGGGCGATGAGTGACCAAAATCAACCCTTCTGGTAAGTCTTGGTCAGTGCTGAGTTGACCGTGTTGCCGCGCTTTAGCACGACATTCGCCAGGGCGGCGCGATCCTTCTGGCTGTGGCTGGCTTGGCTGAGCAGGCCGAAGTAACTGTTGGCGGTCTCGCGCAGATCCTCGGCGGGCGCTGCGGCGGTGCGCTTCAGTGCCTGGGCTAGGGATCGCTTGCGGGTTGTTCGTCGCCAGGGCTTGATGACGTGACCAACGAAGTCGACGCCGCGATCCACGGGCTGCAGGATCGTCTTCGTGGGGTTCAGCTTAGCGCCGAGCCTGGGCAGGAACGCTTCAACCTCGACCAGCCACTGGTTGAGTTGCTGCGGTGACTCATGCAGGAACACGAAGTCATCGACGTACCGGATGTAGTGCTTGGCCCGCAGCTGGTGCTTGGCGAACTGGTCCAGGGCGTCGAGGTAGACGTTCGCGAAGAACTGCGACGACAGGTTGCCGATCGGCAGGCCGAGGTGAGCGGGCTGCGCAACCAGGCGCTTGTGCTGCGGCACCCGATTGAACAGGTGGGCCGGGCTGCGGGTCTCGTAGTCTTCACGCGGGTCGTGCATGAGGATCTGTGTGGCCAGGGCCAGCCACCAGGGGTCGGTGATTCTGGCCTCCAGTTGCTTGCGCAGAACTGCCTTGTCGATGGCCACGAAGAAGTTTGCCAGGTCGCACTTGAGGTAGAAGATCGGTTTCGACCAGTTCTGCGAGGCGCTGCGGATCTTCGACTCAAGCCGTGTGGCGGCGTACAGTGTGCCGCGCCCTGGGATGCATGCACAACTGTCCGCTATGAAGCTGGCGTAGAAGCGCGGTGCCACATGGTTGTACAGCAGGTGGTGGACGACGCGGTCCCGAAAGGCTGCTGCCCAGACTTCCCGGGCTTTCGGTCGGGTGACCACGAAACAGATAGATCGGCCTGGCCGGTATGTGCCGGCAATCAGGTCGTCGTGCAGCTGGATCAGGTTCCGCTCCAGGTCGATCTCGAAAGCCAGCGCGCTGTCGCTGCTGCGCTTGGTGCGCCGGCAGTCGTAATAGGCCTGGACCAAATCCTGAAACGGGTAGGGGCCCAAAGTCGAATCTGCGGACGGGGCGGACACGGAGCTCGTTGTTCTTGTCGTTGTTGTTCTGATTGCCATCATCGAAGTTCATGTTGAATGCGTTGTTGGCTGAGCGCTGCGACCTATCGTGCTATCTACGTCGCCGAGCCGAAGGCATAGCCGATCAGCAAGGAAACTGCGCAAGACCTGCCCGGACGCTTTAGACCGGCGGTATCTCTTGTGCGCATGGCGGTGACCCAAAGGTCAGCGGCACGACCAGATTCAATTCGCACAGACCAGAAAGCCGTAACCTTCAGGTAGCGGGCGCGGTGGTGGTGGAGCGTTTCCAGGCGTTTGCTTGCTTGCCTATTGAGGCCGTTACCTCAATTGCCTGGGCGTGTTGCGGGATGCTGATAAAGCGGTTGTCTTTGAAGAGCCGCATCAGGAACTCGACTACCTGCACCTTCTCGACCAGCAGGGTGAGGTGTGGCCGCTTGTCCTGGGTGGCATTGGCGCGGGCAATCAGCATCAGCACTTCGATGCATTCGTCGATCACTCGCTTGCCGAGTGACTGCTTCAGGTCGCGGGGGATGTTCCGGGTCATCGTTGTGGCCATGTGCAGCAGCCCCATTGAAGCCTTGTAGATCGCAAGTTCCGTATGCATTGCCATTTGGCTCGCTCTCCAAGAGCAACCGGCCGCAAGCGGCCGGATTAAATAAGCGAATTAATCAATAAGCTCGCTGCGGACGGGGCGGACACGGAGCTCGTAGTGCTTGACGTCGCTGAACTGATCGCCATCACCGAAGTACATGTAGAATGCGTAGTGGGCTGAGCGCTGCGAGCTTGACCAGTACCAGGTGTCGCGGAAGGCTTCGGGGCCTCCCTCCTGGAATGCGACATGGACGGTTTGCAGCGGGTCTTCAGCGCTGTACAGCTGACCTACCGGCTCGCTGTGCGGGTTGTCACCGTTGCGCGAGCTCTCCCAGTTCTCTTCGGTGGTCGGCTTGAAGTGGCGGTATTGCAGCTCCTGCACATCGCGCGCCGGGATCGCCCAGTCGTTGTGACCACCAATGCTCAGGGCCAGCGCCTTCGCTGCAAGCTCGCTGCCCGCCGCCGCCATGGCCTGGGTGTTGGCCAGGCTGTCGGTGAAGCTGTCGGCACCTTCGATCTTGACGCCGTACTCGCCCCACTTGCCGACCAGTTCATGCTCGGCGCCGGCGGTGATGTTCAGGAAACGCTTGCCGGTGGCTGGTTCGCGGGTAATGCCGGTGACGAAGCCGCCGCCGTAGGCCTGGCCGATTGCCGGGATGGTTACTGCTGGTGCTGCTTTCTCAACTGCGGACATGGTGCTTCCTCTTTTCGAAGGCAACAAAAAAGGCGCTGTGCGCCTTGGTGTGCCGGATCAAGAACGAATGGATGAAGGATTAAATAAAGAATCTGCGGACGGGGCGGACACGGAGCTCGTAGTCCTTGTCGTTGATGTCCTGATTGCCATCATCGAAGTACATGTAGAATGCGTAGTAGGCTGAGCGCTGCGAGCTTGACCAGTACCAGGTGTCGCGGAAGGCTTCGGGGCCTCCCTCCTGGAATGCGACATGGACGGTTTGCAGCGGGTCTTCAGCGCTGTACAGCTGACCTACCGGCTCGCTGTGCGGGTTGTCACCGTTGCGCGAGCTCTCCCAGTTCTCTTCGGTGGTCGGCTTGAAGTGGCGGTATTGCAGCTCCTGCACATCGCGCGCCGGGATCGCCCAGTCGTTGTGACCACCAATGCTCAGGGCCAGCGCCTTCGCTGCAAGCTCGCTGCCCGCCGCCGCCATGGCCTGGGTGTTGGCCAGGCTGTCGGTGAAGCTGTCGGCACCTTCGATCTTGACGCCGTACTCGCCCCACTTGCCGACCAGTTCATGCTCGGCGCCGGCGGTGATGTTCAGGAAACGCTTGCCGGTGGCTGGTTCGCGGGTAATGCCGGTGACGAAGCCGCCGCCGTAGGCCTGGCCGATTGCCGGGATGGTTACTGCTGGTGCTGCTTTCTCAACTGCGGACATGGTGCTTCCTCTTTTCGAAGGCAACAAAAAAGGCGCTGTGCGCCTTGGTGTGCCGGATCAAGAACGAATGGATGAAGGATTAAATAAAGAATCTGCGGACGGGGCGGACACGGCGCTCGTTGCTCTTGTCGGAGTCGAGCTGATAGCCAACAGCGAAGTACGTGGTGAATGCGTCGTAGGCTGAGCGCTGCGAGCTCGACCAGTAGGCACCCTTGGCGATCAAGTCGTGCGCCCAAGCCTGATGCAGCTGGGTGGCTGCTGGCAGGTCGAAGTCAGAATGGCCGTCAGCGGTGTGCGCCCGCGCCGCTTCGGCTGCTGGGTGACCACCTGCAGCGATCAGTGCCTCAGTGTTGGCCTTGCCGTCCCACTTGCTGGTGGCTGCAGACTCTTCTTGATAGCGACCCCACTTGAACTCGCCCAGGTCTTTGGCGCCTAAGATCAGGTAGTGGGCAGGAACATCGCCACGGGCAGCGACGTAGCCAGCGTTGATGCCGCCTTGGCCGGGCCAGTACTCGCCGACGGCAGGTGCGACGGTCGATACTAGAGGCTGAACATTCGCTGCCGGCGGCAGCACCTGAGCGAACACGCTGGCCATGGCCAGTTTTGCCAGGGACGACGCGGGCATCTTGATAGACGCGTCGCCGTGCATCAGGGTGATCATTTCGGGCTTCATGGGTATTCCTCAGGATGGAGCCAAGCCCGGCGCGGGGATCGGCTTTTTTGGTTATTCGTCATGACAGATGCGTATCGATTCGCGGTTGTAGGCGAGTTGAAGTTTCGCCGACACGTTTTCGCTGATGGTTATTGTGTGTCGCGGCGTCGCGAGAAACTGAGCTGATCCCGCCGGGCCCAGGCCGTGCAGGTGGTGAATCATCAGCGTCATAGCCTCGCCTTGTTCCTCGATGCCGTGCCAGGCCATCAGGTCAGCTAAGGCCTGGCGGGTGCCGGCCATGGTGTGGAGTCGCAATTCTTCCTCGCCGCGAGTCTTTCGCCTCGCCGCAGTCTTTGCCGATCGTTCTTTCTGCGCGGCAGCCATGGCCTACCTCTTCTATTCCGCTGGCCGGCAGTGCGAGCCAGGTTTGACGTTTGCGTTGCTGGGTGCGGGCTATGCGGCGCATGAATCGACCTTTACCTGATGCCAGGCGCCGACGGCTTCAAAGATCCGCGCGGCGTGCGCCTCATCCAGCGAAATCGATTCGGGTATGGCGATCCAGCCCGAAGCCACCATCTGGCTTTTATTGGCCTCAGCGCGCAGCTTCATGTAGCAATGCTCAATCACGTCTTCCAGGTGGTCGGAGAGGTAGACGCCATCGGGCGCAACCTCCACTGACTTGCTGTAGCGGTCGCCGCGGGTGTCGATGCAGAGCGCGCTGAGGTAGATCGTCCATCGGTGGGGGATACCGCAGACGGCCTGGCCAATCTTTCCCGGCGCGATGTTCTTCAGCGATTTGTAGTTGATCATGCCCTGGCGCCCGCTGGGGTCGATGTTGACCACTGCGACGTGGTTAGCGGCCAGCAGCGAGCGGCACGACCGCGCGATTCGCGCCTGCAGGTTATGCGCCTTGCGCTTGCTCATAATGCCTCCGCGAGTTTGCGCAGCGCCTCACGCTCGGCCCGAGTGATGGGCGGCTTGCGGCGCTTGAGGATGGTGTCGGGGTCGATCTTTTCCGACCGCTTAGCTGGGTCTGGATTGATCGACGGGCTTTTACCGATGGTGTATTTACCACCCGCTGCCAAGTGCTGATGGACCTGGCTGGAAAGCTCCAGCGCCTTCTCGCGCCGGAACTCGATATCTGATCTGAGATTGCTGATCATGCTGCCGCCTTGCTGAGTGTCACCCCGGCCATGCTGAAGGCTGATCCCTGCGCTGCGACCATCGCGTCGAGCGCTTCCCAGTTGACCAGAAGGACGGTGATCGGCGCCTGACCATAAACCACGGCTTTCACCATGGCCTCGAAGTCAGTCACGTTGGCCTGCAGCGTTCCCTGCTCGACGGTATGGCTCGCCACAGTCTTTGTGGTCTGTCCAACGGGTGCCGCTGCCTGTACCGGAGCGGTGCGGACAGGCTCAGGTGTCGCCACTTTCTCCACAACTGGCTCTGGCTTGATGGCAGCTAGGCGCTGGGCTTCTTGCTCTTCGGCGATGCGTTTCGCGTCGGCCTTTTCCTTCTCCGCCGTCTGGTGTTCCGAGATACGGAATTTGATCAGCGTCACTAGGTCATCGTTGGCCTTGGTCACCAGTTGTTGCACTTCGCTGAACAGGAACGCGTGATCAACTGCGAGCTCCGCCAGACTGGTCAGGTTTAAGCGAATACTGTCCGCTGCCTGGCTTGCATCGATCTTTGCCCGGGCCAGTTCGGTATCAACAGCATCCTGGAGGCTCGCGATGGTGCGCTTGTTCTTCATGGCGCCGGCGAAGTCCGAAACAACATGAGGCAGCGTGACTTTGCCGAGGGTCTTGTTGATTGCGGCGATGTGGTCCGCCAGGGCGAGTTCCGCCTTTTGCTTGATGGCGGTCTTCACCAGCAGCTCTTGAGCTTTCACCAGCTTGTCGACCTTCAGGCGGGTCTCGCGGGCATGAGCGCTGATGCGATCCAGCGACGAAAACAGTTCGTCGATGCTCTGGGTCTGCGACAAGGCCTGCTTCTTGGCGGCCGCGACCGCCTCTTCAACATCACCGCACCACTTGACCGCCTTCTTGGCGTCGGCGAAGTCCTGGTCGGTGGAGAGGGTGGTTTTCACCGAGTCGATGACGGCCAGCGCCGAATCTTCAAACACCTTCAGGTTGCTGGCGGTAACCATGCCGGTCAGCTCGATGCGCAGGGCTGGCAGCTCATCAGGTGCCTTGCCGACGACGATTGAAGGAGCCCCGGCCATCTCGAAGTTGGCCAGGTCTGCCTCGAACTGTTTCCAGCCTTCGACCAACTGGGTCGCGCGACCGGCGACGGGCCGGTATTCCATGTGCACGAAGTTCTCCGGGGTGCCATCCGAACAAACAAAGATTACCCGCTCGGCGCCGCTCACCAGCAGTTGCTGCTCAAGCTGCCAGTAGTAATGCGGAGCCAGTTCGCCGGCTTTCACCTGGGCCACGACCGACTCATTCCACAGTTTGTGCTCGAACAGGGTCTCGCCGAGCATCGTGGCGCCGTCCATGGAGGCCAGCAGGTTGCCCTCGGTCGCAACGATCGGATACAGCTCTTCGCCGATCAACGCCTCAGTCAGTGGGCGGGCCAGGGCTTCAGTAGCGTGGCCTTTGTCGAAGATAAACTGCTGAGATGGCGTGACATCGGGCGTGATGCCGGTTTTCTTGGCAACTAGCAGATCGGTCCGGGTTTGGTACTTCGAGGCTCCCATCATTACTGGGGCTTCGGAGGCGGTGCGGAACTGGGCGCGAAGGGCAAGCCACTCGGCGGAGCCTTGAGCTACGTTGTGAATTTTCATGCTGCATCTCCATCGAGGGCTTTGAGGTTGGTGATTTTTTCAATCTGCGCCGGGCTCAGCGTGTACTTGCTGCTGATTGTCGCAATGAGGTGTTCGGGGCTGGTGCGATTCGAGTCGATTAAGGGCTGCCACTTCGCGATGTTCTCGGTCAACAGGTCGTCGGAGTAGGTGGGCAGCGCTTCCGGTTCAGGCTGGACTTGCTGTCGTGTGCTGACATCGCGCGCCGGCTCCTCGAACGCCTTGCCTTCCATCTCGTCTGCCGTTGGCGCCGATCCAACTTCAGGGAAAGCTTTGCGCAAAGCCTGGGCCTCGGCGCATTTGGCGAGCTGGGCAAATGCCCGGCGCTTCCACATGGCGTTAGGCGCCGCAGTGTCCTTGCTCGATGTCGCGTAGTTTTCGAGCCAGCGCTCGTTGGCCGTGTATTCAGCAACCAGCCCGTTGCTCATCTGGCGCTTGACCGTCACGCGGCACCATTCGGGATACGTGACTTCTACGCCGCTCAGCTTCGCAGTTACTGGAGGGCCATATTCCGGCTCGCTGATCCCTGCATACTGGCCGGTGCGCGCCGCCTGGATGCGATACAGGCCGATACCAGGCATCACCGTGTCCTGCATTTTTTTCGTCTTCGAGTTCCAGATAGGAACGATGTGCACCGGCTTCAACATCGGGTCCAGGTGGGCGGCCTGGCAGTAAGCCAACACCATCACGACTGAGTTTTTTTCTGCGCCGGGGTAGAGGCTGCTGCTCAGCACTTCAACGAGCGCGGCCTCCGACATCGCAGGCGTGTTGTCGTCCTGCTTCATTACTGCGGACATGGGGAATCCTTGCCGCGATGCTCGCAGCCATTGAAGGTGTTGGTTATTGAGTGATTCGATCAGCGAGGGCGCTGAGGAACATCAGGAAGGTGCAGAGGGCGATGGCGGAGAGGGAGCCGCGCCAGATGAGTAGATGCCGGGTGCGCTGGTGGGTGGTCAAGGCCTAACCCTCACCGCGATGCGCCCGCCCTTCATGGTTGCCGCAAGGCGCTTGGGCAGCGTGGCCACGGCACGCTCACGCGGCTGGCCGATCACTTCATTGAAGGGAAGGCCGAAACCCAGCATGATCAGTTTCGACTCAACGTCGTCGAGTTGCTCGTCGATCAGTGATTTAACCGGTGCGGTGGTCATGCGGCCTCCTTGCGGTGCCTGGTGATTTTCAGCAGGCGCTGGCAGTAGTGGTTGAATTCTTCGACGGTGATTGCGTCGCCGGTGAGCATGCTCGTGATCATCCGCGCCACGACCGCTTGGGCGCCGGGCTCGCTGGCGGGGTGCTCCAGGGCCTCAAGCGCCTCATCGATCAGGATGTGCGGGCTCATACATCGGCATCCACGTCGTCTTCGCGCTCTTCCCGTTCCGCCGCTACAGCGTCTTCGGCATACGGTCTCAGCAGCGCCACAGCGATCTTCTCGACCGCTTCAATGGGCCGCTGCTGGCCCAGCAGGTCTGCGGCGTGTGACCGGGCATCGCTCTGGCTGCCGAGCATTGCCGACAGCAGCAGGCGGGCAAACGAATCACGCTGGTCCAGGCCGTCGATCTGGCGCTGGTTTAGGTGACCCTGCAGGACCGTGCAGAACCGTTCGAACGTCACGACCTGCGGCTGGCCGTAGCGGCGCTTCCACTTGATGTCGACGCCGCACACCAGGCGCTCCGCCGAATGCTCAAGCCAGTCAGTCACCTCGTCGCTCTCGCTGACCTCTGGAGGCAACTGAGCGTCGTAACGCTCCTGGCCAATATTCAATGCTGCGTTCATGGTCGCCTCCAAGGTGGCGGGTTGTTCACCTGTATTCGTCAACACTCATGCCTCCCGCTGGTTGCCGATGGGCGCGGGGGAGGAGTGCTGACGTAATAGAGGCGGGGAAGGGTGCAGGCGCCCGGCACTGCCCGGGATGTGTCGAGTCTGGCCAGCTATGCCCTCGGACTCGCCTGCGGTGTTCTTCGTCATTTGGGTTGGGCCTACCTTTCGGATGATGCGCGGTGACATCGACGACCCTGCTTTCCGCTGCCTGTTAGGGTGTTGGGCGAAGCCTTCAGGCTTGCTACGCCACGCAGGTGAATCGTTGATCTACTTCATGGCGATCACTCCTAACGTTCGCTCACTGGGAAGGCAGTGGCCACCTATGATTTCCCATCTGGCCCTGATCAGAAGGCCAGCCAGTGAAATCGGTTATGCATGCATTTGCACAGTGACGAAGCCATTGCTCTCCACTCTGTGCGTCCAGCGGTTGAACCAGACACCGTCGCCGAACTTCTTCATCGCCGCTCGGCGAACCTCGATGACGATGCTGTCGGCGGTGTCGCCCTTGTCAGGTGCTACGAGCCAGTCGAGGCGTTTACCGTTGCTCAGGCTGCTGTCGATATAGAAACGCGCCATTTGCTTATCCCTCAATACCAAAGTGGCGGCGAACTACCTGCTCGCCGATTTCGTCAAGCAGCGCCTCAACACCAAAGTGATTGACGACTTGCTCAACTTCGAAGTTTTCCAGCACCGTTGCGCCGTCTGCATCGAATGCCGAGACAGCCATAAACGTGCGACTAGTCGGGTTGACGTCGATCTTGCCGGCGTCGAAATTCAAAACTGAGATATTCATTCCTTTCCCCTTTCAATGATTTCCCGGATGACCCTGTCGCCAAGGTCATCGAGGAAATCTGTTTTCTCCACCACGCAACACTTCCGAGTCGTCTCTCACCGGCGTCGCACATTTCGTGTTCGATGCTGTTCCGGTTTGGAAGCGTGGTTTCGCGTACTCACATGAGGGAGTACGGCAGCTACCAGAGGCTGCATGGACGACGGTTTAGCTTTCTCACCACCGGGGTTGCCGGTACGTCGTTGGGTCACGTCAAGTTGTTAAAGAGCGTTCGGCGTCTGCCTGGCATCGCTGCCTGTGTTGCGGCGGGTCTTGGTAGGCCCTGGCGAGTCCCTGTTGGGTGACTCGATGGAGTCAAATATAGGGTAGCCTTTATTTCGAGTCAACAGGTTTGCCTTTATTTTTTGTTCAGGCGAAAAAAAAGCCCGCGAGAGGCGGGCCGGTTGCATGATGCTTTAAAGTTTGTTGGCGTTGCTGCTGGCTTTCGACTCTCGCTCAGCCGCCTTTTTGGCGGCAGCATCGATGTCGCTTATGGTCGCGGCAGAGGTGTTGATATCGCCCGAGAACTTCTGCAGCGTAATGCTGACCTTTTTTCCACGCCAGGACAGGGTCTCGTTGGTGAAAGAGGCCCCTGCCTTTGTTTTCACGGTCTCGCTTGAGGAATCCATCGGCGCGCCGTACTTGCTGGTGAAAAGATCTGCGAGTTTTGAGAAGTTGTCGCTGTTGGTGGTCAGGTAGAAAGACTCAACTCCAGGCCCGCCAGAAAAAACTGATAGCGTGTATCCAAACCCAATCTCTGGCCCTCCACGTACCGAGTAGAGATTCGTATAGGGTGCGTCGTGGCAAATCTGCTTGCTGATAACCGTGCCCCGAGGGCATAGCGGGAGCGCATCTTCAACCTTTTGATCGAAGCGTAAACCCATGAAACTATCAGGCTCCTTGGTCCAGGTTTGTGCCGCCGGCTTCTTAGCGGCAAAAGCAGGCGAGATCGCCAGAGCAGAAAATAGAATAAGTAAGAATTTTGATTTCATTGGTTCCCTCCATTGGTTAGGAAGGAACGTTATCATCATGACAAAGGGCCGGCCACTCTTACGATGGCGCTATGCCATAGATCAGTAGAGAACTGAAGACCAGAAGACCTTACCCAGCACCACGATGCCTTTTTCGGCGAGTTCTTGCGCTGTGTACTCTTCGTCCTTGTGCTCGTCGATATTGAAGCTGCGCATCCTTATTCCGCCACCAGGTATGCGGTAAAGGGTTTTTACGCGTAGCTCACCATCATGATTTACGGCATACATCTTGCCGTCCTTCACTGTTGTCGAGGACAAATCAACGCCGACAGTGCTTCCATCTGGCAGCACGGGCTCCATGCTATTGCCATGAACAGTCACGCACACCGCCTGGTCAGGCTGCACACCCTGGTTGCGCAGGGTCACCTTGCCAAAGCGAAGCTTTCTAGTACTGGACTTTTGAACGGCGGTGCGACCAGATCCGGCCGAAAGCTCCACTTCCTTGAGAAAAGGTAGTTCCACCTCGTCATCGTCCAGAGGGGTGTCGTCATCCCAGACGTCAATAGGCCCAATCATCGTCGCGTTGGAGAGCAGCTCTGGCGGCTCCAGCATCGGCTGAGGCTCCGACATCACGGCGCCCCATTGGCTGCCAGGAAACCGGGTTCCCTCGGATAGCCAAACAGGGTCTACGCCACAAATCTGAGCAAGCTTCACAAGATGCCCGCTAGACCTAGTAAGCCCTCGCTCAATCTCTGAAACAGATGCCTGTTTAATCCCGGCGCGCTCGGCCAATTCGACCTGAGTAAGGCCAGCTTTCTTGCGTGCGTATTTGAGTCGTTCTTTGAGTTCCATAGCGGGTGAATTTAAAGGTTGTCCTTTGAAGTTGCAAAAAGGTATACCTTTGCCATATGATAAAGGCATCCCTTTATATGGGCGGAGAATCATGAACAATTCCTTTAACAAGCTGGTCGAGCATTTCGGCTCGCAAAACGCCACGGCAGCAGCTCTCGGTGTGAAACAGGGGACCGTGAGCGGATGGGTTCGGGGTCTCCACGGATGCGCCGCCGAAGTGGCCATGCGTGCGGAAATCGTAACCAACGGCGCCATCAAGGCGCGCGATCTCCGTCCGAGCATCCCTCAACAAGCCGCTTAACCCTTTCGAACAACCAAGGAGCCTCACCAATGGCATACGACGACCCATCCCACAAACGCAGCGCCGTTATCAAGGCGCGATTCACCCCCGAAGACTTGCGCTACCTGCGCATGGAAGCAAAGCAGGCGGGCATGCAGCTCGCTACTTATATCCATGAGCTTTCAATGGTTGCACGCCGCTTAGGTGCCGCCCAGCTGATACGAGAGATGAATGCCTGTGCACAGGATAAATCAGCTTAAGAGCCCTATGGAGGACCTATGCCTGAAAGAACCTTCGACCTCCTGGAAGAAGGGGCTCAGGACGAGGTTAGACAGTTAAGTGTCGAGCTCGGATGGAGCCTTGAACACGCGACGAAAGAGTACCTGCGTGCAGGTAGATCACTCGCGATCCAGGCCCAGATGGAGCAGATGAAGCGCAAAGCGCCTCTGCTTTCTCTGGTTGAACACAAAAAGGGCCTCGAAAGGGCCGAAAAAGGAGGGGCTGATGAACCAATTGACCCTTAGCAGTAAATCGGACGCACAAAAAAGCCACCGGGCAATGGTGGCTTTTCGTGCAGCAATTTCAAATCAGTTCTGGAGCGAATAATGCGCACTCAGCAGATTAATGTCAACACCGCCTCTATCCATTCCGCGCCACGATTCGTTATCTCTGAAAACGTGGCGCGCATTAATGAGGTAAATATCGGGGCCGTGATAATCCGTCGTGACGAGGAAGGTCGTTACTCCTTGAACGATCTTCACCGGTCGGCAATGGAAAGCGGTAAGGCTACAGAAAGCCAGCGCCCTGGTAACTTCCTAAAATCTGAGTCGGTATCCGCTTTTATTGGGGCTCTCGAAACTGCTACGAAAATAGCAGTTTGTGTGAAGCGGCCAGGGCGCGCTGGCGGAACCTTCGCCGATGAGCTGATCGCTATCCGCTATGCGGCCTGGATCGAGCCAGCTTTTGAGGTTGACGTATATCGCACTTTTCAGTCGGTTAAGCGATCTGCGGCCAACAACATCCGTGAAGGGGTTGATCGGGCCATGTCTCGCGAGCGAGCCCGCCTCGAAGCTCCAGCTCTGACCGACGCCATCAAGCACGGGCGCCTCGCCGCCGGCAAAGAAATCAAGCACTACCACTTCAGCAATGAGTTCGACCTGATCAACCGTATCGCCCTGGGCATGCCTTCCAAGGTGTACCGGGCGGCGCATTGCATCAGCCCTACAGATTCGATCCGTGACCACCTAACGCCTTGCGAGATTCGGTGCATTGAACACTTGCAGCGCGTCAACGCGTCTCTGATCGATGTAGGCATGGACTTCGAATCCCGCAAGCAGAAGCTCAGCCAGATCTACATCCAGCGCCATAGCCGGGATCTTCTCTCCGAAATCAAGCGCCTGGAGTTCTGACCATGAAAGACGAACCAAAAATCCAGGCGACGATGATTGACGACGCCTACATGGAACAGTTCACCAATGACCAGCTCGCCTATATGGCCTGGGACAAAAGCGAATTCTCCCTGAGCGTCTATCTGGACCCTGAAGAGTCGAAGTGCGAAGGCTGCACTGGCGATGCTCTATTCGAGCTGATAACAGCCGTGCTGGCATCCAAGGTGCTTATCCGCCGACTTGCCGGTGTGGACCCTCAGTCTATCCGCGAGTCCGCTATCAACAAGATCCTCCAGGGTAGCCGCTTCCCGCAATGGGAGACCCTGCAATGACCAAGCCCGTCAACGTGCAAAAGGCCACGCCTACCATCCTGTACGCCAAACAGGCGCCATACAGCTCAGTCAGCAACGACGTTGTGGCGATGATCGTCAATCCCGACGCTCTCGCCATCTGGATCTACCTGCAGACCCGCTCAAGCGATTGGAAGGTGATCGCCTCATACCTGCAAGATCGGTTCTCCATTGGCCGTGACCGCTATTGGAAGGCGATGAGCGCACTCAAGGTTTTGGGCTTGCTGAGTCACGAGATAACCCGCGAGGAAAACACCGGCAAGATGCTGGGCAAGCGGATCATCGTCCATTACGAACCGAACCTACAGGTTTCCGAACATTCGGTGGACCGTATAGACGGTGGACCGTCTAGTCGGGAAACCGACCACTACTTAATAAAGGATTCTCCTACTGGATTAAAGGATAAGAAACCTTCGGGCGCTAAAGCACCCTCGCGCAGCAAGGCTGCGAAGTTTGATCCTCTGATTGCACGGCCTTTCAATGTCAGCGAATCAACCTGGGCTGAATGGTGCCAGCACCGTCGCGAGATCAAGAAACCACTGACCGCCACCACCTGCGCCAAGCAAGCCAAGACCCTGGCAGGCCACCACGACGCTGACGCCGTGATCAACCAGTCCATCAGCAATGGCTGGACCGGGCTGTTCCCGGAGAAGGTTACGGCCGGCGGCCGGACCGTCGGCAACGGTCCGGACTTCTACGATCAGTCGTGGCGCACCGATACGAGTGATGACCTATGAAGAACGTCACTCAGATGATCCCAGGTGCAGCGCGAGCCCTGGCCACCGCCGCCCCTTATCAGGCCCCGGTGCAGCCAGGAACCCAACTGGGCGTAGTGGATGACGCCACAGGCGAAGTGGTCGAGCGCCTGTTTCGGCAGTTGCAGGCCATCTTTCCGGCGCACAAGCAAGCTTGGCCGGACGACAAGGCCAAGGCCGCAGCGATGCGCAACTGGACAATGGGCTTCATGGCCGCCGGCATCCGCTCGCTGGAGCAGATCCGCTATGGAATAGAGCAATGCCGGAAAAGCGGCTCACCGTTCGCCCCAAGCGTCGGCCAGTTCATAGGCTGGTGCACGCCTGGCCCTGAGGCGTTCGGTCTGCCAGCAAGCGCTGACGCATGGGTGGAGGCATTGATGGGCGTCTACAGCCATGAAGGTGTGCGCGTTGCTGCCAACGAGACCGGAATCTTCGACCTGCGCTCAGCCAAGCAGGAAGACAAGGGCCTTCGCCAGCGCTTCGATCACAACTACGCCGTGGTGATCCGCCGCGCCCAGGAAGGCCAGCCGCTCGACGGCAAGATCCTGACAGGCATCGGCCACGACAGCCAGAAGACGGCCTTTGAGATGGCCAACGACCTGGCCGACCAACAAACCCAGGCACGAATCCTTCAGCAAGGCATCCCGGCAGACGGCAAGTCAGCCCGTGAACTGCTGCTGGCAAAAATGAATATCAAGCGCGAAGCACAGCGCGTAGAGGGGAAATTCTGATGAAGGATCACATCGACAAAGCGGGTATTCGATGCGCTGTTGCAGGGCTCGCAATGCTGGTTTTCTGTTTCGTGATTTGGGGGCCGCTGAACACTATCTGGATTGGCCCATGGATCTACGAGGGAACAACCATTGGCACCTTCGAGTGGTGCAAGGCCTGGATTTACAACGGCTGGATTCTGTTCGCGCCCATCGCCATCTGCCTCGGCTACTGCATCTTCACGATGGTTCGGGCCGTCCGCAAAGACGAATCGGAGCGCGTGGAGCGCATGGCATTGATCGCGGAAGCAGGGGAGAAGCGGACATGAGCGAATTCGTAGAAGAGAAGACGCAGGACCTGTCGGGCGCGGCGCTGCTGGTTCTGAACGCTCACGCAAACTCCTTGGATGTTCCATTCCCTCACTGGATTGGTGGTGCTGACGCTGACCAGGGTCCGTCCTACTGCCGGTCATGCGCGGAAGCAGAGGTCGCAGCAGGGCGTGCTGAATACGTCGATGGCGGATGGCAGCAAGAAAATGACGGCTGCTGTCACTGCGAAACCTGCGGGCGCCTGCTCGATTACACGCTGACCGAATACGGCGCCAGCGAAGAGATTGATCACTACATGGGCACCGAACTTGCGGGGCCGATCTCCCCGGAGGATGCATTCCACATCGCGAAGATGCTTGAGCAGGATGAAAAAAATCCTCAGGCACTCTCGATTGGTATTCAGGCTGCGGAACTGATCAAGGCTCAACAATCGGCCATCGAAGCCGCAGGCCTGAAGGTGAAGTCATGAACATTCATTCGATGCCACACGACGCAACGGTCAAGCACAAGGCCCTGCCGAAGTCTTGCCTTCTGAAGGTCACCTTCCTGCCATGGCGCTATCAGGCATGCAGGAGCTTTATGCGTAGCCGAGGGGCGAATCACTTATCGATTTGGGCGTGGAGATTCCACGTAGTCATTCGGCGCCCCTGGATGGCAGGTCCAGCACGCCAACTACATCCTGAGCTGTTTGAGGTGAAGCCATGACCTACGTCAGAGAGCAATCATCTACCGAGCTCGCTGTGCACATGCGCAGCTTGCAGAAGATGCCAGGCTGGCATGACCCACTTGCAGACCGCTTGTGGCAGGAGGTTGAAGCGCTCAAGGCCGAAGTCGCCGGCCTACGCACCGGCTACGAAGCCTACGAGCGGGTGAAGGCTGAGCTGAAGGCTGAGAACGAACGTCTTGAGCGTAACCGCGACATGTGGAAGGGCCAGGTAGATCGGCAGTGCGAAACGATTGAGGGCCTGCGCAAGGCATTGAAAGCTGCAGAAGATGCCATGTGGCACGCAGACGGGAACATGGATGGCGAGGCCGCAGATGCGCGCGATGCTCTTGCCGACCTGGGCCAGGGAGAGCAGTCATGACTAGCCTCCAGATCCGCAACGAATCAGACCGCAACAAGGCAATGGGCTACATCGCCGGCCTGGATCTCGCAAAACCCAAGAAGCTGGCCATCACCGAAGTGGACCGCAGCGGGGAGCAGAACAAGGCCCTGCACGCGGCCCTGGCCGATATCGCGGCCCAGGTTGAGCACGCCGGTAAAAAGTGGGACGTCCTGATCTGGAAGCGCCTGCTGACGGCTGCCTGGCTGCGCGAGTCGGGCGACCAGCCGCAGATGATCCCAGCGGTAGACGGCAACGGCTTCGACGTCATCTACGAACGCACCAGCAAGCTCACCGTGAAGCAGTGCGGCGAGTTGATCGAGTGGGTTCATTGCTTCGGCGCCGAGCACCAGGTGCGGTGGACGCAAAAGGACAACTGGGGAGGTAGGTACTGATGGATTACGCAGACATTTACGGAGTCCTGATTGCCTTGGCTCTGGTCATTGGTGTGGTGCTCGATC
Organism: Pseudomonas sp. MF09156; assembly: GCF_059862305.1. Classification (NCBI taxonomy): domain Bacteria; kingdom Pseudomonadati; phylum Pseudomonadota; class Gammaproteobacteria; order Pseudomonadales; family Pseudomonadaceae; genus Pseudomonas; species Pseudomonas sp. MF09156. The sequence goes on from NZ_JCBCUR010000008.1 coordinate 30,665, forward strand.
ACCGACGCAAGCGCGCAGTAGAAGACTTCGAACGCAAGCGCCGCGACCGTAAGGCCGAAGTAGAGCGGGAAGCGAGGAAGGCGCTATGAGCCACGACAACGGATACGGAAAGCCTTGCACTGACTGCGGCGAGCCAATGAGCAATATGCCAAGCCTGAACCTTCGACAGTGCGCCACAGGCTGCAAGGAGAAGTTCGACTGGAAGCTGGCCCAGGGTCAGGCGCCATTGTTCGGTAACAACCGGCAGACGGCCAAGGAGGCTGTATGACCATCGAACGGAAGCCAGCCAAGCCGAAGAAGTGCCGCGTTGCTGCGTGCAGGGCCTCATTCGTGCCTTCGCGGATGGGCCAGGCGGTGTGCAGTCCAGCCTGCGCACTGATCGACGGGCCGAGGCACGCGCCGAAAGCCCGCAAGGCCCTGGCCGACATTGAGCGCAAGGACATCAAGGTCCGCAAGGAGAAGCTGAAGAGCAGGGCGGACCACCTCAAAGACACCCAGCACGCATTCAACGCATGGGTTCGCGCTCGTGATGCGGCACTGCCATGCGTGAGTTGCGGCCGCCACCACGAAGGCCAGTATCACGCGGGCCATTACCGCACTGTGGGAGCGAGCCCAGAGCTGAGGTTTGAGCCGCTCAATGCCTGGAAACAGTGCGCCCCGTGTAATAACCACCTCTCGGGGAACCTCATCAATTACCGAATCTCGCTCCTACAGAGAATTGGCGAGGAAAAGGTGGCATGGCTTGAAGGCCCTCATGAGGCCAAGAAGTACACCATCGAGCAACTAAAGGCGATGACCGCCGAATACCGGGCAAAGACCAGAGAACTCAAGAGGGGGCAGGCAGCATGATCTATCGAGACGTTATTTCCGCAGTGATCCGTGCGTTGGCGTCCGAGACGATCAACAGCGCCGGCGGTTGCGACTACACGCCAAAGGTCCAGGCCAACAAGCTGAAGGGCGAGATCGTGGGTAAGGAGGCGGCCTTCCTCACTGATTGCTGGGTGTTTGGTCGGCTTCACTCTTGCCTCGCGCCGAAACACTGGATGGCCCTGAATGCCTGCTACTCGACGCACATGGCCTCGAAGGTGGATGCCATTGGCCGGATCGTTTCGCACGTCTCGTCGCCAGCGCCGCGCCTGTTCCTGACCAAGGCAGTCACGGCTTGGGCCTATCCGCAGTTGGGCGGAGCCGAGCGTGCGCCCGCCGGGAAGGTGTTGCTAGAGATTGATGATGATGCTCCCGCCTGGAGGAAGGCAGCGGTAGCCAAGGCGCAGAAGGCGATCAACACCAAGCTGAAGCAGCGCCAGGAGGCTCCGTGCGAAGGGGTGATCATCTTGCCGGCCCATAACTACGACATGAACACCTGGGATCTGGACGGCACACCGGAGCGCACCCGGCGAGACTGGCGCCGGAAGATCTTCAAGGGCCTGGATAAGCTGGTCAATGAGGCGCTTCTCGAAGCTGGCGAGATCCTGACCAAGGAGGGCGTCTTCTTCGATGACCAGGATGCAGCTTAGAGGGCCTTGACAGGGCCTGCCGGTTCGCCGATTATATGCCCATCCTGTCGTACTTGCGCATGTAGGTGATGCAAGCGACAAACAAACCCGGCCACTGCGCCGGGTTTTTTATTGCCTGAATTCTACTGCCGGTAGGTGCGCATGAAGCTGAAGACCAGAATCAACACGCTGGAGCGCGCCCGTACGGCCTGGGAAGCAGTTGCGCGACAGGTTGGCGAGACAAACTTTTCGCGCCATCCGCAGACCGGCGAATACCTGCATCCTGGTGTCGCCATGGGCTGGCGCATCCACAAAAAGAACCTGTAGTCGTCCCCCTGATTTTTGCGTGGTAGAGCAGCGGTCAGCTCGTCGGGCTCATATCCCGAAGGTCGATGGTTCGAATCCATCCCTCGCAACCAATTCAAAGGTTCTCATTGAGGGCCTATTGAGGCCTCGGCATTGATCGGGGCCTTCTCGTTTTCGGCTCCACCACACCCATTGCTCCGAGCTGGGAGTGCCGTGTGAGCCGATTCAATTCCGCAGGTCATGGCCTGTCGTATCCCTAACTCCCTGACGGGGAGGAACCGAGATGTCCAACATGCCAGACAAACCAGACACCTGGGCGATAGCGCTTGCGTGGTTGAGCCAGCATTCGCCAATCCTCTATGCGGCTGCGTTGTCCTGTGCGATGGCTGTTCTGCGAATCACCTACGGTGGGGGTACCCGGCGTCAGATGATCGTGGAGGGCGCTATCTGTGGTGGATTGGCCCTTACCATCATTAGCGGGCTTGAGTTCTTCCAGCTTCCCCAGAGCATGGCAACCTTCGTCGGTGGATGGGTTGGCTTCTTAGGTGTGGAGAAGATCAGGTCCATTGCTGACCGAGTTACCGACTTCAAGCTGCCAGGCCGTAAGGCTGAGTAATCCGCGCCACGTTTTCGAATGCGCCAAATCGTGGCGCGAGACAGGTCACATGAAAGTAATCGTAACCAAGCTCTTGGGATCGGCTGAGGTCGAGTTCCTGCGTAAGGGAGTGGTCGTTCATCGTGAGCGGTTTACCGGCAAGACCAACTCCCGGTATGAGCGCACCATTGCGACGCGGGAAGAGTTCGACGCTCACCGGTGCCGGTTTGTGACGGCCATGCCTGCTGATCGGGCATTCCAGTATGAGGTTGCGCCATGACTCCCACCAGGTGCGCCGCGTGCACTGGGTGCGGAGTGTCGTTGATCACGGACCAGCGCATTCCAGTGTGTGGTGGATGCCAGTCGGTCAGGCCTCCAGAGCCGCCACCCATGCGCCAACCAGTGGCATCGATGGCACCGAGCCGTGGTTCGCTGATGGTCGTACTGGTGTTCATCGCCGGTATGGCGGTAGGGGCCAAGATGGTCGGCGGCTGGTGAGGTAAAACAGAATCGAATGATCATTGAATGACGTTCGAATGCATTGAATGAATCGTTCTGCGAAAACCAACCCCATGAATGAGGCTGACTATGGCCCTATGCGGCGCATCCAAGCGCGGCAACGGGGAACCATGCAAGCGTCACGCGATACCGGGTTCCTCTCGCTGCAAGCTACATGGCGGCAAGAGTACCGGGCCAAAGGATCAGCGAGGTAACAAGAACGCTGCTAGGCCTGGATCGATTTATAGCCAATTCCTGACAGAGGAAGAGCAGGCTGACTTCAATGGCGCACAACTCGATCAGATCGACGACGAACTCAGGCTGACAAAGGTCCTGCTGGGGCGCGTGTTACTCGCCTCTGGTGAGGGTCATGACCTGTTGGCCGATAGATACCTTGGTCGCATCGAGTCACTGACCAAGACCAAGGAGGAATTGATCAGCAAGCGCCTCACCAACGAGAAGCTGCGCCGCGAACTGGAAGACCCGAACAAGGGCCTGCCCGAGCCCAAGCAAGTAATCATCGGGGTAGAAGATGCAAGCGACCCTGAAGCTGAATAGGCCCCAGTTCGAGTTCATCAGCCACCCCAAGAAGTTTTCAGCGTTCGTCGGCGGCTACCGTAGCGGTAAGACTTTCGTGGGGTGCGTGCGGCTTTGTATCAATGCGCTGGAGAACCCTGGCATACCCCAGGGCTACTTCGCGCCGACTTACCCGCAGATCGCCGACATCTTCTACGACACCATGCCGGTGGTTGCTGAGGCGTTTGGCCTGTTCGCCGATATCGTGCCGAGCAAGAAGCGCGTGTACCTGCGTGACAACCGCGGGCGGTGTCTGTCCACGATCGTCTGCAAGAGCATGGAACACCCGCACCGCATCGTTGGCTTCAACATCGCGCATGCGCTGGTCGATGAGATCGACTGCATGCCGATCAAGAAGGCCGACAGCGCATGGAAGAAGATCATTGCGCGGATGTCCACGGTTTGGCCTGGCCGCGACATGAACACCATTGACGTCACCACGACGCCGGAGGGCTTCAACTGGGTGTATCGCAAGTTCGTCAAGGAGCTTGCATCGAATCCCAGCCAGCGCCCGCTGTACGGCATCGTGCACGCCTCGACGCGGCAGAACGCAAAGAACCTGCCGAAGGATTACATCAAGTCGCTGCGCGAGTCCTACCCGGCGAACCTGGTGGACGCTTACATTGATGGCTTGTTCGTCAACCTGACGTCGGGCAGCGTGTATCCAAGCTTCTGCCGCAAGCAGAACCACACCGACGCAACAATTCGCCCAGGCGAGCAGTTGCACATCGGCATGGACTTCAACATCAACCGGATGGCCGCGACGATCCATGTCATCCGTGACGGACTGCCCATGCTGCTGGAAGAGGCAACCAGCCTATTCGACACGCCGGCAATGATCGTCGAGCTGAAGCGCCGCTTCCCCGGGCACAGCATCACGGTCTATCCGGACGCCAGCGGCAAGAACCGCAAGAGCGTCAACGGCAGCGAGTCGGACCACAGCCTGCTCCGCGCCGCCGGCTTCATGGTGATGGTTAACCCATCCAACCCCATGGTGCGCGATCGGGTGCTGGCAGTGAATGCCATGTTCCTGAATATCGACCATAAGCGCCGCTACCTGGTGAACACCGATAACTGCCCGGTCACCACCCAGGTGCTGGAGCAGCAGGCCTATGACGAGCACGGCCAACCCAACAAGGACGGCACTGAAGACCCGGTCGACGCACTCGGCTACTTCATTGTCCAGCGCTTCCCGATTGCGGGCAGCTACACACTCGCAAACGTGAGCAACTCATGAGCGCATTCAGCTACCTGAAAGACAGCCTGCAGAACCTGGTCGCAGGACTGGGTACTGCGCGCGACAAGGCCTCCCACTCGCACTATGCCGTGCCGGAGATGGACGACCAGCAGCTGCTGAACGCCTTCCGTGGCTCTTGGACTGCGCAGAAGGGCGTGACCATCCCAGCGGTGGACGCGTGCCGCAACTGGCGCAACTGGCAGGCCGACAAGGACCAGATTGAGCTGATCGAGGCCGAAGAGGACCGCCTCAACGTCAAGTGCAAGATACTTGAGGCCCTATTGAAGGCCCGCCTGTTCGGTGGTGCTGCTGTGTTCATCGGCACCGGTGAGCGCGATACGGCGTCCGAGCTCAACCCTGAGCGAGTAAAGCAGGGAGGCGTGAAGTACCTCACTGTCATGACCCGCCGGCAGCTGAGCGCAACCGAGATCGAGCAAGACCCGCAGAGCCCGCGCTTTGGAAAGCCAAAAGCCTACCGCCTGCCTGGTAGCGTGGTTGAGATCCACCCGTCGCGCCTGGTGATCTTCATCGGCGCTGCTCACCCCGACCCTGAGTTGGCGGTGGGCACCGGTTTCGGCTGGGGCGACTCTGTGCTTCTGGCCGCTATGCCCGCAGTGCGTCACTACGACGAGACAGTGGCCAACGTGGTCAGCCTGGTCTACGAGGCCAAGATCGACGTCATCAACATCCCGAACCTGATGTCGAGCATGCAGGACAAGAATTACGAGCGCTTGCTGTTGGAGCGCCTGCGCCTGGCCGCTACCGCCAAGGGTATCAACGGCACACTAATCCTCGACGGCGCCGAGACGCACAGCTCCAAGTCGGCCAGCTTCGGCAATTTGCCTGAGGTGATTGCCAAGACAGAGCAGGGCGTGTCCGGCGCGTTCGATATCCCCGGCACTCGCATGTTCGGCCAGTCCTCCACCGGCCTGGGCGCGAATGGCGAAGAGAACACCCGCAACTACTACGACAACGTCGCATCACGCCAGAAGCTGGAGATCAAGCCAGCCATGAGCGTGCTGGATGAGTGCCTGATCCGTTCGGCTCTGGGCAGTCGGCCCAGTGAGATCCACTACTCATGGGCGCCGCTGTGGCAGGCCACTGCCAAAGAGCGGGCTGACATCGGCAAGACCACGGCGGACACCATCAAGGCGCTGAAGGATTCGGCCCTGTTTCCCGAGGACGCCCTTTCTGCTGCCTCGGTGAACCTGCTGGTGGAACTGAGCGTGATGCCTGGGCTGGAAGCGGCCATCGACCAGTTCGGGGCTGAGCTTCCGGACGAAGAGGGTGGAGCAGGTGATGACGATCTTCCGGTAAGTGAAGGGGATCCTGTGGCGGACAAGAAAGGCCTGTCCGATGCCGCGCCGCGCACGCTGTACGTGTCCCGCAAGGTCACCAACGGCGCCGACATCATCGCCTGGGCCAAGTCGCAGGGGTTTGAATCCACGGTCCCGGTTGAGGATCTGCATGTCACCGTCGCCTACAGCCGCAACCTGGTCGATTGGATGAAGGTCGGCGAGTCATGGTCGGGCGATGGCAAGGGCGAGCTCAAGATTGCACCTGGTGGCGCACGGCTGATCGACAAGTTCGGCGAAGGCGCGGTGGTGCTGCTGTTCAATAGCTCCGAGCTGGCCTGGCGGCACGTAACCATTGTCGAAGCCGGTGCCTCATGGGATTGGCCGGACTATCAGCCGCACATCACCTTCACTTACGAACCCGGCACCGTCGATATCGACAAGGTCGAGCCCTACCGGGGCGCGATTGAGCTGGGCCCTGAGATCTTCGAGGAGCTCGCCCCATGATCTTCACCGACTCTGTGCCAGTCACGGGTGTACGGCGTACCGAGGACGGATACCTGGTGGCCGAAGCCCGAGTCGCACGCACCGGCATTCAGGACTACCTGGGCACCGAGATTGACCCGGACAACGAACACGGCCTGCGTGATAAGCCAATCGTGCGGGTCTACCGGCCCGAAAGCGCGGTATTCCACGCTGACGCCATGCACTCCTACGCATATCGGCCCATGACCAACGGCCACCCGGGTGGCGATGGCGTCAACTCGAAGAACTGGAAGGACGTCGCGATCGGCCAAACCGGTGGCGAAGTGGTGCGCGACGGGCAGTTCGTCAAGGTGCCGTTGGTGCTGATGGATGCCAAGGCCATTGCTGACTACGAGTCAGGAAAGCGTGAGCTCTCCATGGGCTACGGCGCCGAAGTCGTATTCCAGGATGGTGTAACCGGCGATGGCGAGCAGTACGACTGTTACCTGGGCCCCATGAAAATGAATCACCTCAGCCTTGAGCATCGAGCTCGAGGCGGCATCGATCTTCGCATCGGTGACCACAAACCAGACACCCCCAAAGGAGGCCATGACATGGCTGATGCACTGCGAAAACTCCTTGTCGATGGCATCTCCATTGATGTCACCGAGCAAGGCGCCCAGGCCATCGAGAAGCTGAACACCAAGCTTGCCGATGCTGCCACCGCCACCAAGACCCTGACCGACGCGCACGCTACTGCAATCGCGCTGAAGGATGGTGAACTGGCCAAGAAGGACGATGAGATCACCAAGCTGAAAGCAGCTGTGATCAGCGATGCCGACATCGACAAGCGCGTCACTGCCCGTGCCGACCTGCTCACCAAGGCCAAAACCATCGCCGACGCCGACTACACCGGCAAGACCGACGCCGAGATCCGCAAGGCCGTGGTCATCGCCAAGCTGGGTGATGCGGCCGTGGCCGGTAAGGCTGACGCCTACATCGATGCGCGCTTCGAGATCCTGGTCGAAGACGCTTCGAAAGACCCGGCCGGCGACCCGTTCCGCAAACACATGATTCAGCAGGACGGCAAGCCAGGCGAAAACCCTGCTGATGTTGCCCGCGCCAAGATGCTGGCCGACTTCAACTCCACTCAGCCAGCCAAGTAAGGAGCCATCATGGCCGCTTATCAAACGATTTACTCTGATCGTCCAGCCAAGGGCCTGCATGGCGCCTCGGCGAACGAAGAGATCAAGAATGACATCAGCCGCACCATCGAAAACGCTGCCGGCGTTCGCTTCGGCGAGCCAGTGATGCGAGGTGCTGGCGACCATGGCGTGATTCCATTTGCTGCCGGCGGAAAGTTTGTCGGTATTGCCAAACTCAACCCGGCTGTTCCAGCCGCAGCAGCTGGCTCGACTCTGGTCGACGGCTACCCGCAGTACTTCACCGCTGCCATCCGTGAGCGCGGCCAGATGTACGTCCAGGTCGGTGCGCCAGTTGTCGACGGCGATCCCGTTTACTACATCACCGCCACCAACAAATACACCAACGCCGCCGGCACCGGCATCGTTGGCCCATTCGCCAATGTTTTCTTCGACACCACTGGTGCCGCTGACGACATCGTCGAAATCTCCATCAAAAACCGGAGCGCATAACATGCCGCAAGCATTCGCGGACGCTCAAGCAGCGTTGCCATTCGTTGTGGCTCAGGGCCGCAACATCGAAACCGCCATCTACGAGGCCCGTTACCCGGAGTACTCGTACCGAGACCTGATGCCCGTCGTCACCGAAGGCAACCAGTGGGCGATCGGCACCCAGTTCTACAGCATGCAGCTTGCGGGCGAAGCCAAGTTCCTGTCCGGCGCCGCGAACGATATGCCGTTCAATCAGGTTTCCTTCGGTGAAGGCTCGCACGACTACGCCATGATCGGCTCCGGCTGGGAGTGGAACCTGGAAGAAGTGAATCAGGCTTCCCTGTATGGCCGCAACCTGAACGACCTGAAAGCCATGTCGGCAAGTCGCTCCACCGAGCGCCTGCTCTACGACATCGCAACTACTGGCAGCACCGAGAAAAACTGGCGTGGCTTTGTCAACCAGTCCAACGTGCAGACCATCACCGCCGCGGCCACCGGCACCGGCAGCTCGACTCTGTTCGCGAATAAAACCCCGCAACAGATCCTGATCGACCTGAATGGCCTGCTCAAGCTGGTGCCGCAGGCTTCGAACAACGTCGAATTGGCCGACACCCTGGCCCTTCCGTTGGAGGTGATGGATTACATTGCCACCGTCTTTGTTGGCACCGAGGCGAACAGCCCAACCATCTTGGAGCGCTTCCGTACCTCCAACGTGTACACCGCACGCACCGGTCGACCGCTGAGCATCACAACTGCCGACTCGCTCTCTCGTGCAGGCGCAGGCGGCGGCGGTCGTATCGTGGCCTACCGCAAGGCGTTGGACGTTATCCGCTTCCACCTGCCAATGCCTCGCATGGTGCTGCCGGTTCATCAGAAGACCATCATGGGCTTCGAGACCGGCATCATCGCGCGCACCGGCGGTGTTGAAGTTCGCCTGCCAGGCGCCATGGCGTACATGGACGGCGTGTCCGAGCCTGCATAAGGGGGTTGTCATGAAAGTGAAAGTCACCAACAGCGGGCCTTGCCCACGCGGTGTATGGGCCTTGGGCGCGATCAAGCTGATCGGTATTGGTGTAAGTCGTGAACTCAGCCTGACCGAGGCTGAACTCGACCAACTCAAGACCATTGACGTGCTCAGCTTTGAGGTGGTCGAGGCGTCTGCGTCCGATGAAAAAGCCGACCTGCTCGCGAAGCTGAAGGCGCTGGGCATCGATGCCGCTGGCAACAGCAAAGTCGAAACCTTGCGCAAGAAGCTGGAGGAGGCCGAGGCCGCTGCTGAAAAGCAGAAGGTCATGGACGAGCTGGCCGCGTTGAATGTCGAGTTCGACAAGGAAGCGAATCTGGAAGCCCTGCAGGCCGCATTGGACGCCGCCAAGGCGTAACACCCCGCAAAACCGGAGCGCTTGACGCTCCACTTATTCGAGATATCCCGATGCCAGACTTTTACGGAACCGTCGCAGCTGCCGACGCCTATCACGCTGCGCGCGCGAATACCGCCTGGGCTGGCGATGAAGTGGCGAAGCAGGCCGCGCTGATCCGGGCATCGGTCTACATCGACGGTCGCTACCGGAAGCTTCTGGATTCTGGCGTGTGGCAGTCATTGTTCCCCGGCGTGAAGACTGAGGGCAGAGGGCAAGCCAGGGAGTGGCCGCGCACAGGCGCTTATGACTATGAAGGTCACCCGATCCCAGCGGACCAAGTGCCGATCGAGGTCGAGCAAGCAACGTACGAAGCCGGTCTTCGTGAGCTGGTCAGCCCTGGCAGCCTCAGCCCTGACTTCGTGTCAGCCTCAATGGTCAAGCGTGAGAAGGTCGGGCCGCTGGAAACTGAGTTCGCCGTATCGGTGGGTGCGGACGCCGCCGGTTCTGTCCGCCCGGTGATCAGCATCATCGACGAAATGATTGCCCCTGTGCTGGTAGCCCGCTACACGCTGCCTGCGGTGTTTGTGGTATGACCCCGGCGCAGATCATCCAGGCCATCGAAGGAATGGAGCCTGCGATGCAGCGGGCCTATCTGGATCAGGTCAAGACGGTGGTCAGCGCAGCAACAATTGCAGAAGTCGAGCGCCTGATCTCTGAAGAGGATGAGGATGGCCTGGTTGCGCTGCTCAGCCTTGGTGCGCTGTCCGCATTCCTTGAGTTGGCCAGGTCGGTATTCATCGCCGGCGCCAAGTTTGAGGTAAAGGCGATCGTCATTCCACGCGACCTCGGGCGGTTCGAGTTTGACGCCCGACAGCCTGCGGCTGAGAAGTGGGTATCGGCCAAGGCAGAAGAGATCCGGGCGAACGCCGCTATTGATGTGCGTGCCGCTGTTCGCGAAGTCATGGGCAGTCGACGCCGCATTGTGGGTTGGCCCAGTGCGCAGCCTGCTGCTGCACAGGTTGAGGTAAGCGCCACACCAATGGTGCGCACCCCCAGACAGGCAGCGCTTGATCTGGTCGGCCGGAAGAGCGCCCAGACCGGGGCTCGTTCTGGCGGAGTTATCGGACTGCCTGGCAACTATGCGCAGTACGTGCTGAATGCCAGATCCCAGCTGTTGGGCGGCAATCCCGACGAGATGCGCAAGTACTTGCAGCGCAAGCGCCGGGACCGCCGTTTCGACGGGATCGTGAACCGCGCCATCAAGGCAGGTACACCCGTTGCTCAGGCTGACGTGGACAAGATCGCTGGTCGGTATGCTGATCGTCTGATGAAGACATATGCCGAGATGCTTTCCAAGGCCGAGGCGCTGGAGTCCTTCGGCGCAGGCCGTGACCAGGTTTACGAGCAGCTGATTGCTCAGGGCTTGGATCGTGACTCAGTGACGAAGACGTGGCGCGACCGAGGCGACAAGAAGGTCCGCCACACCCATTCGGTTATGGGCGGGCAAGAGGTGCAGAAGGATCAGCCGTTCCAGAGTCCTACCGGAGCCCTGCTTCGTTACCCGGGCGACACCAGTCTGGGGGCTGGTTGGAGTGAACGTGCCAACTGCAGATGCTCGGCCATCTACAAAATAAGGCGCAAGTGATGCCAGATATCTATGACCGCTCAAAGGCCCTGGCCACTCGGATGCTTGCGCCGCGCAGCAAGGGCGGGAAGGGGCTGGAACTGGTCCTGCGCCGCGAGACACTGGGCGAATACGACCCGGATGCACCACCTGCACCCAGCGAACTGGTCGTGAACGGCTCCGGCTTCCGAGAGGAATACGACAACAAGTACATCGACGGCACACTGATCGTGCGTGGCGACGTCAAGTTGCTGGTGTCGCCGGTGCAGCTTACTGGGGCGGATATGCCGATCCCACTGAGCAACGACCGTATCAAGTTCGACGGGACCACCTACACCGTGATTGCCGTCGGCCCATGGAACTACGCCGGCCTGGCGGTTGGCTTCGAGCTGCAGGTGCGCAAGTAATGGCCAATCACATGACCAGCCGCTACGGCGGCCAGAAAGGCAGTTTTGCCGAGAGCCTGGCGGCATTCGCTGAGCAGACAAAGGAAGCCATCGATGACGTGTTCCGCGAGGTGGTGATCGAGATCGGCACTTCGGTCATCCGCCTGTCACCGGTGGACACCGGACGATTTAAGGGCAACTGGCAGTTCACCGTGGGCGCCCCTTCGAATCAGAGCATCGACACTTTCGACAAGTCCGGGCACGAGACTATTGCGGCCCTGGTGGCCGGAGTCAGCAGGCTTGAGGCCGGGAAGGTCGCCTACATCGTCAACAATCTGGTGTACGCAATTCCACTGGAATATGGGCACTCACAGAAAAAGGCGCCCGCAGGCATGGTGCAAATCACGCTCGCACGCTTCCAGCAGATCGTCGAAGAAGCCATCAGGAATAACCAGGTATGAGCCACAACATCATTTCAGCGGCTTTTGAGTCGCGCCTGCTGGCCTGGGCCAAGGCTCGATCGAAGCCACTGAAGGTGGTGGTCGAGAACGAGACCTACACGCCGGCTTCCGGCGAGACATACCTGCGTGCCTTCACGCTTCCTGCGGTAACCGCCAGTAACACGCTTGGCGGCGACCACCACCTGTACGTAGGTGTGTTCCAGGTGAATATCGTTGCGCCTTCCGGCAAGTACCGGACTGAGGCCAGCGGCATCGTCGACGAACTGGCCGCTCTGCTTCCCGTAAACCTTCGCATCCCGCGCGCCGGACTTGTCGCCATTGTGCTGACTCCGGTCGGGCCCGGGCCTGGCATCACGGACGGCACCACCTACACCGTGCCTGCCTCGTTCCAGTACCGAGCCGACACCAACTGAATTCGCCCGTTGGGCAAACCAAGAACCCGCCATTGAGCGGGTTTTTTCATATCTGCAAAGAGGAAATACCAATGGCTGGCATTCAAATGCCCAACGGCGCAACGTTCGAAATTGCTTCCGCTTACGGTACGGCAATCCCGTTCACCGCGCTGAGCAACGCGAACCCGGCGGTGGCCTCAGCTTTGGCGCATGGCCTGGCCGAAGGTGACATCATCGCCGTGAACTCCGGCTGGACCCGTCTCGACGGTCGCGCTGTTCGGGTGGCGGACATTGCCAGCGGCACTTTCGCACTGGGCGGAGTGAGCACCACCAACGTGCAGCAATACCCAGCAGGCTCAGGCGTCGGCTCTGCGCGCGAAGTGACCTCGTTCACCGAGATCTCGCAGATCACCGAACTGAACTCCACCGGCGGCGATCAGCAGTTCCTGACTTACGGTTTCATGGCTGACGATGATGATCGGCAGATGCCGACCACCAAGAACCCGATCACGCTTTCCATCACGGTCGCCGACGATCCTTCCAAGCCCTATGTCGATGTCTGCGAAGCTGCGGACGATGACAAGCAGCCCCGTGTTCTGCGCCTGAACCTGCCGGGCGGCAGCAGCATCGTTTACAACGGATACGTGTCGATCACGTCGACTCCGACCATGTCGCGTAACAACTTGATGACTCGCGTTATCAGCATTGCACTGACCGGTCGTCCAGCCCGCTACGCAGCGGTGGTGTAACCCATGGCCAAGTTCAAAATCGCCCAGAACCCCACGTTCAAAGCAGTCGTAGATATTCCGCGTGTCGGCGGCGCAGTGATCCAGGTGCCTTTTGAGTTCAAGTACCGGAACCGCAAGGAATTGGCGGCGCTGTTCGCGGGTTGGCAGGAGAGCGTTAAGGAAGATCAAGAGCGGCTTAGGGCCAAAGGCGACGACCTCACGCTGGTGGATATCACCGACTCCCACATCGAGCGCCAGGTGGAGCAAGTCAGCCAACTGGTCTCCGGCTGGGGGTTCGATGACAAGCTGAGCTCTGAGTCTATCCGCGCTCTGGTCGAAACCTCCGCCGGCGCCGGCGACGCCATCGTCGAGGCCTATCAAAAAGCATTTTCCTCGGTCCGCCTGGGAAACTGACCAGCGTCGCCCGCCAAATGTACGAGCAGGGGCCGTCAGAGGCAGATCTGGCGGCTTTCGGTTTGTCGTTGACAGACATTCCGGAAAAGGTGTGCGAAGTGCTGGCCGAGAACTGGCCGGCCTTCTGCCTCTTCAATGCTCTGTCCACGCAATGGCGTACAGGGGCGTGCGGCGCAACTGGACTCGATTACACGGCCATCCGCGACGTAGCCGACTACCTCGGCATCAAGAAAAAACAAATCGCTGAGATTTTTCCTGACCTTCAGGTGATGGAGGCCGAAGCCCTGCTCGTCATGAGCGAATCGAAGTAATGGAGCACTCATGTCGGGCACAATCGCGCAGTTAGGCCTTGCCGTAGATTCGAGCGAAGCGGTCAAGGCCACCTCTGATCTGGAGAATCTCGCACAGGCCGGCGCCAAGGCTGAGAAAGCGGCTGATGGTGTGTCTGCCGGCTTCGACAAGGCGGCGACTGCGACGGCGGATCTATCGACGTCCGAGCGCAAGCTTTCCGAGACGCTCGACGAGGCCAAAGCCCGCCTTCTGGCAACGGCAAAGGCCTCCCTGGAGTCGAGCGAGTATTACCAGCGCCTTACCACCAGCGTGAACACCAACGCTTCCGCTATTGAGTCGTCGGGATCCTCGGTAAGCAGCCTGGCAGCGCTTCAGCGGCGTTTGCAGGCTGAATCGGATGCGCTTGTCGGCTCGACTGATCGTCAGGCCGAGGCAACCAAGAAGGCCGCAGCGGCTACCGGCGTTCAGGCCGAGGGCCTGCAGGAGCTGCTCGGCAAGCTCAACCCAACAATGGCCGCGCTCGACAAGCTCGATCAGCAGCAGGCCCAGTTGCAGAAGTACAAGGCCGCCGGCGTCATTGATGCCGACACCTTCCGCGAGTACTCGACACGTATCGACGCGTCCCGGCAGAAGCTGGGCGAATTCGATGAGGGGCTTCGGAAAACCGGTATCAGTTCGGGGCAGACGCAGGCGGCGCTTCGGCAATTACCTGCGCAGTTCACGGACATCTTCACCAGCCTGGCGGGCGGTCAGAACCCGTTGATGGTTCTGATCCAGCAGGGCGGCCAGATCAAGGACTCCTTCGGCGGCATTGGCCCGACGATGGACGCCCTGAAAGACAAGTTCCGGTCGTTGTTTTCTGGTGGCGCCGGTGCTGCTGTGCTGGGGGAATCCCTCGCAGGTATCGCCTCAGGGGCGAAAGATACCGCCGAGAATGCGGGCGAGGCAAGCGAGAGCCTGTCGGACCTGGCGGAAAGCTCGAACACGGCAGCAGAAGCTGCGGAGAACGCCAAGAAGGCATATGGCGCACTCCCACCGGCAGTAACCGGCGCCTCCATGAGCATCCTTGGAATGGTCGCCGCGGTGGCGGCTGTGGCAGCCGTCATCGGCACTCTGATTTATGGATACAACAAGGGTAGTCAGGAGGCTGATGAGTTCAACAAGGCATTGATCCTCACCGGGAACTACGCGGGCACCTCGGCCGATCAGCTCGCAAGCCTGGCCCGCCAAGTCAGCGCTACGAATGGCACCACGGGCGAGGCTGCCGCCTCACTCGCCAAGCTGGCGGGTAGCGGGGTGGTGGCGGGCGAGAGTTTCGGCATTATCGCCGAGGCCGCAGCGGCCATGGAGGACGCAACGGGCAAGTCCGTCGACGCAACCATTGCTGAGTTCGTCAAAATTGCGAAGGACCCTGTTGCGGCCGCTAAGGAACTGAATGACCAGTACAACTTCCTCACTGCCTCCGTGTATGCGCAGATTGTTGCGCTGAAGGAACAGGGCGACACAGTAGGCGCAGCCGATCTATTGACGAAGGCTTATGCGGACACCGTCCAGGATCGATCCAAGCAGGTTACCGATAACTTGGGCCTGTGGCAGAAAGCCTGGAAGGGGGTGAAGGACGCTGCTGCTGGCGCGCTTGACGGGCTCAACACCGTCGGTCGTGACAAGACGCTTGATGAGCAGATTGAAGACCTGCGAGCCAAGTTGACCGGATCGAATGCCTTCGATGTCGGCGGCGCCCGGATGAACGCCGGCGCTGTCAGTCCGAAAGAAAGAGCGGACATTCAGGCTCAGATCGGCTTTCTCGAGCTGCAACGAGACGCCGATAAGGCCCGCAATAGCTATCTGGGTGAGCGTAATCGCATCCAGAAAGAAGGCATTGATGCCGAACAGCGCCTCAAGCAAATCAGCGACTCAACGCTCAGCAACGCCGAGAAGCGAGACAAGCTGACCAAGGCGTATTTGCGCGACGTCGAGGTGCTGAAAAAAGCGAACCCTGATGACCCAAAGGTCCAGGCCGACTATGTCGCCAAAACCCTCCAGAACATCAAGGACAAGAACAAGGATCCGAAAATTGCTTCGGCCGGCGCTGTAGACCTCACGGCGTACAACGATGCGCAGAACGCGCTCAAGGGTATTCAGGACGAATACGCCAACACCCAGAAGCAGTTGGACGCCGCGCAGAAGGCCGGGCTGATTTCGCAAGCTGATTATGCGACACAGCGTGCAGTTTTGATCCGCGCCGAAAAGGATGAAGTCACCGCCGGCTACGAAGCTGAGATTGCGGCCCTTGAAGCTGCACAGGGCAAGAAGACCACTACAGCCGCGCAAAGCATCCAGCTGGACCAGAAGATCGCTGACGCGCGCGCAGGGATGGTCAAAGCGCAGAAGGATGCCGATAGCCAGCTTGAAGTTTTGGCGACCAACGAGTCCGGGCGACTCGCCAAGCAGGAGCGGGCGATCAGTTCGTACGTGCAGGCGCTGGGGCAGCAACAGCGGGCCTTGGAGTTAGCCGGGCAACGCGCCGTACTGGGCGTAGGCCAGGGTGATCGCCAGAACGCACTCAACGGGGAGCTGAACGGCCAGCAAGATCGGTTTGCTCAGCAGTCGCTGGATCTGGAAAACCAGCGCTCCGATCCATCGCGCAATATGTCGGACGAAGAGTTCACCCGAAAATCGCAGGCGCTCGCCGATGCGAACAAGAAGGCGACCGACCAGATCCGGCAAAACTACGCGGATGTGGAGGCCGCTCAGGGCGATTGGACGAAGGGCGCTACATCGGCCTGGGCCAACTACCTGGATTCGGCGCAAAACATCGCAGGGCAGACCAAGAGCCTGTTCGGCAACGCGTTCAGCTCGATGGAGGATTCAATCGTCAACTTCGCCATGACTGGGAAGCTTTCCTTTGCGGACTTCACCAAGTCGATACTGGCGGACATGGCGCGTATCGCTACCCGCCAGGCCAGTTCGGCTTTGCTGGGTAGCCTGGTTGGCGCAGCAGCGAGCTACTTCGGTGGTAGCGCTGCTGGTGGAGGCAATGGCATGGCCGCCGGGTCTGCGGGTGCCACGTCGTCAAACCTCGGGGCATCATCTGCCGGATACTCCAGCACCTACTTCCCGCAAGCCAAGGGCGGCGCGTGGTCGAGCGGTGTGCAGATGTTCGCCGACGGCGGTGCGTTCACCAACTCCATTGTCAGTAAGCCAACGGCCTTCGGTATGGCCAATGGCAAGACTGGCGTCATGGGAGAGGCAGGAGAAGAGGCAATTATGCCGCTGACCAGAACCTCCAGCGGGAAGCTGGGTGTTATGGCCATGGGTGGTGGCGGGGCGGGTGCAACTCAGATCAACGTCGAGGTGCACATCGATGGTGACGGCAACGCGTCGTCCTCTTCTGACGATCCTGGCTACGACCTATTCGGCAAAGAGCTGGCAACGTTCGTCGAGCAGAAGTACCAGGAGCTGCGGACGAAGGACATGCGCCAAGGCGGCGTCATCAACAAAGCAATCAAGGGGCGCTGATGGCAATCGAACGATTCATCTGGGAGACGGAGAAGGGCGCGGAAGGGGGTGTCGCCCAGCGCGTCCGCACCAAGCAGTTCGGAGACGGGTACGAGCAGTCGGTCGAGGACGGCTTCAACAACCAGTCTCAGTCCTGGCCGCTCACCTTCACCGGCGCCAAGCCCCGGGTTCTGTTAATCAAGGCGTTCCTTGATCGGCACAAGGGGGCAAAGGCGTTTCTCTGGACGCCTCCCCTTGGGGATCTGGGCCTCTACAAGTGTAACGGCTACAAGCCCGTGCACCGCGGCGGCCACGTCTACGCCATCACTGCAACCTTCCAGCAAACCTTTCATCCCTGAGATAACCGCCCATGGCACTGATCACGGACATCCAGAAACTGGAGCCCGGCGGCGAGATTCGCCTGTTTGAAATTGACGGAACCGAGTACGGCGCGGATTACCTGCGCTTTCACGGGCACGCTATTCCGCACACACCCGAAGAACTGCTGGCCTACGAGCATTCCGATGAGGAGCTCCCGGCCAAGTCGATTTGGTGGCAGGGCGAAGAGTACGCGGCCTGGCCGGTGCAGATTGAGGGTATTTCTTCGAGCAGCGATGGTACCGCCTCTCGACCGACATTTTCTGCCGGAAACGTGAGCGGGCGGGTCACCGCGCTTTGTCTCGCCTTCGAGGACCTGCTGAAGTTCAAGCTGACGGTTCGCGAGACGCTGGCCAAGTACTTGGATGCAGCGAACTTCCCCGAGGGAAACCCAACTGCTGACCCAACTCAGGAAGCGCTGGAGATCTGGTACATCGACCAGAAAACCAGCGAGGACGGCGAGGCCGTGGTCTGGGAGCTGTCTTCCCCGGGCGAGATCGATAACCACGGGCTGCCTGGTCGACAGATGACGACCTTCTGCCACTGGGCTATGACCAACGGTTATCGCGGGCCGGACTGCGGCTATACCGGCCCAGCGATGTTTGACGACGAGGACAACCCAACGACAGATCCCGCCCAGGATCAATGCAAGGGTTGCCTATCGTCCTGCAAGCTGCGCTTCGGCGAGAACGAAGAATTGGGATTCGGGGGATTTCCTGCAGTGAGCCTCGTGCCCAGATCGTAGTAGAATATCCTTGTGGCTAGGGCATGCAACCCGAAAAGTCGGCACCTAACCGACCTGCCACTCCTATCCAGTTAGGTCTCACGCTTTAGGGGTGTGATTTGAAGATGAAATACCCAAAAAATTTGGTGGGCTTGCAGTTCGGCAGGCTCACGGTGATCAGCGAAGCGCCAAATGATAGGCCCTATAGGGTCAGTCTTTGGAACTGCCAGTGTGTATGCGGCAATTCTCGAGTCGTCCAAAGATCTGCGCTCGTATGTGGCGTGCAGGTGTCTTGCGGCTGCTTCATGAGGATGCGCGTAAAGGAAACACACACCACCCACGGGCTACATAGGCACTCCGCCTACGGCACATGGAAGGCGATGATTGATCGCTGCTACAACTCCAACTCCAAAGATTTCAAGGATTATGGAGGCCGGGGCATTCAAGTCTGTGATGAATGGCGAGACTTGGCTGGTTTCGTTGCAGGTATGGGGCCGAAGGCAAAAGGCCAGAGCATCGACCGGCTTGATGAGAATGGCGATTACGAGCCAGGAAACTGCCGATGGACTGATGCGCTCGGCCAGGGCGAGCACAAGCGGAATAATGCCATTGTCACGCGCCTTGGTAGTCAGAGGCATATCGCTAGTGTTTGGCGTGAGGCCGGCATAAAAGAATCAACGTTCTACAACCGCCTCAATGCCGGAATGACGCCTGATGAGGCTGCCTCAAAGCCAGTTCGCGCACATAACGCAACGCTGTTTATCGATGGCGAAGAGAGAACTCTAGTTGAGTGGGCGAAGATCGCCGGCGTGACGCAGGCGACGATGCGCAACAGGGTGAAGTCTGGAGTTGTTGGTGGTGCGCTACTGGCACCTCCTCGATCCAGAAAATTATCAGCTTAACCAATGGCGCTACGGCGCCCTTTTTAGTGGGCGCAAATAATGCGAAAACACATCATCACCGCCATCCAGGAGCACGCGGCAGCGGAGTATCCCCGCGAGTGCTGCGGCCTGTTGCTGTCCGTTGGGCGGGCGCAGAAGTACTTCCCGTGCAGGAACATCGCCACGGAGCCGAGCGAAGAGTTCCGGCTCGATCCCGAGGATTACGCCGCGGCGGAAGACCTCGGCGAGGTGATCGGCATCGTTCACTCACACCCGGACGCCACCAGCAGGCCGTCACCGCATGACTTGGCAATGTGCGAGGCCACAGCCTTGCCCTGGCACATCCTGAGTTGGCCTGAGGGTGACCTGCGCACTATCACGCCAGCGGGCAGCACGCCGCTGCTCAAACGCCCGTTCGTGCACGGCGCCTGGGACTGTTGGCAGGTCTGCGCTGACTGGTACCAGCGCGAGTGGGGCCTGGAATTCGAAGCCTTCCAGCGCACTGATGGCTGGTGGGAGCGTGCGGAGAGCGCCAGCCTGTACGAAAAACACTACGAGGCGGCCGGCTTCGTGCGCGTCGACCGGCCGCAGCGCGGCGACATGATCGTTATGCAGGTCGGCCGGGCAGCTCACCCGAACCACGCAGGTATATACCTTGGCACCGATCCGTCGCTGCCTGGTGAGGATTCAGGTGTGCTCGGTCATGGCCCGTTCCTGCTGCACCACCTTTATGGCAGGCCTTCGGAAATTATCGTCTTCGGCGGCCCCTGGCATGACAGGGCGCGCCTGATTCTTCGTCATCGTGACGCTCGGTGATACAGTCGCCACTTTAAGGACGAGGATCGATCATGCGGATTTTGATAGCGGCTGCAGCGGTGGCGATGCTGGCGGGGTGCTCGACATCTCAAGTATCGGCGGACAAGGCCAAACCTGTACCGGCTGATAGGGTTTTGGCATTCTCGAAAAAGCCATCAGGACCGCACGGTACGGTTATCGTCACGCGAGATACGGGATTTGTAGGTGGTGCGTGCTACGTAGGGGTATTGGTCGATGGTAAGTTTTCAGCGCGCATCGATACTGGAGAGGTGGTTCGCTTGTACGTGCCTGCCGGAGAGCACCTGATTGGGCTGTCTGGCGATGAGCGCAGTGGAGGAACGTGCGGCTGGGGCAGCTTGAGAAAGGAACAATCAACAATTGTTCAGGACGGAAGCGTTAAAAAATTCAGGATAGGCGGCGACACCCAAGTCGGCCTCGATATCAGGCCAACATCCATGTGATCGCTAGATCAGGCATGCAGACCACCTTCGGGTGGTTTTTTATTATCTGGAGAAAAGTAATGGCCGCACTCGCTATCGAATATCAGCCTATGACGACAATCTTATTGTATGGGCAACTCCGCCAGTTCGGGCGTTCTTTCCGAATTTCCGTCAGGTCGCCCGCCGAAGCAATTAAAGCTCTTTGTGTCCAGATTCCTGGTTTTGAGCGATTCATCTCAAATGCAAAATCGAGAGGCATCGAGTTCGCTATATTTCGCGGAAGCAAGAATCTCGAAGAAAAAGAGCTTAGCTACGGCGGAACTGGAGATATTCGTATTGCTCCGGTTATCTGCGGGAGTAAGCGTGGTGGCGTGCTTCAAACAGTCGTGGGTGTTGTTTTGCTAGCGGTAGGGGCGGTATTGACTTATGCCTCTGGCGGTACTGCCACACCGTTTACTTCTGGAATGATGATGATGGGCGCTTCTCTTGCGCTGGGCGGCGCGATCCAGATGCTCAGCCCCCAGGCAGGCGGCCTGAAGACCAGCGCGGCACCAGAAAACACCCCCAGCTACGCCTTCGGCAGCGCCAAGAACACCACTGCATCCGGCAACCCTGTGCCGCTTTGCTACGGAAAGCGCCGCGTAGGCGGTGCAATCATCAGTGCTGCGATCTACGCCGAAGACCAGATGTAACCCAACTAAATCAGCGGCATTGCCGCAGGAGACACAAATGACCAAAGTTATCAAAGTTACGCATTTCCGCACCGAGCGCTTTTCACTCACCAAGGATGAGCTGATCGCGGCCCTGCGCAATAAATATGGAGACGAGACGGTCTTCGACGCTGGTGCAATCGACATGGTTTGCCATCAAGGCGTGATCGGTGCCACAGATGAGACTCAGATTTACTTCAAGGTTGACCAGGCCTAGACCTGGTCGCGCCATTTACTGCGGAATGTCGATATTGGCTGTCCGCAGCGCCTGCTCTAACTTCTTCACGCGCTGCTCAAGATTGTTGAGCACGATCTTGAACGATTGAGTCACATCGTACAGTTCGTGAGGGAGTTTTCCGCTTGGCGTTTTGTCGGCGATGCTTTGCAGGTGCCTGCCGAGATCCGCCCAGGCTTTTTCATCGTTCAAAATTAACCTCCTGTTTCATTTACGCCCCAGTCCATGGGCTTGCGGTCAACGGACTGCGGCAGTTCGTTGGAGGCGCAACGCTACTACTCCGGCATCCAATGGCGCTACTGGAGTTTCATCCACGCTGTACAGATACCCATACCGTCCACGAGGCGGTTTTTTATTGCCTGGAGGAAAGCATGGGCGCAGCACGCAAAATCGACATCCACGGTGCCAAGGGCGGCGAAGAGAAACCAAAAACGCCAACGGAAGCCCCCGACAGCCTGCGCTCGGTCGCTATCGCCAAGATGCTGATCGCCATCGGGGAGGGTGAGTTCGAAGGTACGCCCACCGCGCGCGACATCTACCTCGACAACACCCCCCTGCAAGACCCCCAGGGCAACATGAACTTCCCGAACGTGAAGTGGGAGTGGCGCACCGGGGCGGTGGATCAGACCTATATCCAGGGCATCCCCTCGATCGAGAACGAAACCACCATCAGTACCGAACTGCGCAGCGGCACACCGTGGGTTCGGGCGATCACCAATACCCAGCTTTCGGCCGTGCGCGTGCGTTTTGCCTGGCCGGCGCTCCAGTCTGTTGATGCCGGGGGCAACATCAACGGGTACCGGATTGAATACAAGGTTGAGCTGGCCACTGATGGGGGCGCCTATCAGTCGGTGCTGAGCGAGGCTGTCGATGGCAAGACCACCAGCGTTTACGAGCGTACCCGCCGTATCGATTTACCCAAAGCTACGACCGGCTGGCTGATGCGCATCACTCGCATCACACCAAACCAGAACAACAACAAAATCTCGGACACCATGCAGATCGCCGGATTTACCGAGGTGATCGACGCGAAGATCCGCTACCCAAACACGGCGCTGCTCTACATCGAGTTTTCCGCCGAGCAGTTCCGTAGCATCCCGGCCGTGACGGTCGAGACCAAGCTGAAAAAAATGCAGGTGCCGAGCAACTACGACCCTGTGTCGCGCTCGTACAGTGGCGTTTGGGACGGCACCTTCAAGCAGGCCTGGACCGACAACCCTGTCTGGATGACCTACGACATCACTACCGCCGATCGTTTCGGCCTGGGCCGTCGCATCAAGCCGTGGATGGTGGACAAGTGGGAGCTGTACCGGATCTCGCAATACTGCGACCAACTGGTGCCGGACGGAAAGGGTGGCCAGGAGCCGCGCTTCATCTGCAACTTGAACCTGCAGAGTAAAGCTGATGCCTGGTCACTGCTGCGCGATATCTCGGCGATCTACCGAGGCATGACCTACTGGGCCCAGGGTCAGGTATTCACGTTGGCAGATATGCCGCGCGCCACCGACTTCGACTTCGCCTACACCCGGGCGAACGTCATCGATGGCAAGTTCACTTACTCGAGCGCGTCGGAGCGCACCCGCTACACCCGTGCGCTCATCAGCTACGACAACCCGCTGAACAACTACGACACTGACGTCACGGCGGTGACCGACCAGAAGCTGCAGCGGCGTTACGGCGACAACCCGCTCGAAATCAGTGCAATCGGTTGCACCCGTGAATCCGAGGCTCAGCGCCGCGGGAAGTGGGCGTTGCTCACCAACTCCAAGGACCGGGCCGTTACCTTCAAGGTCGGCCTCGACGGGCGCATTCCGCTGCCTGGCTACGTGATCCCGATCGCTGATGAACTGCTGGCCGGTCGGCCGGTGGGCGGGCGCATCTCGGCGGTGAACGGAAAGGTCATCAAGCTGGATCGCGACACCCAGGCCAAGCCAGGCGATCGCCTGATCCTTAACCTGCCCGACGGCAAGTGCGAAGGGCGGACCGTGCAACTGGTCAGCGGCCGGCAGATCACCGTGACCGTTGCTTACTCCGTGGTGCCTGAACCTGAACTGGTGTGGGCGCTAGATGCCGATGATCTGGCCATCCCGCTGTACCGAGTGGTCAGCGTGGCTCGGCCGGAGCCCGGCGTGTTTGAGATATCGGCTGTCCAGTACGACCCGAGCAAGTTCGATCACATCGACACTGGCGCGCGCCTGGAAGAACGGCCGATCAGCGTTGTGCCAATCACCGTCGTTCCGGCGCCGGCGAGCGTCGACATTACGTCGAATTACTCCGTGGACCAGGGCCTTGCCATCAGCACCATGAACATCTCCTGGCCCGCCGTTTCTGGCGCGGTCGCGTATGACGTGGAGTGGCGCAAGGACAGCGGCAACTGGATCAAAGTGCAGCGCACCGGTTCGACCAGCGTCGATATCACCGGAATTTATTCGGGCGCGTACATCGCCCGCGTGCGCTCGGTGAGCGCCTTCGAAATCTCGTCGATCTGGAAAAGTTCAAACCTGACCAACCTGGAAGGCAAGGTTGGCCTGCCGCCGGCAGTGGCGTTCCTGACCACAACCAGCGAGCTGTTCGGGATCAGCATCAAGTTGGGTTTTCCACCAGGTGCAGAGGATACCCAGCGTACCGAGATTTGGTATGGCCCTGCGAACGACCTGGGCGCATCGACCAAGCTGGCCGACCTGGCATATCCGCAGGCTGACTACCGCATGCAATCGCTGCTGGCTGGTGCAACCCTGTTCTTCTGGGCGCGCCTGGTGGATCGTACCGGCAACGTGGGGCCGCTCTATCCGATCGGTAATGGCGTGATGGGCCAGGCCAGTTCTGATGCCGGACCGATTCTTGAGCAGATCAAAGGGAAAGTTGGCGAGAGCGCTATCAGCAAAGAGCTCAACGACCGAATCGACTTGATCGACGGTAGTGGCCCCGGATCCGTCAACGCGAGGATCGATCAGGCTGTTCAAGACTTCGCCGACGCTCTGGCATACGACCCTGAGAAGCCCTACGTTAAAGGCGATATGGTCCGCCAAGGACAGCGGATTTATCAGGCAGAAGGGCCTGTAGCTGTGGGGATCGCTCCTCCGACAGCCCCGTGGAAGGACATCGGTTCAACTCTTGAAGAGGCCAATGCGCTTGCGGGCGAGGTTCACCAGAACACCCTGGATATCGCCGAGGTGGATGGCAAGCTGGTTGCAACATCTGAAAAGGTTGATGGGGTTTACGCTCAGGTCAATCCAACCTATGCAGGCGACACGGCTACCAATGCAGGCGACAACACTGTCAGCGCGGGCGTGTGGTCCGTATGGTCTGCGATTGCCGAGGGTGATTACGCTCAAAGCAAGCGCACTGACTTGGTTGAAGCCTCGGTAAACGCCAACACTGCCGCGATATCAACCGAGACCACGGCGCGAGTCTCTGCCGACACTGCCCTGGCTCAGCAAATCACTACTCTTGGCGCGCAAGTTGGGGGCAACTCTACCGCTATACAAACGGAAACGGCGGCTCGGGTAGCGGCAGATGGGGTGCTTGGCCAGCAAATTACGACCGTAGAAACCAATCTCAACGGGGCCAATGCTTCGATTGCGCAAAACACTCAGGCCATCCAAACAATCGACGGCAAAGTCTCGTTAGGTTGGTCGGTGCGTCTGCAGTACACCTCGGCTACAGGTGAATACAAATGGGCCGGTGTGGGGCTCGGTCTAGAAAACGGCCCTGGCGGCTTACAGTCCAAGTTCATTATCGACGCGGACATGTTCGCCATTGGGCAGGGCGGCACAATTCCGTTTGCTGTAACGGGCGGTCAGACGTTCATTAAAGCCGCGTTTATCCAGGATGGCACGATCACCAATGCAAAAGTCGGGGCTTACATCCAGTCTGATGACTATGTTGCGGGTTCGGCTGGATGGCGACTGAGCAAGACCGGTGTTTTTGAAATCAACGGATCTGTTCCAGGGCAAGGACGGATGACCATGACCAACAGATCTTTGCGTGTATACGACGCCGCTGGACAAAAAAGGGTACAGCTAGGAGACCTATCGGAATGAGTTTCGGTATGCGGATATGGGGGGCTGACGGAGCCCTCCAGCTGGATGAAACATCCTTTACTGTCAGGGTTATATATTCGGCGCTCGTACCAAAAACGGCGGGGCGATTTGTTGATATACCTATATCGGGAGTCACCCCAACAAAAGATTCTTGCGTATGTATTCCAATTTCCCCGTATAGCACGTCCGGGCAAGGGATAGACGCTATTGCGTTTATTCCGTATGTCTACGAGGGATATGTCCGAGTCTTCTTCGGTAGTCCAGCTGCCACAACAGGCCCTACCGGGATAACCACCCAAAGACTCCTGGTAATGAGGTACAAGTAATGTCGTACGGCCTCACATTTACAAACAATGACAACGTCGTAACTCTTGACTCTGAATTTTCAAGACTTGTAATTCTTGATAGCGGCACATGGGCAGGCAGCGGGGGCATAGGTATTGCCTTTTCAAGTGTAATTACAACTGATGAACCCCCGCTTGTGTTTGTTAGGCCGGACCAAGATGACTACTTCGCATCCTGTCTAGTTCAAGGCAGCGCAGGGAATTGGCACGCCTTCAGGTTCAACACGCTGAAAGGAAGTCACTCCAGTGGGAAGTGGTTTATCGCCGCATTCAAATCCGCGCCAATAGCTGATTACGGCCTGCGGCTGTGGGATGCGACCTCGAAGATTATTTTTGATAGCGGCACGCCGTGTGCGCAATTTACGCGCACCATATCCGCGTGGAACTACCTCGGGGCAGAGCAAACGCAGCCAGGAGTTTACAGATATAGCTGGTCCGCTTTTTCACCGCTAAACACTGGCGACTACATGCTTTTAAACAATATCGCCATGGACATGGCGGGCACGGTATCAAGGCAGGGCGTAGTCCAAGCGGTCTGGGATTACGGCGGGAACAGGCTAGTGATTCAGGCTACTGGAGTAGACCTGCCGACCGCGCAGTACATCTCGGTAGTCTTTGCGAAGCCAACTTCTTAAATTAGATCAAGAGAACCCACTCATGGCCAGACAGGAAATTAACCTCGGCGCATTGCCGAACGGTGCAGGGGGCGATACTACGCGCTCTGCGAACACTAAGATTAATGATATGACGCAAGAGCTGTATGCGGTTGCCGCTGGCCTGGGCACTGCTGCAGGTGCGACCTTGACCGTGGGCAATGCCGATACCACGCCAGGGAGGGCGCTAAAAACTGGAGACTTTGGGGTTGGGGCAGATAGCGTTCTGATCACCGACTGGAATGATGCATACGACAATTTCGGCGGAGCATTCATTGCCGGAAATGCGGGGTATCCAGGCGGTACCGGAGAATCGATCAATGCAACCGGCATAAACCTGAGGCGGGGAGGTCGTGTAGGCGCCCAGTTGATGGTTTACAACGGCGACAACCAACTTCTGTTCCGCTCTGCCTACCACGGGTTTCTCCCCTGGGTGCGTGTTTACCACACCGGCAACACCATCCGCATGGCCGACAATACACTAAGGGCGATCTGAACATGGCAAGAGCAGCAATAAACGTTACTGGCGCGGGCGAAAAGTTCGATTTCGCCTCGCTCGGCGGGGCGGATGTGACCTGTTATCGCAAGGGCGTGGGCGTATATTGTGTCGCCGGCACCCAGGGAATGGTCCCATTCCCGCCGCTCGATCAGGGATGGGGTTACGGGCTTCACCCCTCGGACAATCCCGCCGAGGTGAACATCTCGTTTGAGGACGACCTGCTCACGGTCACCGTGACCAAAGAGGGCGAGCCGTACGATCTGAAGGTCATGATCACGCTGCACATCCTGGTGCCGGATATTCCCCCGCAGGAAGAGCTGCCGTCGCCGGAGCTTGATCCTGTGGTGGCTGCACAAACCCAGATCGCGCACTTGCGAGCCGAGGCGGATTACGCAATCGCGCCACTTCAGGACGCCGTCGATATCGATGAAGGGACCGAGGCAGAGTTGGCGACCCTCAAGGCCTGGAAGAAATACCGCGTGGCCCTGAACCGCGTGCCTGATCAGGAAGGCTACCCGCTCGCTATTGATTGGCCCGCCGCGCCGTAGCATCGGCGCCGTAGTCGACCACACCCGCCATTGAGCGGGTTTATTTTTGCCAGGAGAGAGCTATGCCAATCACCGAGCAGCAGTTGCTGCGGATTCTCCCGAACGCCGGCCGCCAAGCCGGCGTTTTTGTTCCTGTGCTGAACACGGCCATGAGCAAATACGGAATTGTCACCATTGCTCGCATTGCGGCGTTCATCGCCCAGGTCGGGCATGAGTCGGGCCAGTTGCGCTATGTGCGGGAGATCTGGGGCCCCACGGCGCAGCAGGCCGGATATGAAGGCCGTGCTGACCTGGGCAACACCGTTAAAGGGGATGGCTCAAAGTACCGTGGCCGGGGGCTTATCCAGATCACTGGCCGGGCCAATTACGCGGCGTGCGGTGAGGCCTTGGGCCTGGACCTGATCAATCAGCCTGAGCTACTGGAGCAGCCGCAGCACGCTGCAATGTCGGCGGCTTGGTTCTGGTCGACGAAAGGCCTGAACACCCTGGCAGATAAGGGTGAGTTCGTGAAGATCACCCGCCGGGTCAATGGAGGGG
This sequence comes from Pseudomonas sp. MF09156, assembly GCF_059862305.1. Taxonomy (NCBI): domain Bacteria; kingdom Pseudomonadati; phylum Pseudomonadota; class Gammaproteobacteria; order Pseudomonadales; family Pseudomonadaceae; genus Pseudomonas; species Pseudomonas sp. MF09156. The sequence continues at coordinate 58,730 of NZ_JCBCUR010000008.1, forward strand.
TCAATGGCCTTGAGGATCGCCAGCGGCTTTACGTCCAGGCGCAGAAGGTGCTCGCATGACGCCCGGGCAGATCCTGGCCGTAATCCTGCTGGCGATGGCGATCAGCGCCGGCGGCACTTGGCAGGTTCAGGACTGGCGCATGGGCAAGAGGTTGGCCGAGCAGGCCGGCCTGCACCAGGGCGAGCTGGACAGGATCAGCGCGGTGGCCATCAAGCAAGTGCGCGACGAGCAGGACAGGCGCCTGGGCCTGGAGAAGACGCTGGCCACCTCCGACCAACAACACACCCGAGAACTTTCCGATGCTCAACGCAACCAGGCACTGCTGCGTGACCGCCTTGCTACTGCTGATGTGCGGCTGTCAGTCCTTCTCGACGCCACGGATTCAGCCAGTGGCTGCAACGTGCCTACCGCCCCCGGCGCCGTCGGCGTGGTTCATGCATCCCGTCGAGCCCAACTTGACCCAGCGCATGCTCAACGAATTGTCGCCATCACCGATGCCGGCGACCAAGGACTGATCGCGCTGCGGGCTTGCCAGGCGTATGTCAGGGCAATTGCTCCTGCTTCCGCTCCTGCAGCAGACGCTGGTTCTCCCTGAACAGGTAGTCGCACTGGCTGGAAACAAGCGACAAGCTGCGCACCTTGGTCCCTAGCACCGTTGTTTCCTCTTGGAGTCTGGCTATTTCTTCGAGCGCCTTCCTGAGCGATTCCTCTGCCTGAGCTTTTCCGGTGGCCAGATCGTCACTCAGTTGGACCAGGCCATGCACATTCGCCCGGGCCTTGCGCAGCTGGTGGTAGAGGGTGCTGATCTCATCTTCCAGCAGAGAGCAGTGGTGCTTGTGCATTTCGAGAGGCGTGGGGCATCCCAGCCACTCGCAGGTGTCTTCATCGATGTTCATGGTTGGTCAATCCGAGTACTGTATGCGTATACAGTAATCGAGGTTTGCAGGTTGTGCGATGTGAGGCGACGAGCTGTAGGGGATTTTGGTTTGGTGTTCGGTCGGCAGGACGCCGGGGAAAGGATAATTGCGGAACAGCTTATAAAATTGCGGAACAGAAAAGATAAAGGCCTGCATGAAGTTCATCATGCAAGCCCTTGATATGTATGGTGCCCGAACCCGGAATCGAACCGGGACGCCCTTACGAGCGGGGGATTTTAAGTCCCATGCGTCTACCAGTTTCGCCATTCGGGCGGCAGCGCGATGAAGCAACTCAATAGGCTTTGTCGAACAAAGCGCTTGAGCGGTGCAGCAGGCTAGGGAATATATAGATCCAGGCACCTTGGCGCAAGTTTGCATGTGCTCTTTTTCTGCTCGATCGGGCGTGTCAGCTTTGAAAAAAAGCCCGCTATATCAGTGATCTACATTTTCCCTGGAGGGGCATGCGACGCCCTGGCGCACTTTCAAGGCTGGCATCGCGCAGGCGTTGTAGCAGCTGTTTAGCGCATGGCATTGTGCGATCATCTACGTTTAGATCAATCGAGTAGGGTAGTGACATGCGCGTCATCACGGTGAGAACCAAAACGGAACTTGAATCTGCCAAGAATGCCGGTTACGAGCAGATCACTGTCCAAGGTGAGCTTGCAGACAAGCTCAAGTCGTCCAAGAAGATTGCGGTAGCGGGAACGATCACCGTTGGGTTGTTGACTGCCGCACTGGCGGCTGTGCCTTTTACCGGTGGGCTATCGATGGCGGCGGCGGCACCTATCGCGGCACTGACGGGACTTGAGATAGCAGCCATTATTGCTGCGGCGTCTCTTGGCCTGGGTCTGATCATCGCCCTGTTCAAAGGCTACGAGGAGATCTCCTTTGAGAAGGGAAAAATGGTCCTTAAAAAGAAACAGTCATGAGTGGTTTTATCGACGGCCCTCCGTACTTCTTCCGTTGCAAGAAGTGTGAGCACCGTTTCACTCGTGCGGTGCGGTTGGGGTTGTTGTGTCCCCAGTGTCATTCGATACGCATTGAACGAGACAGGCAGGTGAACAAGTAAACCGAGGGGGCTTGTGCGAGATGTTCGCCAAGCCCTATCAGATACTTACTCACGCAACCGACGAATAATCTCAGCGTAACCCACCGCCCGTGACAACCGTTGCAGCGCCTCCAGTCGGCGCGAGTAGGCCTGTGCATCACCGTAGGTCAGCTCTACATGCAGGCTGTCGATCATCACCAGGTAGGCCTGCGCCAGTACTTCCCCGGTCTGTTCGTCTACGGCCGGATAGGCTTTGAGTAGCCCCTGCTGGAAGTGGCTGCGGATCATGGCCATATAGTCATTGAATCCGGACATGACCACGCCCCTCAGCGGCGCCGGTGGGTAAAACGCGGCCCTCAACAAGAACCGCAGGGATGCATGGGCGCTGTAGCGGCGCTGCAGGTTGTCGATGTAGACCTCGCCGGGGGCCTTGATCGAACGGGCGTTTTTTGCAAACTGGCTTTGCACGTAGTCGCGCTCGGCCTGCAAGGCAAGTTCGAGCACGACCCCGTAGAGCGCGTCCTTGCTGGCAAAGTGGGCGTACAGCGAGGCCTTCTTGATGCCCGCGCGTACGGCGATGTCATTCAGCGAGGCCGCGTCGTAACCATGCTCGGCAAATTGGTCCAGCGCCAGGTACGCGATGCGTTCGGCGGCCGAGGTCAGGGTGTTGGATGTCATGGTGGGGTTCCTCAATCAGTGCCCGGTCAGGTCATAGGCTGCGCCTGCACCCCGAGGGAGGCTGAGCGTTGTCAGTAGGCAGGTCAGCAACGCACTGGCCAACAGCAGCGTGGCCCAGGCCACCGGTCCATGGTTCAGGGCCAATGCCGACAGTGGCGTTGCACTGGCGGAGATCGACAGTTGGAACGCGCCCAGCAGTGCGGCAGTTGAGCCCAGCGCGCGCTTTTGCGAAGACATGACCAGCGACATCAGCGTGGATTCGGCGATGCCCAGGCCAAACAGGGCGATGGCCATGCCTGCCACTATACCGGGCAGGCCCAGGGTGGTCAGGGTGCAAACCACCGCAATTGCCGAACCTGCGGCCATGCACGTCACGCCGATCATCGACAGACGGTTCAAGCCCAGGCGGCTGACCAGCTTCCCGGCGCTCATCGCCCCGATCAGGATGGCTACGCCGGTCACGCCGAACAGCATGCCAAAGGCTTGCGGGCTCAGGCCGTAGGTCTGTTGGTAGACCAGGGTTGCGCCGCCGATGTAGGCAAACAGAAAGAAGAACACCGCGGCCACGGCGAGGGTCGGGCGCAGGAAGTGCCGGTCCCTGGCAATCGTCAGGTACGTCCGGCATGCGGCGCCCAGGCGCAGCGGTTCCCGGTGGCTGGCGGGCAGGGTTTCCGGCAGCGACAGCCAACTGTTGCCCAGCACTGCCAGGCCAAAGGCGGCGAGTACCAGCATCACCGCACGCCAACCGTAGTGGGTGTCGATCACCCCGCCCAGTGCCGGGGCGAAGATCGGCGCAACCCCTTCGATGGTCATCAGCAATGCAAAGAGCTTGGTCGCGGCTACGCCTTCGCTGACGTCCCGCACCATGCTCATGATCACCACCAGCGTCAGTGCGCTGCCAAGTCCCTGGACGAAGCGCAGGGCGATCAAGGTTTCAAGGGTCGGCGCCCACGCCGCACCCAACGAGCACAGGGTAAACACCACAAGGCCGGCCAGCAGGGGCCGGCGGCGTCCGTAGGCGTCGACGATGGGCCCGAAGATCAACTGGCCAGCGCCCATGGCCAGGAGGAAGAACGTCAGGGTCAACTGCACGCTGGCGAAGCTGCTCTGATACTCGCGGGCAATTTCGGGCAGGCTCGACAAGTACATATCGACAGCCGACGGGCCGAGGGCGCCGATCAGTCCCAGGCCGATAGCCAGCCTCAGGGGAACCCCGGGGGTGGGTTGCGAATTCATACAGACTCCAGATACTAAAACATCCTACCGGTCGGTAGGTTGTGCGGATGTTAACGGCACCTTTTAGATCGGTCAACAGGGCAGAGGCGCCATGAATCCGTGAGTATCGGTACCGATACAACGTGATCGATGCAAGTGAATGAGAGTCGTTATCAATTGTATTTCTTTAAATTCAAGATTGGATTAGACTCGCGCCCGCTGGGCACAAACAGCGTTCTGGGCATCAGAAAAAACAAAAACAGGCGTAGGGGAGCAGGGCGTGAATTTCAACAAAACGACAATGGCGGTGGCAGTGGGTTCGGCGATCTGCCTGTGCAACGCTGCGTGGGCCGCAGAACCTGCGAGTGCTCTGGAGATTGCGCCGATCACCGTCACCGGTGAAAAGATCAACCGTAGCCTGGAGCAGACCCAGTCCAGCGTGGTGGTGGTGACCGACCAGCAACTGCGTGAAAAGCACGACCGTGACCTGGTGGATGTGTTTGCGCGTACGCCAGGTGTGTACAACCAGTCCGGCAATGAAAACTGGGGGATTCGCGGCGTGCCCGTCTCCGGTTTCGACGACCAGGGCCCGGCCACGCTCAACGGTGCGGTGTCGGTATTCGTCGACGGCGCCGTGCAACCGAACCGCGCCCTGACCCTCAGCCCGATGCCGCTGTGGGACGTCGACCAGGTCGAAGTGTTCCTCGGCCCGCAATCCACCACCCAGGGCCGTAACTCGCTGGCCGGCGCGGTGGTGATCCAGACCCGCAACCCGACCTTCGAACCGAGTTTTTCCGCGCGCACCAACATGGGCACCTATGGCGAGCGCGGTGCAGCGGTGGCCGGTGGCGGCGCGCTGGTCGATGACAAGATCGCCGGGCGCATTGCCGTGGATTACCAGGAGGGCGATGGCTACATCGACAACGTCGCCCTGCATGACGACGCCAACCCTAACCGTACCGCCAATGCCCGGGGCAAGCTGCTGATCCTGCCCAACGACGATCTGGATGTGCTGCTGACCTACGCCCATGGCGAAAGCCGCAAGGGTGACAACTCGGCAATGCGCCAGAACGACAAGATCCGTTATTACAAGATGACGTCCAACACCAAGGCCTATGACAAGCTCGCGCAGGACACGCTCAGCGCCAAGGTGGACTACCGCCTGGACGACAACTGGTCGCTGACCAGCCTGACCGCCAATACCCGTTCCGACTATGACGCGCGCCTGGATTTCGACCAGTCCGCCGACGCCAACCAAGTGGTGTTGCGCACCCAGGATGGCGACCTGTTCAGCCAGGAACTGCGCCTGAACTACAGCGGCGACACGCTCAAGAGTTTTGTCGGTGCCTACTACGGCCACAACACCAACAACTTCCACGACCGCCTGTTGTTCAACAACGTCCTGTTCGGCACCGCCAAGGGCGAGACCACCATTGAAAGCAAGGCTGTGTTCGGTGAAATCAACTGGACATTCGCCCCGCAGTGGACCTTGATCACCGGCCTGCGCTACGACCACGAAACCAACGACACCCACATCAAACAGGACGATTTCTCTAGCCCTGGCAAGGTCAGCAAGTCGTTTGATGCGCTCCTGCCGAAACTGGGGCTCGATTACGAACTGGCCGCTAACCAGTACCTTGGCGTGATGGTGCAAAAAGGCTATCGCGGTGGTGGCGTCAACGTGCGTGCCGGTGGCGGCCACGAAGGCTACGACCCGGAATACACCACCAACTACGAGCTGTCCTACCGTGGCTCGTTCTTCGACAAAACCCTGCGGACCCGTGCCAACCTGTACTACACCGACTGGAAAGACCAGCAGGTCAGCGTGCTCGAGCGCAACACCGACTTCGTCCAGGTGTTCAACGCCGGCAGCAGCGATATCAAGGGCCTGGAAGTGTTTGTCGAGAAAGACCTTGGCGCGCAGTTGACCCTGACTGCCGGTGGCTCGATCACCGCAGGCAAGTACAAGGACTTCGTGACCGGTGATGGCCGCGATATGAGCGGCGAGGACTTCCTCTATTCGCCCAAGTACAAATTGTCCCTGGGCGGCCTCTACCGCTGGAACGAGCGCCTGACCCTGAACACCGACCTGGTGTACCAGAGCACCGCGCCGTCGGAGTATGAGTTCGATACTGCAGGCAAAGTCACGGGCGAGCGCCGCAGCGACAACTACTGGCTGGTCAACTTCAACACCGAGTACAAAGTCACCAAGAATGTCGCGGTCTCCGGCTTCGTGAAAAACGCCTTCGACAAGGAATACATCACCAACAACCGCAGCGGCGATATCGTCGATGTGGGCGCACCGCGCACAGTGGGCCTGGCGTTGCGCTACGACCTGTAGGGTAATGATTCGCTGGCCAGTCAACTCCCACAGTTGATTGGCGGCGTTTTCAAACCATGGATTTTTCGCTTTCCATTTAAGAGCTTTCCTAAATACGTCGGTAGGAGATGTCGTGAGAATGAGCGCACTTCTATCTCATCTGTGATGTGTCATGTCCTTTCTACCGATTCGTGTTCTGGTCCTCGAAGAGCACCCCTTCAAGCAGCTCGTTGCCATTCAGGCCTTCAAGGACGCCGGCTGTGACAGCGTGGAGGGCGTGGCCGACGTGAAGGCTGCGCTGCAGTTGCTGGACCACGCAGGACCGGTGGATATCGTGCTCTGTGCCTTGGACGAGGCGGGCATGCAGGGGCTCACTACGCTCGAATTGCTCAGCCGTACCCGCCGGGTCAAGTCGCTCATCATTTGCAGCGTGCTTGCCCCCGACCTGCAAGACGCCATCGACCGTATGGTCGGCATGCTGGGGGTCAGCGTCCTCGGGTATGTCGATGTGCCAGTGCGCGCAGGGGCGATCACCCCGCTGTTAAGCCGATACCTGGAAACCACTGTCGCCCCCGGGCATGCCGCTCAGAAGGCACGCCACACGCTCGCCAGCCAGGCCGGCCTGGAACAGGCCATTGCAGGGCATGAGCTCAAGGCGTTCTTTCAACCCAAGTTCAATTTGGCGAGCGGTGAAGTCGGCAGCCTTGAAGTGCTCGCGCGCTGGGAGCATCCGCAGTACGGCGTGCTATGCCCGGCGGATTTCCTGCCGCAGGTCAGCCAGTTCGGGCTGATGGACCCTTTGTTTTTTGCCCTGCTGGAACAGGCGTTGGCCTTTGTGCAAACGGCGCAGGCACAAGGGCACGTGCTGTCCCTGGCGTTTAATCTGGAGGCCGAGCAACTGTCTAACGAGTCACTGTTGCCACAGCTGTGCAAGGCGCTGGAGTGCTACGCCATACCTGCGTCGCGCCTGACTTTCGAAATCACCGAAAGTGGCCTGCTGGAAGTCTCTCCCAGGGTGCTCGAAACCTTGATCCGCCTGCGGATGATGGGGGCCGGCCTGTCCATCGATGACTTTGGTATCGGCTACTCCTCACTGGAGCGCCTGTGCCAGTTACCGTTCACCGAAATCAAGCTCGATGCGCGCTTCGTTCGCGACCTTGACCGCAGCCCTCGTAACCGTGCGGTGATCAGCAGCACCCTGGCCTTGGCTGAAGCGCTGGATATGGCGGTCGTGGTCGAAGGCGTAGAGCACGAAAGCCAGCGCCAACGCTTGCTCAAGTTGGGTTGCCATCAGGGCCAGGGCTATCTCTGCGCGCGGCCCATGAGCGCCGCGCGTGCGCTCTCGTGGCTGGAGATGAGGTCGGCGTCACGCAGCACGCGCTGATGTTGGGAAACAGGGGCTAGACTCAAGGGCTCACTTTCCTTTTTGGAGACTCCAGATGCCCCATAAAAACACCATCTGCCTCTGGTTTGACGGCGCCGCACTGGAGGCTGCCAGGTTCTACGCCGCCACATTCCCGGACAGCACAGTCGAGGCCGTACACAAGGCGCCGGGCGACTATCCCGCGGGCAAGCAGGGCGATGTGCTGACCGTGGAGTTCACCGTCATGGGCATCCCATGCCTGGGCCTCAATGGCGGATCGGGTGTCCAGCACAACCAGGCGTTTTCATTCCAAGTTGCCACTGACGACCAGGCTGAGACGGATCGCCTGTGGCAGGCGATTGTCGGCAATGGCGGCGAGGAAGTTGCCTGTGGCTGGTGCCGCGACAAGTGGGGCCTTTCCTGGCAAATCACCCCGCGCATGCTCATGGCGGCGATCATCCATCCCGACCCCGCGGCGGCCAAGCGTGCATTCGGTGCAATGATGGGCATGGTGAAAATCGACATCGCGGGCATCGAGGCGGCGCTCAAGGGTTGATGAAACCCTGGTATAACGTGCGTTTTCAATACAGGAACGGCAAGGGAATGCAGATGAAACTGACGGCCCAGAGGCTGGTCGAGCTGGCGATGGCCAACCCCATCAACGCTCAATTGACCGCGCGTCTGCCAGCCCTTGGCCTGGACCAATGCCTGTTGACGGCGGGTTGCCTGTTCCAGTCGGTATGGAATCATCAGGCCGGGCTCAGCCCCGATTGGGGGGTGAAGGATTACGACGTGTTCTACTTTGACACCGATATGTCCTGGGAAGCCGAGAATGAGGTGATTGAGCGCGCCAGCGAACTCTTGCGCGACCTGGATGCGAACATTGAAGTGAGGAACCAGGCGCGCGTGCACCTGTGGTATCCACAGCGGTTCGGCATGCCTTACCCGCAGTTGCACACAGCCCGTGGCGGGGTGGATCGCTACCTGGTGGCGGGCACCTGTATCGCCTTGGCCGTGGACACTGGCGAAATCTATGCGCCCTACGGCCTGGCCGACATCGGGCAGGGAATACTTCGACTCAACCCCATCACCCCGCAGCCAGAGCTGTTCGAGCACAAGGCCAAGAGCTATCAGGCTCGTTGGCCATGGCTCAGGATTGAGGCCCCATAGACTAAACTGCGAAACCTGGCTTGCCAGTGATGGTGATAATCCAAAGGCTTTAACACCGGTGTTTGCCGCGACACAGGCAGGTGATTTTGCTGTTCTGCGTGCTGGCAGGGTGCCACAATGCCATTTTGTCGCAGCACTAGGGATCAGGCGAATCAAATGAATGGCCTTGGGCGTGAGCAGGACCAGGATTTGTTTATCGAAGAGCAGGTGCGTACCGACCGCTTGCATCAGCTGTTTCGCCAATCCTTTTCTGCGGTTTTTGGCAGCTATCTGGCCGCTGGCATGCTGTGCTGGCTGTGCTGGGACCGGCTTGAACCGCGCCTGATGATCGGCTGGCTGGCATTGCTGGCCGGCTCGTCGCTGCTGCGTTTGTCGATGTTCCTCCAGTATTTTCGCAGCCCCAAAAATGAGCGCACGCCGCAACGTTGGGAGCGGCATTATTGGCTCACCCTGGTGCTGTCGGCTGGAATCTGGGGGCTGGGCGCCTTTGCGGTGATGCCCGCCGATGACCGGTTGACCCAGGCGCTGGTCATGCTCTTTGCCGTGGGCATGTCGGTCAGCGCGGTGTCGTGCTACTCGGCCTATCGGTACATGACCATAGTGTCCATGGCCCTGGTGTTGTTGCCCTGTACCCTGTGGCTGCTGCTTCAACCGTCCAAGATGCAGACGGGCATGGCGGTCGCGGTGCTGGTGTTCTCGTCATTTGTCGTGGGCGCCTCGCGCAAGTTGTCGCAGGCGCTGGAGACGGCGTTTCGCTTGACCCGCGAAATAGAGCGGGCCCACAGTATTTCAATGCGCGCCGCCCAGACCGACGAACTCACCGGGCTGATGAACCGCCGGGCGTTTTTCGAGCAGGCCCAGGTGCTGTATGACCAATGCAAGCGTACGCACCAGCCACTGAGCGCGCTGATGCTGGATATGGATCACTTCAAGACGATCAACGATACCTACGGCCACCAGGCCGGAGACCGGGTGTTACGGCAGATTGGCCAGGTGATCAGGGCGTCGTTCCGCCAGGCTGACGTGTACGGGCGCCTGGGGGGCGAGGAGTTTGCGGTGTTGTTGCCAGACACCACCCTGGAAGTGGCCCGGGAGATCGGCGAGCAACTGATCCTGGCCATTGCGGGCCTGACTACCGACCCTGGGCTGGACCTGACCGCGAGCCTGGGCGTGGCCTCGACCCATGCCGTGGGTGACGACTTGCAGCATTTACTGAACAGCGCCGACAAGGCCCTGTACCGCGCCAAGGCCATGGGGCGCAACCAGGTGGCGGTCGCGTCCTAGCCTCAATCCTTGCCCATCGCCCTGGCCAGCACTCGTGAAATCTGGTCGGCGGAGTAGGGCTTGGCCAGGAACTCAAAGCCGTCATAGCCGGACTTGGCCAGCTCTTCGCTGTAACCGGAGGTGAGGATCACCGGCAGCTCGGGCCGGCGCCGGCGCAATTCCCTGGCCAACGCCACGCCGCCCATGCCTGGCATCACCACGTCGGAAAACACCCCGTCGAACGCCCGGGCATCCGGGCCGATCATCTCCAGGGCTTCTTCGGCATGGGTGGCCCACACCGTCTGGTAGCCCAGGTCCTGCAGGATCTGGTTGGCGAAGCGGCCCACTTCCAGGTTGTCTTCCACGATCAGGATGCGCCGGCGCACGGCGTCCGGGTCCAGTTCCAGGGGGGGCTGGAGGGTGCAGTCGTGGATCGCTTCGGGCTCCACCTGCGGCAGGTACAAGGTAAACACGGTGCCTTTGCCGAGCACACTGGCGACATCGACGTTGCCTCCCGATTGCTTGGCGAACCCGAATACCTGCGACAACCCAAGCCCGGTACCTTTGCCAACCTCCTTGGTGGTGAAGAACGGCTCGAAGATGCGTTCAAAGGTCGCCCCGGCAATCCCGCTGCCGGTGTCCGCCAGGGAGATCGCGACAAAGGCTTTGCTCGAGCCGCCATGCCCGCGTATGCACGGCAGCGGCTGGTCTCTTTCCAGGCGCAGCACTAGCGTGCCCTGGCCGTCCATAGCGTCCCGGGCGTTGAGGGCGATGTTGATCAGGGCGGTTTCAAACTGGCTGGAGTCCGCGCAGACATAACAGGCCAGTTCAGGCAGTTCGACGCTGACATGGATCCGCGCGCCGGTGACCGTCTCCAACATGTCGCCGATGTTCTTTACGCGCACGCCGACATTGAACACTTGCGGGTTCAGCGGTTGGCGCCGGGCAAAGGCGAGCAATTGGCTGGTCAGCTTGCTGGCACGCTCTACGGTATCGGTCACGGCACTCATATAACGCTGGCGGCGTTCTTCGGGCAGGTTGGGCATGCGCAGGAAGTCGACCGAGGAGCGAATGATCGTCAGCAGGTTGTTGAAGTCGTGGGCCACACCACCGGTCAACTGGCCAATGGCTTCCAGCTTTTGCGACTGACGCAACGCCGCCTCAGTCTGGTTAAGCAGAGTGGTGCGTTCCACCACCCGCTGCTCCAGGGTCGCATTCAAATCGGCCAGCGCCGACAAGCCCTCGCGAACGATGGCATCGGCCCGCACCCGTTCGATATGGGCCCAGGAGCGTTCGGTGACTTCACCCAGCAGCGCCAGGTCGTAGGAAGACCAGCGGCGCGGGATGCGGTCGTGAATGGCCATCAGCGCGGTCAAGCGCCCGGACTTGATCAAGGGCATGCAAATGGTCGCCGTCACGCCAATGGCCTGGAAGGTCGCGGCTTCCTCGGGCGTCAGTTCCGTCAGGTTGTCGTTGATGATCAACGGCTCGCCGGCCTGCAGGCGCTCGACCGCCAATTGGCCGAAGTCGGCCAGGCGGTAATTTCCGACGATGCTCGGCGAGCCTTCTGCGGCCCAGTTGTCGCGGATGGTAAAGCCGTCTTCATCGGCCTCCATGTCTGCATAAGCGCAGTTGGACAGGTTCAGGTGGGTCGCCAGGATCCGTGTGGTGGCGGCCATGATCGCCGCCGGATCGGTGGCATTGGCCACCCCATTGCTGATTGCATCCAGCACGGCGAGGCGGCGGGCCATGAACACGGAGTTGGTGGTTTCGGTGACGGTATCGAGAATGCCCACGACCGTGCCGCCGGCATCGCGGATCGGGCTGTAGCAAAAGGTGAAATAGGCCTGTTCCGGTGCGTCACCGCGCTCGATGATCAGCGGGAAATCTTCGATAAACGTAGCGTGCCCGGCAAATGCGGCGTCGGCGATCGGGCTGATCTGGCTCCAGGCTTCCTGCCAGATGGTACTGAAGGGCTGGCCCAGTGCGTCGGGCTTGTTACCGAGGATCGGCAGGAACGCGTCGTTGTACAGGGTAACCAAACCCGGCCCCCAGACCACCGCCTGGGGAAAATGCGAAGCAAGGCTCAGTGACACGGTGGTCTTGAGCACATCCGGCCATTGGTCCATTGGCCCCAGAGGGGTGCTGGCCCAGTCATGGCGGCGAACCCGTTCGGCCATTTCACCGCAGCCTTGTAGCCAGTCTGTCATCTACTCAACACCTAGTTCGTCCCACGCTGCGATATGGCACCGCAATATCAAACAACAGACCCGGGCAATGCCCGGCAGTTCAGCGCTACTGCACGCCTAGCAGCGCGGTCCAGTAAATTCCTGCGTCGCTTTTTGGATCCAGCCCATAGGCCGCGCCCAATTCGCGAAATTGCGGGTTCATCAGGTTGGCGCAATGCCCGGGGCTGGCGAGCCAGCCATCGACCACTTTGCGCGGCGTATCAAGGCCAGCGGCAATATTTTCGCCGATCTGCTGGGCGGCATAACCGGCCAGTTCCGCGCGGTCGCCGGGGGTTCGGCCGTCACGGTCCAGGTGGTCGAAGAAGTTATGGTTGGCCATGTTGCGTGCATGACTGTCGGCGGCGCTCGCCAGTTGCGCGTTCCAGGCCAGCGGGGTGGTGGCCGCGAAGGCCTTCTCGCCACATTGGCGCGGTTGCTTGCGGGCGGCGTTGACCATCTCCAGCAACTGCGGGCCGGCTTCCTGGGAACTGGCCAGGCCCCGGCTCAACAGCGGGCGGGCGAGGACAATGCGCCAGTCCTGGCCATTGTTGCTGACGCCGATATCGACGAATTGCGGGTCCAGCACTACCCGGCAGAAACTCTCGCGCACCGCTTTCATCGCCGATTGCGCATCGCGCGGGCCGGACAGGCTGATCGCTTGCACATTCACCATCGGGTAGGCCGCCTGGGCCAGGTCCTGCTGCAAATCGCCGACATTATTGACCGGCAGTACCAGGCGCGGGTCGACCGCCAGCGGCGGCAACTCTTGGGAACCCTGGTCGGCGCAGCGCTGCAATTGGCTGCGGTACTGGTTGATCGAGTCGATCAATTGACTCTCTTCGCTCGCCGACGCCGTGGCGCAAAACGCCAGACTGGCGGCCAGCGTGGTAACACCCATCATCAATGACAGAACGCGCATGGACGTTTCCCTTGAGCATGAAAGTGCCCATGATGCGCGATCAAGGGGCGCAGATGCACCCCTTGGACAACATTTTGCCCCTAGTTCTTGAATGCCGAGTGCTTGCGGCCCTGGTCACACAGGGCAAACACCACCACCAGCACCGAGGCGATGGCGAGGATGATCACCACGCCATCCGTCGAGTGTGTGGTCGAGGCGGCCACCATCGACAAGGCACCCAGCGGCGCCAGGCCACCGGCGATGGCCGTACCGATTTCACGCCCGGTACCGAAGCCTGAAGAGCGGGTCTGGGTCGGGAACTGGCGGCTGAGGAACGAGCCCTGTGGCGCGAACATCATGGGGGCGAGGATCCCGGTGCCGATCCCGATGGCCAGGTAGATCATCAGGCTTTCCCCGGTGTTCAGCAGCGCCAGGAACGGGTAGGCGAACAGCAGCGACAGCACGCCGCCCAGCACCAGTACCGACTTGCTGCTCCACTTGTCACACAGCCAGCCGAAGCACGGCACAGCGACAATCGCCACCAGGCTGGCGATGGTCACCGACAGCGAAGTGACGTGCACATCCACACCCTTGAACTGGGTGAGGTAGGCCAGGGAAAAGGTCTTGAAGATGTAGCTGAGGGCGTTGTAGCCAATTGCCACGAAGAACACCACCGCCAGGCCCTTGAGGTCGTTCTTGAACAGTGCCTTGAGCGGCGAGACCTTGGCCTTGGCCGGCTCCTTGCTCAGCTCCTTGAACTCCGGGGTTTCCGGGATACTGTTACGTACCCACAGGCCCACGCCCACCAGGGCGATGCTGCAGATAAACGGGATGCGCCAGCCGCCGGCCAGCAGGAACTCATTGCCATTGATGGTCAGCAGGTACACGGTCAGCGATGACAGCAGCAGGCCCAGGTTCAAGCCCAGCGCCGGCCAGGCACCCTGGCTGCCGCGCTTGCCTTCTGACGCATGCTCGTAGGACGTGACTGCCGCGCCCGACAACTCGGCGCCGGCACCCAGGCCCTGGATGATACGGATAAACACCAGAATGATCGGCGCCCAGATACCAATCGAGGCGTAGCTGGGGATCAGGCCGATCAGCGTGGTGCACACGCCCATCATGCAGAAGGTCAACACCAGCACATGTTTACGGCCGAACTTGTCACCCAGGTAGCCGAACAGAATGCCGCCGAAAGGGCGGGCGATGAAGCCGATGGCGAAGGTGGAGAACGCCATCAGGGTCGCGGTCTTCGGGTCGCTGTTATCAAAGAAGATCTTCGAAAAGACAATCGCCGCCATGGTTGCGTAGAGGTAGAAGTCGTACCACTCCAGCATCGAACCGAAGATCGTGGCGGCAGCGACCTTGCGCAGGCGTTTCTTGGTTTGTGCCGGGGTTTCCACCGTGGCGGGGTTGTGGGCTTTTGCCGTCATGCTGTACTTCCTTCTCAGTCATTATATTTATTAGGGTGTTGCGAACGCGCTCAAATGTGGGAGCTGTCGAGCCTTGGCGAGGCTGCGATGGCGGTGGCTCAGGCGATATATTGGTTGCCTGTGCCGCCGCTATCGCAGCCTCGCGGGGCGAGACAGCTCCTACAGGGGTATTTAGTTGGGGCGGAACATGCGGTCGGCGATCATTTCGCCAATCGGAATGGCAGAGGTGGCTGCCGGTGAGGGCGCGTTACACACATGCAACATGCGCGGCGTCTGGGCGAACAGGAAATCGTGCACCAGGCTGCCGTCGCGCATCACCGCCTGGGCGCGGATCCCGGCTTCGTAGGGCAGCAGGTCGTCGAGTTCCAGGGACGGGCAATACTTGCGGCATTGCTCCAGGTAGCCGGATTTGAACAACGAATTCTTCATTTCCACGCTGCCCGAGCCGAGGTTCTGCCAGATGGTTTTCCAGAACCCGGGGAAGCGCGCGTACTCGGCCACATCCTTCCAGTTGACGGAGAACTTCTTGTAGTTCTCCCGGCCCAGGCCCAGCACGGCATTGGGGCCGACGGTGACGCTGCCATCGATCATGCGGGTCAGGTGCACCCCCAGAAACGGCAGTTCCGGATCGGGGATCGGGTAGATCAAGTGGTTGACGATGTTGTTCTTTGACGCGGGCAAGCGGAAATACTCGCCCCGGAACGGGATGATCTGGTGGTCGATATCGATCCCGGCCAGGGTTGCCAGGCGGTCCGATTGCAGGCCGGCGCACACCACCAGGTGCCGCGCCTGCCAGGCACCGTCGAGGGTGCTGACGGTGACTTTGTCGCTGTCTTCGGCAATCGCAGTCACGGTTTTTTCCAGGCAGATCTCACCGCCATTGCGGCGAATCACCCCGGCCATGGTTTCGCAGACCTGGCGGTAGTCGACAATCCCGGTGGCATCCAAAAACAACCCGCCCAGGCCGACAATGTTCGGCTCGCGGGCGCGCAACTGCTCGGCGTCGAGGCGCTCGACCTTCATCCCGTTGAGTTGCGAGCGCGCATAGAGTGCTTCCATGCGCTGCACTTCCAGGGCGGTGGAGGCCACCAGCAACTTGCCGCACACCTCGAACTTGATCCCATGTTCGCGGCAGAACTGTTTGGTGGCCTCGGCGCCGCGCTTGCACAGGTCGGCCTTGAGGCTGCCCGGCGCGTAATAGATGCCGGCATGGATCACGCCGCTGTTGTGGCCGGTCTGGTGCTTGGCCAGCAACGCTTCCTTTTCCAGGATCACCAGGGACGCGTTGGGCTGGCGCTTGAGCAGCTCCATCGCGGTGGCCAGGCCGACAATGCCGCCGCCGATGATGCAAAAGTCATAAATCATGTGGGCTACCTAAATCAGTACATTTCAGTCTGCTTATCAGGTTGTCAGACTAATGTTTTTGTTAAAAAAACGGCGCGCCCGCAGGCACGCTTTATCGGTCTTGGGTCGATCAGTGGGTAGCGGGCAGCTCCAGTTGCAGGCGCTTGGCGGCCGCGCGCAAATGCGCTTCGGCGGCCGCGGCGGCGCCTTGGGGATCGGCGTCGACGATGGCCTGGTACAGCGCCTGGTGTTCCTGGGTGGCATCGGCCGAGCCGCTGGCAAAGCGCGAGGCGGAGTTTTCCCAGGCGGTCTTGCGCGCGCTGGCCAACTGGCTGCGCAAAAAGTCGTGGAAGGCGACGAAGTATTCGTTTTTGCTGGCGTCGGCGATGGCCCGGTGAAACTCCACGTCGGCCAGCGCTGCAGCTTCAAAGTCGGCGCGCTTGTCGTGCATTTCCTGCAAGGCGCGTTTCATGCGTTGCAGGTCGCCCGCGTCGCGGCGTTGGGCAGCAATGGAGGCCGCCTGGGTTTCGATCCACAGGCGCACCTCGAACATTTGCGCGAGGTCAGGGCGCCGGCCGTTCTTTTCCGGAAAGCGGAACACCGTGCCGGCCGGGGTCTGCGAAATAAACGAGCCCAGGCCACGCCGGGCGGTCAGTACACCATCGGCCTTGAGCTGGGCAATCGCCTCGCGCACCACCGAACGGCTGACATTCAGCTGTTCCGCCAACTGCTGCTCGGTAGGCAGGCGCGACTCGGGCGCCAGTTGTCCGGAGTCAATCTCGGCCCGTATGGCGCTGACAACACGCACGACGAGGGAATCTGGACGCTGGAGCTCAAGCATGGCAAAACCTAGGTAATCAGGTTGTCAGACAATAGCCGTTACGATTTTCCCTTGTCAAGGCGCTGTGCTGGCTTGCAGCGTTTTTACCCGGCGCGTGAAGGCCAACAGCAGCGCCAGCGCGACCAGCCCCGAGGCCACCCCGAAGGCCATGTGCAAGCCCTGGCCAACCTCTGGTGGCAGGGCAGAATGGATATCGCCCGTGCCCCAGGCAAACACTGCACCCAGTGCCCACGCGCCGATTATCAGGCCCAGATTGCGCGACAGGTTCAGCCAGCCTGCAATCACCCCGCGTCGACCCGCCGACACATTGCTCATCACCGCCGTGTTGTTGGCCGCCTGGAATTGCGCGTAGCCCAGGGTGAGGATCACCAGCGCGCCGATGTAACCGGCGGCGTCCAGGGGCATCAACGCCAGCACCAGGCAGCCGGCCAGCATGCACAGCAGGCCACCCAGTGTGGTGGCGTAGCTGCCGCAGCGGTCGGTCAGGCGCCCGGCCGGTACACCCGCCAGCGCCGCGCTACAGGGGCCGACGGCCATGGCCAGGCCCATTTGCGCGGGGTCGAGTCCGAGGCCATGGCTCAGGTAAAACGGCCCGGCGACCAGGGTGGTCATCATCACCGCCGCCACCAGCGTACTCATGCCAAGCCCGGTGCCCAGGGCGCGGTCATGGAGTGTCGCGAATACACTGAAGCGGCCAGCGCCCGAGGCTTGTGGATCGCTATCGGCCGGTGTGCCTCTTACCAGCACACAAGCGAGGGCGGCCAACGGCAGCATCACTAGAAACAGCGCGCGCCAGCCAGACGCGGCAATCAGCACGCCACCAATGGCCGGCCCCAGGCCGGTGCCTACCGCCGACAGGGTCCCCAGCAACCCCATGACGCGCCCGGTCTGCTCTTTGGGGACGGTGGCCGCGACCAGAGCCATGGTCATTGCCAGCATGATCGCCGCGCCAAACCCTTGCAGTGCCCGCGCCGCGACCAACATGCCCAGGGACGGCGCGGTACTGCACAGGGCACAGGCCACGGCGAACACCAGCAGGCCCGCCAGCAGCAGGCGGCGATGGCCGAAGCGGTCGCCCATACGGCCGACGCCTACCAGCACGACAGTGGTCGCCAGCAAGTAGCTCAGCACCACCCACTGCACCGCGGCAAAGGTTGCAGCAAAGGCCTCGGCCATCTGGGGCAGGCCGACATTGGCAATGCTGGTGCCCAGCGAGGCCAACAACATGCACAGCGACAAACCGGCGAGTGCGCCGCGTGGGGAAGGGGATGTCATGGGATGTCCTCGTGCTGCACCGTGGCCGTTGCCCGCAATCTACGGCGTCGCCTAACATGGCGGAAGACGCATCGGTTGCACTCTATACATGCGTCAAACGCCTGATGAGGATTGCCGCCGTGTCGCTGCCTGACTTCAACCTGCTGATTACCCTGGACGTACTGCTCACCGAAGGCAGCGTCGCCCGTGCCGCCCAGCGCCTGGGCCTGAGCCCCTCGGCCATGAGCCGCGCGTTGGCGCGGCTGCGCCAAACCACCGGCGACCCCTTGTTGGTGCGCGCCGGCCGCGGCCTGGTACCGACACCACGCGCCCTGCAACTGCGCGAGCAGGTCAGCCAACTGGTGCAAGATGCCCAAGCGCTGTTGCGGCCGCTGCAGGTCCTGGACCTCAAGGGCCTGGTGCGCACCTTTGTGCTGCGCACCAGCGAAGGTTTTGTCGAAAGTTTCGGCCCGGCGCTGATCGCCCGTGTCGCCGAACAGGCACCCGGGGTGCGCCTGCACTTTGTGCACAAGCCCGGTGCAGCGCTGCGCGACAGTGGGGTGGACCTGGAAACCGGTGTGGTCGATAGCACGGCCAACCCGGAAGTGCTGACCCAGTTGCTGTTTCGCGACCGTTTTATCGGCGTGGTACGCGCCGGCCACCCACTGAGCCAGGGCCCCATCACCACCGCGCGCTACGCCGCCGGCCGGCATATCTATGTGTCGCGGCGCGGGCGCGAGCGTGGGCAGATTGACGATGCCCTTGAGGCCTTGCACCTCACGCGGGACGTGGCGACCATCGTCACCGGGTTCTCCACGGCCGTGGCCCTGGCGCAAAGGACCGACCTGATCGCCAGCGTTCCCGAGCGCTATACCCGCGGCCTGCGCGATGGCCTGTGCAGTTTTGCCCTGCCGGTGCAAGTCCCTGAGTTCAGCGTGGCGATGCTCTGGCACCCACGCCTGGATGCCGACCTCGCGCATCGTTGGTTGCGCGGCTGTTTGCGCGAGGTGTGTGGCGCAGAACAGGTACAATCCCCGCTGCCTTGATTGCGAAAGACCAGGAAACAGGAATTCGATGTTCACCCTTACCCACTACGCCAGCCCATGCCCCGAGCCCGTCAACAGCCAGATCCTGCAGA
Source organism: Pseudomonas sp. MF09156 (assembly GCF_059862305.1). Lineage (NCBI taxonomy): Bacteria > Pseudomonadati > Pseudomonadota > Gammaproteobacteria > Pseudomonadales > Pseudomonadaceae > Pseudomonas > Pseudomonas sp. MF09156. The sequence goes on from NZ_JCBCUR010000008.1 coordinate 77,837, forward strand.
TGGTGGTCGACTACCTGACTGATATCAGCATGGTCGCCATCCCGCCGAGCAACCTGCTGTACAACGTCTACCAGTATGCAATCGGCTACGAAGTGCACCTGTACCTGGAAGCGGTGGGCGGGGCCAAGGGCATTGCGGTCGAGCTGATCGTCGCGATGGATGAGCAGGATCCGGCCAAGGTCATCGGCTTCTTGCTGTACCTGCCGGTCAAGGACGATCCCGAGGCCTGCGGTGTGGCCTATATGGCCGTGCATGCCAGCCACCGCCGCCAGGGCGTGGCGCGGGCGATGATGGACGAGATGCTCGGCCGCTACCCCCATGGCGAATTGACCTGCGCGGTGGAAAAAGTCCCGGCGTTCGAAGCCATGGGATTCCAGGTGCGCGGCGTGCGTGGCACCCAGGTGTTGATGAACACCCGCGACTACAGCACCGATGGCCTGATGGGCGTGTTGGATGTGGCGTCGATCTACAGTTCGCTGGAGGTGCGGCAAATCCACACCTACCTGCTACACAAACACGGCAAGCGCGCGATGATCGATGCCGAGAAACAGCGTGACCGGCATTTTGACCAGATGACCCGCAAGGCCCAACTGTTCGTGCAAACCCGCTCCGCCCTGTAGGAGACGGCAAGCCGTAATGTCGTTCAGTTAAGCGCAGATCCCCTGTGGGAGCGGGCTTGCCCGCGATGGCGTCATGTCAGTCGGTATATCTGTCGACTGACACTCCGCTATCGCGGGCAAGCCCGCTCCCACATTTGATCTGCGCTGCTTTGAGCATTGCGTTCGCTTAACTGAATGGCATTACAGGGTTGGGGTGTCGCGGAAAAGGTCGTGGGCATCCAGCAGCCGATAGGCAATCTCCGGCCGCTTCTCCATCCCTTTGCGGATTGCTGCCGGAATCGACTGCCGGGTCTTGCGACACAGGCCCGGCAGTTCGTCGATGACGATCTGGATCCCGCGCATGCTTTTGACTTCGGTATGCCCTGGGGCGATGTGCACGCGGATGCCCAGTTGCTGGTGCATCAGCTGTTGCATGCGTTCCAGGTCGGCCAGGCTTTGCAGGTTTTCCAGGCGTTCGAGCAGCTTTTTTTCTTCCTGGCGGGTCAGTTGCAGGATGCGCTGGTCGGTGCCGGGCGCCTCGAGCAGTTGCTCGCGCTCGCAGTCACATACAGCAGGTGGGCAGGGCTGGCGAATTGTCATGATCACTCCCTCCCCACGCTGGTGTTGACGGCTCAGTAGGTCAGTTGCACGCCCAGGCTGCCCAGGGCGTTCCAGTACTCAGGATAGGTCTTGCCCACGCAGTCCGGGTCCTGAATCTTGATGCCCGAGACTTTCAGCCCCGCCAGCGCAAAGCACATGGCGATGCGGTGGTCGGCGTGGGTGTCGATCAGCGCGGTGCACGCAGTGCCGGCCAACGCCGGATCGCTGGCGACCAGTAAGTCGTCACCGATGATGGTCGCCAGGCCCGGGCGAATTTCGTTGAGGCCGTCATGCAGCGCCTGGACGCGGTCGCACTCCTTGACCCGCAGGTTGGCCAGTTCGGTGAAGCGCACCGGCGTATTGTTGAACGCCGCCAGCACCGCCAGGGTCGGGATGGCGTCCTGCATCTGCGAGCCGACCACCGTGGCCGGCATCTGCGGGAACTGGGCGATCACGGCCTGGGCCTTGGCGTCGGGCTGGGTGAAATCCTGTGCGGCGACGCCCAGGTCGATGCTGCCGCCGGTCAGCACTTCGGCGGCCCACAGATAGGTGGCGGCAGAAGCGTCGGGTTCGATCAGGTAATCATTGGCGGTGTAGCCGGTCGGGGCCACGCGCCAGGTGCTGTCGTTGACCACTTCCACCTGGGCGCCAAACGCGCGCATGCAATCGAGGGTCAGGTCGACATAACCACGGGCGCCGATGTCCTTGCCGGTCAGGGCCACCTCGATCGGGGCCTCGCCGCAGGCCGCGAGCATCAACAGCGCCGACACGTACTGGCTGGACAGGCCGCCATCGATCTCGAAGCGCTTGGCCTGCACCTTGCCGCGACCATGCACGGTCACGGGCGGGCAGCCGGTGGGGCTTTGTACCTGGATGCCGTTCTGGTTCAGGGTCGCCAGCAGCGGGCCGATAGGACGCTTTTGCATGTACGCGTCGCCATCCAGTACCACGCTGCCGTCCACGGTCGCCACGGCGGCTGTGAGAAAGCGCATCGCGGTGCCGGCGTTGCCAAGGAACAACGGTTGCGCCGGCAGTTGTAGCTTGCCGTGGCCGGTGACGACAAAGGTCACGTCATCCGGCTCATCAATGGTCACGCCCATCTGGCGCAAGGCCACGGACATATGCCGGGTATCGTCGCTTTTCAGCGCGCCGCTCAGGCGGCTGGTGCCCTTGGCCAAGGCCGCCAGCAGCAGGGCGCGGTTGGTGATGGATTTGGAGCCGGGAGGCGCTACCTTGCCGTGCAATGGAAAGTTGGGCGGTGTCACGGTCACGGTTTTCTGCGAACTCAAGGTACAAGGCTCCTGATTCAAGGCGCGGTGGCTGGGAGTGGCCGGCTGGCGGAGACGAATAATCGACCATCCGGCACGGCAGGGTCAAATCGTGGCGCAGGTTTAACCGCGCTGGCTCAACCAATAGGCATGCAAGGCCCTGGCGGCCGGTTCGATGCGCGCGACGTGTTGTTGGTGGGCCGGGACATCCAGGTCGGCCGGCAATTCGAAGTTGTCCTGCTCGGCGCACCAGGAGATGGCTTCCAACTGTGCCGCCTGTTCGCTCGGCAGGGGCGGCCATTCGCTGATCGCGGCGCCACGGATATAGCCAAAGCACCATTCTTCCGCGAGGGTCAACGGCAGGCTCTGGTGTTCGGTTTGTTCAAAACGCGCCTGGAAACCCTCGGCATCGGTGGCCAACTGCAGAGCAATGCTATTGAGATGGCGGGTGCACAGGTCGATGAACTGCCCCAGCTCTTCCTTGCTTTCCCATGCCGGGATCTGGCCTCCCCAGATGGCCGGGAACCAGATGGCAACCTCCACCGGTGCCGGGCCGGACACCAGGGCGGTGAAGTAACCATCGAGCTCGGCCAGGTTCAACACCGAGTTGTCGTCGCCGTACTTGAGCAGAATGTCTTCGATGAAGTCGAAATCGGCAGGGGCGAGGGCTTGGTCGTGCATGAACATATCCTTTGAGCGTCAAGCGCCGCAGTTAAGGCGGCGTAAAACGCGGAGGATGGCGCGAGTCGGCGTTTTAATCCAGTGCTAGATCACCTTCACCGCGCGGCCAATCGCCTGGATCGGCCCGGTCGGCTTACCGGTCGGCGAGCCATTGGGGCCTTCCAGAGTCATCTCGAACAACTGGTTCGGCGCCAGCGGTGGCAGTTTGTCCAATGGGATCGACAGGCTCTGCCCCGGCTTGACCAGCCCCAGGGAAACCGGGGCTTGCCAGTCCTCACCCTTGGTCCAGAATTCCAGTGCCTTGTCTGCCGGTATTTCCATCACGCCCAGGGGGATCAGTTGGATTTGCTGACTGTCGCTGGCCTGGACCACCCAGCCGGGCGCCTGGCTTTGCGGGGCCATCAGCACCACCACGTAGGCGGTAGGGTTGACGGCAGCGGGGCGGGCCAGCAGCAGCGCGGCCAGGACCAGGCTGGCCAACAAGCCAGCACCGGCCAGGCCACGCCACAGCGCCAGCAGGTTCCACCACGGCACCGACGGCGTATCGCCCACCGCGCGATGGCCCAGGCTGCGCTCAATGCGCCGCCACAGGTAGGGCGACGGCGCCACCGGCGCGGCCAGTTCGGTCAGCGGCAACAGGCGCTGTTCCCAGGCATCCACCGCTGCCCGCAAGGGCCCATCGTGCTCCAGCCGTTGCTGCACGTGCAGGCGTTGCTCGGCTGCCAGGGTGCCCAGCACGTATTCGCTGGCCAGTTCGTCCAATTCGTCGGGAGTCATGCCATGCACTCACGCAATGCCGCGAGGCTGCGTTTGATCCAGGCTTTGACAGTCCCCAGCGGGGTGCCCAGTTTCTGTGCGATTTCACTGTGGGACAGGCCGTCGACATACGCATGCAAGATACAACTGCGGCGCGACGGCTCCAGGTGTTCCAGGCACTGGTAAACCTTGGCGCTACGGGCGCGGTATTCGAAATGCGCGGCGCTGGATTCAGCCACCAGTGTGTGTTCATGCTCGTCGCTGAGCGCGACTTCACGGCCCGTTTTACGCATGACGTTGAGCGCCATATGCCGGGTCACGCTATACACCCAGCCACGGGCCGAACCCCGGCGCGGGTCGAAGCCGCCGGCGCCGTTCCAGATGTTGATAAACGCCTCATGCACGATGTCCTCCGCCAGCGCCGTATCCCGCGCAATGCGCTTGGCCACGCCGAGCAGCCGGGCGCAATCCTGTTCGTACAACTGACGCAAGGCGTGCTGTTCGCCGCGGGCGCAGGCCAACAGGCAGGCTTCATAGTCAAAGAGAGGTTCGGGCAAGGACTGGGGCCGCCTTTTCAGGGTCAATCCCCGGCCGCGAATGGCCGGGGTGCTAGCGCAGCAGCTTAGACGAGTTTTTTTGCCAGGCGCATTATTTGGCCGCCCAGAAGATGTAGTCCGCCTGGTACTTCACCACTTCCTGCTTGCCCTTGTTGGCGGTGCTGCATTCGGCGCTCGGCGCCACGCCACCTTTGAGTGCCACGCGCTGGATATAGCTGACACCGCTCATTGCACCCTTGCCTTCGGCGGGGTTGGCCTTGACCAGTTGATAGGGCAGGTTGCCCGCGCTGGACGGCGCTACGGCCAGTTGCGTGCCGGTGACTTTCGAACCGTCCTGGGCCTGCCAGGTGGCGGGCGGGCCGAAGTAGGTACCCACCTGCTTGCCGCTACGATCATTGAGTACTGCCTTGGGGCCGACGAACACCCATTCGGTCTGGCCGGCAGCGTTGGCCTTGTCGCGGCATTCGTAGGTGATTTCGCCGACACCCGTGGTTTGCATGGTCACCTTGTGGCCATCCGGCACTTTGATGCTGTCGGGCAGGGTGGCCTGGGCAAAGGCTGTTGGGGCGGCGATAAGCAGGCAGGTCAGGCAGAGCAGCGGTTTAGTGTTCATTGGTGTCTCTCCATAAGGGTGAACAGCAAAGCAGCGCAAGGGCTACTTCCTGTACTACTCATGGCGCGGCTGACTGGATGCACGGCGCGACAAATAAATCTGTGAGCTGAAAAAGGAATAAAGTCAGATCGTATTGATATAAGTCGTTATAAGAAAAATCGCTATGCTGCCGCCAGAATTTTATAAGGCCGCAGGTAGTTGTAATGGATGTGGGTAATTTTGGTTTTGTAGTTGCAGGCCTGATCGTTGGTTTTATCGTCGGTATGACCGGCGTCGGGGGTGGGTCGCTGATGACTCCGATCCTGTTGTGGTTTGGCATCAACCCGGCCACGGCCGTGGGCACCGACCTGCTGTATGCAGCCATCACCAAGTCCGGCGGGGTGCTGGTGCATGGCAAGAACAGGAATATCGACTGGACCATCACCGGCTGGCTGACCCTGGGCAGCGTGCCGGCGGTGTTGCTGACGTTGTGGTTCCTCAAGAGCCTGCACACCGATCCGAGCGCGATGAACGAGGTGATCAAGCAAGCCCTGGGTGTGGTGCTGTTGCTGACGGCCCTGGCGATTCTGTTCAAGAAAAAACTCTTGGCCTTTGCCCAGCACCATGCAGGCGACCACTACCATATGAGCCCGCGCAATCTCAACGGGCTGACGGTATTCACCGGTGCGATCCTCGGCACCATGGTCGCCCTGACGTCCATCGGTGCCGGCGCCCTGGGCACCGTGGCGCTGTTTATCCTGTACCCGTTCCTGGCCACCAAACGCCTGGTGGGCACCGAAATCGCCCACGCAGTCCCGCTGACCCTGGTCGCCGGCCTAGGGCACGCGAGCATGGGCAACATGGACTGGCATTTGTTGGGGTTCTTGCTGATGGGGTCGCTGCCGGGGATCTACGTTGGCAGCCACATGTCAGGCCGGGTGCCGGACGAACTGCTGCGCCCGTGCCTGGCGGTGATGCTGGGGTTGATTGGTTTCAAGCTGGCGTTCTGACCCTGCCCACACTCTGTTATCGATCGCAGGGTGTCAGGTACCGAGCGTTATCGTTGAGGATTATCGCTGGCAAGCCAACTCCTACAAGGGATTGTGCTTTTGTAGGAGCCGGCTTGCCGGCGATGGCGCCGCACATCATGCCTTACGCGATTTATCCAACCACTCCACTGCCGTGCGCCAGATACAAATCCCCAGGAAGTACGCCGACATCAACAACCACAGGCCCATGGTCAACGTGTTGGTGTACGGCCGGTCGATCACCAGCAACAGGCTGCACAGCAGCCACACCGTGGTCACCGCAATATTGATCGGCATAAAGCGCTTGACCCGGAACGGGTGCAGGAACTTCATCGGCGTGACTGTCAGCAGCGCCAGGCCGATCACCGTGGCCAGGGTGATCCAGCCGTCCGGATCGATGATGTAGACACACAGCGCCACCACGTTCCAGGCCGCCGGGAAGCCTTGGAAGTAGTTGTCCTTGCTCTTCATATTGACGTTGCAGAAGCAGAACAGCGATGACACCAGGATCACCGAGACGGTGAACAGGTGGGTGAAGTCCGGCAGGTCGATATAGCGGTAGATGAACAGCGCCGGGATAAACACATACGTCAGGTAATCGATCACCAGGTCGAGCACCGAGCCATCGAAGCTTGGCAGCACAGTCTGCACATTGACCCGCCGCGCCAGCGACCCGTCCACGCCATCCACGATCAACGCCAGGCCCAGCCACAGCAGGCAGGCCTTGGGCTGGTTCTCCAGCAGCGCCAGCGTCGCGAGGAAGGCCAGCACCACGCCGGTGGCGGTAAAACCATGGGCGCCCCAGGCTTTGAGTCTGGCTACATGCAGGGTCGATATCACAGGGGCGTTCTCCAAAAGGTGAAACAGGGCAGCCGACGGCGAGTTAGCGTCGAATCTGGCCAAGGGATGCAAGTATCGACCGGGAAGGTGGGGATAAGGTTCACCACCACGGCGTTAGGTCTAGGGTAGCAAGCGTTGACGGATTCGGCATCAGCCCTGACGGAACACCAGGGCCTTCAAGCCACTTTGCGGATCGATATCAGGAAATTCCGGCGGGTTTGCCAGGCGCTGCTCAAAGCGCAGCCCCGGTGCTTCGCGGGTGACGCCCTCGATGAGGAAATCTTCGCCCAGCGCCGGGTCATTCATGCAGGCCAGTACCGTGCCTTGGGGCGTCAGCAGGTCCGGCAGGCGGCGTAGTACGCGCTGGTAATCCTTGGTCAGCAGGAAGCTGCCTTTCTGGAAGGACGGCGGATCGATGATCACCAGGTCGTAGGGGCCGTTGCCGGTGACCTTGGCCCAGGACTTGAACAAGTCGTGCCCCAGGAAACTCACCTTGCCCAGGTCATGGCCATTGAGCCGGTGGTTGTCGCGACCCCGGCTCAGGGCGCCACGGGCCATATCCAGGTTGACCACATGCTCGGCGCCGCCCTCGATGGCGGCCACGGAAAACCCGCAGGTGTAGGCAAACAGGTTCAATACCCGCAGGCCATGGGCGTGCTCGCGCACCCAGTTGCGCCCGTAGCGCATATCCAGAAACAGCCCGCTGTTCTGCTTTTTGCCCAGGTCGATGCGATAACGCAGGCCGCCTTCGGTGATGGTCAATTCGTCGACCATCTGCCCCCACAACCATTCGGTGGTGCTTTGCGGCAGGTAGCGATGTTGCAGGGCCAGGGTGTGGGCGCCGGCCTGTTGCCATTCGCAGCTTTCGCACAGCTCACGCAACTGGTGTTGCAAGGCTTGCAACTGCGCAGGCTCTGGCTCCTTGAACAACGAGACCAGCACCACGCCTTGCAACCAATCCACGGTCAATTGTTCCAGGCCCGGCCAGCAGCGGCCCCGGCCGTGGAACAGGCGCCGGGTTTCTGTGGGCACGTCGCGCAGGGCTTCGAGCAAATGGGAATGGAGCAGGGCGAGGGCGTCTGGGGTCATCGGGCAGCGTCGATCATTAAACGGGCGGCATTTTAAACACAATTGCGGTGTTTCAGGTGGTTGGAGCACAACGTGCTTTTAATCAGCTGTGTTTAAGCGTTTTGTGCTGCAAATCGCCGCGCCACCTGGCCAGAACAGTCAAAAAATCCTTTTGGGCAGACATAAACTGGAAAAAACAGCTCGGAGGTGCCCATGAACGGTTTCGTAAAGACAGTCAATCAAACAGCCATTGACCAGCAAGAGCTCACCGAGTGGCGCGATGCCCTGGACTCCCTGGTGCGCCACGCCGGCCCCGAACGTGCGCGGGAGATCCTCGATATGCTGGCCGACGCCGGCAACACCCCGGCCATCGGCTGGAAGCCGCGCCATGGCACGCCCTACATCAACAGCATCAGCGTTGCCCAGCAGCCGCACTTTCCCGGCGACCTGGCCACCGAAGAGCGCCTGGCCTCGCTGGTGCGCTGGAACGCCCTGGCCATGGTGGTGCGCGCCAACCAGGCCTATGGCGAATTGGGTGGCCATATCGCCAGCTATGCCAGCGCGGCGGACCTGTTCGAGGTGGGCTTCAACCATTTTTTCCGTGCGCGCCACGACAACGTCGGCGGCGACCTGGTGTTCTACCAGCCGCATTCCGCGCCTGGTATTTACGCGCGGGCGTTTCTTGAAGGCCGCTTGAGCGAGCAGGACCTGGCCCACTATCGCCAGGAGCTGGGCGCCGTCAAGGCCGGTGCCCGTGGCCTGTCCAGCTATCCGCACCCGTGGTTGATGCCGGACTTCTGGCAGTTCCCCACCGGTTCCATGGGCATTGGCCCGATCAGTTCGATTTTCCAGGCGCGCTTTATGCGTTACCTGCACCATCGTGGCTTGCAGGACACCACCGACCGCCACGTTTGGGGCGTGTTCGGCGACGGCGAGATGGATGAGCCGGAAAGCATGTCGGCCCTGACCCTGGCGGCCCGCGAAGGCCTGGACAACCTGACCTGGGTGGTCAACTGCAACCTGCAGCGCCTCGATGGCCCGGTGCGTGGCAATGGGCGGATCATTGACGAACTGGAGGCGCTGTTTGCCGGTGCTGGCTGGAACGTGATCAAGCTGGTGTGGGGTTCGGACTGGGACGCCTTGCTGGCCAAGGATGAAGACGGTGCGTTGGTGCGCACCTTGTCCCAGACCGTGGACGGGCAGTTCCAGACCTTTGCCGCCAAGGACGGTGCCTATAACCGCGAGCACTTCTTCGGCCAGAGTGAGTCCCTGGCCAAACTGGTGGCCGGCTTGAGCGACGAGCAGATCGACCGTCTCAAGCGCGGCGGCCACGACATGCTGAAAATCCATGCGGCCTATCACGCCGCGCGGCGGGTCAAGGGGCGCCCCACGGTGATCCTGGCCCAGACCAAGAAAGGCTTTGGCATGGGCGAAGCCGGGCAGGGCAAGATGACCACCCACCAACAGAAAAAACTCGACCGCGACGCGCTGATCGCCTTTCGCAACCGCTTCCAGCTGCCCCTGAGCGACGAGCAGACCGAATCCCTGAGCTTCTACAAACCCGCCGCCGACAGCGCAGAGATGCGCTACCTGCACCAGCGCCGCGCCGCCCTCGGCGGCTATGTGCCCAGCCGCAGCCAGCACGCCGAGCCGGTGCCTGTGCCGCCGGTGAGTGGCTACGGCGGCTTCGCGACCCAGGCCGAAGGCAAGGAAATGTCCACCACCATGGCCTTTGTGCGCATGCTCAGCAATTTGCTCAAGGACAAGGCCCTGGGCCCGCGGATCGTGCCGATTGTCGCCGACGAGGCCCGCACCTTCGGCATGGCCAACCTGTTCAAGCAGATCGGCATCTACTCCAGCGTCGGCCAGCGCTACGAGCCCGAGGACATCGGCTCGATCCTCAGCTATCGCGAAGCCACCGACGGGCAGATCCTTGAGGAAGGCATCAGCGAAGCCAGTGCTATCAGTTCCTGGGTCGCGGCGGCTACCAGTTACTCGGTGCATGGCTTGCGCATGCTGCCGTTCTACATCTACTACTCGATGTTCGGCTTCCAGCGCGTGGGCGACCTGATCTGGGCCGCCGCCGACCAGCGCGCCCGGGGCTTTTTGCTCGGTGCCACGGCAGGGCGGACCACCTTGGGCGGCGAGGGCTTGCAGCATCAGGACGGCAGCAGCCATCTGATGGCGGCGACCGTGCCCAACTGCCGCGCCTACGACCCGGCATTCGCCGGCGAATTTGCGGTGATTCTCGACCATGGCATGCGCCAGATGCTTGAGCACGATGTGGACGAGTTCTACTACGTGACCCTGATGAACGAAAACTACCCGCAGCCGAGCCTGCCCGAGGGCGTCGAGGCGGCGATCATCAAGGGCATGTACCGCCTCGATGGCAGCGCCGGGGCCAAGGTGCGCCTGCTCGGTTCCGGCACCCTGGTGCGCGAGGCCCAGGCCGCCGTGCAGTTACTGGCAGACGATTGGCAGATCGCCAGCGAGGTGTTCAGCGTGACCAGCTTCAGCGAACTGGCCCGCGATGCGCGCGAGGTGGAGCGCTGGAACCGCCTGCATCCGCTGCAAGAACCGCAGCGCAGCCACCTGGCGACCTGCCTGCCCGAGGGTGCGCCAGTGGTTGCAGTGTCGGACTACGTACGCGCCGTGCCACAGATGATCGGTTCCTACCTGGGTTCCAGCTACACCGTGCTGGGCACCGATGGCTTCGGGCGCAGCGACACCCGTGCGGCGTTGCGCGACTTCTTCGAGGTGGACCGCCACCACATCGTGCTTGCCGCGCTGGCCGCCCTGGTGGAGCAGGGCAGCCTGGAGGCGCAGGTGTGCCAGCAGGCGATTGAACGTTACGGCCTGCACACCGAGCGTGCGGCGTCGTGGACCCACTGACACCTCAAGGTATATGAGGACTCATTGTAGGAGCGGGCTTGCCCGCGATGGCGTAGTGTCAGTTGATGCATAGGTGACTGACCCACCGCCATCGCGGGCAAGCCCGCTCCCACACAAGACCGCACACAGGGTTTGTGGTGTGCTTTAGAGAGTGGCTATCAACTGGGGCCCAAACGCATCACGCAAAAAATCCGGCGCGATATAGCGCTGGTAATGCGCCTCCGATAGCAGGAAAAACTCCCGATCAATCGCATCACGCAAATCCGCCAGGTGCCGCTCACGAAACTCGGGCAGCAACACCAACCCGTACGCATCCAGCCGGGAAATCACCCGTGCGCCCCGGGCAATCAACTGATAGGCCCAGCAATACGGCGACTGGTGCGGCATAAAGCGGATCTTGCGCTCCTCCAGCTGTTGGCGCAGGCGCGCAGGATCAAACACCTCCAGCTTGCTGGCCATGACCTGCACCAGCAACTGTTCGAGGCGCAGCCAGACCGCTTGTTTTTCCTCGGCGCTGTAGCCGTTCCACTGAATGACTTCATGGTGATAGCGCTTGCAGCCACGGCACACCAGGTCGCCATACACGGTGGAACACAGGCCGACGCACGGCGTCTTGATGGTTTGATTGGACATAAAAACCGCGTCTTTCCTAATCCACTACAAAAGGGTTCACGGGCGCTCCATGGCGCTGAACTGTTGGTTCAACCATTGATACAACTGGGTGACCGCCCGCGACATCTGCCCGCGATGGGGGCAGGCGAAACTCAAGGGGTACACATCCCCGGCAATCTCTGGCAGCAGCACCACCAAGCGCTGCGCCTGGACATCGGCGTACACATCCAGCCAGGTCTTGTAGGCGATGCCTTCGCCGGCCACGGCCCAGCGCCGCACCACATCGGCGTCGTCGCTGAACAAGGGGCCGGCGACCTGCACGGTCTGCCCGCCCAACTCCCAGCGGTCATGCAGACGACTGTTTTGCAGGTACAGCAGGCACGGGTGGTGCGTCAGTTCGTCGGTGGACGCGGGGGCGCCGTGGCGCGCCACGTAGTCCGGCGAGGCCACCAGCACCCGGCGGTTCCAGGGCGCCAGGGGCAGGGCGATGTAGTTGGCGTCCTCGTTCCAGCCATAACGCAGGGCCACGTCCACCGGGTCGCGAAACAGATTGGTGACCTGGTCCGACACCAAAAAGCGCAAGGTCAGTTCTGGATGCAGGCGGCGGAACTCGGTGAGCATCGGCAGCAGGATGTTGCGCCCCAGGTCCGACGGCGCGGCGATCTGCAACGTGCCCCGCAGCGGCGCGTCATCGCCGCGCAAGCGTTCGCGGCCCAGCTCCAACTGCTCCAACACGCTGCGGGCGGTGGGCAGGTACTGTTCGCCTTCGGCGCTCAAGCGCAGGCTGCGGGTGGTGCGGGTAAACAGCCGTACTTCCAGCTCGCGTTCCAGGCGCTTGATCGCTGCCGCGACCTGGCCCGGCAACAGGTTGGCCTCCACCGCAGCGGCGGTGAAACTGCCCAGGGCGGCGCTGCGCAGGAACAGCCCGAGATCATCGATGCGGATCATTTTCACTCCAGCAATGAAAGTGTTGCTGCATTTTGTCGATTTTTCTTCGTTCTGGGAACGGTAAAAATGCACGCCATCGAGGGCCATCGTCCCTCATCACTCGTGAGTTCCCATGAAAGCAATCACCTTTACCGAACATGGCCTGCCCATTGACGACCCACGTTCGCTGATCGACGTGAACATCAACGCCCCCCAGCCAGGCCCTCGGGACCTGCTGGTGGAAGTGCAGGCTGTGGCGGTCAACCCGATCGATACCAAGGTGCGCGCTGGTACCTACGCCCAGGAATCGAAAATCCTCGGTTGGGATGCAGCGGGTATCGTGCGCCAGGTCGGTAGCGACGTGAGCTTGTTCAAGCCAGGCGATGCGGTGTACTACGCAGGTTCCTTGATCCGCGCAGGCAGCTACAGCGAATTCCAGGTGGTCGATGAGCGCATCGTTGGCCACCGGCCACGCACGCTGGACGCGGCCCACGCCGCTGCGTTGCCGCTGACTTCGATCACTGCCTGGGAGTTGCTGTTCGACCGCCTTGGTGTGACTGAAGGCGCAGGCGAGGGTGATGTGCTGTTGGTGGTCGGGGCCGGTGGTGGCGTGGGGTCGATCCTGGTGCAACTGGCCCGCCAACTCACCAAAATGACCGTGATCGGCACCGCCTCGCGCCCGGAGACCATCGAGTGGGTCCAGCGCATGGGCGCCCATCATGTGATCGACCATAGCCAGCCCATGCTGGCCCAGCTCCAGGCATTGGGGGTCGATGGGGTCAGCCATGTCGCCAGCCTCACCCATACCGAGGAGTACCTGGCGCAATTGGTCGAAGTGCTGCGCCCCCAAGGGCGGCTGGGGTTGATCGATGACCCGGACAGCCTGGACGTCATGCCGCTCAAGCTCAAATCCCTGTCCTTGCACTGGGAGCTGATGTTCACCCGCTCGCTGTTTGAAACGGCGGATATGATCCAGCAGCACCACCTGCTCAACCGGGTGGCGCAGTTGATCGACCAAGGCGTGTTGCACACCACTCTCGGTGCGCATTTTGGTGCGATCAACGCGGCCAACATGCGCAGCGCCCATGCCCTGGTGGAAAGCGGCCAGGCGCGGGGCAAGATTGTGCTTGAGGATTTCCAATGAACACCCTGATCAAAGCCCTGGGCTTATCGCTGTGTGTAATGCTCGCCGCATGCGCCAGCCAACCTACCAATGGAGTCGCCAGCATGAGCAAACCCCTGATATCCATCGCCGTACTCAAGGCCAAGCCGGGCCAGGAACAAGCGCTCAAGGCCGGCCTGCTGGCCTTGGTCGAGCCGACCCGCACCGAGCCAGGCAACCTGGATTACGTGCTGTTCGAACTGCGTGATGAGCCGGGCACGTTCTATATGCGTGAAGCGTTCAAGAACCAGGCGGCCCTCGATGCGCATTTTGCGATGCCGTACTTCCAGCGCTTTGCCGCCACGGCGGATGACTTGCTGCTGGAACCTCTGAAGCTGATCTTTCTTGAGCAAGTCTCCAACTGATGCGTGCGCCATCGCCGGCAAGCCGGCGATGGCCTGCGATCAATCCCAGCTCAACGCCCCACCGGTCTGATACTCGATCACCCGGGTCTCAAAGAAGTTCTTCTCTTTCTTCAAGTCCATGATCTCGCTCATCCACGGGAACGGGTTAGTGGTGCCTGGGTATTCTTCCTTCAAGCCGATCTGCGACAGACGACGGTTGGCGATGAACTTGAGGTAGTCCTCCATCATTGCCGCGTTCATGCCCAACACGCCGCGTGGCATGGTGTCGCGAGCGTATTCGATCTCCAGTTGGGTCCCTTGCAGGATCATCTGGGTCGCTTCTTCCTTCATCTCGGCGTCCCACAGGTGTGGGTTTTCGATTTTGATCTGGTTGATCACGTCGATGCCGAAGTTCAGGTGCATCGACTCATCGCGCAGGATGTACTGGAACTGCTCGGCCACGCCGGTCATTTTGTTGCGGCGGCCCATGGACAGGATCTGGGTGAAGCCGCAATAGAAGAAGATGCCTTCCAGCACGCAGTAGTAGGCGACCAGGTTGCGCAGCAGTTCTTTGTCGGTATCGACGGTGCCGGTCTCGAATTTCGGATCGGAGATCGAACGCGTGTATTTCAGGCCCCAGGCGGCTTTTTTAGCGACCGACGGGATCTCGTGGTACATGTTGAAGATCTCGCCTTCATCCATGGCCAGCGATTCGATGCAGTACTGGTAGGCGTGGGTGTGGATCGCCTCTTCGAAGGCCTGGCGCAGGATGTACTGGCGGCACTCCGGGTTGGTGATCAGGCGGTACACGGCCAGCACCAGGTTGTTGGCGACCAGGGAATCGGCGGTGGAGAAGAAACCCAGGTTGCGCATGACGATGCGACGTTCGTCGTCGGTCAGGCCTTCGGGGTTTTTCCACAGGGCGATGTCGGCGGTCATGTTGACCTCTTGCGGCATCCAGTGGTTGGCGCAGCCGTCGAGGTACTTCTGCCAGGCCCAGTCGTACTTGAAGGGCACGAGTTGGTTGAGGTCGGCGCGGCAGTTGATCATGCGTTTTTCGTCAACGGCGACACGGGCGGAAGCGCCTTCCAACTCGGCGAGGCCTTCGGCGACGTCGAGTTTGTCCAGGGCGGCCTTGGCACGCACGATGGCGGCGGAGTCATTGGCGGTGACGGCGCGGGCCTCGATGGCGGCGGCGGCACCGGCACCGTCGAGGCGGTCCATGTTGGCTTCGGTGGCGTGGCCGGCGTTGGCGCCACGGATCACGGCTGCACCGGTGTCTTCGGTGTCGACTTCATCCCAACTCAGCATGAAATACTCCTTCCTGGTCTGTTCTGACGGTGTGTGAGGCCGTCCAAAAAACTTGATAGTTACCGGCATCGCACACTATGTAGTGGTCGGCTGCGTGTGTGGGCACACTATATGGTGTGTAGGAAAGCTGGTCAACGCACAAGATGTGCGGTCTTCGGTCGCTGCCCGGCGCAAGATCAGCTATAACGCCTGGGTTTATTGGCCCTGCTCGGAAACTCAAAGGAATGAAAAATCTACTGATCCGCCCAGCCACCCAGGACGACGCCGAGAGCATCTTCCAGGTGCATAAAAACTCCGTCGAAAACCTGTGCACCGCCGACTATGGTGCCGAACAGATCGCCATGTGGCTTGATGGCCGCTCCCCTGAGACTTACCGCCCGGCCATCGCCGCCGGCAACCTGTGGCTGGCCTGCAGCGATGTGCTCCAGGGCTTTGTGGAGATCGAGGGTCTGGAAGTCAGCAAGTTGTTTATTCGTGGCGAGGCGGCCGGGCAGGGGGTGGGTAAGCGCCTGTTGGCCGAGGCTTTGCAGCAGATCGCCGCAGCCGGGCATACCAGCGCCTACCTGGAAGCGACCCTGACCGCCGAAAAATTCTACGCCGCGTGCGGTTTTCGCAAGATTGGCGAAGGCACCTTCAGCCGTGGCAACAGCCCGGTGTCTATCGAGATCATCAAGATGGCGCGCATCCTGTAGTGAGGGGCGCGCTGCATTTGGTAATACCTTGTGGTTTGCTCTCGGATTTGTCTGTCAGGGTGGCATTGCGTCTGGTGCTAGGTTTTATCACTCCAGGAGCCCTTCACATAAAAGGATATTGAATGAACAAAACCTGTTAGCTGGAGTGATTATGCACGTATCGTCCCTGCCCAATACCTTGTCGTTTATTAGACAAAATCAGTCCGCTCAAACCGCCCCTCCAACTTCCCATGAAGAACGTCGAGAACCATCACCGGGGCAACTGACGACGCAGAACGATGTGCCAGACAAGCGCCGCCTGCGTAGGGGAGTACCGGTGGCAGCTGTTCGCGAGACGGGCAGCGCAGATGATTTTTTTTCAAAAGTAGAAAGTGTCAAACAAAGCCAGGGCCGAGAGGCCTATATGCGAGGGTATAACTCACCGGGGTCCGTGCCGCTGCCGGCTGGTTATTCGGATTTGATGAGTAGTTTCGAGTTTTATAAAATGGCATTGCAGCCCGGGGTGACCGATGAGCAATTAGGCATGCTCAAGCACTTGGCCGAAAAGCGCACTATTATCAAAACACAAGAAAGGGTGATGGAGTTTTCGAACGTAGTTTCGGGTAAAGAAACTAAGTTGACACCCATGCCGCAAAGTTATTATCTGGCAATGATTAACCAATCGAGCGACGGAGAGTGTGCGGGCATATCGCACCTGCTGTCCTTGGCGACAAGGGAGGGCAAGGCTGATATTTTCCTGGGCAATATTTACCAGGCGCTGGCTTCTCCTGATACGCCTGAATCTCAAGCATTCTTTGCTGCAATTGCCAGGGCCCAGAAGTACGCCGGGTATGCCGACAAGGCTCATGATCCGGCCACTGACAGGCTCGGGTCTTACAAGTCAATCGTAGCGCAGCTCCTCAAAGCCCCAGCCCCGACGACGTTGATTATTTCTGCCAGTGGGCATCGTCTATCGGCAGGAGTGACGGCGGGAGCGGACGGTAAACGGACCTATTACTACGCCGACCCCAATATTGGCTTGGTCAGGTTTTCTTCTGCCAAGGCATTTGAAAGCGGAATGAAAAAAATCTTTACCGATCCAGATCTGAAAAAGTTAATTAGGCCATACAACAACGATCTGGATAATCCTAAATACAGGTTCAGCGTATTTAATCCAGAGCATGTCTCGGGGATTAGACCGACGTCCACGCGGATGCAACTGGCATATAATGCGCCCTTGGCCGATCTTGATACGATAAAAGTAGTTGATAGTGCGCACCTGCCTTCCTCGGCTGATTTTAGAAAACATGCAAGGCCTGTTGCGGGTATGGAAGCTGCGGTTTATCAAAATGTTCTGGAAAGCGTGGACAACATACATGCCAAGAAAGGTATGGCCCAGTATCACGCCACCTTCGATTCATTGAAAACCGTTCAGGGCTTTATAAAACAGTACCCCGGCTCCCCGTACATTGGCAGCATGCAGGGGCTTGAGCAAAAGTTGCTGCGCACCTTAGCCCAAGCAACCCCACCTCCCGGTTATCCGTACATCGACAAAGAGATGCAGCGCGATCGCCAGTTGTTTGCCACACACCAGGGGGCGGCGCCTCTTGCCAGGATGGCTGCACCCACTGTCATCAGCAATACGGGGGAAGTGCAGCGCCTTCAGGCCCTCGATGACAGCCAGCCGCCGATCCGTATCGGCACCCTGGATATCAGTCGCGTCGATCTTTACAAAATGGGCATCCATATCCACGGCAAGCCGATAGTTGCCCAGCCTGCAGGTGACCCGAATGGCAAGCTGTTGGCCAATAACCTGCAAATTGATTTTGCGCGCTTCAAGGCATGGTCTGGTTCCGGTGATGTCCGGTTCAGTGACCAGGCAACCAAGTTGTTCTTTGAAATTGCGATTCATCGTGATCCGTCCGCTGGACCGCTGATCCCCAGTACCGAAGTGTCGAAGGTGCCTGACAACTTCGAAAAGCAGATGCAGCAAGTGCACAAGATTTCGGCTCAGATTCAAGAGATGGTTCGCACTAAACAAGCGATGCCTGCGAATTTCTTTGATGCAGGTGGGGTGGACAAGTTTGGAAAAACGCGGGCTGCGGGCTTGGGTTTCCAGGCATTCAGTACATTCCAGGGGCTGCGCAGCGCGATAGAGTCTTTTCACAATGGAGACGTGACCCAAGGCAGTATCAGTTTAGGTGCAGTGGCTGCCCAGTACGGGGGCGACGCGATTGGGGCTTCGCTCAACAAGTTGGGGCAAAGTGTCATTCATAAGGCTGCGCCTTCGATCATGGGATTTAAAGCGTCGAGTGTTGGGCAACTGATTGGCAAAGTCGGCACCGGGGCGGGTGCGGCGGTCAGCGTGCCGTTTGATATCTACAGTGCTGTCGATTCCTTTAAAAAGGCCAGTAAGAGCAGCGGTGCTCAAGCCCAGGACCATTATGTTGACGGTGCTTTCGCGGTGGCCAACGCCGCGACCTCGGTAACGTTGGGCGCCGCATTCATGATGGGGGCGGCGTCGGCTGGGCCGGTGGGCCTGGTCGTGGCCGGGACGCTCATGATGAGCCAGATGATTTACCACTCCGTGCGCAGCGTGGAAGAGCTGGATAAGGTCACGCCGCTTTCGGGCGAACAAAAG
This sequence comes from Pseudomonas sp. MF09156, assembly GCF_059862305.1. Taxonomy (NCBI): domain Bacteria; kingdom Pseudomonadati; phylum Pseudomonadota; class Gammaproteobacteria; order Pseudomonadales; family Pseudomonadaceae; genus Pseudomonas; species Pseudomonas sp. MF09156. Next base: position 96,386 of record NZ_JCBCUR010000008.1, read on the forward strand.
GCCGTCACCGGTGTGAGGGCGTTCCTGGGCCTGGAGCCTGGATTTGATGTGCTCAAGCCTTACCTGCAGACCCAATACACCCACGAAATCGATGAGCAACGTCAAGCTCGCTATAAAGCGTTCCTGAGCGGTGATGCAAAGAACACCTTCGAGCGGGTGGTCTACGGCTCGTCGCAGGTTGAGGTCAAGCAAGTGGACGGCAAAGTCCCACTGACGCCAAGAGTCTGGTTTTCGCCGGTCACCTGGCTGCTGAATCTGATTCCAGTACCCGGCAAGGTCCCGTCGGTGGCGGTTCGTGATGGCACTGACCGGGTAGGCGTGGATGAAAGCTATTCATCATTTAACGGCAAACCGGTCAAACAGGTTGAAGGCGAGTTGGGTGATGGAAAAGCCACGTTATGGGACCTGGGTGGTGGTGATGATTATGTAAGAGGGGTGGAAAACAAACCCAACGTCTTCTTGCTAGGTACCGGCAAGAAGGTGGTCAGTGGCGGGCGCGCTGATGACACGGTGGTCATGAGTGCCGATGCACGCCAGACACTGGAGCGGGCGCGGGAGGTCGAGAAAACGGGAAACAAAGATTTCAGTCCCAGGCAAATATCCCTGGAGGGTGGCGAGGGACGTAACACCCTGGTTTTTTCTGGAGAATTAAGTTCGCCACGCGACGATGTCGGAAAGAAAGAACGTGTCAGCTACGTAGGGCATGTCATTAATCTGAAAGACCATACCGTCTCGGTAAAAACTGAAAAATCCAACACCGAGGGGGTGAAAAAAATCGCCAGTGTGCAGAACTTTTCCAATGTCACCACGGTGAAGAACGGCGAAAGTTATGTTCAAGGTGATGATCAGAATAATTTGCTGACCCTCAATGGCCGCGAGGACATTGCCCGCACAGGCAAGGGGGCCGATGTCGTGGTGATCAATGGGGGGGCCAGGGTGGTCGCTGAAGGCGGCAGCAATACGTACATCATCAATAAGGGGTCAGGCAGTGTTCACATAGAAGACCTGCAGGGCAGTACCGTTCAACTGGACTACACCGACGCCCAAATCTCGGACTGGCAGGTGACGCCCGCGGGGGATCTGAAGGTGACCTTGGACGGCGGCACTGCCGAGCAACGCCGGTCCGTCGAGTTCAAGGGGGCCTTTTCCAATGACCCGAAAGACCAAGGCAAGTCACGGCCAGTATTCATCACCAGCGATGGGGTGATGATGAGTGTCATTGACCCGCGCAAGCCGGGATCATCCACAGGCACGCCACAGATCCAGCGCCTGAAGGTTGCGGCGGGCTGACCTCAGTGGCCTGTCAGCTCCTCCAGCAATTGCCGCTTGTGCTGTTGCAGCACCGCTGAAGCACGATCCCGTGGGTGGGGCAGGTCGACACGAATCTCGTGCTTGATCCGCCCCGGATGGGCGTCCATCACAATCACCCGGTCGCCCAGGTACAGTGCTTCTTCGATGTCATGGGTGACCATCAGCACCGTGCAGCGCTGCTGCACCCAGATGCGCTGCAGTTCCCGTTGCAGGTGCACGCGGGTCAGGGCGTCGAGGGCGCCGAGCGGTTCGTCCAGCAGCAGGACCTTGGGCTTGTTGATCAGCGCCCGGGCAATCGCGGCGCGTTGCGCCATGCCGCCGGACAACTGATGGGGGTACGCATTCTCGAAACCGCCGAGGTTGACCAGGGCGATGTGCTCGGCCACCTGGCGGTTTTTCTCGGCCTGGGGCAGGTCATGGTTTTTCAGGGCCAGGGCGATGTTCTGGCTGACGGTCATCCACGGGAACAACCGGTGGTCCTGGAACACGATGCCGCGCTCCAGGCTGGTGGCGGCGATGCGTTTGCCATCGAGCAGGATATCGCCCTCGTACTCGGCCTCCAGGCCGACAATCAGGCGCAGCAAGGTGGATTTGCCGCAGCCACTGGCGCCGACGATGCTGACGAACTCGCCGGGTTGCACGTCGAGGTGAATATTGTGCAGCACCGGCAACGAGCGGCCTTCGATCCGGTAGGCCTTGTTCAGGCCGCGAATCTGCAAGGCGCCGGTTTGCAGGTGCTGGTGTAAGGCGTGGTGAGCGATTGCATTCATGTCAGGGCCTTTCAACGAAGGTGGCGCCAGCGCAGCAGGTGGCGCACGAGGCGGTTAAACAACAGGGTCATGAGGTAGCCGAGCAGGCCGATGCACAACACGCAGAGCACGATGACTTCCATGCGCGAGCCGGCCTCGGCATTCATCATCAAGTTGCCCAGGCCCGCTGCGGAAGACAGGAATAACTCGCTGCCAATCGTCGTGACCCAGGCAAAGGCCAGGGCGTGCAAAACGCCGGTCGCGATGCTCGGCAGCGCGGCCGGCAGCAGCACCTGGGTGAAGCGCTGCACGGGGCTCAGCACCAGCACCAGGCCCACTTCGCGGTAACGCTGCTCGACATGGGTAAAGCCCTGCCAGGTGTTCAGCACCATCGGGTAAAACGCGGCCAGGCTGACGATCAGCACCTTGGAGAACTCGCCATTGCCGAACCACATGGCGATGAGCGGGATCCAGCCAAGCATCGGCACCTGGCGAATGCTATGGAACAGCGGCCCGATCAAGCGGTTGGCCACGCTGGACAACGCCATCAGCACCCCCAACGCCACGCCGAACACAATGCCCAGGGCCAGGCCGCTGCTGGTGCGCGCCAGGCTCGCCAGCAGGTTGACCAGCAACTCGCCGTTGCCGAGCATATCCAGCAAGGCCGTGCCAATCGCCGACAGCGGCACGAACGCATAGGCACCGGCCGCGCCCTGGTGCGAGGCGTATTCCCAGGCAAGGACCAGCAGCAGCGGGAGCAACAGCCCGCGGGACTTTTTCAACAGGTTCGTCATAGAGGGCTCCTAGCGCGTCTGCCAGCGAAACAGGCGCTGTTCGATATGGCGCAACAGGTAGTCGATGGCAAAGCCGATCACGCCGGTGACCACCACCCCGACCATCACAATGTCGATGCGCAGCATCTGCCGGGCCATCTCGATCATCTGCCCCAGGCCGCTATCGGCCGCCAGCAACTCGGTGGCCACTAGCACCACCCAGGCGCGGGTCAGGCTGATGCGAAAGCCGGTGATGATCGGCGGCGCGGCGGCGGGCAGGGCCACCAGGCGCACAAAGCTCGGCCAGCGCAGGCGGTACACGTCGGCGACCTCGAAGTAGCTGCGCGGGATGCCCTTGACCCCTTCGCCGGCCGCCAGGGCCACCGGGAAAAACGCGGTCTTGGCCACGATGATGATCTTGAAGGTTTCATCGATGCCAAACAGCAGCACGAACATCGGAATCAAGGCGATGCTGGGGATCTGGCGCAGGGTATGGAACAGCGGCCCGCAATAAGCCTCGACGGTTTTCGACAAAGCCATCAACACGCCAAAGCCCAGGCCACACAGCGAGCCGATAGCAAAGCCAATGCCCAGCCGTGACAGGCTGTTGCCCAGGTGTTCCTGCAACTCGCCGCTGGCCAGCAGATCGGCAAAGGTCTGCAGCACCTGCGCGGGCGGCACCAGCAGGTTGCGCGGGAACAGCCCCAGGTGCGCGACCCATGCCCACACCGCCAGCAAGGCCAGGGGGGAGATCAGCCAGGTAAGAGGGTTCAGTAAGTGATTCAGGCGCATGGCAGGTCTTATTTCAGCGAAGTACCCAGCCACCATCGCAAGACATGTGCCATAAACCCGTAAACCCTTTAGGAGCCCGGCTTGCCGGCGATGGCGCCCTTCTGCCATGCGCAGGGCATGAGGCCGCAATCGCCGGCAAGCCGGCTCCGACAGGGGGAAATGGTGGTTGGGTGCTGCTGTGGCAACACCCGTTCAGCAGTCGCGTCTAGAAGTCGTAACTCACGCTGGTGTAGTAGAACGCGCCCTGGGCACCTTCTGGGCTGGTGATCGAGTAGATCGGCACGCCGTACAACTGCGCGCCATCGGCCTTGTCCGGGTGGCTGTCGAACAGGTTGATCGCGCCTACCGAGACCTTCAGGCCCTTGTCGAAGGTGTACGACAGGTCCACGTCCGTGACCCACTGCGGGCTGTAGGTCTGGTCCAGGCTGGGGTTGGTGGCATTGCGGCTGATCCATTGGCCATAGCGGCGTTGGGCAACCGTCAGGCCCCAGTTCTCATACAGCCAGTTGGCGCTCAGGGTCAGTTTGGTTTCTGGCGTGCCTTCTTCGATCAGGCCCTGGGTGTTGCGCCCGACAATCTGCGACCCCTTGATATTGCCCACGTCGCGCAACGCCGTGATTGTGGTGCGGTTCTTCGCAAAGCCGCTGCTCAGGTTCAGGCGCCCCCATTGCTGCAGGTTCCACTGATAGTTGCCGGTCAGCTCGATGCCATCGGTGCGCGTATCGGCGACGTTGGTGTAGAACGCCGCGCTCTGGATATTGGCGTAGGGCGTGCCGGCAAAAATCGGCGTGACCACCGCAGACGGCAGTTGGTCGGAGAGGGTGATGCGGTTGTCGATATTGATCCGGTACGCATCCACCGTCACCGAGGCGTTGTCCAGCGGGCGCCATACCAGGCCCAGGGAGTAGTTGGTGGACTCCTCGGGCTTGAGTGCCTTGCCGCCCAGCAACCGCGCTTCCTGGCTGTCGGCACGCAGGGTGCGTTGCTGCACTTCCACATAGTTGCCGCTGCCGGGCGGCTGTTCCACCACCTGCACGCTGAACGACGACATGCCGCTCTGCACCAGCGACGGCGCGCGGTAGCCGGTGCTGGCGGTGGCGCGCGCGGCGATCTGTGGGGTGAAGTCGTAGCGCAGCGACAGCTTGCCGTTGGTGGTGTCGCCGAAGTCCGAATAGTGCTCGGTACGCACCGCCACCCCGGCCTGGAATTTCTCGGTGACCTGACCTTCGACATCGATATAGGCGCCCAGCACCTTGCGCTCCAGGGACGCGGCATCGACCTGGGTGATGCCCGAGTAATACCCAGGGATGCGGCGCCCGGTGATCGGGTCGACCGTGTTGAACAGCGGCCCGTTCTGCCAGCCCGCCGCATCACCGGCACTCAGTTGGTAGTTCTCCTTGCGCCAGGCCAGGCCGGCGGACAGCGTCAGCGGCTTGAACAGCAGGTCGGTGGGGAAGTCGCGCACCCAGTCCAGGGTCAGGTTGGTCTGCTCGTTTTCGCGCTGGCCGGTGTAAATATTCGACGGGCTGTTGGTGCCCCAACTGGGGTTGATCGCATTGCGATCGGTGGATTCGAGCGTGTTGTTACCGTGGTTCAGCGCCAGGTCGAACTTGCCCAGTTGCTCGTGCTCGTAGCGCAGGCCGCCGGTCACCGCATAGTCCTGCAGGCTGTAGCGCGTCACCGGCAGGCGCCCGTCGGGGTAACGCTGCAACGCGGTACTGCCGTAGTTGCTGCGCAGGGTGGTCGGCGGGTCGAAGAAACCTTCGGCGTCGGTGTTCTTGTGGGCGTAGGTGGCAAACCCATAGGCGGTCAGGCCGTCGCCGACGCCGATCTCACTGTTGGCCACGAAGTTGTACTGGTCGGAGACATTGCCCGAGCCCCAGCGCCAGGTGCGGTAGCGGTTGTTCTGTTCCCGGGGCGTGTTGATGCTGGTGGAGCCTTGGTAGAAGATCCGGTTGTCGGGGTTGGTGTCGCTGGCCGGATCCTGGCTGCCGGCGTCGAAGCTCAGGGTCAGGAAACCGTCGTTGGGCAGGCTGAAGCCTTTCCAGCCGCTGAGTTTGCGCTGGATACCATCGCCCTTGTCATAGCCGCCAAAACGGTAGCCGACGTTGCCGCCGTCGTCGTTTTCCTTGAGCACGATATTGATCACCCCGGCGATGGCATCCGAGCCGTATTGCGCCGCCGCGCCGTCACGCAGGATCTCCACGCGCTGGATCGCACTCAGGGGGATCAGGCTCAAATCCACCGCCGCTGCGCCCCGGCCATTGACCAGGCTTTGGCGGGTGATATTGGCGCTGCTGTGGCGGCGCTTGCCGTTGACCAGCACCAGCACCTGGTCCGACGCCAGGCCGCGCAGCGATGCGCCTTGGGCGATAGAGCCGGCGAAGGCACCCTGGGGTGACTGCGGGAAATTGAACGACGGCGACAGGGCGGTCAGCGCGCCAGACAGGTCGCTGGCGCCGGTCTCTTGCAGTTGCTCGCCGGACAGCACATCCACCGGCGCGGCGCTTTGCAGGGCGGTCAGGTCGCTGCGGCGGGTGCCCAGTACCACCACGGTGTCGAGGTGGTCGGTCTTGGCCGTGGGTTGGATTGGTGCGGCAATGGCGGGCACGGCAAGGCTGCCCAGGACCAGCGCGATGGCGCCGGCCAGTGGAGTGTGCTGGAACATAAACGTATTCCTTTCAAACAAGGCTGGCCCTCCAAACAATGCAGATCACCTGTAGGAGCCCGGCAAGCCTGCGATGGCGAGCTCAAGGACGCTATCGCAGGCAAGCCTGGCTCCTACAGTGGGTCTGTGTTGTTTGGGAGAGGGGCTTGGGCTTAGAAACGGCTGGTCACGCTCACGCCCACGGTGCGTGGGTCGCCGTAGGTGATCACGTACTGCCCCAGTCCACCGTTTGGCCGGCCATGCACCTGGTAGCGGCGGTCAGTGAGGTTGTTGACGAAGCCGGTGACGCTGAGTTTTTCATCGGCGCTGTACCAGCTCAGGCGGCTATTGACCAGGGTGTAGTGGGGTTGGCTGAGGGTCTTGTCGGCGCTGCTCTGGCGGTCGGCGAGGAAGTATTCCTTGTCGCGGAAACTGGCGTCGGCCCCGGCCACCAACTTGCCGCCGATCTGCAGCGCGATGGTGTAGTCGCCACCCACCGACACCACATTGCGCGGCGAGCGCACAAAGCTGTTGCCGCTGTAGTCACCGGTGACCGCGCCGGTGTTGGGGTTGGTGTTCTTGAAGTCGGTGTATTCGGTATCGAGGAACGACACCGCCGCCCGCAGGTGCAGGGAGTCGGTGGGCTGGCCTTCCAGTTCCAGCTCGGCGCCCTTGACCTTGCCTTTGGCGCCATTGGTCAGGGCCGTGGTCAGCACGCCGTTGTTGACTGTCAGCAGGTTGACCTGAATATCCGAATAGTCGTAGTAGAAAATGTTCGCGTTGGCGGTCAGGCGGCGGTTGAACCACTCGGACTTGACCCCGAACTCATAGGCGTCGAGTTGTTCCGGGTCCACCGTGGTCAACTGCGCCAGGCTGGTGGACAGCCCGGTGTTGAAACCACCGGAACGGAAGCCGTGGGCATAGCGAAAGAACACTCGTACGTTGTCATTGATCCGGTATTCGGGCGTGACATCGTAGGTCCAGGCTTCCCAGGTCTTGTTCTCCTGGCGGCTGCCATTGGTGCCGCTGCCGGCCAGGGGCACCAGCGGGCCGTTGGCGGTATTGCGGGTCAGTTGGGTGAGGTTCAGGTCGATGTCTTTCTTTTCCTGGGTCCAGCGCAGGCCGCCGGTCACGGTGAAGTTGTCGGTGAAGTCGTAGGTCAGGTTGCCAAACAGCGCGTAGCTGTTGGTCTTGTGGTCGTAATTGAGATCCCGCAGGTCGGTCGCGCCATTGATCTGGTTGGAACCGGTGCCATTGGGCGTCGGGCCGGGGGCAATGAAACGTCCGCCGCTGCTGTCCAGGTCTTCGTGGAAGTAGTGCGCACCGGCCAGCCAGCGCAAGGTTTCCTGCTGCGGCGAGGCCAGGCGGATTTCCTGGGAATACTGGGTGTATTTGTTATCGCTGGTGGACGTGCCGTTGACCTCATAAGGCGTGTAGTCGGCATCGCTGCTGGACTGGCCGCGAATGTAGTCATAGGCGCTGATGGAGGTGAGGGTGTAGTCGCCCAGGTGCCAATTGAGGGTCAGGGACGTGCCGTCATGGTTGAGCTTGGAATCGTCCTTGACGTTGAGCGCGATATTACGGCCTTCGGGGCGCTGGTAGCCGACGTTGTAGTAGCGGCCCAGGGTCAGTGCCCCGTTGGAACCGTCGCCCTTGAACTCGCGGCTGTGGATCTTCAGCAGCGCGTCCAGGTCCGGGTTGAGCTGGGCAAGGAACTGCAGGCGCACGGCCTTTTTGTTGACGTCGCCGTAGGTGTGATCGTCCACCAGGTTTTTCTGGAAGCCGTCGCGCTCCTCGGAGTACAGCGAGATCCGCGCGGCGAGTTTTTCGTCCACCAGCGCGCCGCCAAGGGCGCCGCTGAGGATCCTTTCATTCTTGCTGCCAAAGCCGATGGTGCCGAAACCGTCAGTGTCGAACGCGGGTTTTTTCGAAATGATATTCACCGCGCCCGCCGTGGTGTTCTTGCCATACAGGGTGCCCTGGGGCCCGCGCAGGATCTCGATGCGCTCCAGGTCAAACAGCGGGCCGCCGCCGGCAATCGGTGCGTTGAGGTAAACGTCATCGGCATAAATGCCCACTGGGTACACCGTGGCCGCCCCGGTGTCGCCGGTGCCCAGGCCGCGGATGTACCAGCGTGGGCGGCCGTCGCCGTCGGGGTTCTTCGCCGAGGCGTTGGGAATGAAAGTGGTGATGTCGCCCATCGAGCGCACGCCGTCGGCCACGATGCTGGTGCCCTGGACCGCCGACACGGCCACCGGCACCTCTTGCAAGGTCTGCTCCCGGTGTTGCGCGGTGACGGTGACGGTCTTGAGTGCCGGCTCGTTTTCAGTGTCGGCTGCCAGCACGTGATCGCTGCCAGTGAACAGCAATGCGAGCCACAGGCCCTTGGTGATTGGATTAAGTTTGTGCATGTAAATCTCCCCCGGAAAAGTGTCCTTGAAGGGGCTAGAGCAGAGATCGTGCCAATCCCGATACGTGTATTTATGTTATTGATATTTAAGGATAAAAAGTTTTTGTTTGGACGTGATTAAACGCGGCGAATCCGGGCTGTCGAGGATCCAGCAAAAACTGCGTGGCCAGTGCTGCTGGAGCAGCACAGAAAGTGCTGCGTGGCCAACACTGTAGGAGCCGGCAAGCCGGCTCCTACAGGTTGTGAGGGGGTCAGACTGCGACGCGGGAGGTGGAGCCGATGACTTTTTCCAGCACGCTGAAGTCGATCCAGTCGCGCACATCGAAATGCCGTGGGATGAAGTGCCAGCGATGCAGGAAATCGGTGAAGTCCTGCAAGGCCTCGATCGAGCGGGAGTCCAGGGTGGTGCGCAGCCGCCGATGGGCATCCTCGCCATAGGCCGCCGTCACCCAGTACTCGCTGGTGTTCAGCTCCTGGGCGAGAAAGCGCCGGGTCTCGTCGGGATTGGCCCAGGCCCATTGCTCGGTGCGCAATACCGTATCGACAATCTTCACGCTGGCATCGAAATGCTCGTGCAGCAGGTGGGTATCTACCGTCAGCGTACGCGGCGTGCCGTTGTTGCTGCGGATCAACGGGTCCGGGTGGGAGCCGGTATCGACCACCACATGCAAGCCGAACTCATTGGCCAGGTGTACGGCGTGGGCGCCCTTGAGGAAAATCGCATCGATATCGCCGCGCAGCAGGCCGATCAGCTCGTTGTTGCGCCGGCTGAAGCGGCTCACCCCGAGGCTGGCCGGGGTGCCGTACACGTACTGGGTCTGGTTGTCGCTGTAGGTGCCGCCGTAGGGATAGTCCACCAACTCCACATCCGCCACGTTCAGGCCTTCGAGCTTGAGCGCGTTTTCCAGGCCGCGCAGGGCCTGGGCGCGGGTGAAGTCGATCTGCACGTTGGCCCACTTGGGCAGGCCGAAGCGCCGGTTTTTCAAGTCGCGCACGCTTCTCACGCCGCTTTCGGCGGTGGTCAGGATCAACTGCACCTCATCGCTCCACGACAGCCCGAGCACACGGGTCTGGACCCCGCTGGAATAGGCCCAGATGGCCGGGATATTGCCGCCGTGGCGCACCGAGTTCTTCAGGTGATGGTCGTAGTGGGCTTCGCGTACTTCGCGCTCGGTGGACTCGCGCAGGGATTGGATATTGGTGCCAAATGGCTGGAAGGCTTCGGCCAGTCGCCCGGACTGCACCGCAATGCCAAGCCCGGTGGGCACCGGGCTGTGGGTGTACCAGAGAGTATCGAGTGGTTTGCTCATAAAGGTCTTCGTTCAAATCCCTATGCCCTGTAGGAACCCGGCAAGCCGGGCTCCTACAACGATGTCAGGTGGTTGAGGGGCCGCGCATCGATCCAGGCGCGCACATCAAAGCTGTTGGGGATAAAGCGCCAGCGGTGCAGGAACTGCACAAAGTCCTGCAGCGCGGCAATCGCCTGTTCATCCAGGGCCGTATGCAGCCGCAGGTGGGCATCCTCGCCATAGGCGGCGGTGACCCAGTATTCGCTGCTGTTGGTTTCCCGGGCCAGGTAGCGCCGTGTTTCTTGCGGGTGGGTGTGGGCCCATTGCTCGGCGCGCAATACCGAATCGAGGATACCGGTGGCCACATCCAGATGGTTGTCCAACAGGTTCAGGTCCACCGCCAGGGTGCGCGGCGTGCCGTTGTTGCTGCGGATCAGCGGGTCCGGGTGCGAACCGGTGTCGATCACCGTGTGCAGGCCAAAGTCATGGGCGTGCTGGGCGGCGCTGGCGCCCTTGAGGAAGATCGCATCCACCTCGCCGCGCAGCAGGCCGATCAACTCCAGGTTGCGTTCGGCCAGCGGTGCAGAGACCTGCGTGCCGGCGATGTTGCGCACCGGGCTGTCGCTGAAGGTGCCGCCATACCGGAAGTTCACCAGCTTCACATCGCCGACCTGCAAGCCTTCCAGCGACAGGGCATTTTCCAGGCCGCGCAAGGCCTGGGCGCGGGTGAAATCGATCTGCGCGCCGGACCAGTCGGGCAGGCCGAAAGTGCGGCCCTTGAGGTCCTTGACCGTTTGGATGCCGCTGCCCCGGCGGGTCAGGATCAATTGCACTTCATCGGCCCAGGACAAGCCGATCACCCGGGTCTCGCGGCCCTGGGCACGGGCCCAGATCGCCGGGATATTGCCGCCATGGCGCACCGAGTTGCGCAAGCTGTGATCAAAGTGCGACTCGCGCACGGCCTGGTCATTGGACTCGCGCAGCGACTGCACCTCGGCGCCCAGGGCGCCGACGGTCTCTTGCAGCCAGCCTTTTTGCACGGCAATCCCCAGCCCGGTGGGCACCGGGCAGCGGGTGTACCAGAGGGTATCGAGGTGTTGGCTCATTCAGGGTCTCCCGCAGCAGTCAGGCGCTGGCGCGCAAAGGTTGGGTGGCGGCCTGTCGATGCACCAGCGGCAAGACTTCCTGGCCAATGCGCAGGGCCTCTTCCAGGTGCGGGTTGCCGGCGAGGATAAAGGTCGAGAACCCGGCGTCGCGGTACTCCACCAGGCGCTCGGCAATGTTCTCGTGACTGCCCACCAGGCCCACGGTGGGCCCCGGCTTGGCCTTGGCAAACCCGGCCCAGAGGTTGGGGCCGATGATCAGGTCGTCGAAGCGGTCGACATTCTGGTGATAGGCCGTCTGGCGCGCCGCACCCACCGAATCCGAACCGTTGGTGAAACCTTTGGCGAGCGCGCTGCCCTGGCCTTCGAGTTTGTCGAACTGGCGGCGCAGGTCTTTCCAGGCCAGCTCTTCGGTCTCCCGGGCAAACAGGTCGACCCGCAGGCCGAAGCGCACGCTGCGCCCCTGTTTGTCGGCCAACTCACGCACCCGCTCGATATGCGGCTTGAGCTTGTCGATGGGCTCGGCCCAATTGAGGTACACATCGGCATGCCTGGCGGCCACGTCCAGAGCGGCATCGGAGAACCCGGAAAAGTACACCCCCGGTTTGCGCTCATGGTGCAGGCCAGGGGGCAGGGCGCCGTTTTCCAACTGGTAGATATCACCGTCATAGGAGAACTTTTCCTGCTCCCACAGGCCCTGGATGATGTCGAGGAACTCCCCGGTACGTTTGTAGCGCAGGTCGTGTTCGAGGAAATCCCCATTGGCCCGCTGACTGGCCGGGTTGCCACCGGTGATGATGTTCCAGTCCAGGCGGCCCCGGCTCAGGTTCTGCAGGATCGCTGCTTGCTGCGCGGCGTAGGCGGGCAGGGTCCAGGTGGCCTGGAAGGCAATCAGGAACTTGATACGCCGGGTTTCCCGGGCCAGCGCGGCCGCGACGATCCATGGCTCGGGCCCGGTGGGCAGCAATGCCCCTTCGAAGCCGGCCAACTCGGCGGCCTTGGCCACCTGGGCGATGTAGTCGATGTAGGTGAAACCGTCCGGCTCGCCATTGGGCAAGCGCCCCGGGGCGATATGGCCGGGGCGGTATTGCGCATTGCCCCGGTTGTGTTTGTCAGTGGTCAACTGCGGACCATCGGTGCCCAGCGGCAGGCGCCAGAAAAATTCAGTGCTCATGGGTGCTCCTGATTCAGTCATGCAAGGTGCGAGGACCTGTTGCAGCAGCGAGTGCAACGGCCATGCCATGGCGGCTGCGGCCCCTGCGGGCGGGGGGATGCCTGCGGATGGGGGGCAGGAGCGATGTGGGGATTGCGTCTGTAGCAACACCTGAGCAGCAGTGGCTGTTCAGCGGGCAGCACAAAACTTTTGTCGGCGCTGGCTTGCCAGCGATGGCGGTGTATCAGTCGACACAGGTATTGACTGGGCCGCCGCCATCGCCGCCATCGCCGCCATCGCCGGCAAGCCGGCTCCTACAGGGGCGCGCACGTCTCGACAATCAATACCCGACCAAAACCATCGGCATTTCTTGATCGCCATCAAGCAGCTTTTACCCCCCAGCTTTCTATCATGGCCCCTGCCAAGCAATGAGGAAGCGACCATGTCAGAGACCTTCACCAAGGGCATGGCCAGGAATATCTACTTCGGAGGAAGCGTGTTCTTCTTCCTGATATTCCTGGCCCTGACCTACCACACCGAACAAACCTTTCCCTCGCGCAGTAACCAGGACCAACTCACCGAATCGGTGGTACGCGGCAAGGGCGTCTGGGAGCGCAACAACTGCGTCGGCTGCCACACCCTGCTGGGCGAGGGTGCGTACTTTGCGCCGGAGTTGGGCAATGTGTTCAACCGCCGCGGCGGCGAGGAAGCGTTCAAGCCATTCCTGCACGCCTGGATGAAGATGCAACCCTTGGGCGTTCCCGGCCGGCGTGCGATGCCGCAATTCAACCTCAGCGACCAGGAGGTGGACGATATGGCCGAGTTCCTCAAATGGAGCTCGAAGATCAACACCAATGGCTGGCCGCCAAACAAGGAGGGCTAAGGGATGCGTACCGTCAATCCATATCTGAAATTCCAATCCCAGGCCGTGGCCAAACCCTACTTTGTATTCGCCCTGATCCTGTTCCTGGGCCAGGTGCTGTTCGGTTTGATCATGGGCCTGCAATACGTGGTCGGCGACTTTCTGTTCCCGTTGATCCCCTTCAACGTGGCCCGCATGGTCCACACCAACCTGCTGATCGTCTGGCTGCTGTTCGGCTTCATGGGCGCCGCCTATTACCTGGTGCCGGAAGAGGCCGACCGCGAGTTGCACAGCCCCAAGCTGGCAATCCTGCTGTTCTGGGTGTTCGCCGCCGCCGGCGTGCTGACCATCCTCGGCTACTTGCTGGTGCCCTATGCGGCCCTGGCCAAGCTGACCCACAACGAGTTGCTGCCAACCATGGGCCGGGAGTTCCTGGAGCAGCCGACCATCACCAAGATGGGCATCGTGGTCGTGTGCCTGGGCTTTCTCTACAACATCGGCATGACCCTGCTCAAGGGCCGCAAGACCACGGTGAGCATGGTGATGATGACCGGGCTGATCGGCCTGGCGGTGTTCTTCCTGTTCTCGTTCTACAACCCCGGCAACCTGGCGCGGGACAAGTTCTACTGGTGGTGGGTGGTGCATCTTTGGGTTGAAGGCGTGTGGGAGCTGATCATGGGTTCGATGCTCGCCTTTGTGCTGATCAAGGTCACCGGCGTCGACCGCGAGGTCGTGGAAAAATGGCTGTACGTGATCATCGCCATGGCCCTGATCACCGGGATCATCGGCACCGGTCACCACTTCTTCTGGATCGGCGCGCCCGAGGTGTGGTTGTGGGTCGGCTCGATCTTCTCGGCCCTGGAGCCGCTGCCGTTCCTGGCGATGGTGATGTTCGCCTTCACCATGGTCAAACAGCGTCGGCGCCAGCACCCGAACCGGGCGGCCACGTTGTGGGCCAAGGGCACCACGGTCACCGCGTTCTTCGGCGCCGGGGTCTGGGGTTTCCTGCACACCCTGGCACCGGTCAACTTCTACACCCACGGCACCCAATTGACTGCCGCCCACGGCCACCTGGCGTTCTTCGGCGCCTACGCCATGATCGTCATGACCTTGATCAGCTACGCCATGCCCCGCCTGCGCGGTATCGGTGAAGCACCGGATGCACGCTCCCAGACCCTGGAGATCTGGGGCTTCTGGATGATGGTCCTGTCGATGGTGATGATCACCCTGTTCCTCACCGCTGCCGGTGCCGTGCAGGTCTGGTTGCAACGCTGGCAAGTGGACGGTGTGGCGCTGCCGTTCATGGCCACCATGGACCACCTGACGGTGCTGTTCTGGGCACGGCTGGCCAGTGGCGTGGTGTTCCTGCTGGGCCTGCTCTGCTACCTGTGGAGCTTCCGGCAGCGGGGCAAAGGCTTGGACTCTGCCACCCCCGTGACCGCTTGAGCGGTCAACGTTAATCCCCAAGAGGGCGGCCCGGCAGGTACTGCGGGCCGTTTTACGTCTGGAGCACTTCACATGGCCTTTACCCTTGAGTTGGAAGAGTGGGTCGGCAGTGTCTGGCACCGCTTTATCACCCGTCGCGCCAGTGCCGACTTCCCCGAGGCGCGGGTCGATCTGGTCGACCGCCAGCGCAGCCTGGCCCTGTTGTTCCGCGCCCTGGGCGGTGCCCATGGGATAGCCGTGGAAGCCGCCAGCGAGCGCGACCTGCTGCTGCGCCGCAACCTGTTGATGCGCATCGCCGGCACCTGCCGGCAGGCGCCCCTGGCCTCGTGCGACGGCCATCGCCTGCGCCTGCCGGCAAGCCTGGCGGTGTTTCCCTCGGTGGCCCTGAACCTGGAGCTGTACCGCTGGCTGGCGCTGCTGGCCGCCCATGCCGGGCCGATGACCCACTGGGCCCGGGATAACCAGCGCTGGACCTGGCTGCTGTTGCAGCGTTACCCGGCCATGCTCCCCAGCTATCAGCGCCTGGTGGACGCCCACCTGCAATTGCGCCCCGATCCCGCTACCCTCAACCCCGCCGAAGCCGCCGTGGAAAAGGCCTTGCGCAAGGCCCTGCGTGAACCCGGCAGCGTGCGCCAGCTACCCCGCAGCGAGCGCGCCGCCTGGCCGTTGCCGCTGTGGCTGTATCCACCCTTGCACCTGCACAGCCCACAGGCCGCAGATCAGGACGACGAGGGCGACGACCTGACGACGCGGCCTGGCGAACAACAGGGCGCGCCCAAGCAGGCCAACCGGGTCGACGACAACAGCCGCGACGGTGGCCTGTTGGTGGTGCGCCTGGAAAACCTGTTCAGTTGGACCGAGCACGTCGATCTGGACCGCTGGGCCGACGACTCCGAAGACGAAGATGCCGCGCGGGTCGCCGAAGACCTCGACCAGTTGAGCCTGTCACGCCAGCGCGTGCGCAAGAGCGGCGGGCTCAAGCTGCACCTGGATTTGCCGCCGGCCGATGTCGATGACATCCCCCTGGGCGCAGGCATCAAGCTGCCGGAGTGGGACTACCGTCAGCAGCGCCTGCAAGCCAACTTCGTCAACCTGCAACTGCTGCAACCCCGCGACAGCGCGCCCCAGCCGCTGCCGGCTCGCCTGCTGCCCCAGGCCGCGCGTTTGCGCCGCCAGTTCCAGCAACTGCGCACCGACCGCCAATGGTTGCGCCAACAGCCCCAGGGCGCGGAACTGGACCTGCAGGCGTGGCTGGATTTTTATGTCGAGCGCCAGCACGGCGCATGCGCCGAGCGTGGCCTGTTCAAGGAGCAGCGCCGCACCCGGCGCGACTTGGCCTGTTTGCTGCTGGCCGATTTGTCGATGTCCACCGACGCCCATTTGAACGATACGCAAAAGGTCATCGACGTGATCCGCGACAGCCTACTGCTGTTTGGCGAAAGCCTGGCAGGCCTGGGCGATGCGTTTGCCTTGTATGGCTTTTCGTCCTTGCGTCGCCAGCAGGTGCGCCTGCAACAGCTCAAGTCATTCCAGCAACCCTACGACGACCACACCCGAGGCTGCATCCAGGGCCTGAAACCGGGTTATTACACACGCATGGGCGCCGCCATCCGCCAGGCCACCCAGACCCTGGGCGCCTGTAAACAACGGCGCAAACTGCTGCTGATTGTGACCGATGGCAAGCCCAATGACCTGGACCTGTACGAGGGCCGCTACGGCGTGGAGGACACCCGCCAGGCCGTGCTAGAAGCGCGGCGCCAGGGCCTGGTGCCGTTCTGCATCACGATCGATAAACAGGCCGGGGAGTACCTGCCGTACATGTTCGGTGCCCACGGTTACACCCTGATCCGCCAGCCGGAACAACTGCCGCTGCGCTTGCCGCAGCTCTACCGGCAGTTGACCGAAGATCAGTAAAAGTCCCGGGGCAGCCAGAAGAACATCGTGATGCAGAACACCGCCAGCCCCAGGCAGAACCATTGGAAGCGCTTGAGCCGCCGCGCCTCAAGGCTGGCGGTGGAGGCGGGCAGGGGCATGGCGCAGCGTTCGCAGGCCGCGCGGGGTGGCGGGTTGGCATGCTGGCAATACAGGCAGACTCGCGCTGCGCTCATTCAAATTGCTCCAGGCGCAGGCGATCAAGAATGGCGATCTGCCGACCGTCCTGGGTGATGATTTTTTCATCGATCAGCCGGCGAATGATCCGCGAGAACGTCTCCGGCTGGATCGACAAGTGCCCGGCGATCAACTGCTTGGCCATGGGCAGTTCGAACGAACTGTCGACGCTGTGCAGGCGCACCAGTTGCGTCAGCAGATAGCGCACCACGCGGTGGGTGGCGTTTTTCAGGGACAGGGTCTCGATCTCGTTGACCCGCTGGTGCAGGCGCACACACAACTTGCCCAGCAGGGCGAAGGTCAGGCGGCTGTTGCTGTGGAGCAGGCGCATATAGGTGGCGTTGGACAGGCGATACAACTGCGTGGGGCACACCGCCTCGGCGCAGGCCACGTAGTTGGGCGTGTCCATCAGCATCATCGCCTCGGCGAAGGTCTGCCGCTCGCCGATCACTTCAAAGACCTTTTCCTGGCCGTCCGGGGTCAGGCGGTAGATCTTCACCGCGCCGGCAATCACAAAGTAAAAGCCATCGGCCGGTTCGCCCTGGCGGAACAGCGGCTCGCCCTTGTCGACACTGAGCAACTGACTGCTGGCCATCAGCTCGTCCATCTGCTCTTCGTTGAGCGGCTCGAACAGGTGATGGCTGCGCAGGATCTGATGATGCACGCGGTGCAGGACCCTCGGCGTGTCGCTGATCATACAAGCCACAACGACAGGCCACTGGCCGCCGCCATCATCGAACCGAGAATCACGAACCAGGCCAGGGGCTGGATGACTTTTTTCATGGGGACTCCGTGGGGGCAGTAATAAGGGATAACCGGCTAGAGCAAGAGCTGGGCCAAGGCACGGGCCGTGTAAAACCTGGGCTGTAGCGCCCGCATGGTCAGAATGACCCTGCCTTTCTGGGTCTTTTTAACCCTCTAATGGTCATTTAAACCCTCCTAGGCAACGCTAACCCCCTGTAGGAGCTGGCTTGCCAGCGATGGCATCGCTGCGGTGTACCCACCAGACCGAGGTGTTTGCATCGCAGGCAAGCCAGCTCCTACAGGTGTAGGGCGGCGCACTGGGGAATTCGGCCCGGCCTTTGCAACACTGATTGCGCGACGGCCCCAAGGATAGTGCGCCGCCCAGGAGCCCTGCTTGATCTGCGACAAGGGCCAGGGGCGGGCAATCCCGGATGATCGGGCCGGCAATGACTTGAGGAGTGGTGGTATGCACGTGCTGGATCGACGCAAGGCCATGTCGATAACCCCGTTGTTTCGCCTGGCTTTCCGGCCATTTTTCCTCGGTGGCTGCCTGTTGGCGCTGCTGGCGATTCCCTTGTGGCTACTGGCCCTGGCCGGCGATGCGGGCTGGCAACCGGCGGGTGGCTGGCTGGCGTGGCATCGACATGAACTGCTGTTCGGTTTCGCCCTGGCAATCATCGGCGGGTTCCTGCTGACGGCGGTGCAGACCTGGACCGGCCGCCCCGGCATCAGTGGCGCGCCCCTCGCGGTGCTGGCCGGGTTATGGCTGGGCGCACGCCTGGCGTGGCTGTTCAACCTGCCATGGCCGTTGTTGGCTGTGCTGGAACTGAGCTTTCCCCTGGCGGTCGCCGGGCTGATGGGCTGGACCCTGTGGAAAGTGCGGCAACAACGCAACTACCCGATTGTGCTGGTGCTGCTGCTGTTGACCCTGGCCGATGGCCTGTCCCTGTATGGCCTGCTGCGCGGTGACGAAGGCTGGCAGCGCCAGGCGGTGTTGACCGGGTTGTGGCTGGTGGCGGCGATGATGGGCTTGATCGGCGGGCGGGTGATTCCGTTCTTCACCCAGCGCGGCCTGGGGCGCACTGAAGCAGTGAAGCCCTGGCCGTGGCTGGATTACCTGCTGTTGGCAGGCTCGGCGTTGGTGGCGCTGCTGTATGCCAGCGGTGTGGCGCTGATGCCCAGCCTTTGGGTTGGCCTGGTGTTTGCCCTGCTGGGGCTCGGTCATCTGCTGCGCCTGGTGCGCTGGCACGACCCAGGCCTGTGGCGCGTGCCGCTGCTGTGGTCGCTGCACCTGGCCTATGCCTGGCTGGCCGTGGCTTGCCTGGGCATGGCGCTGTGGCATTTCGGCGTGCCGCTGAACCCGAGCCTGGCGGTGCATGCGCTGACGGTGGGGGCGATGGGCGGGTTGATCCTGGCGATGATCGCGCGGGTCAGCCTGGGCCATACCGGCCGCCCACTGACGCCACCCAAGGGCATGACCCTGGCCTTCAGCCTATTGAACCTGGCCTGCCTGAGCCGGGTGCTGCTGGTGCTGATCTGGCCGTATGCCGCGCTGTGGCTGGCAGGCCTGTGCTGGACCCTGGGCCTGGGTGTGTATCTATGGCGCTATGCCCCAATGCTGTGGCGTGCGCGGGTTGACGGCCATCCGGGCTAGGAGAACGGGAATGCTCTATTCGTGGTTATTGATCGTGCATCTGCTGGCGGCCATCGCCTTTATCGGCACGCTGTTCTTTGAGGTGGTTATCTGGCACCGCGCCCGTGACGAGCTGGCGTGGTCGGCGCAGTTCACCAGCGACCAGGCGATTGCCCGGCGTTCGCGGCAGGTGCTGCATGGCGTGGTGGTGCTGTTGTACGGCGCGGGCATCGGCCTGGCCTGGCACTACCGCGGCGTGCTGGGCGCGCCCTGGGCCAGCCAGTTTTCGGCGATGTTGAGCCTGAAGATCGTGTTGGCGCTGAGCATCATCGGGCATTACCTGTTGCTCGCGTACTGGCTGACGCAAAAACGCCTGAGCCCGCTGCGGGCGGTGTGGATCCGCCGCAGCATCCTTGGGCATATGGTGCTGATCGTGATCCTGGCCAAGCTGATGCTGCGCTGAGTCCTGTAGGCGCGAACAAGCTCGCGCCTACAGGCAGGGGTCAGGCTGTTAGCGCACGAATAAACAACACGTCATTTTCCAGATGAATATGCTCCAGCAAATCCCCATGAAACACCTCCAGCCCGTGATACAGGGCACGCCAGGTATTGCACGCGTCAGCGGGCGGCTGGATGCGATGGGTCAGCGCCAGCAACTGCTCCAGTGCCTGGCCGTGTTGTTCATGTTCATAGCGCATGACCTGGATCGGCGGCGCGGCCTGGGGGCCCATGCCCATTTGCAGCATCGGGAACAGCACCTGTTCCTCCTTGAGCATATGGCCCTCCAATTCCTGTTCGATATCCCGCAGCAGGTCGGCCAGGCCATTGGGGCACGCCAGGTGATGGCCGTGGACCTGCTCCACACGGCTGGCCAGGCGGATCAGTTCCGGCAGTTGCTCGCGGTGGCGAGCGTGGTAGCGCTCCAGCAAATGTTCGATCAGTTGCGCCTGGGGCAGGCTGTCCGGGGCGATGGTGTTCATCGGCTTTCCTCATCAAGTGAACAGATACACCGCTGATTGCATGCCGTGTGCCATTGCCAACCCATTGAAAAACCGCATTTAATTTTTTGTAGTGGTCAGGATCACCCTGATGCTGCACGGTAGAACCGACCATACAAGGGTAGTAATGACCATGTTGCGTGAAAGTCTGTCGGCCGACCTGATTGTCGAATTGCCCAACGCGGTGCGCCTGCAACGCCTGGTGCAGACCCTGCGCGAATATTTCCATAGCGGCGCCGTGGGCCTGTTGCGCCTGGATGGCGACGACAGCCTGCGTCCGGTGGCCACGGTGGGGCTGGTGCATGAGGCCCTCGGCCGGCGTTTTGTGATTGCCCAACATCCACGGCTGGCGGCGATCATGGCGTCCCGCGAGCCGACCTGGTTCGAGCCCGACAGCCGCCTGCCGGACCCGTACGACGGGCTGCTGGACACTCAGGTCGGCGAACCGCTGCCGGTGCATGACTGCATGGGCGTGAGCCTGTTCGTCGAGGGCCGGCCCTGGGGCGCGATTACCCTGGATGCCCTGCACGCCGGGACCTTCGACGCCAATGCCCGCGAGCAACTCAAGCGTTGTACGTTGCAGATCGAGGCTGCGGTGCGGGTCACGCGGCTGGAGCAGGAGAACCGCAGCCTGCGCCTGTCACGCCATGAACCGCTGGCGGGTTTGCCCAGGGTCGAAGATGGCGAAATCCTCGGCCAGAGCCCGGTCCTGCACCAGTTGCTCAACGAGCTGGATGTGCTCGCCGATTCGGACCTGCCGGTGTTGCTGCTTGGCGAAACCGGGGTCGGCAAGGAGCTGTTCGCGCGGCGCCTGCATCGCCTGTCGCGGCGCAGTAAAAAGCCGCTGATCCAGGTCAACTGCGCGGCGCTGCCGGAGTCGTTGGCCGAGAGCGAGTTGTTCGGGCATGTCAAAGGTGCGTTTTCCGGCGCCACCAGCGACCGTGCCGGGCGTTTTGACGCGGCCAACGGCGGCACGCTGTTCCTCGATGAAGTGGGCGAGTTGCCGTTGAGTGTGCAGGCCAAACTGCTGCGCACCTTGCAGAACGGTGAGATCCAGCGCCTGGGCGCCGACAAGCCGTTGCATGTGGATGTGCGGATCATCGCCGCCACCAACCGCCACCTGCCCGAGAGCATTCGCCAAGGGCTGTTTCGCGCCGACCTGTACCACCGGCTGTCGGTGTACCCGGTGCCGATCCCGGCATTGCGCGAGCGCGGCCACGATGTGCTGCTGCTGGCCGGGCACTTCCTGGAGCTCAACCGCGCGCGCCTGGGCCTGCGCGGCTTGCGCCTGTCACCGGCAGCCGAGCAGAGCCTGCTTGGTTATGCCTGGCCGGGCAATGTGCGCGAGCTGGAACACGTGATCAGCCGCGCTGCCCTCAAGCAGTTGAGCCGTGGCGGCAATCGCAACCAGATCATGACCCTGGAAGCCGAGCTGCTGGATCTCGACAGCGCCACCTTGGCCCAGGCCCCTGTGCCTGAAGTGCCGGCGCCGGCATTCCAGACCTTGAGCGATGCGGTGGACGACTGCCAGCGCCAGAAGGTGCGCCAGGCGTTGAGCCTGTCTGGCGATAACTGGGCCAGCGCTGCGCGCATGCTCGGCCTGGACTCCAGCAACCTGCACAAACTGGCGCGGCGCCTGGGGCTCAAGTAGCCGGGCTGCGACCCCATGCCGCGGCGCGCAGTTGATCGCGATCAAGGTGCGCAGGGCGTCGGCTGATCAGACTGTGGCGAATTGACCGGAGGTTCGCCCCATGCCCCTTTCCCTGGCGCAGATGCGCCGCAACTACACCCTGTACGGTTTGCGGGATGACCTGGTACAGGACGATCCCCTCGTGTTGTTCGGCCAGTGGCTGGAGCAGGCGCGCAAGACCGAAGTGGCGCCGGTGGAGGCCAACAGCATGGCCCTGGCCACGGTCGATGCCCAGGGCCGCGCCCATTGCCGGATCCTCTTGCTCAAGGGCTTTGGTGCCGAGGGCTTTACCTTTTTCGGCCACTACCAGAGCGCCAAGGGCCAGGAACTGGCGAGCAACCCCAGCGCGGCCATGACCTTTTTCTGGCCCGGCCTGGAGCGCCAGGTACGCATCGAAGGCACGGTCGCACGCCTGGCGCCACAGCTGTCCGACGAGTATTTCCACTCGCGGCCGCTGGCCAGCCAGATCGGCGCCTGGGCGTCGCCGCAAAGCCAGCCCCTGGCCCATCGCGCCGAGCTGGAAGGGCACCTGCGTGATGTCACCCAACGCTTTGCCGGGCAATCACCGCCGCGCCCGGCAGAGTGGGGCGGCTATTGCCTGCAACCCGAGCGCGTGGAGTTCTGGCAAGGCCGCCCCGACCGCCTGCACGACCGCCTCGACTATCGCCGGCACGACGGCACCTGGCAGCGCAGCCGCCTGGCCCCCTGAATCCGTCTAGAGGTACCTCCTCGGAGGAATAGGCCCGCCGGCCTTTGCGGTGCAGGCTGGGGCCATTGCTCATTTATCCCGGGATTTTCACCATGGCACATCTGACTCAACGCAATTTTGTCTCACTGAACATCGCCGTATTGACCATCAGCGATACCCGCAACTTTGACAACGACACCTCCGGGCAAACCCTGTGCGACCGCGTGCAAGGGGCCGGGCACGCGCTGATCGACCGGGCCCTGGTGGTGGACGACATCTACCAGATCCGCGCGCGGATTTCGCAATGGATTGCCGACCCCCAGGTGCAAGTGATCCTCACCACCGGCGGCACCGGCTTTACCGCGCGCGATAACACCCCGCAAGCGGTGCTGCCATTGCTGGACAAGCATGTCGAAGGCTTTGGCGAGCTGTTTCGCCAGGTGTCCCTGCAAGAGATCGGCATGTCGACTCTGCAATCGCGTGCCCTGGCCGGCATGAGCAATGGCGTGCTGGTGTGCTGCATGCCCGGCTCGCCCGGGGCCTGCCGCACGGGCTGGGACAAGATCCTCTTGGGGCAGCTGGACAGCCGCACCGGGCCGTGCAACTTCGCCCCGCACCTCAAGGCCCAGGCCGCGCAAGCGCTGGAACCCTGCGAGGCGCGGTCATGAGCACCTCGGTGTGTGAAAGCGGCGAACTGATCCCGGTGGACGAGGCCATCGAACGCCTGCTGGCCCAGGCACCCCCTCCACCGTCCACCCAGCAGGTGAAAACCGCCCAGGCCCTGGGCCGGGTGCTGGCCAGCGATATCTTTTCCCCGGTCAACCTGCCGGCCTGGGACAACAGTGCCATGGACGGCTACGCGCTGTGCGCCGCCGACCTGCCGGCCGAGGGCGGCTACCTGCGCCTGGCCGGGCGCATCGCCGCTGGCGAGGGCGCAGCCACAGCGTTGAGCAGTGGGCAGACCATGCGCATTTTTACCGGCGCACCCTTGCCGGCCGGGGCTGACACCGTGGTGCCCCAGGAGCGTTGCCGGGTCTACGGCCAACGCATCTGGTGCCCGCCGATGCGCACGGGCGAGCATGTGCGCAAGCAGGGTGAAGAAGTGACCCAGGGCGCCTTGCTGCTGCCGGCCGGCAAGCGCCTGCGCGCCCAGGAGCTGGGCCTGCTGGCGGCGGCCGGGCTGGCCCAGGTCAAGGTCTATCGGCCGTTGCGGGTGTGCCTGTTGAGCAGTGGTGATGAACTGCGCGAGCCGGGCGATCATCTGGCGCCGGGGCAAATCTACAACAGCAATCGCCATTGCCTGGCCGCGCTGCTGCAAGGCTGGGGCGTGGAGGTACATGACTATGGGGTGATGGCCGACGAACTGGCCGTCAGCCGCGATGCGTTGACCCTGGCGTCCTCGGAATGCGACTTGCTGCTGACGTCTGGCGGGGTGTCGGTGGGCGAGGAAGATCACCTCAAGCAGGCGATCAAGGAGCTGGGGCGCGTGGATTTCTGGCGCCTGGCAATCCAGCCGGGCAAACCCCTGGCCTTTGGCGATGTGGCCGGCAAACCGTGGATCGGCTTGCCCGGCAACCCTTCGGCGGCGCTGATCACCGCGTTGGTGGTGGTGCGCCCGTTCCTGTTGCGCGCCCAGGGTGTGACTGACGTCACCCCGGTGCCGATGCTGCTGCCCGCCGACTTTACCTGGGCCCAGCGCAACCGCCGCCGCCAATACCTGCGCGCACGCCTGACCCCGGGCATCGACGGCCAGGCGCGGGTCACGCTGCACCCCCGGCAAAGCTCGGCGATGCTCAGCGCCGCGTGCTGGGCCGATGGCCTGGCGATTGTGGAGCGTGAGCAGTTGGTGGAGAAGGGCGGGCTGGTGCGGTTCGTGTCTTTTGCCGAGCTGATGCAATAACTGCCGGCGGTGCCGATGGTGGTGATGGTCAATGTGGGAGCGGGCTTGCTCGCGATAGCGGTGGATCAGTCAACATTTAAATTGCCTGACACACCGTAATCGCGAGCAAGCCCGCTCCCACACAAGCCCGCTCCCACAAGGGATATGCGGTGTTGATGATGAATTTTCTGATGAGGATCAACCATGCAACTGGTCTGCCCGGCAGGCAATCTGCCTGCGCTTAAAGCCGCCGTGCGCCAAGGTGCCGATGCGGTGTATGTGGGTTTTCGCGATGACACCAACGCCCGGCATTTTGCCGGGCTGAACATGGACGACAAGCAGTTCGACGGCGCCGTCGCCCACATCCGCCAGCACCAGCGCAAGCTGTATGTGGCGGTCAACACCTACCCGCAGCCCAAGGGCTGGGAGCGCTGGCAACGGGCGGTGGACCGTGCTGCCGATCATGGCGTGGATGCCCTGATTGCCGGCGATCCGGGGGTGCTGCAGTACGCCAGCAGCCGCCATCCGCAGATGGCCTTGCATCTGTCGGTGCAGGGATCGGCGACCCATGCGGCGGCGTTGCAGTTCTACGCCGAGCGCTATGGCATCCGCCGCGCGGTGTTGCCCCGGGTGCTGTCGCTGGCCCAGGTCAAACACGTAGCCGCCAGCAGTTCGGTGCCCATCGAAGTCTTCGGTTTCGGCAGCCTGTGCATCATGGCCGAGGGCCGTTGCCACCTGTCTTCGTATATCACCGGTGAGTCACCGAACCTGTGCGGCGTGTGCTCGCCGGCCAAGGCGGTGCGCTGGAGCGAAGATGCCGACGGCCTGAGCGCGCGCCTGAGCGAAGTGCTGATCGACCGCTACACACCGGACGAACCGGCGGGCTACCCGACCCTGTGCAAGGGCCGTTTCATGGTCGATGGCAAGCGCTTCCATGCCCTCGAAGAACCCACCAGCCTCGATACCCTGGACTTGATCCCCGAGTTGATCGCCATGGGCGTCGAAGCGGTAAAAATCGAAGGCCGCCAGCGCAGCCCGGCGTATGTCGAGCAAGTCACCGGGGTCTGGCGTGCGGCACTGGACGCGCACCGCAGCGCGCCGCAGCGCTTTGTGGTCAAGGACCAGTGGCGCAGCGTGCTGGCCGGTCTATCCGAAGGCAGCCAGACCACCCTGGGCGCCTACCATCGTTCGTGGCAATGAGGAGCCGTACATGAAACTCAGCCTGGGACCGGTGCTGTTTTATTGGGATAAGCAACAACTGGGGCAGTTCTACAGCGAGATGGCCAGCCTGCCGCTGGATGTGATCTACCTGGGGGAAACCGTGTGCTCCAAGCGCCGCGCGTTCAACCTCGACCAGTGGTTGGGCCTGGGCCGCGAATTGCAGTCGGCGGGCCATGCGCAAATCGTGCTGTCGAGCCTGACCCTGATCGAGGCCGCCTCGGAGCTGTCGAGCCTGCGTCGCCTGTGTGACAACGGCGAGGTGTTGGTCGAGGCCAATGACATGGGCGCCGTGCAGCTGCTCGCCGAGCGCAAGCTGCCCTTTGTCGGTGGGCCGGCGTTGAATCTGTATAACGGCCATGCCCTGGTGCAACTGCTGGATGCCGGGATGATGCGCTGGGTGCCGCCGGTGGAGTGTTCGGCGGCGCTGATTGGCGATGTGCTGGAGCAGGTGCGTGAACTGGGCCGGCCGTTGCCGCAAGTCGAAGTCTTCGCCTATGGGCATCTGCCCCTGGCCTATTCGGCGCGCTGCTTTACGGCGCGGGCGGAAAACCGGCCCAAGGATGACTGCCAGTTCTGCTGCCTCAACTACCCCGATGGCATGGCCTTGACCAGCCAGGAAGGGCAGGCGCTGTTTACCTTGAATGGTATCCAGACTCTGTCGGCGGAGGTCACCAACCTGCTGGCCGACTACCCGGGGCTGATCAGTTGCGGCGCCGATCTGCTGCGCCTGAGCCCACGGGCGCAAGGCATGGTGGGCATCGTCGAAGCCTTTGACCGGGTCCGCCAGGGCGCCACGCCGCCGGTGTTTGTCGAAGGCTGCAATGGCTACTGGCATGGCCAGGCCGGGATGTTGCGGGTCGAGGAGGTGGGACTGTGCTGAATCGCAAGCAATGGCTGCTCAAGGGCGCCGACCGCTTACTGCCGTTGATGCGCAAGGTGCCGTTCGTGGTGCAGCGCCTGGCCTTGCAACAGGCGCTGAACCGCTGCCTGGCCGAACCTTTGCGCGATGGCGGTTTTGAAC
The DNA here is from genome assembly GCF_059862305.1 of Pseudomonas sp. MF09156. Classification (NCBI taxonomy): domain Bacteria; kingdom Pseudomonadati; phylum Pseudomonadota; class Gammaproteobacteria; order Pseudomonadales; family Pseudomonadaceae; genus Pseudomonas; species Pseudomonas sp. MF09156. The sequence continues at coordinate 122,904 of NZ_JCBCUR010000008.1, forward strand.
TGCTGCGCGGGCGCTGGATGTGCCTGCGCATTCCCGACCTGGGCTTGCGCTGGTACTTGACCCTGGGTCGCGACGGACTGCGCATCGCCGAACAGGCCCAGGCCCAGGTGACCATCAGCGGCAACTGGCGCGAGTTCCTGTTATTGGCCAGCCGCCAGGAGGATCCGGATACCTTGTTCTTCCGCCGGCGGTTGGTGATCGAGGGTGATACGGAGCTGGGTTTGAGCCTGAAGAATCTGATCGACAGCCTCGACCCAGACGTGTTGCCGCCCTGGTTGTGGCGCAACCTGGAACGAGCCGGCAAGGGCCTGGCGGCCTGAAGATCAAGCTCGCGTAGCTGCGCCCCTGTGGGAGCGGGCAAGCCCTAATGCCAGTCAGTCAAGCGCAGATCCCCTGTGGGAGCGGGCTTGCTCGCGAAAGCAGTGTGTCAGTCACCGGATATGTCGACTGAGCCACCGCCATCGCGGGCAAGCCCGCTCCCACATTGGCAAGATGACGGGTTAAAAAAAGCTGGGCTATTGCTCCATGGCCTGCAGGATCGCGTGGGCGGCTTTCACCCGCTCGGCATTGGGGTAGTTCTTGTTCGCCAGGATCACCACGCCGATGCCTCTGCTCGGTACATAAGCGATATAGGCGCCAAAACCGCCGGTCGAGCCGGTCTTGTTCACCAGGGTATTGGCGCGCAACGGCTGTGCCGGGGTCAGCCAGTGGACCGGATGCGGCTCCATGGCCATGGGTGTGGAATTGCCGTCGACCAAGGCGTCAACACTCAGCGGGTAGGCGTACATCTCCCAACCAAGGCCCTGGGTGGTAGTGCCCACGGTGTAGTAACCGGTATGCGTGGTAGCGATGGCCTGTTGCAGCGGCTGCTCCAGTGACGTCGGCTCCATGTTCAGCGCCATGTAGCGGGCCAGGTCTGCCGGGCTGGTCTTCACCCCATAGGCTTCGCTGTCCAACGCTCCGGGGCTGACGCGCACCGGCTTGCCGGCCTTGTCGTAGCCCTGGGCATACAAGCCCATCTGGGGTTTGGGCACCTTGAGATAGGTGTGCTTGAGGCCGAGCTTGGGCAGCAGGGTCTGTTCCATCGCCACGTCGAAGGGTTGCTGCAGGCTCTGCGCCGCCAGATAGCCGAACAGGCCCAGGCTGGGGTTGGAATACTGGCGGTGGGTGCCGGGGGCGAAAGTGGCTTTCCAGTGTTGGAAGTAGCCGATCATCTGCTGCGCATTGTCCGCCTCGCCGGGGAACTGCAACGGCAGCCCGCCTGCGGTGTAGGTGCCCAGGTCAAGTACGCTGATGTGCTCGAACTGGCTGGCGCGCAAGGCTGGCAAGTAATCGCTGGCCGGGGCAGAGAGCTTCAACTTACCGGTGGCCTGGGCATAGCCGGCCAGGGTCGCGGTGAAGGTCTTGCTGACCGAGCCGATCTCGAACAGGGTGTTTTCGCTGACGGGCTGCTGGCTGTCCTGCGCGGCGACACCGTAGTTAAAGTATCGGGCCTTGCCGTCCTGCACGATGGCGACAGCCAGGCCTGGGATTGCCTGCTGCTGCATCAGCGGCTTGACGGTGGCGTCCACCACCTGGCGCAGGTCGGTGGCGGCCAGGCAGTTGCCGGCGCCGAGCAAGAGGCTGAGAATCGTGACGTTGCGCACGTGTTGGTACATGATGAGGTCGCTTCCTTGAGGATTGTCGGGGGAATCACGGCCTGCGCAGGCGCCGCCAAGATAGGCAGTTTGCCGGTCCCGGACAACCGATGATATCTCGCACCAGTCATTAGAAAAATTTGGGTTAAGACCATGTTGCGTTCCCATTTACCCCTTAACGCACTGCGCGCGTTCGAAGCCTCTGCCAGGCATTTGAGCTTTACCCGGGCGGCCATCGAGTTGTGCGTGACCCAGGCGGCGGTCAGTCACCAGGTCAAGAGCCTGGAGGCCCAACTCAACGTCACCCTGTTCAAGCGCCTGCCCCGTGGCCTGATGCTCACCCGCGAAGGGGAGACGCTGTTGCCGGTATTGCGCGAGTCCTTCGATCGCATCGCCCAGACCCTGGGCCAGTTCCAGGCCGGGCATTACCGCGAGGTGCTGACGGTGGGCGCGGTGGGCACGTTTGCGGTGGGCTGGTTGCTGCCGCGCCTGGCGGATTTCCAGGCGCGCTACCCGTTTATCGACCTGCGTTTGTCGACCCACAACAACCGCGTGGATGTGGCGGCTGAAGGCCTGGATTATGCGATCCGCTTCGGCGCCGGCGCGTGGCATGGCACCCACGCCTGTGAGTTGCTGGCGGCGCCGCTGACCGTACTGTGCGTACCGGCGATTGCCCGCCAATTGCAAGGCCCGGGCGATGTGTTGAAGCACACGCTGTTGCGCTCTTACCGGGCGGATGAATGGAGCCTGTGGTTCCAGGCCGCGGGCTTGCCCGCCGACACCCTGGTGCCGCGCAGCATCGTGTTCGACTCGTCCCTGGCGATGATGGAAGCGGCCTTGCAGGGCAATGGCGTGGCCCTGGCGCCGGCACTGATGTTCTCCCGCCAGTTGGCCCAGGACGTGATCCGCCAGCCGTTCGACGTGGGCATCACCACGGGTAGCTACTGGCTGACGCGCCTGCAATCACGCGCCGAAACCCCGGCGATGCAGGCGTTCAAGCAATGGTTGTTGGAGCAGGTGACGGGCCTGTAGGTACCTGGCTTGCCGGACGCCATCGCTGGCAAGCCAGCTCCTGCACTGGGGGGGCCGTTCGTCGATTCAAGCCGGCCCTTGGGCCGGACTGAGACAAGTCCTAGGGGTTGCCCCGACCCTTCTAACTCCTATTGCGCCCCCCATCAACTGACCTCTACTTGCGGTGCGTAAAGTGTCATGGTGGTGGTTTCCTTTCGTGAGTTACGCCAGTTGGCGCGGTTCATCGTGACCATGGCCACGGCGACCATAAGACCGGTCTCAAACACCAGGCGAGGGTCAATACGCCTCAGTTGGCAGGGGTGGCCATTGGTGGGTCAAGTCCACAGCCGTTGGCGCAGGACAAACGTCTCGATGGTGTGGGCGGCGTGTTCGATCGAGGTGTTGGCGCTATCAATCACGATGTCGGGGGCTACCGGGCGCTCGTAAGGTGAGTCAATGCCGGTGAAGTGCTTGATCAGGCCTTTGCGGGCCTTGGCATAAAGGCCCTTGGGGTCGCGCTGTTCGAGGACCGGCAGCGGTGCGTCGATGAAGATTTCAATAAAGTCGCCAGGGGCGAACAGCGCCCTGGCCATGCGTCTTTCCTGCTCGAAGGGCGAGATCAGGCACACCAGGGTGATGACCCCGGCATCCACCATCAACTTGCCGACCTCGGCGGTGCGTCGGATGTTTTCCTTGCGGTCGCTGTCGGCAAAGCCCAGGTCGGCGGTCAAGCCCTGGCGCAGGCGGTCGCCGTCGAGCAGGCAGGTGTGCAGCTGTTTCGCGTGCAGGCTGGCCTGCACGCAATTGGCAATACAGGACTTGCCGGCGCCCGACATCCCGGTGAACCACAACAGCAATGAGCGATGCCCTTTAAGGTTGCATTGGGCCTGGCGCTCGACATCGAACGGGTGGGGCACCAGGTCCGGGGTTTCCCGGGGGCGAGCGAAGGGAGGCATCAGGGGCATCTCCTGGGGGCGCGCACGCCAGTCAAAACTCGATCACCGCGCGGTAGCGCACGGTGTTGTTGCGTAGGGCGTCGAGGGCCTGGTTGATCTGCGCCGTGGGAAAAATATCCACCAGGGGCCACACATGATGTTCGCTGGCAAATTCCAGCATCTTGAGCATGTCGTGGCGCCCGCCGACGTTGGCGGTGCTGACGGTCAGGGTCTTGTAGGTCATGGCCGCAATATCCAGCGTGACCGGGCCGGGCATCCCGGCAAAGCACAGGGTGCCGTGGGGGCGCAGCAGGGCGATGGCGCGCTCCCAGTCCTGGTCGTTGGAGGCGGTGACCAGCAGGAAGTCCAGGGTGTTTTCCTGGGCCTGCAAGGTGGCCGGGTCCAGGCCGTGGAAATGACGGGCCCCCAACTGCAAGGCCTGGGTTTTTTTGCTGGTGGAACTCGACAGTGCGGTGACGGTGCAGCCGAACTTGGCCGCAAACTGGATGGCCAGGTGGCCGAGCCCTCCGATGCCCAGCACCCCCACGCGCATGCCCGGGCGGGTGCCGCGCAGCAGCGCGGTGAACACGGTCTGCCCGGCGCAGAACAACGGAGCGGCGACATGGGAGGGCAGGTTGTCGGGGATCGGGAACACGAACCGGCTGTCGCAGGTCATGAAGTCGGCAAACCCGCCTTTTTGCCCATCGGCGCAGGTCGCCACCACCGCCGCACAGTGTTGCTCCTCGCCCTTGAGGCACCATTCGCACGCCAGGCAGGCGCCCTTGTACCAGCCCACGCCAACGCGCTGGCCGGCAGCCAGGTGGGTGACCGCCGAGCCGCAACGCACCACCCGCCCCACGACCTCGTGGCCGCACACTTGAGGGTATTGGGAGGCTTCGCCCCAATGGCCTTCAATCAGGTGCAGGTCACTGGTGCAGGCGCCGCAATGGGTCACTTGGATTTCCACGTCGTTGGCCCCCGGGTCCGGGCGCGGGTAGGTGAAAGGTTCCAGTGGCGAGCCCGGGCCATAGGCGGCCCAGCCGTGGGTGGTGCGTGTCATGGGGTCACTCCTGTGTAAGGGTTAAGGCCGCGAGATAGTGCTGGGTCCATTCGGCGTCGATTGCCGGGCACTTGAGGTGATCGAGCAGCAGCGGCGGTGGCGGGTGGAAGTGGCTGAAGTCGTCGATGATCATTGCCAGGATCAGCAGCGTGCGTTGCAGCACGGCCTGGCCCGGGGCCTGCGCCTTGAGTCGGGCTTGCCATTGCGCCAGGGGTAGGGGCGCGAACTGCGCGTGGCCCAGCAGCGTTTGTATCCAGGCGCATAGCTGCGTCCAGGGCAGGTTCGGTGCGGGGTTGTACAGGTGCTGGAGCGGCGGCAAACCCAGGGCCTGGCCGTGGAGGGCGGTGTGGGTGAACACCTGTGCGACATAGTCCACGGGGGTCAGGTTCAGCGACCAATGGGCTTCGTCAGGCCAGGCCTTGAGCGCCAGGCAGCTGCGAATCAGCAGCCCCACATAGTCTTCCTGGTTGATCGATGAACCACTGCCCGGGTTGGCGGGGGCGCTGATGTCACCGCAGCGCAGGATGTTCAGGCACAGCCCACGGCTTTGGCAAAAACCCAGCGCGAGTTGTTCGGCCACCAGCTTGGCGCGGTTATAGCCGGTGGAGGGGACCGGCTCTGGCAGGGTCGAGGCGAACACCACGGCCGCACCGCTTGCGGCGGCCAGGCCCAATACCTCGACTACGCCACCGACGTTGGTCTGGGCCAGGCGTTCATAACTTTTTAGCCAGTTGACGTCGGCGGCGCAGTGAATGATGCAGTCCACCTCCTGGCACAGGCTTTGATAGGCCGCGCTCGACATGCCCAACCGTGGTTGCGCCAGGTCCCCGGCCAGGCCCACGACCCGTGCGCTGCCAGGTGTCAGGCCCAGTTCGGCGATGCGCCGCTGGGCCTGGGCCGGATCATCGGCGCGCACCAGGCACAACACCGTCTGCACCCCGGCGCTGTGTTGCAGCTCGGCAACCACCCTGCGCCCCAGATACCCGGTGGCGCCGGTGACCAGCAGTGTGCGTCGGGCCAGGCGGGGTGGCACCTGGGGCAGGTTCGCCACGGCCGTGTTCAAGTGCGCCAGATAACGCTCGGCGTGTGCCGTGACCGAAAAGGCCACTTCCAAAAGCGGCGCGCCTTGCAGCCGATGGGCCAACTGCCGGCTGATCCCGGCCAATGTCGAGTCACGGGTGATGTCGGCAATCGTCAGGTCGGTGTCGAACGCGCGGTTGATGCGATTGATCAAGTCCAGCAGCAACAGGCTGCCGCCAATCTCGATAAAGTCGCTGTCCGGCCCCAGGGTGACGCCTTGCAGGTTCATGCAGCGCGCCCATAACCGGGCCAGGCGGGTTTGCAGCGGCGTCAACGGCGGTTGCTCGTCGGCCAGCGGTGTCAGTGGCTGTTGCAGCAGGGCCTGGGCGCCCAGGCGCTTCTGGCTGGCACCTGCCGGAATCGAGGCGGCCAAAAAATACCCCAGCGGCACGCTGAAGGCGGGCAGGTGCTGGCCCGCCCACTGGCGCAGGGCGCCGGCAGTGGGGGGCTTGCCGGAGTCCACGGCGCATATAAACGCCACCAGCTGCAAGTCCGGGCCTTCGCCACGGGTGGTGACCAGGGCGCTGCGCACCTCGGGATGGGCCATCAACACGCGCTCGACGTCGGCGCTGAAGATCTTGAAGCCGCGCACCTTGAGGTGGGTGGTCGCGCGCCCGATCAGGTAGACCTCGCCGGCCTCGTCCAGGCGGACCCTGTCGCCGGTGCGCAGCAGCCGCGGGGCCAGCGCTGGGCACTCCTGGGCCAGTGGGTTGGCCACGAATGCGCTGCGGTTGGCCGCATCGTCCTCCAGGTAGCCGACGCTGAGCCCCGGGGTCTGCACGTACAGTTCGCCGTGGCCACCCAGTGGGGTGCAATCGAGGGCCGGGTCGAGCACGTAGGCCTGGGTGCCAGGGGTCCATTGCAGATGGCCGTCGGGGGCGACTAACGCGACGTCGCCCGCTTCATTGGAGCCATACAGGTCGATCACCCGGCAATTGGGCAGGCAGCGCACCAGGTTCTGCCGCGTGGACGGCGGCAGTTGTTCGCCGCTCAGCCACAGGCACCGCACGCCGGCAAAGGCCTGATTGAACGCGGGCTCATCGTGCATCAGGCCTGCGGCCAGGCTGGGGGTGATCATCAATTGGCTAAGCTGGCCATGCTCGACGAATGCCCGCAGGGCCTGGGGGTCGAGCACCATGGCGTCGGGCATCAGGCACACGGTGGCGCCGCTGAAAATCGGGTAATACACATACCCGGCCATCCAGGCGTTGAGGCCCACCCGATCACCCGGGCGGATGTGCTGTTGCCACAACGCCAGGGAGTCCAGGCGGCCGTGCTCGCCGATGGTGACGATCTTCGCCGTGCCGGTGGTGCCGGACGTGAGCAGGCCGTAGGCCAGGTCATTTGCCCCCGGTACCCGGTGGGGCAAGGTGGCGGGCCGGGCGGGCGTGGCGGGCAGTTCATCGAACACCAGGCTGGGGTAGCCGGGCGGCAGGTCATTGAGGCTGCTGCTGTCGCCGATCACCACCACCGGCCGCAGATTGGCCAGGGCCTTGGCAGTGGCCTCCAACCCATACCAATGGGGGATGTCGAGGTAGGGCCAGCCCAGCAGGCTGCACGCGGTCATGCTGATCAGGCTGCGCAGGTCCTTGTCCAGGCGGATCGCCACCCAGCCGCCGTGGGCACACTGGCTCGACAGGCGCTCGGCCAGCGTCACGGCATGGGCGTGTAGCTGCCGCGCATTTAGCTGCCTGTGGGGCGTCATCGCGACCAGGCTTTCGGGAGCCTGCTCCAGCAGGCGCAAGAAATGTTGCTGCCACGACAGGCCCGGTGCGATGGCCGCGCTGGCGTAGCGGTTGCTGGCGATTTGGCGTGCGCGGCTGTGCAGGCTTGCGTTGCGCGCAAGGGTGGCCAACTGAGCACTGATTCGCGGCCCCTGTGCAGCAGGGGTGTTTGGCTCGAGGGTAATCAGTGGCAGGCCAAGGGCCCTGGCCGAGGCCGTATCCGGGGCCACCAGGCACAGGAACCGCTGGCGCGCCTGCTCGGGAGAGCAATAGGTCAAGTGCTCGTTGGCCGTCAGCAGCACCAGCGGCCCGTCCTGCAACAGCGCCAGTTCACGCAGGGTCTGGTCGCTCAGGGTGTGGCTGGCGCTGTCCAGCAGCCAAAGGGCATAGTCGTCGGGCAAATGCGCCGCCAGTTGCAGGGCGCGCTGGCACTGCTCGTCGGTGTGGGCCAGTAACAGCACCTGGAGCCGCGTGGTGGCGGGTTCATGCAGGCACTTGAGGTGATCGGCTGTATCAGCCTGGCGTTGCCAGCTGGCGCACAGCTGGAAAAACCGATAAATCACCTGCTTGTCCCGGGCCGTCTGTTCGACGATAGGCGGGAAATCCATGGCCGGGTGCGTCACCTGGGCGAACCCGCACGAGCGCTCGGCGTCATCATGCCAGCCCTTGAAAAACTGCCATTGCGCGACCTGTTCCGGCTGCCACGCCAACAGCCTTGGGGAATACTCGATGCCGGCAAAATCGCAGAAGCGCAGCAGGGTGCCCTGGGGGTCTGCCATCAAGTCGGCGTCACTGTCCAGGTACAGCACGTGATCGCTGGGGCAATGCTCCAGCACCAGGCCATGAATGCGTGCCAGTTCATCGAAACCCGACTCGTCGGCATCGAAATAGGTGGTGCCGCCGCCCTGGCTGACGCGATACAGCGACTGCATGACCGCCAGCGGCTGGCGCACCAGGAACACATGCTTGAATGCGGTCAACCAGGCGCCATCGATGGCCTGGAAGTCGAAGAAATAGGCGATCTCCTTGGCACATTGCAGGTGCTGGGGTTCGGCCGGACGTTGGCTCAGCAGGGCCAGCGCCTGGCTGTAGTGGGTGATGCCCGCAGGGCCTTGCGCGGCCTGGCGGTTGCGCTCGATCAGCGCATGCTTTGCCGGGAAGTGTCGGGCCAGGAACGGCTCCGACAGTTGTTCATGCAGCACCTTCACGCCCGGGTGTTGCATCACGGCGCGCTCGAAGGCGGTTGAGCGGCTTCTGGAAACGGCCCACACAATCACATTGGGCAGATGAGATGACGTCAGCATAAACAGCTCCTGGGCAGGGCCTGTGCACGTGAGGTATCTACAGCTCGCCAGCGGGTTTTTTCAGCGCAAGGAAACCCGAGAGCAGAATGAGGACCAGGCCGGTGGCGGTTCGGCCGTTGAGCATTTCGTTGAACAGCAGGGCGCCCCAGGCGATGGCGAAAATCAGGTAGGTGTAGTCAAACGCGCCGATGATCGAGGTCTCGCCAATTTGATAGGCCTTGGCGATCCCGATGCTGACCAGCACCATCAACACCGCCAATACGATCATGATCCACCAGTCGGCCTGGCCCATGGCCGACCAGCCGCCGATCAGGAAGCGCCAACCTTCATTGCTCGGGAAATGGGGGCCGGTCTGCATCACCACCAGGCTGCCGAGCACACCGATCACCAGCAGCGCGGCATTCATGGCCAGTGCCAGCAGCATGGGGTCCTCATCGGCACATTTGCCCTTGGTCACCACCACGGCGAGGGCGTACAGGATGGCGGCGAGTACCGGCAGCAGGGCATAGGTATTGAATTCTTCGGTGCTCGGCGCCAGGGTGATCAAGACCCCGACAAAACCCAGGCCGATCGCCAGCCATTTGCGCAGGGTCACGTCTTCCTTCAATGAAAGGGCCGCGAACAACGCAATGAACAGGGGCGTGGTGTAGATTGCCAGGGCAGCGATGGTCAGGCTGATAAAGGGCAGGGCGCCGTAAAAGGCGATCCACATCAACGACAGCAGCAGGCTTCTTATCACCACCCACAGCGGGGACAGTGGGCGCAACTGCGCGGCGCCGCGCATGTGCACCACTAATGCCAGCAGAATGGCGCAGGCCAGGACGGAGCGGATCACATACAATTGCCACATTGACGTATCGGGACTGGTCGCCTTGATGATGGCGTCTGACACCGACAGCAAAAATACCGAACCCACCACGATAAGAATGCTTTGTCGGTTATCGGTGGCGGTTATCGTAGTGCTTCCAGACATGAGTTTTCCTTGATTGGCCTGCAGTAAGGATTCTGGGTGAGCACTGGTTGTATTTAAAGTGACTTATGGTTACGCAGAAGGACTGAAAATTATGGATAATTTCAAACGCTCACTGCCTCCACTGTCCAGCCTTGTGCCTTTTGAAGCGGCGGCGCGACTTGAGAGCTTTTCCAAAGCCTCAGAAGAGTTGCACCTGACCCAGGCAGCCATCAGCAAACAGGTCCGTGCCCTCGAAGAATTTCTCGGTGTTGCTTTATTTACCCGTAGAAACCGCGCGGTGTTCCTCACGGCGGCGGGGGTCGAATTTCGCGATACCGTGCGCACCGCCTTCCTGGGCATTGCGTCGCAAGCCGAAGACCTGAAAAAAGGCCGGGACAACAGCGAAGTGGTGCTGGTGGCGCAACTGTGCGAAGCCTTTTATTGGCTGACTCCCAATATTCCCGCGTTGCACAACAAGCACCCCGAGATCGAAGTGCGGCTTAACGCATCGACCCAGCCCATTACCGAAACCGCGGAAAAATTTGATATCGCCATCCAGACCTCGGGCCGGGCATCTGGTGACCACACGCGGTTGTTTACCTTGAGCGACGAAATCTACCCGGTGTGCAGCCCCCGTTATCTCGCGTCCTTTGGCAGTACATCGCTGGCCCTGGCAGACCTGGCCAACCTGCCGCTGCTGCACCATGTCGCGGTGCCGCAGGACTGGAGCACCTGGAACGATTGGTTGCTGGAGTACGGCATCAAGCTGGGCGACCCCAAGGGCAAGTTCTTCGACAGTTATCCGGTGATGATGCAGGCTTGCGTCGCGGGCTTCGGTTTTGCCCTGGGGTGGCGCAGGACCACTGAAAGAATGCTGGCCAGCGGTGAGCTGGTGCGGCCCTTTGCGCAATCGACCCACTTGCCGCAAGCCCTGAGCGTCTACAAGTGGCGAGACGCCAACCTGGGCCCGGCAGCCCGGCAGTTGCTGGAATGGTTGAAGTCGTCGTTCGCCGACTGAGGCTAAGCGCTGCCCTGCACATGGGGGGAGCGTTTGTGCCCTGACTGAGCCGGCAAGCCGGCTCAGTCAGGGGCATCGGCCTACACGGGCCTTAGCGATCTTCGGCGAGCAGCAGGCCGAGGGCTGCCAGGGTTTTTTTCTGGATGTCATGCACGGCGTGTTCGCTGTTGGCGCCCAGGCCTGGGTCGACGATAAAGCGCCCCTGCTGGTAGCCATCACTGCTCAAGCCGCGCTGCACGCTGGCGCACAGCGGCACATCTTCTTCACGAATCACCGCCACAAAGTCGATGACTTCCTGTTCTTCGCGCGTGGGGGTGGCCGCCTCGCAGAACCATTCGACCACCTGCACGGTGTGATCCACCGCGAGCGGGATGTGATGCAGCACATTCATATAGCCTCCTGGGTAAACCTCCAGGCAAAAATTCGGCCATAGGTACCAGGCGCCAAACTGGCGGGACTGGGCTGAGGTCTGCTTCATCGTATATCCCTGGTTCTCACCGCTGTCGTGGCTGACATGGGCGTGGTAATGCTCATGGATCGCCAAGTGGTAGCTCTTCAGGTCCAGGGTGGCCATGGACAGCGTCGGGTGGCACATCGGGCAGTGATAACACTCCGAATAGTTCTCCACCGAAACCTTCCAGTTCGACTGCACGCTGTAGTCCTTGGAGTAGGCATGGACCAAGCGTTCCGGTGCGGGGGCGAACGCGCGGATGGAGTCCTCCAGGCCAGGCAGCAGGGTTTGCATGGAGGCGCAGTGGCTGTCGAAGTTGATAAAGATAAACCCGCAAAATACCTCAAGGCGGATGGGTGCGAGTTGCACCTGCGCGGTGCTGAAGTTCTTGACGTGTTCGGACTTGCGCGCACTGATCAGTTGGCCCTGGGTGTTGTAGGCCCAGGCATGGTAAGGGCAGGTCAGCAGCCCGGGCACATGCCCGCGGCCCTCCACGAGCCGATGTGCACGGTGCTGGCACACATTGTGGAAGGCCTTGAAGGTGCCATCCTGGTCCTTGACCACCAGGGCACTCTGGCGGCCCAGGTCGCGTACGTAATAGTCGCCGACCTGGGCCAGGGCTGACACGTGGCATACGTACTGCCAGGTCTTGCAGAAAATCAGCTGCATTTCCTGCTCGAACAGCCCGCTGTCCACATAGTGTTCGCTGGGCAAGGTGAAGGATGCAAAGGGGTCGGCGGCAAAGCCTCGAGCCAGGTGCGGGGACGATGGGGCGCTGGACATGGAACCTCCATGGATCAACGGGGATAAAGGGGTGGGGGGCTCAGCTGTACTGGGCGAGCGCCGATTCGAAACACCGGGGGTCAAGGTCAAGCCCCAGCCCCGGCCTGTCCTGTACATAGGCGCGGCCCTGGCGAATATCGAACCCGCCCGTGGCCAGTTGCACATCGTGGTGGCGGCAACAGTTCCAGCTCGCACGATGAAAACGCGCCGGCGTCGCGGTGGCCAGGTGCATGACGGCGCTGTCGGACACCAGCGTGCCGCCGACGTCCTCGATGTTCATCTGGATCCCGTGATGGAGGCAGAAGTCGCGCAGTTGCCGGGCCTTGGTCAAGCCGCCGACCCGGGCGATTTTCAGCCCGATGACCTGGGTGATGTTATGGCGCTGGGCGTACACCAGGTCGGCCAGGGTCACGATGGACTCATCCAGGATGATCGGGTTGCGGGTCAGCTCGCGCACGGCGCGGCATTGGTCCATGGACTCACAGGGCTGTTCGAAACACACCGTGGGATCCTGCACGCTGTTCATCACCGCGACGGCATCGGCCACCGTCCAGGCGCGATTGACATCGAAGGTGATCACCTCGCCCGGCAGGCGTTGCTCGATCAGGCTGTTGATCCGCGCGACATCCTCCACGACACCGGTACCCACCTTGCACGAATGGGTACGATAACCCTGCTGGCGGGCGGCTTGCAGGTGCGTTGCCATGTGCTCGGGATCACCTGTGGGGATGCTGCTCTGCAAGGCAATCGAGGCCTGGAATTTGCCTCCCAGCAAGGCATACACCGGCAACTGGCAGTGCTTGCCCAGAATGTCCCAGCAGGCCAGGTCAATGGCCGCTTTTACATAGGGGTGCCCGGGCAGCATGACGTCCATGCGCTCGTTGATCTGCTCCAGGTACAGCGGGTTCTCCCCCAGCAGGTGCGGCGCCAGTTCCGCGATCCCCGCCCGTACGCCTTTGGCATAGGCCGGCAGGTAGGTGGCGCCCCATGGGCAGCTTTCTCCCACCCCCTGCAAGCCGCTGTCGGTGCCGATCACCACCACGGTGGAGTCCAGCGCGGCATAGTGCAGGCGCCCGCCGCTGAGGCTGTATTTTTCCTTGAGCGGCACATCGAACTGATAGACCTTGATCGACGTTATTTTCATGGCGCACATACCCCCTCGGCGAGGGCCAGGCCCGGTATCCGGCGTGGGATGGCCGCATCCAGGATCGATTGTTGGAAGATCCGGTTGATCACGCTCAGTTGCAGCGCGTGGCGTTTTTGCTCGACCACCGCGATGCTGTCGAAACACGGCTCGTAGCTGTCCAGGTGTTCGGCCACCCAGCTGGGGCCACAGCTCCAGTTGACCACCTGGGTGATCAGCGTCGGTGACAGGCCCATGGCGCTGCCGATCTCAGCCGCTTCGCCAAGGATGACCCGGTTGATGCAAGCGAGAAACTCCACCAGGTGCCCCGCCAGCTTGATCTTCTGATTGTCGGTAAAGGTGATGCCGCAATGGAACGCGTGCGGCAGGGTGGGGGTGATGCGACCGAAGGCATCCTCGGTAAAGGCGCCGCTATGGCGATAGGCGCGATTGGCTCCGTAGGGCGAGGGCGCCTGGAAGCCCGGCAGGGCAAGGGCAATGCGATTTTCCTGTTCGCTCAAGGCGGCGATCTTGACGTGATTGTCCTGGCTGTCGAACTGTGCGCCTGCCTGTCGATAACGCTCAGCGACGATGCGCCCCAACGGCATCGCCACTCCCAGCTCATCGGCCAGCGCCTCGGTGAGGTTCATGTCCTTGACCGTGATCTCCAGGGTGCAGGAATGGTCATAGCTGGCGTCGAGCATAAAGGGGGTCAACTGGTTGCTGACAAAGCAGTTGCCACGGGAGGTCTTGACGAAATCCCACAGCCAATGCAGCGGGATCTCATGGGCCCTGGCCAATACCAGTAACTCGGCCCACACGGCGGTCGCAGCGTAGAACAGTAGGTTGGTCAGCAGCTTGACGGACTGCCCGGCGCCGATCTCGCCCACGTAAAACGCCTTGCGGCCCATGGTCTCCAACACGTTGCGGCTCAATTGATAACCGCGCTCATCGCCCCCGATGTAAAAGCACACGTTGGCGAAATCCACCCCCATGTGCGACAGGTTGCTGACCGGGGCTTCCAGGCTGTAGATGGATTTTTGCCGGGCCAGCCCGGCGATGTAGCGGGTGTTGTGGTAGTCGGTGGTGGAGGTGTCGATCCACACCGAATGCGCCGCCATCCCGGCCAGCGCGCCGTGCGGCCCGGTCATGTTTTCCAGTACATGATGGGGCAGAGGCAGGCAGGTCACGACCACCTCACAGCCACTGGCGCACAGTGCCGGGGTGGCCTTCCAGCAGGCACCGGCGGCGATCACCGAGCGTGTGTGTGCCGCGTCGATGTCATACACCTGCACGGCGTAGCCGGCGTGCAGCAGGCGCTCCACCAGGGGGCGGCCCATATTTCCGACGCCGATGAAGGCGATTTTGCTTGGCGTTGCGCTGTCCATATCGCTTCTCCTGTGGGGCTGCTTCAAGCGAACTCGCGCGCCCTGCCGGCGCCCTGGCCGGACACCCAGATGGAATTAAAGTTGTCGAGCATCACCTGTTGGCAGGCGACCGTTGCGTCGCCGCCCAGGGGCGTGAACACCGCATCGATGTTCGGGTACACAAAAAACGGCAACGACACTCTGGCGGTGCTGGCGCGGTGGATGACCTGGTGCGGTGTACTGGTGAACAGGCCGTTGCTCCACTTCATCAACATATCGCCGAGATTGACCACCACCTCGTGTTTGCGGCACGGCACGTCGATCCAGCGCCCCTGGGAAAACGCACTGAGGGCGCAGGCATCTCGCGGGTCCTGGAACAGCAAGGTGAACATGCCGTTATCGGTGTGCTTGCCCGCGCCGCTGCCCGACGGCGGGTAATACAGGGCGCGCTGGATCAACACCGGGTCGGAAAAAAAGCCCTGGAAAAATTCGCCATCCAGCCCCAGGGACCGGGCCAGGCCGCGCAACAGCGCGGGCACTACGTGGCTCATTACTTCGTGTTGCAGAGCCAGCATGGCCATGGCAAATCCGGGCGCCTGGTCGTCGCTGGGCAGCAGGTTTGGCCCGGTAAAAGGCAAGTCGCAGGCTGGTGCTTCCCGGCCCATGTCGAAATGCTGCTTGCGGTCGGGGCCGGTGGGCGCATGCAGGGTCTCGCCAAACGTATCGACATACCCACGGCACGTCTTGGGGCTGACTACTTGGCGGTCCTGGCCGAACTGCTTTTTGATCGACAGTGGCAGCGCAAAGAACTGGCGCGCCGTGGCCAAGGCATCCTCTATCAACGAGAGCCGGATACCATGATCGGCCAGGTAGAAGAATCCATCATTGACGCAACAATCGCGCAAACGGCTGACTTCATAATCTGCTTGGGTCGATGCAAGGCGCTCAAGGGAGATACTTTTGAGCACATCCATGTTCGACTCCTGATTATTTGTTGACGGCGAACGCCAAGTAGTGGGCTTGCACGTCGTTTAAGTAAGCAGCGTTCATAAAGGAGGGCAGTGCACAAAGTTGTGCAGAGGCGGTTAACTTGTCCAGGAATTTATCAAAGTGTTCGTCTTGATAAAAACTACAGCGAGTACTGAACAGAATCACTCCACCCTGCGTGGTAATGCGCATAAGTTCATGGATCGCCTCGATGGGTAAGTGGCCCTGGATAAACGCACCGCAACAAAAGGTCGCGTCATACTGGTTATCTGCAATCAATGGATTGTGTTCCGTAAGATCCACCCCGCCATACAGTCTGGCGTAGGCCTGGGTCTTGTGCGCCAGGTGGATCATGGCCGGCGACAGGTCACACCCGTCTACCGGCGCAAACCCCCGTAGCATCAGCTCTTTACCCACCAGGCCAGTGCCGCAGCAGGCATCCATGATACGCAGCGACTGGCGCTCCCGCGGGGCTCGGTGCAATGAGTCGAAGAGATCTGCGAGCATGCTGGGGCCGCAGTAATTTTCTTCAGAGACATCATTGTCATAATCGGCTGACCAGGTCTCGTAGTAGTTCTTTAGACGCGAATAGTCACGACCAAAGTTGAGTGCCTGATTCACGGAAGTTAATGGGGCAGTTGCGACGCCATTGCTTGCATAGTTTTCGCTGGCCATTCTGTATTCTCCGGAAAAATGTTTTTCTGGTTGAATTAGTTAATGGTACTGCGTGGGGTGTTCATTCTTGTTCGGTAACTACGATGGTGTAAAGCGGGGGATAGACGACTTATCCTACAAAATGCGCGACATGGTTAACTGGTCGTTATACATAACGTTTATTGAGCTGATGTAATTCCCGCCACTGGCGTCCAGTCACAGACGCCGGGGGCGATCAAGGGAGGTTGCCCGGGGTGCAGTGCTTTTCACGCCGTGGGAGGTACGCAGGATGTGGGCCGAGCAGGGTACGGTTAATGGTCGCGGTCACACTTCGTCACCTTGGGCGCGGCCTCAGCTGTGCTGCTGTTGCTGCGCGGCAAACGCCTGCGCCAGAAAGTCGATCAACGTGCGCACCGACGGCAACAGTCCCCTCCTTGAAGGGAAGACGGCGGTGATCACGCCTTCGGTGGGGCGCCAATCGGGGAGCAGGCTGATCAGGCGCCCGTGTCTGATCTCATCCT
This sequence comes from Pseudomonas sp. MF09156, assembly GCF_059862305.1. NCBI lineage: Bacteria > Pseudomonadati > Pseudomonadota > Gammaproteobacteria > Pseudomonadales > Pseudomonadaceae > Pseudomonas > Pseudomonas sp. MF09156. Next base: position 139,511 of record NZ_JCBCUR010000008.1, read on the forward strand.
CGACCACCGCCAGCGGCAGGTTGGCGACGCCCACGCCCTGGAGCACCGCGCTTTTCAGGGTGGGCATGTCATCGCTGATCAGCCGTGGTGCGTGGCAGATCTCGGCCGTCTCGCCTGCTGGCCCGGTCAGGCCCCAGACGTACTGCGCTGTCGGGTTGCCCCAGCAGATGGTCGGCAGTCCTGACAAATCGGCAGGGACCAGGGGCCGTGGATGCTCCTGTAAAAACCCCGGGCTCGCTACCAGCACCTGGGTGCTCCTGGCGAGCAGCTTCATCACCAGGTCGCTGCTTTCCAACGGTGGGAAGCACAGGTTCAGCGCAATGTCATAGCCCTCGCTGATCACATCGACCTTACGGTTGAAACTCTTCACGTTGAGCTCGACGCTGGGGCACTGCGCCATGAACTGGCCCAGCATCGGCGCCACCCAGTAATTGAGCAGGGCGGTGGTGCAACTCAGGCGAATCACCCCACGCGGCTCGGCCTTGTTGAAGGCGATCAGGTCCTCGGCCGACTCCGCCTCGGCGGTCATCGCCACGCAGTGGCGGTAATAGGCCAGGCCAATGTCGGTGACCTGGAACTGCCGGGTCGAGCGCTGTATCAGGCGTGCCCCCAGCCGCGCCTCCAACTGGCTGACCCGGCGGCTCAAGGTCGACTTGGGCATGTTGAGTGCCCGACCGGCCGCCGCGAAGCCACCATGCTCCACCACCTTGGCGTAGAGGAAGAGTTCATTCAGGTCGAACATGCGCATCGTTCCAATTTTGAGATGGTGAAGTCTAATTCAACCACTACCGAACACCTAGAGTGATGACTAAGGTGGAGCCGCTGTTTGTTTCAGGCCACACACGCGCAGTGAATCACGGTAGCGGCAGGGGGCATATGGGCTGGCACTCGGTGGGCTGGACTGGCTCGGGTGGGCCATTAGCGTTGGCTCCGTTCAGGGTAAATCTGCAGGAATGCAAAAAATGATCGCCTTGCGCTAACAAAAATTGCTGTGCGCAGGCGTTCCATTGTTGGAATTGTCAGCTGTTGCCAGGCGCTTCGAGGCCTGAGGTCCGAAAGCGAACTAACCTGGCGAGTCGTAACCCATTCATATCTGCACAGGACGTGCAGAGCCTGCCGGGCATTTGGCAGGCAGTCATGCCAGGGAGGTTCATCCACGCAAGAGGAAATGCAAATGAGCGCTTCAGGTAGCGCTGCAAACTTTAATGGTCAGAAGCCGACGATTGACCCCACCGACACCGCCATGTTGCTGATCGACCACCAGAGTGGCCTGTTCCAGATCGTCAAGGACATTGATGTTCCTCAATTGCGCGCCAATGCCATTGCCTTGGCCAAGGCCGCGACCCTGCTGAAAATCCCGGTCATCACCACCGCTTCAGTGCCCCAGGGGCCGAACGGCCCGTTGATCCCGGAGATCCACGAGGCGGCGCCCCATGCCCAGTACGTGGCCCGGCGCGGCGAGATCAATGCCTGGGATAACCCCGAGTTCCACGCGGCGGTCAAGGCCACCGGCAAGAAGACCCTGGTGATTGCCGGCACCCTGACTAGCGTGTGCCTGGCGTTTCCGTCCATCGCGGCGGTGCATGAAGGCTACAAGGTGTTCGCCGTAGTCGACGCGTCGGGCAACCACTCGAAACTGGCCACCGACCTGACCGTCGCGCGCCTGGCCCAGGCCGGCGTGGTGCCGATCGACATCATGGGCACCCTGTCGGAACTGCAAGGCTCGTGGAACCGTCCGGATGCCCAGGAGTGGGCGAACGTCTACACCCAGGCCATGCCGCACTACCAACTGCTGATCGAGAGCTACATCAAGGCCCAGCAAGTGGCAAACAATCACGAAGAGCTAGACTCCCAGCGCAAGTAAATACGGCTGACCTTCCCCGGTGCAGTCCATTTGGGCAAGCACCTTTTTTATCAGGAGCATCATGATGTCTAAACCTTACGTTCGCCTGGACAAAGACAACGCAGCTGTCCTGCTGGTTGACCACCAGGCTGGCTTGCTGTCGCTGGTCCGCGATATCGAGCCCGACAAGTTCAAGAACAACGTCCTGGCCCTGGCTGACCTGGCCAAATACTTCAAGCTGCCGACCATCCTCACCACCAGCTTCGAAACCGGCCCCAACGGCCCGCTGGTGCCCGAGCTCAAGGCCCTGTTCCCGGACGCGCCGTACATTGCCCGCCCTGGGCAGATCAACGCCTGGGACAACGAAGACTTCGTCAAGGCCATCAAGGCCACCGGCAAGAAGCAACTGATCATCGCTGGCGTGGTGACCGAGGTGTGCGTGGCGTTCCCGGCACTGTCGGCCCTGGCCGAAGGCTATGACGTGTTTGTGGTGACCGATGCCTCCGGCACTTTCAACGAACTGACCCAGCAATCGGCCTGGGCCCGCATGACCGCCAACGGCGCCCAACTGATGACCTGGTTCGGCCTGGCGTGCGAGCTGCACCGCGACTGGCGCAACGATATCGAAGGCCTGGGGACCTTGTTCTCCAACCACATCCCGGATTATCGCAACCTGTTCACCAGCTACAACGCGTTGACCGAGGGCAAGTAAGCCCCAGCCCCACCTCCTGTAGGAGCCGGCTTACCGGCGAAAATCGTCAACGATAATGCGGGCAACCTGCAGAAACGCAGCCAGTTTGCGTTTTTCGCTGGCAAGCCAGCTCCTACAAAAAGCCGGGGCTCATCTGACCCTGTAGGAGCCGGCTTGCCGGCGAAAAACGTCAACGATAATGCGGGCAACCTGCAGAAACGCAGTCAGTTTGCGTTTTTCGCTGGCAAGCCAGCTCCTACAAAAAGCCGGGGCTCATCTGACTCTGTAGGAGCCGGCTTGCCGGCGAAAATCGTCAACGATAATGCGGGCAACCTGCAGAAACGCAGCCAGTTTGCTTTTTTCGCTGGCAAGCCAGCTCCTACAAAAAGCCGGGGCTCATCTGACTCTGTAGGAGCCGGCTTGCCGGCGAAAATCGTCAACGATAATGCGGGCAGCCTGCAGAAACGCAGCCAGTTTGCGTTTTTCGCTGGCAAGCCAGCTCCTACAAAAAGCCGGGGCTCATCTGACCTTGTAGGAGCCGGCTTGCCGGCGAAAATCGTCAACGATGACGCCGGGTGTCAGGTCTCTTATTTCACCGCAGCTTGGCCCACCGGCACGCGACGCTCCTCGCTCGTCAGCAGGCGGATCAGGGGCGAGGCGATAAAGGTACTGATGATGGCCATGATCACCAGCATGGTGAAGTACTCCTTGGGCAACACGCCCAGGTCATAGCCCACGTTGAGCACCACCAGTTCCATCAGCGCCCGGGTGTTCATGCACACGCCGATCAGCGCGCTGTTGCGCGGTGTCTCGCCCAGCCAGCGGCTGGCGCCGTAGGCCCCGAAGAATTTACTGGCGAACGCCACCAGGCACACCAAAAAGCAATTGAGCAGCGCCGTGTCGCCGTTGAGCGAGCCGATGTCGGTGCGCAGGCCGGTGTAGGCAAAGAACACCGGCAGGAAAAACGCATTGACCAGGCCGCTGACCTTGGCATTCCACTGTGTGACAAAGGGTCGGTGGGTGTGCAAAGCGACGCCGATGATAAAGCCGCCAATAATCGAAAATACGCCGATCAGGTTGGTAATCACCGCACTGCCAAACAGCACGATCAGCATCAGGGAAATACCCTGGGCCGACAGCGGTTTGCGCTCCAGGTCGCCGATGATCCAGCGCAGCACCAAGGGTCGCACCACCCACAGCACCAGCACGATAAACACGGCCAGCGCAAGGATCCTGCCCAGGGAGGCCCACACGCTGAAGTTGGACGCGATGATCGACGTCACCCCACCGAGGATCAGCCAGCCGCACACATCATCGATGGCGGCCGCGCCAATCGTCAGGGTGGCCACGCGGGAGCGGGACAGCCCCAGTTCCATGAAGATCCGCCCGAGGATCGGCAGGGCGGTGATCGACAGCGCCGTGGCAAAAAACAGCTGGAAGGCCAGCAGCGGTGGCTTGTCGCCGACGATCTGTTGCCAGAAATACTCGGCCACCAGGAAGCCACTGGCAAACGGCACCAGCAGCCCACCCAGGCTGATCGCCATGATCGAGCGTTTACGCCCCTTGAGGTGGGCGCCGAATTCAAATTCCAGGCCCACCTGGAACATCAACAGAATCAGGCCGACCTGGGCCGTGGCGACAAAGGCGGTGGAGGTTTGCGGCACAAAGATACTGCTGAGCAGCTCCGGGAAAAAATAGCCCAGCAGGCTCGGGCCCAGGACCAGCCCGGCGAGAATTTCCCCGGCCACCGGGGTTTGCCCCAGGCAGCGGGTGCTGAGCCAGGAAATCAGGCGGCTGGCGCTGAAAATCACGATCAGTTGGATCAGGAACAACAGGGTCAAATGCTCGGCCTGGGAACCCACGGCCGATTGCCCGCCCGCAGGCGCAGGGGCTTGTAGCGTGATAGCGCTGGTGTTGGTTTGCATGGGGATGTCCTAGTACTTGAGGTGTCAGAGCGGGGGCTTGCGCCAGCCGCCGAATTCCATTTCCAGAAAGCGCGCGGCGTCCAGTAACAACGCGTCCTGTCCCAGCCCGGCGACCAGTTGCACGGCCACCGGACAGCCCTCGTCGAGGCGCCCCATGGGCACGCAAAGGGCCGGGAAACCGAGCACATTGAACAGCGCGCAATAGCCGATATCGAACGGGCGCTTCAGGGCACTGCCATGCGCCGGCGCCACGGTCGGCGTGGCGGGCAGCACCAGCATGCTCTGGCCGTCGAACAGCCCGGCCAGGGCCTGCTGCAAATGATCGCGCTGCTTGAGGAACCGCGAGAGCCCGGGGTTGCCCAGACGATCGCCGCAACTGTCCATCAGGCTGGCGAGCAGTGGCCCCCGGGAAAACTGCGGCTTGCCGGCGAGGGCGGCATACAACGCCCGTGGATAATTCAGTGGCTGCCCATCCCCGAGGTAGTCGGCCAGGTGGATGCGGGTCTCGCACTTGAGCACGGCCAGCCAGATAAAAAAGGCGTTGGCAAAACACCCCTCATTCCAGGCTTGCACATCCACGCCCTGGTCTGCATAGCGCTGGCCGGTTTCGATCACCGCCGCCGTCACGGCGGGCGAAAGTGGCGTACCCCACTTCAGAGGGGCCGGCAGGCACACGAACACGCGCTTGAGCGTTGTCGCCCGGGTCGGTTGTTGATAGTCCGAGTGGATATTGCGGTCGATTCCGTCGCTGCCCGCGATGACTTCCAGCACGGCGCCCAGGTCCTCTGCGTAGCGGCACAACGGGCCAGCCGCAAAGTGGCTGGCAACGGCCTGGGACACCGGCAGCGACACGCGGTGTTCGTCCAGCGGCAGATGCCCGCTCAGCGGCACCAGCCCCCGCGATGGCTTCAAGCCAAAGATCCCATTGAACGCCGCCGGGATCCGGATCGAGCCGCCACCGTCGGTGCCCAGGGCAAAGGGCACGCATCCACTGGCCACCAGCACCGAGTCGCCGCCGCTACTGCCACCGGCGGTGCGCGAGGTGTCGTAGGGGTTGAGTGTGCGGCCATATACCAGGTTGTCCGTCTCGGGCCACAGGGCCATTTCGGCCTGATTGCCCAGGGCCAGGGGGATGGCGCCGGCGGCCATCAGCCGTGCGGCCACCGTGGCGGTGCTGTGGGCGCGGGTGCTGCGGCGCAGGCGTGAGCCGCAGGTCTTGGGCTGCCCCGCAAGGCCCAGGCCCTCCTTCATGGAGAAGGGCACGCCATGCAAGCGTCCCAGTGGCCGCCCCTCAAGCACATCATTTTCGGCCTGGCGAGCGGCGTCGCGGGCCGCCGCGAACAGGTCGACCGCCATCGCATTGCACAGTGGCTGGACCTGCTCCAGACGCGCAATGCATTGCTCGATCAGCTCCACGGGGGAAATCTGTTTGCCGCGGATCAACCCCGCCAGTTGCACGGCACTCAGTTCCAACAGGTCTGCCCCAACCTGCGCCATGCCGTTCATCCGCGACGTACCAGGTCGAGGAAGCCACCTTCCTTGCCAAACGGCGACTTGAGCAGCTCCGGCGACTCGCCATATTTGTAGAACAGCGAAGGCCGCAGGCGCAGGACCGCCGCCCGTGCCAGGTCCTGCACGGCGCCACAGCCATGGCGCAGTAGCAACGTGAGGTGACGTGCCGACAGCGACCACTTGACCATTTTCATCAGCCGCACCCGCAGCAGTGCCGAGCGCAGGTAATAGTTGGATGCGTAGATCGGCCGTGCGCGGTTTTCGGCCTTGTACAGGTCGAAGTTGATGGTGCGCGAGTAAAGGTTGGGCATCATCGTCGGGCTCAAGCCCGGGTTGGAGCGGCGGATCTCTTGCAGCAGGCAGGCAAACGGCAGCGGCGAGGGTTGCATCTCGCGGGTATAGCGCGGCAGCAGGTCGGCAAACTGCTGGGCCTGGTGACCATCGAGAAAGTCCCCGGTCATGTACATCGGCAGCACCACATGGAAGTACGCCATGTTGGCGAACAGCAGGGTCCAGCCCATCATGAACGGGTCGTCCATCACCTCGTACCACTTGCTCCAGGTGTCCTGCAGGGCCAGTTGCGCCTGGATATGCGATTCCAGGCAGTTGACGTAGGCGGGCGTGAGGCTGCCATGGATGTCCTTCTCGATCATCGCCGCCACCTGCGGGATCTGCTGCGCCACATAGGCCAGCCCGGCGCTGTTGGCCGGGTCGAAGGTAAAGGCCGCGTCACCCAGCAGGAACCAGCCTTCGGTCGAGTAGTACTGCCGCGCCTCGTACATGTAGTTGTGCATGGCCTGGGTATCGACCAACTGGCCCGACTCGATCAGCTCGGTGATGACCGGGTGGTCGGCCATGACCTTGTTTTTGAAGGCCTCCAGGGTGCTGATTTTTTCCTCGATCATGTCTGGGCGGTAGGTGATACCGATGCTGATCATCTCGTTGCCATCATCGCTGCGCATCGGGATCATCCAGATCCAGTAGCCCTTGCCGTAGAAATGGTGAGTCACGTAGTACGGGTCGTAACAGTGATGCTTGTCCTTGTGCGCGGTGATGCTGGACAAGATGCTGCGGTCGAAGTCCTTGAGCCTGAGCCAGAAGGTACTGCGCTGGTAGGTCGCCTCTTTGTGCAGCTTGAGCTTTTTTGCCATGAAGCGATTGCGGCCGGTGGCGTCCACCACCCAGTCGGCGGTCAGTTGCTGTTGCTCGTCGGCGGCGCTGCGCAGGGTCAGCAGATGGGTGGCGTGCTCGCCGGCGTTGAGGTCGACGGCGGTGACGTCGGCCTCGATCATGTCTACTTGATGCTCGCCGACGATCTGGCGCAGGTCCTTGTCGAAACTGAAGCGGTTGAGGTTGTAGGCCGGCATGCGGATCACGCCGGGTGCCTCGTGGACCACGTAGTTGCGGCACTCGGGGTTGTTGCGCAGCTTCAGGTAATAGGTCAGGCCGTACTTGTGGTAGTGCTTTTCTTCCAGCAGGCGCCCCAGCCCCAGGCCCTTGAAGAAGTGGGTGGTCAACTCGACCGTGGACTCGCCGACGATCGGGCGCTTGCGGTCCGGGCGCCCGATCAGGATGACTTCGACACCCGGTAGCCTTTTCTTGAAGTACAGCGCGGCCAGGTGACCGGCGACGCCGGCCCCCATGATTGCGATTCGTTTCATGTCGTCAGTCCCTGAACAAGTGGTGTCGCCGAAGGCGTGGGTGCCTTCGGCGAGCGTTGCCGGTTATGCGCGGCTGGCGGCCGTGATCAATACCTGTGGCTCTACCCGTTGCGAGTAGTCCACGTTGACGAAGGCGGCGCGGATCAGCCCGTCCTGGCCGATCACAAAGGCGCTGGCCATCGGCAGGGTCAGGGCGTCGGAGCCGTTGAACAGCTTGAGGTCGGCGCCCAGGGAGCGGTAGACCTCATCCAGCTCGTCTTCGAGCTTGAACACGATGCCGTACTGGCGCGCCAACTGGTTGTCGGCATCGCTGAGCAACAGGTAGTCGAGGCCGAGGGCTTCACGGGTCTTGCGCGAGAACTGCGGGGTCTGCGCCGACACCGCCACCAGGGTGGCGCCCGAGGCCGCCAGGTCCGCGACCATTTGCTGGTAGGCCGTCAACGCCTGCCCGCAGAAGGGGCACCACAGGCCTCGGTAGAACACCAGCACCAGCGGGCCTTTTTTCAGCAGTTGATTGAGGTCCACATCCTGCTCATCAGCATCCTTGAGCACCGCCAGGGGCGCCTTGTCGTTGGCCTTCAGGGCCTTGTCGTCCAGATGGCTGTCGAGCAGCGTTTGCAGCGACGCCTGGAACTTGTGCAGGACCTCGGCAGGCAGCTGGGCCATCTGGTCCTTGACGGTTTGTAGCTTTTCCTTGAGCGACATGGGTGACTCCTGTTCACGGCTATTGAGAGAGGCTGCGGGTAGCCCGGGTAAAAATCCTGCTGGCGGCTTTGCCGCTGGGTGGGTAGCGCTCGAACAAATCCCGCACCCAGTCCGGGCGGGTCTTGCTGGCGTCGTTGATCCAGTTGGCCACCGAGTCCTGGGCGTATTTGTCGGTTTCATCGAGCATGGCAATCAGCAGTGGCTCGGCGATTTGCGGCTCGCTCTTGAGTTGGGCGATGTGTTCGCACCAAACCCCGCGCGGGCGCAGGATTTCCACGCAGAAACGGCGGATCAGCGGGTCGTCGCTACGGGCATGGCCGCGTAGTAGCACCAGCGCCGCCGCCAGGTCCTGGGCCAGCAGCGGTCGCAAGGCAATCCAGGCCCATTCGCGCACCCCAAAGTGCGGGTCGGTGGCGAACTGGAACTGGCTCAGCAAGGCCTGTTCCAGCTCGCTGTGGCGTTCGCAATAAGCGTTGGCGAAGGCCGCCCAACTGCGCACGGTGTCCGAAGGATGCTCCAGCAGCAGGCGCCAGGTCTGCTCGCGCAAGGGCAGGGCGGTGCTTTCCAGCCACTGCCCCAGCGCCAGGCCCAGGCCGGCGACTTTCTTGGAAATGCCCAGCGCCTGGCTGGCCTGGGCTGCGCCGAGCAGTGTTTGGGCCAGGGTAGGCTCCAACTGCGGGGCAATGGCGCGCGCCAGCGCCACCTGGTCAACGGCCAGGCATTCGCCCAGGTTGCGCGTGGCCAGGCGGCCCTGGTCAATCAGGTCTTTGCGTTCTTCACTCATATCGATACCACCGACGCGGTCGTGGGCTGTTCAGGTGTTGGGCTGGCGGCGCAATAGCGCCCCGGGGAAAGCAGGTTGTCGGGATCCAGTGCCGCCTTGATCCGCGCCCCAAGTTGCCAGGCGGGCCCCTGGGAGTCAGTCAACAGGTGCATGAAGCTGGCGGGCACGCGATACGGCAACACACCCAGCGCCTTGCCTTCGGCAAACAGCTGGCGATAGCACTCGTGGGCACGGGCCGAGGCCTGGGCGTGCGTGCGGTCGAACAGCAGCGGCACGGTGCAGTCAATGGCACGGCTCGACAGGCTGGTCAGCGTCACCGGGCAAGGCATTTGCTGTTGGCGGCACCGGCGGTGCAGGGTGCGCACAAAGTCGGCGACTTCCTGGGTCTTGAGCGGCAGGATCGGCGCGTACCAGATCAGCCCGCAGTTATCCCGTGCCGGGTTCAGCGGCGCATCCGGCAGCGGCTTGGCGCCGGCGGTGTAGGCCAGCGGCAAGGCCACTTCGCTGGGCTGGCCTTCCATCAGGTCGATGCCTTGCAGCATTTTGCCCAGGGTCAGTTGCCAGCGCCGGGACCAGCCACCGGGCAGATACCCCAGCAGGCGCCGTGCCGCAGTCAATTGGCCCCGGGTCTTGAACAGCGATTTGCTGGCGAAGGGCTCAAGCTCAATGCTGATCATGCGTTTGAGCGAGGCGTGCTGCGCCTTCTGGCAATAGATCGAACCCACGCCCATCCACGCGGGCAGGCCCAGGGCATCGGCGGCGGCCCGTTGCTGTTCTTCGCTCATGCCCACCACCTGGGTGTCTTCACTGGCCATGGTCAGCAGCCGCGTACGGTTCATCAGGTTGATGCCGCCGATCTGCCCGGGGGCCAGGTCAAGCATGCGCTTGATACCCGCCAGGGCTGCTTCCAGCCCTTGTTCTTCATCCACCCAGAAGTAAAACGGCTGGATAACCTCGGGCTTGCGCACCAGGGCAATCGACATTTGCGTCACCACGCCCAGCCCGCTCTGGCTGAACAGGCCGTCGAGGTACGGCCCCACACCCCATTTGAAACAGGGCGCGCTGCCTCCCAGGGCCATGGGCGAGCGGTACAAGGTTCCGTCTGCCAGCACCGCTTCAAGGCCCAGTACCGCCTGGAAATGGTCGGTATGGGGGGTGATGCCGAAGCCACGCTCAAGGGCATTGCCGAGCACGCTGCAGGTCGGGCCGGCGCCGGTGACTGGCGTCATCCAGGGCAGGTTGTGCTCCTGCAGGTAGCGAGCGAGGTCGCCCTGGGTCACCCCAGGCTCCAGGGTCACCACCGACAGCGCCTCATCGAACGCCAGAATCCGGTTCATTGCGCTCAAGTCCATCAGCACGCAGCGGGCGTCGGTGGTCGAAGCGGTGCCGTAGCCCCAGTTGTGCCCGGTGCTGATCGGGTGCACGGCAACTCCATAGCGCCGGGCGATCGCCATGCACGCCGAAACTTGCTCGGTGCAGCGTGGCGCAATCACCACCCTGGCATACGCGGCGGAGCACATGGTGTCTTGCTGGAAGCGCTCGATGCTTGCCGCGTCGACGCGCACCCCCGCGTCACCGAGCACCTCGCGCCACTGCTGCTGGGCGAGCGTCAGGTGGGCGGATTCAAAAGGCACTGGCCAAGCCTCCGAGGCGCAGGAACAGGCGCAGCTGGTTCACATCCGCCTGGCGACTGGCGGGCAGCGCACTGTAGCGGCGGCGGAACTCGGGTTTGAGCACCCTGACGCAACGGCGCTTGGGCGTGCGGATCACCATCATCAACGGGCTGAACGCGGTGCTGTAGACCTTGGCGCAAGGGCCCAGGTAGCTGGCGGCCAGGGTCTGGAATTCCTCCAGGGAGAACGCGGCCAGCAGCGAATTGCGGTAGTCCAGCAGGGTTTCGGCGTCTGCGCCGTCGCTGGCGCGCTCGACAAAGTAGTCGACGGACTCGATGGTTTTCAGGCGCCCGAAGTCATTCAGGTAGATCGCCCGGTCATTGCGCAGCACCCGGGAGATATTGCGAAAAGTGCCTTCCAACTGGCCGAGGTTTTCCAGGTGATGCAGGGCCATCGACGAGATCACCACATCCACGCTGCGGTCAGCGATCGTGGCGAGCCGGGTCATGTCATCTGCAATCAGCTGGACGTTGTCGATGCCTTGCTGGTGGCACGCTTCACGGGCCACCTCCAGCATATTCTGCGACAGGTCCATGCCGATGAATTCGGCCCGTGGGTTGAGCCGTGCCACTTGCAGCAACAGGGCCGCCGGGCCGCAGCCGATGTCCAGCACCACGTCGCCGGGCTTGATCAGCGCGCACATCTGCGCACAGTGATAAAGGTGGGTGCCGGACAAGGCCTGGCCCTGGGCGGCGCTGTCGGCGTAGGACGCCACACTCTGCTGCTGTTCCATGACCAACGCAGGCTCGGGTATACGCTCGAAGGGCTGCTTGATCGTTATTTCTCTGAATATCGCGCGCAGCAATCCGCTGTCCATACTGCTTCCTCCATGAAATGACGTTTGAACGTGCTTACGCCAGGGCCAGCGCCCGCTGGATCCGTGGCGACAGGTTGCGGCCATGCACGCCGCAGCGGGCCATATGGGTCAGCACTTCGTGCGCGTCCCAGTGGCGTACGCTGCCGGTGGCGGGCAGGCGGATGTGGGCGTAGTCGCTGCGGCAGAAAAAATCGAAGAAGTGCGTGCGCTGGCCTTCCACGGCAAACCCCAGGGAGGGACGCTGATAGGCCTGCTGGAATATCGCCGGCGCATCGCCCAGGTCCAGCGACAGGGGCAGCGACAAGGCGTTGTTGAGCTTGGTGTAGGGCTGCACCCGGCCCATGGGCGAGAAGAACAGCACATTGCGATAAAACGCCCCCGCCCGTGGGTGCACGGCGATCAGCAGCCGCTGCACCCCGCGAAAATGCATGGCCCAGCGAAACATCGCGTTGTAGAGCATCAACGGCACACCCTTGCCGCGATACCCGGCGGCCACGGCCAGGGTGCCGACCTCGGCCAGCCGCCCGCCCGCCAGGCGTTGCAGCACCACCTCATTGCCATGCACCTCTTCCAGGGGCAGGCCGAGCATGGAGTCTTCGATCAACGACACCGTGCCGACGATCTGTCGGTCCTTGATCGCCACGAAGGTGGTAGTGCTGGGCAGCAGATGAAACGCGCAAAAGCGCATGCCGGCCCGGCACACCGTAGAGATACCGCGCCGCGCATAGCTGTCGTTGACCAGGCGCAACGCCTCTTCGAGTTCGAACAGGCTTTGCACCGGGCGAAACTCAAAGCCTTCGATGGCCAGGGGATGGCGGGCGATACGCTGGATAAACAGGCGCCGATACAGCGCCGGGGGAATGTAGCGCTCCAGGGAAACCATGCTGTGGCGGATGACATCGACGCCACTGTGAATGCGTGGCTTCCTGCCGAAATTGGTCATCACTCGTTGACTGTGCAGCATCAAACACCTCCTTGTGTGACTACCGCGATTGAAGCAATTGACGCCCGGGCCTAATGCCCATCCGGTAGTTGCTGGGACAGCGCGTGGCTGGCCGAGATGCAATAGATCGACTCGGACAACGCCTGGCGCTGTTCAAGGCTCAAGCCCTGGATGATGCCGCTGATCCAATCGGTGTGTTCGGCAAACACCTCATCGACCACGCGCTTACCGTCGGCGGTCAGGCTGATGATCAGCTTGCGCCGGTCGGTAGGGTCGGTCTTGCGCTTGATAAAGCCGTCGCCCTGCAGGCCATCGAGCAAGCCGGTCACGGTGCCGGTGGTGATCGACAGGCGCGTCGCCAATTCCAGTGGCGACAGTTTCCCGCCGGCGCTCTTGAGGGTGAGCATGATGACGAAGCGGCCCTCCGACAGGTTGTAGCGGGCCAGGCGGATGGCACACACACGATTGATCGCGGCCGCAGCCGACAGCAGCTCGAAGCACAGCTTGACGCTGTCCCTGACCTCGGCTGGCACCCCGTCAAGCTCGCGCAGCATGATGTGGTGTTTGTTCTCTAAAATATTCATAAGGCGCAGTTTATCTTGGCGCCTTACTAAGTCAACATTTTGTTTATTCTTCGTTGCAAGCACGGGGCAGGGCGCTTCGATCGGCAAGGTTTGTGGTGCAAAACCACAGTGAGTATGTTCGAGGCGGATGCCAGTTTTGGGGCGAGCATTGTCAGTGGCCGGCAACTACTGACCGCGCTCAACCGAGGAGTTCTTCGCCGAGCAGCACCCCGGCAATCACGATCATTGCCGCGCCCGAAACGCCGCTGACATAGCGCGCGGTAACCGGACGTGCCTGCAACACGGCCTGCGCGCCAAACCCCACTAGCAGGTAGACCACCGCACAGCTGAGGGTATGAATCAGCCCTAGCAGCACCATCTGCAGCGACACCGGCCAGGTGGCGCCAGGCTCGGTGAACTGGGGCAACAGCGCGAGGAACAGCAGGAAAACCTTGGGGTTCAGCCCACTGATGCACAACCCCTTGAGCATCCAGCGCTGCCAGCTATTGGCCTCCCGGCTGGCGTGCGCATGGGGTGTGGCAGGGTGGGCCAGCATATTGATGCCGAGCCACAGCAAGTAGCCGGCCCCGGCAACCGTCAGCACTGACAGCGCAGCAGGGTGACGGGTCACCAGGCTACCCACGCCGCCCGCCACGACCAGGGTGGCAAGTAAGTGGCCGCACAGCAGCCCAGCCACTGCGGGGATGACCCTGCGCCCCTTCAAGCCCGCCGCAATCGCGTAGGCCCAATCGGCGCCGGGCGTCAGCACAAACAGAATCGACACTGCCCAAAAGGCAAGCACAGCGGTCCACGTCATTGTTTCGTTCTCCCTGTAGGAATGTGCAGGAAGAATAATGAAATGCAGTTAGAATTTGCTTTCAAAGATACCTGGCACAAGGCCTTGAATTGGGAGAATCTTCTAAGTGGACCGAATTGATCGAAAGATTCTCTGCGAGCTGCAAAAAGACGGGCGCCTGTCGGTCACCGAGCTTGCCGACCGTGTGGGGCTGAGCCTTTCCCCGTGCCATCGACGGGTCAAGGCCCTGGAGGAGTCCGGGGTGCTGCTCGGCTACCGCGCCTTGCTGGACCCCGGCGCAGTCGGCCTGAACTTCTCGGCAATAGTCTTTGTCACCCTGCGCGAAGGCGACCGGCCCGCAGTGGCGGCCTTTGAAGCGGCGCTGCTGGAAATTGCCCAGGTAGTGGATGCCCAGCGCCTGTTCGGCGAGCCGGATTACCTGCTGCATGTGATCACCCAGGATCTGCCGGCCTTTCAACGGCTCTACGATGAGAGCCTGTCGACACTGCCCAACGTGCAGCGCCTGACTTCGACCCTGGTGATGAAACGGGTGATCCAGGACCGTCCGCTACCGTTGTGATCATGGCGTAGCGCCTCATTGGTGCGGCGCTCCCATGCGCCGTGAGGCCCCTACGTCACCTCGGTGCGCGGCTTGCTCACCGACCGGCTGGCCAGCAGCCCCAGCTCGAACAGAATCCACATCGGCACCGCCAGCATGGTTTGCGAAAACACATCGGGCGGGGTCAGCAGCATGCCCACCACAAAGCAGCCGACGATCACATAGGGCCGGCTCTTTTGCAGGGTCTGGACATCGGTAATCCCGGCCCAGATCACCAAGAAGGTGGCCACCGGGATTTCAAAGGCCAAGCCGAACGCCAGCAACAGCGCGAGGATGAAGTCCAGGTACAGGGCGATATCGGTCATCATCGCCACGCCGTCCGGGGTCACGCTGGTAAAAAAACCGAACATCATCGGGAACACCAGGAAAAACGCAAACGCCATGCCCGCGTAAAACAGCACTACGCTGGCGGCCAGCAGCCAGGCGGCGGTGCGGCGTTCCTGGCGGTACACCGCTGGCGCGATCATGCCCCAGGCCTGGTGCAGCAACAGCGGCATGCTGATGAACAGGGCGATCATCATGGTCAGCTTGAGCGGCGCCAGAAACGGCGAGGTCACCCCGGTGGCAATCATGGTTGCGCCGCTGGGCAGGAAATCGCGCAACGGCTGCGAGACGAAACTGTAGAGCTGCTGCGCAAAGGGGAACAACGCGCAAAACACCAGGAGGATCGCCAGGACGCAGCGCACCAGGCACGAGCGCAGCCGGGTCAGGTGGCCGGTCACCGACAGGCGCGGGGCAGGCAAGGGCAGGTCGCTCATGGGGCAGGTTGTCCTGGGGAGGTGGTGGTGGCTGGCGGCGGCGGGGACTCCAGGCGGATACCGTCGCGCAGTTGCTGCTCCAGTTGCCGCAAGGGTTGCTGGTCGATGCTTTGCAACAGGTGCTCGTGGTCCAGTTCCTGGGTGACCTGGGCCTTGAGCGTATTCATCGCCCGCTTGGCCCGGCCCAGCCACAGCCCGGCATTGCGCGCGGCAATCGGCAGGCGTTCGGGGCCCAGCACCAGCAGGGCCACCAGGCCCACCAGCAGCAGTTCGCTAAACCCGATATCGAACATCAGTGTTTGCTGTCTGCAGGTCGCTGAGGTTCGCCTTGCACCTCAAGGCTGGTCTTTTGCGCCGCCTGGGCGCCGGGCTCGTTGCCCATGGAGGAGCGAAAGCCCTTGATGGCCTCACCCACATCACTGCCCAGGCCCTTGAGGCGCCGGGTGCCGAACAGCATCACCACGATCAGCAGCACGATGACCAGTTGCCAAATCCCTATACTACCCATAACGCCACTCCAAGCCATTGATTTGAAATATGAAGGCGCAGTTTGCCGAGGCTTTATGACGGCGCGGTGACGTTTTTGCGGGAATTGTATGAGCCTGCCACCTGGTTGAAACATCCACTGTGTTGACTGTCGCCAGGATCTACATAAAAGGTGGCTGGGCAATGGACAGAAATCGGCAGCAGGGGGCGGCGTTGTTGATGGTGCTGGTGGCCCTGGCGATGCTGGCGGGCGGCATGGCCTGGATGGTCGAGCAGGGGCGCCAGCAGGTCGACAGCGTGCGTCTGGTGCAGCAGCGCGTGCAGGCGCGGGCGATCGAGCGGGCGGCGCTGGCCTTTACCGAGCAGGCCCTGCAAGACCCGTTGTGGCGCGCCAGCCCGTTGTTCTGGCAGGCCATGCGCGGGCAGCCGCTGGCTTATGACTTCAAGGGGGGCAAGGCGAGCATTCAGATTCGCGACCTGCACACCTGCTTCAACGTCAACGCGCTGATCGGCCCTGAAGCCGAGCGTGCCCAGCGTCAGTTGGTGCATTTGCTGGGAGCGGACATGGCCGCCGAACGCCTGGCCCAGACCCTGGCCGACTGGCTCGACGCCGACCAGCAGACCCGCCTGCAAGGTGCCGAAAGCAACGAATACCTGCGCCAGTCGCCACCGCGCTTGGCGGCCAATCAACGCATGCGCGATATCAGCGAGCTGAACCTGCTGGCGCTGCCCGACCCACTGCGGGCGTTGCGCTACCCGCAGCTATGCAGCCTGGACGAGACCGCCGGCTGGCGCCTGAACGCCAATGCGCTGAACCTGGAAATGCTGCCGCTGCTGGATGCGTTGTACGAGGGCGAAGTGTCGCGTTCGGTGCTGACCCGCCTGGTCAGCGCCCGCCCGGCGGGGGGCTATCGCGATGCAGGCGAACTGCGCCAGGCGCTGGGGGCGATGGATGACGCGATGTTTGAGCGTTTGAGCGAAGGTCTGCAGCTCAATGGTGACCACTTCCTGCTGCAACTGGACATCGACCTGGATGGCCAGCGGTTTCGCAGCCAGTACCGTGTCGAAGCGCAGGGCGTGGTGAAATGGCATGCGCGAGTGCCGGCGCAGGGCATGTTACTGCGCTCGCGGGAGCCTTTGCCGTTATAGCGCGATAGCCCAGGCAGTGTAGGCGTTGGCTTGCCCGCGATGACGGTGGTGCAGTTACCATTTTTGCCGGCTGGTAGACCGCTGTCGCAGGCAAGCTCCCCCATGGATCTGCCCGGTTGTAGATTTTGAGTGCAGCATGAACCCTGTGGGAGCTGTCGAGCTTTAGCGAGGCTGCGAAAGCGGTGGCCCAGCCAACATCAATGCCAGCCATGCCGCCGCCATCGCAGCCTCGCTGGGGCTCGACAGCTCCTACATTATTTTTGCTCGGTTGGCATGACGTGTTCGCTGTAGGTCGCCAGCGTCAAGGCTCCGCAGATCCCGCAAACCCCGATGAACCCTGTAGGAGCTGTCGAGCTTTAGCGAGGCGGCGATAGCGGTGGCCCAGCCAACATCAATGCCAGCCATGCCGCCGCCATCGCCGCCTCGCCGGGGCTCGACAGCTCCTACATTATTTTTGCCCGGCTGGCATGACGTGTTCGCTGTAGGCCGCCAGCGTCAAGGGTCCGCAGATCCCGCAAACCCCGATGAACCCTGTAGGAGCTGTCGAGCCCCGGCGAGGCTGCGATAGCGGTGGCTCAGCCAACATCAATGCCAGCCATACCGCCGCCATCGCAGCCTCGCTGGGGCTCGACAGCTCCTACATTATTTTTGCCCAGCAGGCATGACGTGTTCGCTGTAGGCCGCCAGCGTCAAGGATCCGCAGATCCCGCAAATCCCGATGAACCCTGTAGGAGCTGTCGAGCCCCAGCGAGGCTGCGATAGCGGTGGCTCAGCCAACATCAATGCCAGCCATACCGCCGCCATCGCAGCCTCGCCGGGGCTCGACAGCTCCTACATTATTTTTGCTCGGCTGGCATGGCGTGGTCGCTGTAGGCCGCCAGCGTCAAGGGTCCGCAGATCCCGCAAACCCCGATGAACCCTGTAGGAGCTGTCGAGCTTTAGCGAGGCTGCGATAGCGGTGGCTCAGCCAACATCAATGCCAGCCATGCCGCCGCTATCGCAGCCTCGCTGGGCGAGACAGCTCCTACATTGATTTCCCTCCCATGTTTCAGAACCGCAGGGTAGCCCCCGTCGTCAGCCAGCGGTCGCGATCCCCGGTCAGGTTGTGCCCGACCACCAGGTCTACATCCACTTGCTGACCCAGATGCACTCGCGGCCCGGCTTGCCAGGCCTGGTCGCCGCCTTGCTGGCCATAGCGTTCTGCCAATAGCGTCAATGAGTCCGCCAAGCGGTATTCCAGGCCTGTGCCCCAGGTCAGTCGGTGGTTTTGTTCGCCATTGTCATAGGCATGGGCCCAGCCGGCATTGAGGTTCAAGCTCAGTGTCTCGAACGCTTGCCAGGTCAGCGGCAGGCCCAGGTCGGCGCCGTCGAACGGATGCCGGCGATCCAGCGCGATATGCGCCGCCGCCGCCCAGGCGATCTCCACGCCCGCATCCTGCCAGGCCCACAATGACCCCTTGAGTTGCGGGCTGAGTTGGGTCTGCTCAGGGTCATCCTCGAGGGCCGCGCCCCATTGCAAGCTGGGCAACGCCCTCGACGTACAGGCTGTAGAGAGCGTGGTGCGCTGTGTTGAACGGGCGTAGCCGGCGTCGATATTGCATTCGCCGGGGGCGTTGATGGCGCCATCATCGACCACGTAGGAACCGCCTGCGGCGAACGCCTTGGACACCAGGCCAACGGCCAGGGTCGCGCCGATAAAGACCAGGTTGCGGCGCAGCGCTCGTTGCCGCGACGCCGGCAGCCACTCGAAGGCAGCCAGGAAGGTGTGTTTGTGCATGGGATTATGCTCCGGCTCAGTACCACTGCTTGAAGCGGCGGATGTAGATCGTCTTCATCAGTTGTGCCACGCAGCAGTAGGCGAGCAAGGTGCCGACCAGCCAAGGGAAGTACGCCCACGGCAACGGTTGCAGACCCACGATCGTGCCCAGGGGCGAGAAGGGCACATAGATCCCCAGGGCGATGACCAGGCTGGTCATCAGCAACACCGGCCAGGCGGCGGTGCTCTGGAAGAACGGGATCTTGCGGGTGCGCAGCATGTGCACCACCAGGGTCTGGGAGAGCAGCCCTTCAACGAACCAACCGGACTGGAACAGGGTCTGCATTTCCACACTATTGGCCGAGAACACGTACCACATCAGGGCAAAGGTGGTGATGTCGAAGATCGACGAGGTCGGCCCGATCCAGATCATGAAGCGCCCGATGTTCTGCGCGTCCCACTTGCGTGGCTTGGCCAGGTATTCCTTGTCCATCTTGTCCCACGGCAGGGCCAGTTGGGAGATGTCGTACATCAGGTTTTGCAGGAGCAGGTGGATCGCCAGCATCGGCATGAAAGGAATGAACGCACTGGCCACCAGCACCGAGAACACGTTGCCGAAGTTGGAGCTGGCCGTCATGTTCAGGTACTTCATGATATTGCCGAAGGTCTCGCGGCCTTTAAGCACACCTTCTTCGAGGACCATCAGGCTCTTTTCCAGGAGGATGATGTCGGCCGATTCCTTGGCAATATCGGTCGCGCTGTCCACCGAGATGCCGACGTCGGCATCGCGCAGGGCGGGTGCATCGTTGATGCCGTCGCCGAGGAAGCCCACGGTGTGACCATTGGACTGCAAGGCCTTGAGCACCCGGGACTTTTGCAGCGGGGTCAGCTTGGCGAACACCGTGCGTTGTTCGACCTGCTGCTTGAGGGTGGCATCGTCCATGGCTTCGATGTCCACACCCAGCAGTGGCTCGCCGGGTTCCAGGCCGACCTGGCGGCAGATGGTGCGGGTGACCACGGCGTTATCGCCGGTCAGCACTTTGACCGCGACCCCGATCTCTTGCAGCGCGGCAATCGCCGGGCCGGCGGTTTCCTTCGGTGGATCGAGGAAGGTCAGGAAACCGTGGATCACCAGGTTGCGTTCATCGGCGGGAGTGTACTGCTGGCGCGCCAGGGCCTTGGGAATATTGCGGGTGGCCACCACCAGCACGCGGAAACCGTCCTCGTTGAACTCGTTGGCGGTGCGCAGCAATTCCTGGCGACGACCCTCGTCCAGGGCCACGGCGCTAGCGCCTTCCATCACATGGGTGGCAATGCCGAGCATTTCTTCCACGGCGCCCTTGCACACCAGCAGGTGATCGCCGTGGCTGTCCTTGACCACAATCGACAGGCGCCGGCGCACAAAGTCGAAGGGCAGTTCATCGACCTTGCTGTAGGCAAACGGCACCTGGAACTTGGGGTTGTGCTGGGAGAACGCGAGCACCGCCTGGTCCATCAGGTTCTTCATGCCGCTTTGGTGATGGCTGTTGAGCCAGGCCAGGGACAGCACCTGGTCGTCCCGCTGGCCGAAGGCGTTGACGTGGTGCTCGAGGATGATTTTGTCCTGGGTCAGGGTGCCGGTCTTGTCGGTGCACAGCACGTCCATCGAACCGAAGTTCTGGATCGCGTTGAGGCGCTTGACCACCACTTTGCGCTTGGCCATGGCATTCGCACCCTTGGCCAGGTTGGCGCTGACGATCATCGGCAGCATTTCCGGGGTCAGCCCCACGGCCACCGCCAGGGCAAACAGGAACGCGTCGCCCCAATCGCCCTTGGTAAAGCCGTTGAGGAAAAACACGATGGGCACCATCACCAGCATGAAGCGGATCAGCAGCCAGCTGACGCTGTTCACCCCACGGTCAAAGGCGGTTTGCACCCGGGAACCGACGATGGCCTTGGCCAGCGAACCGAAATAGGTACGCGGCCCGGTCGCCACGACCACCGCCCGGGCGCGGCCGCTGACCACGTTGGTACCCATGAAGCAGATGTTGGGCAGGTCCAGCAGGTTGCTCTGGTCTGGCGCTTGAAGCGTGGCGGATTTTTGTGTGACGTCGCCCAGGGTGTCGTACTTTTCTACCGGCAAGGCTTCGCCGGTCAGCACGGCCTGGCTGATAAACAGGTCGCGGGACTCGATCAGGCGGATGTCGGCCGGGATCATGTCGCCGGCCGACAGTTGCACGATATCGCCGGCCACCAGTTCACGCATCGGCACTTCACGCAGGGTGGGCTTGGCGCCGACCTGCTCGCGGCGCAGCACGCTGGCGGTGGTGCGTACCATGGCCTTGAGGGCTTCGGCGGATTTTGCCGAGCGGTGTTCCTGCCAGAAGCGCAGCAGGCTGCTCAGGGCGACCATGGTCATGATGATAATGACCTTGGTCAGGTCCACTTCTTCACCGGCGCGCAGCGGCAGCCAGTAGTCGGTGACAAAGCTGATCACCGCGAGGGTCAGCAGTACGTAGATAAACGGGTTGTTCAGGGCCTGGAGGAACTGCACCACCGCGTGGGGCGGCTTGTCGTGGGCCACCTCGTTATAGCCTTCGCGTTGCAGGCGGGCGCTGGCATCCAGTTCGGTCAGGCCGTCCTTGGTCGCCCGGACATTGGCCAGGGTCGCTGCCAGGCCGTTTTGCGCTTCGCGGGCGGCACGCATCGACAGTTTGCTGTCGTGGGCGGTGCTGTTTTTGTTTGCAAGTTGCGTGGTTTTTACGGCGCTCATGATTTTTACTCCTGTCGACATACCCGTTACTTGCCGTCAGGCAGGCGAACACAGGCACGCCGAGTCGCAGTTTTTGCGATCGGGTCTAATAACTTTAACGAGGCGAGTTAATTAACGGGCGCGCAGAAAACTACGGCTGGCTTAGTTCGCAAGGAACGCCAGTTAATTAATTGACCAATAATCAGGAAGTTGCTGTTTCCAGTCGGCTTATGCCGCGCGCGCGCTCAGGCTCAGGCGCACTTGGGCAAGCCGGCTGGAAACGTTCCGTCTCTGCGGATCTTGAGGGTCGGCATGGTCCCAATGCTGGACCAGATGGCCGGTGGTGGGGCACAGGCGCCAGTGCGCCTGCAGGTGTTGCACATTGATACGCGGGGAGGGGGAAGCCAAGGCCAGGCGCACCGGGGCAACGCCCATGGAAGCACGGCACAGCTTGGCACGCAGGGCTGAGGCCAGCGTGCGTACATCAGGTAGAACAAGGGTCTGGAAATTCATAACACACCTCGGGACCGGACTGCGCCGGCTCAAGGCAGTTACGTTGGAGCATCAAGCTCTAGCGCAGCTTACCCGGCCTGGAAGGCGAGTCCCGTCATTACTCTGGGTTTGGCGCCCGACCCCTGTATTCACGGGGAGCGGACAGCGACTAGATACTGTGTCCATTGGCTTCTTTTGTGAGGTTGAAAAAAAGGCCCTAGTTGCAGGCACGGGCAATTTACTCAGGCAGGCAGGGGATGTCAATCTGTAATGAACTTGTTTGTTGTTCGTTCAGACTTTATTCAGATTGGCCTGATTGGCTATATAAGTTCATAGACTATATGCGGCCAATAATGCGAGATAAATCAGTACTAAGCCGCAGGCACCATGACTGACTCGCTGCCAAGTTGCCGAGGCGTTCTTTCGCAAGACATTGACCAAGCCTGCAATCAAAAAACACGACAGGATCGAGGCCAGCATAAAACCGGCGAAGAACACCAGGGTCTGGCCATGACTCGGCGTGGCGCCGACGATGCCTGACAAGGCACTGCCCAGGGCGCCCCAATACACGATGTTCTTGGGGTTGGCCAACGAGATGGCGGCCCCCACCATCAGCGCATTGCGCCCGGTGCTGGGGGGTGCGCTGTCGGGTTGCGGCAACTGCCAGGCATCTTGCAGGCTGCGCAGGCCGAGCCAGGCCAGGTACAGCGCGCAAACGGCGGTCAGCGGCACACGTACCGCTTCGTGCTGGATCAGCAGGGCCATGCCGGTCAGGCCGAATACCGCCCAGGTCGCATCGCCTACCAGCGAGCCTATTTGCACCAGCAACGCTGGGGTGAACCCATGCAACAGGCCGCGGCGCAGGGTTTCCGCCAGCACCGCGCCAGGGGACAGGCAAAACACAAAGCCGAATACCAGTGCGCAAAAAAAGATCGTCAACATCGCCATCCCCATAAATGCCATCGCCGGCAAGCCGGCTCCTACAGGTCAGTCTGAGGCTGGGGGCACGCAGGGGTCTTGGACCAGATTGCGCTCTGATAGCGGCCAGGGGTAATTCCGTACGCCGCACGGAAGTGCCGGTTGAGATGGCTCTGGTCGGCAAAGCCCAGGTCATGGGCAACCTCGGCGGCGCTCAGGCCGCTGCGCAGTAAGCCTTTCGCGCGGCGGGTACGCAGTTGCATGGCCCACTGGCGGGGGCTCAGGCCGGTTTCTTTCTGGAAGGTGCGCAATACGTGGAATTTCGACAGGCCCAACTCGTCACCCAGGGCGTCCAGTGCCACACCCTGATGCAACTGCGCGGCGAGTAACTCCTGGGCCTGGGCGACGAGCCGTGACCCGGCGCTGGCGCCATCCGGCAGGCGCACACCACTGAGCTTGACCACCTCGCCCAGCAGCACCACCAGGGCATCTTCGTTCAGCCCCCGCAGCAGCGGGTCGGCGCTCAGCGCGCCCTTGGCGGCGTGCGCCAGTTGCGCCGCCAGGGCAGGGGCAAAACACAGCGCGCGATCAAACTCCAGGTGCGCCAGCCCCAGGTCGTCGGCCAGGCAATCGGCACCGGCGTACAGGCTGACAAAGTGCCAGGGCGCCCCCTCGGCCGCACCGCCGCCCTGGATCTGGCCAGGGTTGTACAGGGTGATACTGCCGGGCCCTGCCTCGAAAGTGCGGCGGTCCAGCCACACCTGTTCGGCGCCCACCAGGTTGACGCCAATCACGCATTCGTCGTGGCTATGGCGGGCAAACGTCAGGCCGCTGCAGGTGGTGCTGCTGATTTCGTAATGGCCCAGCCAGGCGTGGTGCGGGGAACTCATGGGGTGGGCTCAGTGGCGGCGGGTGCGGCAAAGCATACCTGTTTAGATACTCAGGCGCAGGGCCAGCGCGGCCAGGGTGGCCAGCAGCACCGGCAGCGTCAGCACGATGCCGACCTTGAAGTAATAGCCCCAGGTGATCCGGATGCCCTTGCGCGCCAGGATATGCAGCCAGAGCAAGGTTGCCAGGCTCCCAATGGGCGTGATTTTAGGCCCCAGGTCGCTGCCGATCACATTGGCGTAGATCATTGCCTCCTTGACCACGCCCACGGCATGGCTGGTCTCGATCGACAGCGCGCCGATCAGCACCGTCGGCAGGTTGTTCATCACCGAAGACAGCAGCGCCGTCAGCAAGCCGGTGCCCAGGGCGGCGCCCCACACGCCGTAATTGGCGAAGGCGTCGAGCCAGGTGGCCAGGTACGTGGTCAGCCCGGCATTGCGCAGGCCGTACACCACCAGGTACATGCCCAGGGAAAAAATCACGATCTGCCAGGGCGCTTCCTTGAGTACCTTGCGCGTGGAGATCTTGTGGCCTTTGGCGGCGATCACCAGCAGGAGCAGGGCGCAGGCGGCCGAGATGGCACTGATGGGAATGCCCAGGGGCTCGAGGGCAAAGCAGCCGACCAGCAGGATGCCCAGCACCCACCAGGCGGCGTGGAAGGTTGCCGGGTCATGAATCGCGCTGGCCGGCTCGGGCAGGTCGGCGGGGTCATAACTGTGCGGGATATCGCGCCGGAAGAACCACAGCAGCACCGCCAGGGTCGCGGCGACGCTGACCAGGTTGACCGGCACCATCACCGCTGCGTACTGGTTGAAGCCGATGTTGAAATAGTCTGCCGAAACGATATTCACCAGGTTGGAGACCACCAGCGGCAGGCTGGCGGTGTCGGCGATAAACCCTGCACCCATCACGAAGGCCAGGGTAGCAGCGGGTGAGAAGCGCAGGGCCAGGAGCATCGACATGACAATCGGCGTGAGGATCAGGGCCGCCCCGTCATTGGCGAACAGCGCCGAGACCAGCGCCCCCAGCAGCACCATATAAGCAAACAGCCGGCGGCCCCGGCCCCGTCCCCAGCGCGCCACATGCAACGCGGCCCAGGCAAAAAAGCCGGCCTCGTCAAGGATCAGGCTGATGATGATCAGGGCGACGAAGGTGCCGGTGGCGTTCCAGATGATCTGCCACACCACCGGGATATCCGCCAGGCTGATCACGCCACAGGCCAGGGCGAGGATCGCGCCCATGGTTGCACTCCAGCCTACGCCAAGACCCTTGGGTTGCCAGATGACCAGGACAATGGTGAACAGGAAGATGGCGAGGGCAGCAAGCATCAAGGCATTCTCTGTGGGGGGGGATTCGACGTTTGATTGACCTGTGACAAGGTACCGAGGTTCTGTGCCAAGTGGTTGAAATTAAAATGAAACACAACTGTCCTAAAGTGCCCGCCATTGGTGATAAAGGAAGTAACGGTGTGACCCGTGCCACTCGCAACCTGCGCAAGACCCTCGATTCTGTCGCGGACAACAACGAAACCGCGGCTTTTGACTTGATGCGCGCCGTCGAAAAACTCAGCGATGAAGTGCTGCGTCAGCGCCTGCTCAACACCATTCACCGCCTTAACCAGGATGCCCATGAACTGCGTGAGGCCCGGGATGCGGTAGAGCGGGTGTCGGTCAAGCTGGCCTGATAATGGCACGTAGCCGTTCGGCGATTGGGGGGTGACGATCGAGCCGGCTGCGCTGACACTGGGCATGGTCGCGGCTGTCCGCAAGACCCCATGCTCAATCCACAGGAAGTCATCGAATGAGTGAAAAACCGGCAATTGTCCTGGTACACGGCTTTTGGGGCGGCGCAGCCCATTGGAGCCGAGTGATCGTCGAACTGCAGAAAAAGGGCTATCGCGACTTGCACGCGGTGGAAATTCCCCTGACTTCATTGGCCGACGACGCCGAACGCACACGCAAGATGGTGGCCCAGATCAAGGGGCCGGTGTTGTTGGTCGGGCATTCCTATGGGGGCTCGGTCATTTCCCAGGCAGGCAACGAGCCCAACGTCCAGGGCCTGGTGTTTATTGCCGCGTTTGCCCCGGATGCGGGGGAAAGTCCCGGCGCAATCACCCAGCAACACCTGCCCGAGGCCGCCGCCAACCTGGTGCCGGACAGCGATGGCTACCTGTGGGTCAAGCCCGAGTTGTTCCATCAGAGCTTCTGCCAGGACTTGCCGCAGTCAGAGGGCGACGTGCTGGGAATTACGCAGAAGGCGCCCCTGGCCAGTACCTTTGGCGATGAAGTGAGCAATCCGGCCTGGAAGAACAAGCCGTCGTGGTATCAGGTGTCCACCCAGGACCACATGATTCACCCCGATAACCAGGTACGCATGGCCGAGCGCATCAAGCCCCGGGAGATTCTCACGCTGGACGCCAGTCACGCCTCGCTGGCCTCAAGGGCAGGCGAAGTGGCGGCATTTATCGACAAGGCCGCCACGGCCCTGCAGCCATAAATCAGGCAGGCAACATTCCTTCCTGGCGTCGGGGTGTTGCCTGCAAGATCGTTCAAGACAATCCTGTTTGGCGCTGCCATGCTTGCCGACTGTCTGTCGATGAGCCTGTTGTCCATGCCTACTGCCTTGCCGCATTACGCCTTCGCCCGTGGCGCGATTGCGATTATTCCCCTGTCGTTGGCGTGCGCCCCGTGGGGCCTGCTCGCCGGTTCCCTGGCGATTGACGCCCAATTCACCCCGCTGGAAAGCCAGGGCCTGTCGGCCATTGTGTTTGCCGGTGCCGCACAGTTGGTGGCGATTGGCATGGTCAAGAGCGGCGCGAGCCTGATCGCCATTTTGCTCACCACCTTGCTGCTGACCTCCCAGCACTTGCTGTATGGCATGCATATGCGTAGCACCCTGTCGCCCTTGCCGGCGCGCTGGCGCATGAGCCTGGGCTTTTTGCTGACCGACGAATTCTTCGCCCTGGTCAGCCAATACGACCGCCAGACCTTTAACCGCTGGTATGCCCTGGGCGTGGGCCTGACGTTCTACGTGGCCTGGAACCTGTTCACCCTGGCCGGCATCGTGCTCGGCAAGAGCATCCCCAACCTCGATCAACTGGGCCTGGAGTTCTCCATCGCCGCGACCTTCATCGCCTTGATCACCCCGGTTGTGCGTGATGTGCCGACGGTGGTGTGCGTGGCAGTGGCCCTGCTGTTTTCGGTGCTGCTCAGCTACTGGCACTGGGAGTCGGCGGTGGTGGTGTCGGGGTTGTTGGGGATGAGCGCAGGGTATGCCTGCAAACGCTTGGGAGTGGGGCAGCGATGATTTTTGTGATGATTATCGGCATGGGCCTGGCGGTGTTTTTCAACCGTTATCTGTTTCTTGAACCGCGCTTGCCGGTGCGCCTGAACCGCGGCGCCCGGGAGTTTCTCGGGTTTGCGGTACCCGGCATGTTGACGGCGATTTGCGGGCCGATCATTTTCCTCGCCGAGCACAAGCTCAACCTGAGCCCCACCAACCCCTACCTGCTGGCCGGGATCTGTGCGGTGGCCCTGATGTTCTGGACCCGCAGCGTGTTGACCACGGTGCTGTTGAGCATGGCGCTGTTCTATCTGTTTCGCTGGTTGTTGTAGGCAGTGGTACAGTCGCGTTTTTTTCAAGGAAGCGATGGCATGCGGAAGGTGGTGATAGGTGCGTTGGTCCTGGCGGCGCTGGCCGGTTGCGCAGGTTCGAAGATGAAAGACGCACGCGCTGGCGCGCCCTATAAAACCCTGGCGTCTGATAAGGCGGCCCTGGTCGTAGCCCAATGCATCCAGTTTGGCTGGCAGGACGAGGCGGTATTCGGCGTCGACGCCGGCGGCTTCATGGAGCCTGCGCAAGGCGGTGGCCATACGGTGTACACCACGGGCGGTGACTACTTTGTCGATGTGCGCAGCGCCGGTACCAGCACCACGGTCAGTTACTACGCGGTGCAGGACAGTTGGGCCGCCAAGCGCCGTCTGGCCGCCTTGGCGACCTGCCTGTAGGTTGTTTCTTTAGAAATCTTCAGAAATGCCCAGCGGACACTGCGCCGGCTTTGTCTTAAAATGCCAGCGCTTGCCCGACATGATGGCTCTTTACCAGTACATGGATGTCGAGGCCTAAATGTCGGGCAAGCACCTTTTCAACGTGGCATATAGCCCAGGTGCCAGCGCCGCGGAATCTTCAGCGACACCAGGCCCAGCAGCGCCGACAGCAGGCCGCTGACCAACAGTGCCCGGATCCCCATCTGGTGCTCCAGCACAGCACCGATCACCGCGCCGACAAACATCCCGGCCCAGGGAATCAACTGCACGCGCCAGCCATTGCGGCGCTCCCCCAGCATCCAGCGCCCCAGGCCGCGACCGAAACGCGACAACGCGCCGGTCACGTAAGTCAGCCCCACGGGCAAGCCATTGACCTGTTCCACCGCCGCATTGAGCATGCCCATGGCAATGATCGCAGCCAGTACTGCCGGCAACTGCTCGGCCATCGGCCACGCCGCGGCGCCGCACAATAGCGTGGCAATACACAGCAACAACGGCAGCGCATGGCGCTTGCTCACGCGGCTGATGATCACCCCCAGCGCGTTGCCCAGGATGAAGGTTGCCACCAACAGGGTGAGGCGCCCGGTCAGCCCCAGGTCACCCTCACTGATTGCCACCGCCAGCCGCGTGGTATTGCCGCTCATGAACGAGACAAAATCGCCACTGGCCATGAAACCGATGGCGTCGGTCATGCCGGCCAGCACCGAAAGGCTGGCCACCAGCGTCAGGCCGATGCGCCCCCGCCATTTGTGCTGGTGCTGCAAGGCAGTATTGACCATGGGCTTAGGGGAAGAGGGCAGCACGGCGAGAGGTTCCTCTATGAGATTATCCGGCCACTACCGTAGGACGCTTTCCGGTTGACTGCAATGACTTGGCACATCCTTCAGTTCACTTCCAAGCGCCAGCCCATGACGTCCCAGCTCAGAACGTGAGTCGGCGCCAGTGCCTTGAGAAACGCTGCGTCATGGGAGACCGCAATCAGCGCCCCGGTAAATCCCTGTAAAGCCTGTTCGAAGGCCATCACCGACTCCAGGTCCAGATGGTTGGTCGGCTCATCCAGGAGCAGCAATTGCGCGGGAACCTTGCGCCATAAGGCTATCGCCATGGCAGCCTTCAAGCGCTCGCCACCGCTGAGCTGGCCGATGGGCTGGGTGACGCGCCATGCATCCAGTTGCAACAGCGCCAGACGGGTGCGCAGTTCGGCTTCGGCCAGTGGCGTGTCCATCAATTTCAGTTGCTCGACGATCGACTGCTGGTCATCGAGCAGGGTCAAGTGCTGGTCGAGATAGGCGCTGGGTACATGAACCGTGCATGCGCCGCTGACAGGTTGCCAATGCCCCGCCAGCAGCTTGAGCAGGGTGGACTTGCCGCAGCCATTGGGCCCGTGGACCGCAACCCGGACCGGCCCGCACAGGCTCGCGTTGATCAAGGTGCTCGGCGCGCGGGGATCGAGCCAGGGCAACTGGCAGTCGATCAGGGTTAGCACTTGGCGGCCAGCCGGCAGGGGTGTGCCGGGCAAGGCAAGGAAGGTCGGCGTTTCGTCCACCACCCGTTCGTGGGCCGTGCGCACGCGTTCGTTCAGGGCCTGCTTGTGCTGCACATGGGCGCTGCGCACGTTGCTGACGATTTCATTGGCGGCGCCTTTCCAGCGGGATTTGGTGAAGGCATCGACATTGGCGGTCTCTGCATGTTTACGGGCACTGGCGGCTTGGCGCTGGAAACTGTCGATAGCCTTTTTCAGGCGCTGGTGCTCGCGCCGCCGATCCAGCCGGGCATGTTCCAGGGCGGCCTGAGCGGCCTGTTGCTCGGCATCACGCTGCGCCCGATAGTCATCGTAGTTGCCGCCATAGAGCCGGGCCCCGAGGGGCGACAGTTCGATGATCCGCCCCAGGGTATTGAGCAGGCGTCGGTCGTGGCTGACCACCACCAGGCCGCCGCGCCAGGCGCCAAGGGTCGCCAGCAGCCAATCGCGGCCGGCACTGTCGAGGTGGTTGGTGGGTTCGTCGAGGATCAGCAACTGCGGCGCGCCCAGCAGGCCACCAATCAGGGCGATCCTGGCCAGTTGTCCACCGCTGAGTTGGCCGGCGGGCTGATCGGGGTCGATCTCGGCCAGACCGGCGCCGTCCAGGGCCTGGCGCAGGCGTTCGGCCAGGTCCCAGCGATCATCGATCAGTTCCAGGTCGTCGGCCTGCGCGCGGCCCGCGGCCAGGCGCTCAAGTGCCGCCAGAATAGGCGCGCAACCGCAGACCTGGGCCACAGTCTGCCCCGGTAACAGCTCAATGCTTTGTGGGACATAGGCGATACGCGCCGAGGATTTAATAACCCCATGGGATGGTTCAAGCACGCCGGCCAGCAGGCGCGCCAACACACTCTTGCCCATGCCATTACGGCCGACAATCCCGGTCGGGGTGCAATCGATGGACAGGTTGAGGTCTTCCAGCAAAGTCTCGCCATCGGCGAACTGAAAACCCAGGTGATGCAAGGAAACAAGTACAGGCAGCCGGTTGACGTCAGTCATCAGCACCTCCAGAACAATGTGGCACAAGCCAACAAGCGCGCCAGGCGGCTCGTTGCGTTTACATGTTGGAAGGCTTAGTTGTTCACGTCGGCGGTCGTCCTGCAGTCGGGAGGGATCGGTAGCCTAGCGCAGTTCAGTCATTTTTCCTACATCGGTGGTGTCAGTGCCTACAGTTGCTCAAGAAACATCGCCAACCCCACTTCTTCGGCTTTCAAGCCCTTGCGCACCCTGGGCCTGGGCAGTTTCGCCAGGCCGCCCAGGCTGAAGTGCTCCAGCACGGCCGGGTGGATGTAGCATTTGCGGCACACCGCCGGGGTATTGCCCAGTTGCCGGGCGACATTCTTGACCATCTCCACCACATGCCGCTTTGCATCCGACTCCGGTTGCCATGCCAGTTCGCGCAACACGGCCAGGGCCAGGGCACTGCCGGCCCAGGTGCGGTAGTCCTTGGCGGTAAAGTCGGCGCCGGTGAGGCTGTGCAGGTAGGCGTTGACGTCGGTGGAGCTGACGGTATGCCGCTCGCCGTTCTCGTCCAGGTACTGGAACAGGTTCTGCCCCGGCAACTCCAGGCAGCGCTTGAGCACGGTGGCCAGGCGCCGGTCCTTGATACTGACCTGGTGCTCGACGCCGCTCTTGCCACGGAACTGGAACTGGATTTCGCTGCCCTTGATATCCACGTGGCGGGTACGCAGGGTGGTCAGGCCATAGGAGCGGTTATCGCGGGCGTATTGGCTGTTGCCGACGCGGATCAGCGTGGCATCGAGCAACAGCACGACGGTGGCCAGGACCTTCTCGCGGTTGAAACCCGGCGCATCGATTTGCGCTTGTAGCTGCTTGCGCAATTTGGGCAGCGCGTTGCCGAACTGCTGCAGGCGCGAATACTTGTCGCTGTCGCGCACTTCACGCCAGCGTGGGTGATAACGGTATTGCTTGCGACCACGGGCATCGCGGCCGGTGGCCTGTAGATGGCCCTTGGGGTCGGCGCAGATCCACACATCGGTATAGGCCGGCGGGATGGCCAGGGCGTTGATGCGCTGGATTTCGTCGGCGTCGCTGATGCGCTGGCCGTCGCTCTGGAAGTACTGGAACTTGCCCCGCAGTTTGCGGCGGCTCAGGCCCGGCTGACTGTCGTCAACGTAGTGCAGGTCACGGGGCAGGTCGACGGGCAGGGTGGAGTCGGGCATGGCAGAGTCCTTGGCAACAAATCAGGCCGGTATGCCTGATTGACCGCAGCACCGGGCCGTGCGTTCAAGCCAGTACGGCGACCGCCTTGATCTGTGCCCATAACGCCTGGCCGGGATGCACTTGCAACTGGTCCCGGGAATAACGGGTGATGCGCGCCAGCAGCGGCGTACCCGCCGCGTCGAGCCGTACCAGCACATGCGCACTGTTATCGGCAGGGATCTCCTGGGTCACGGTCACGGGCAAGCAATTGAGGATACTGCTGTGCTCCCCAGGTTGCAGGCTGAGGCTCACGTCCCGGGCCTGCACCTTGAACCGCAAGTGTTTGCCCAGCTCCAGCGGCGCGTGGGCCACGCGCATTTGCAGTGGGCTGTCGGGCAATTGCAGGGTCAGCAGTTGGTAATGGGCGTCATGCTCGCTGACCGTGCCGTTGATCACCACGCCGGCATCGTCGCCCAGGGCCAGCGGCAGGTCGAGCCGCGCCAGGGTCTCGCCAATCGGCCCGCTGGCCAGGGCCTTGCCCTCACTGAGCAGGACAATGTGATCGGCCAGGCGCGCCACTTCATCCTGGGCATGGCTGACGTACAGCACCGGGATTTCCAGTTGATCGTGCAGGCGTTCCAGGTAGGGCAGGATCTCGCCTTTACGCTGGCTGTCGAGGGCGGCCAGGGGTTCGTCCATCAGCAATAGCTGCGGGCTGGTGAGCAGGGCGCGGGCGATGCCTACGCGTTGGCGCTCACCGCCGGACAAATGCTGGGGGTGGCGATCCAGCAGGTGGCCGATCCCCAGCAAGTGCGTGGCGTGGGCCATGTCCACGCGACGCTGGGCCTTGGGGATCCGCTTGAGGCCGAACTCCAGGTTGGCCAGCACCGACAGGTGGGGAAACAGGCTGGCTTCTTGAAACACATAACCCAGGGCGCGCTTGTGCGGCGGCATAAACACGCCGTTGCGGCTGTCTTGCCAGACCTGATCGTTGATTTGCACAAATCCATCGCCGGCCCGTTCCAGCCCGGCAATGCAGCGCAGGCACGTGGTCTTGCCCGAACCCGAATGCCCGTAGAGCGCGGTGACGCCGCGCCCTGGCAGCTTGAGGTCCACGTCCAGGGCAAATCCGGAGTAGTGCAGTTGCAGGCGCACCTCGATCATTGACATCAGCTCCAACCCGCTTTGGTTTTACGGCTGGAGTAGAGCGCCAGCAACACCAGGAAAGAAAACACCACCATGGCCCCGGCCAGCCAGTGGGCTTGGGCGTATTCCATGGCTTCGACGTGGTCGTAGATCTGCACCGAGACCACGCGGGTCTTGTCGGGGATATTGCCGCCGATCATCAGCACCACGCCAAACTCGCCCACGGTATGGGCGAAGCCGAGGATCGACGCGGTGATAAAGCCGGGGCGGGCCAGCGGCAGGATCACCGTGAAAAATGTATCCCAGGGATTGGCCCGCAACGTCGCGGCAACTTCCAGGGGACGGCTGCCGATGGCCGAGAACGCGTTTTGCAACGGTTGCACTACAAACGGCATGGAATAGATCACCGAGCCAATCACCAGGCCGGCGAAGCTGAACGTCAGGGTGCCCAGGCCCAGCCATTGGGTGAACTGCCCGAGGTAGCCATGGGGACCCATGGTCAGCAGCAGGTAGAAGCCAATCACCGTCGGCGGCAGCACCAGGGGCAGGGCGACCACCGCGCCAATCGGCCCGCGCCACCAGGAACGGGTGTGCGACAGCCACAGGGCGATGGGAGTGCCGATGATCAGCAGAATCACGGTGGTCAGCGACGCCAGTTTCAGGGTCAGCCAGATCGCGGAAAAATCGGCACTCGATAGTGGCATTTACAGTTGATAACCGTAGGATTTGATAACGGCAGCGGCTTTCGGCCCCTTGAGGTAGTCAACCAGTGCCTTGGCGGCCGGGTTGTCCTTGCCTTTGTTGAGGATCACCGCGTCCTGTTTGATTGGGTCATGCATCTCGCCCGGCACAATCCACGCCGAGCCGCTGCTGACTTTGCCGTCTTTAAAGATTTGCGACAAGGCGACAAAGCCCAACTCGGCATTGCCGGTGGACACAAACTGATAGGCCTGGGTGATGTTCTGGCCTTCGACCAGCTTGCTCTTGACCTTGTCGGTCAGGCCCAGCTTGGCCAGGACCTGGGTAGCCGCGAGGCCGTAGGGTGCGGCTTTCGGGTTGGCGATGGACAGGTGCTGGTATTCATTTTTTTGCAGCACCGCGCCCTTGGCATCCACATAACCTTCCTTGGCCGACCACAGCGCCAGGGTGCCCACGGCATAGGTGAAGCGCGAGCCCTTGACGGTGTCGCCTTCGCTTTCGAGCTTTTGCGGGGTGGTGTCGTCGGCGCTGAGGAACACTTCAAACGGCGCGCCGTTCTTGATCTGGGTATAGAACTGCCCGGTGGCCCCGTAGGCGGCGACCAGTTTGTGCCCGGTGTCTTTTTCGAAGTCGGCGGCGATCGCCTGGATCGGCGCGGTGAAGTTGGCGGCGACGGCCACTTGCACTTCATCGGCGTGGGCTGTGCCCAAGGTAAAGAGGGCGATCAGGGTGGCCAGGCCGGTGGGGGCCAGGCGTTGGGCGCGAATCATCATGAAGCAGCTCCTTGGGGTGCCGACGTGGCGGCTTGTTATAGTTAATCGCTATGTATGGGAATATATAGCGGTTCGCCATCGTCGGTACAGTGCAAAGTTGTCTCAGGGGTCTAGCCCTTGTTGAGTTGCGCCAGCGCCTGGCGGGCCAGGCTCAGGGTCAGCTCGCGGGTGGACAGGTCTTGCCCCAGGCGCAGCGCCTGGCCGGCCCACAGGCTGCTGAAGTCCGCTGCATCCAGGGCGCGCAACGGCAGCAATGCACCACCGGCCAAGGGAAACGCCGGGGCGGTGGGATTGATTGGCCCAAGCTCGCGCATCACGCGATTGATGATCCCCCGCGCCGGGCGGCCGGTGAACAGGTTGGTCAGTGCCGTTTCGCTGGCCTGGGCGCTGTGCAATGCCTGATGGTGGGCGGGGGTGATAGTGGCTTCGGGCGTGAACAGATAGGCCGTGCCGATCTGCACCGCCGAGGCGCCGAGGGCGAACGCGGCAACCATGCCCCGCGCATCGCCAATCCCGCCGGCGGCGATTACCGGCACGCTGACTGCATCGACGATCTGCGGCACCAGGGCCATTGTGCCGATCTGGCTGGTGAGGCGGTCGCTGAGAAACATCCCGCGATGCCCCCCGGCCTCATACCCCATGGCGATGATTGCATCGCAGCCGTGCTGCTCCAGCCAGATCGCCTCCTCGACGGTGGTGGCGGACGACAGCACTTTTGCCCCGGTGGCCTTGACCCGGTCCAGCAGCGCTTTTTCCGGCAGGCCAAAGTGGAAGCTGACGACTTCCGGGCGGAATTCTTCCACCACCTCGCAGCTGGCATTGTCGAACGGTGCGCGGTTGGAGAGCGGGGTGGGCGCGTCAAAATCTGCAGCCAGCTCACGGTAGTAGGGCTCCAGCAAATCCTTCCACTGGCGATCCCGCTCGGGGTTGGGGGCCGGTGGCCGGTGGCAGAAGAAGTTGACGTTCAAGGGGCGGGCGCTGGCCTGGGCAATGGTGGTCAACGCCTGGCGCAGTTGCTCGATGCTGAGTGTGGCCGTGGGCATCGAGCCCAGCGCCCCGGCCTGGCTCGCGGCGATCACCATCTCGGGGCTGGTGCTGCCCGCCATGGGCGCCTGGATGATCGGCAATTCAATGCCCAGCAGGTCGAGAATGCGGGTGTCTGGCCAGGTGCTCATGGATCGCTTCTCCAATGATGGAACGCTCAGGAAGGGCTGCCCGGCCCTTTTAACAGGGCCGGCCGGGGCAAGGCCAGTCTGTATTATTCACTGGACGCCGGCTGTGGTTCATGCGGGGTGTGGCGTTCGCGCTGGAGCAACAGCTGTTTGCGCTCCACGCCCCAACGGTAACCCGATAGATGGCCATCGCTGCGTACCACGCGGTGGCAGGGAATCGCCACGGCCAGGCTGTTGGCGCCGCACGCCTGGGCAACGGCGCGAAAGGCGCTGGGTGCGCCGATGCGCTTGGCAATCTCGGCGTAGCTGGCGGTGCTGCCCACCGGGATTTCCCGCAGTGCCTGCCAGACCCGCTCCTGGAAGGCGGTGCCGCGCAGGTCCAGGGGCAGGTTCAGGCCCAGGGCAGGCGCCTCGATAAACCCCACCACCTGGGCAATCAACTGTTCAAAGCCGGGGTCGGCACCGATCACATTGGCCTGCGGGAACTGGTCTTGCAGGTCGCGCGCCAGTTGGTCCGGGTCGTCACCCAGGAGGATCGCGCAGACCCCGCGATTGCTCTGCGCCACCAGAATCGCCCCCAGGGAACACTCGCCGACGGCAAAGTGAATATCGTTATGGATGCCACCGGCTTTGTAGTCGCTGGGCTTCATGCCGAGCAACTGGTCGGCTGACGCGTAGAAGCGGCTGTTGGAGTTGAAACCCGCGTCGTACAGCGCATCGGTCACCGACTGGCTGTCCTGCAGGTGCGCCCTGACCTTGCGTGAGCGATGGGCGCGGGCATAGCCCCGGGGTGTCAGCCCGGTCAGGGTCTTGAACACGCGGTGGAAGTGGAACGGGCTCAAGCCGGCGCCGTTGGCCAGGTCTTCCAGGGCGGGCAGGGTCTGGGCCTGTTCGATATGACGGCAGGCGGCGGCAATCAGGTGCGCATGGCGTTGCGCAACCTGGGTCTGGTCGGCCGAGGTGCGTTTGTTGGGGCGGTACCCGGCGGCTTCGGCTTGCTGCGGTGTGTCGAAAAACTCGACATTCTTGCGCAGTGGCTGACGTGCGCTGCTGCTGGGGCGGCAATACACGCCGGTGGTCTTGACCCCGTAGACGAAGGTCAGGTCGGCCGTGGCGTCGCGGGCGACAATGGCTGCCCAGCGCAGATCATCTTCAGTGCTCATGGCAATAGCTCGGCAATGGATCAGTGGCCAGGATAATAAACCGGGGGCGCCCGGGCACTCCGTTGCTTGCGGTGGAATTCACCGGGGTCAGCCGGCCCTGCGAAACGTCAGGTTGATCCGTTGCGGCCCCATGCGCGGGTGCACGCCTTCCTTGATCGGCAGCACCCCATGAAAGCGCAGGCGATCGACGCCGCCCCAGACCGCTACGTCGCCATGGAACAGCGAGATCTTCTGTGTCTTGTCACTGCGCTGATGGCCGCCAAACAGAAACACCGCCGCCAGCCCCAGGGACAACGAGACCACCGGGGCGCTGTAGTCGCGCTCGTTCTTGTCTTGATGCAGGGACATTCTGGCGCCGGGTACATAGCGGTTGATCAGGCAGGCGTCGGGTGCAAAGCCGTCGAAGCCGGCAGCCCTGGCCGCGTCGATCGCCAGTTCACGTAGCACGGCCGGCATGCTCGGCCAGGGTTGTTGGCGCTCGGGGTCCAGAGGGCTGTAGCGATAGCCCTGGCGGTCGGTGGTCCAGCCCAGTTCGCCGCAACTGCTCAGGGCCGCCGACATGGTAAAGCCACCGGGGGTGACCATCTGCCGGAACGGTGACTGGGCGAGGACGGCACGAAGCTCGGGCAATACACGCTCAAGCCAGGGCAGGGCATAGCCCCTTAGGACGTAGGATTGTTCGCCGATTTGCTCGCGACGGGCCGGTTGTTGCAAGGCCTCGTCGCTGAACAGGTCGCCCGTGGAATCAGGTTGCACAATCACTCCGGTATTGGTCGTGGTTTTACAGGGCCTTGCTCACGGTGATCTCAGTGATTTCGTCACTGGCATCGTGAATTTTCGCCAAGGCCTCTTGGGCCTCTTCGATGCTCGCCGCGTGCAGTTGGGCAAATTCGAAGCGGCGTTCGCCGTTGAGTTTGTACTTGATGACGTATTTGGTGGTTTGAGTCACGGTGATTCCTGTGGCTTGGGTGGCAATCAGCTGAGTTTGGTGCTGGTGCGGCGAACAATGCGGATCTTATGGGACAACGCTGGCTTGCGGGTAACGCTGATGGCACGGCGCGTCACCACATCCAGGGTGATGTTCCAGAACCCGGTGCTTGGCGCGGTGATCTTGGCCGGGAACTTGTCGAAGGCGCCACCGTGATAAGTGTGGCGACCGCCATTTTTGAAGCTGCGAAAATTCGCATCGCTCATCAGGCGGATATTGCAGGTCTGGGAGCATTCAATGACGACAATATCCCCTTCGTTCAAGTGTTCGCGCTGGTGGATGAATTTCATGGGGGGGGTGTCTCCAGAAGGGCTTTTTCTGAAAAATCAGAACGATACGTAGGTTAAGATGGAGTTTATCAGCCCCAGCACGTTTATTATCGGGTCGTCGTCGACGTCTTCGACAATTTAAAACAGTTATTTACCGATATATCAGGGATAAATCCTACGTGGGCGGGAGAAAAATACCATCTCCGCTGTCGTAGGGTCTTTATCGGAGGTTTTGTATGAAGTGGAGTGTATTGGTTCTGGCCCTGGCAATAGGTGGATGTGCTTCGGTTTCAGACATCAAGCAGACACCGCCAACCCTGGCGGTTATCTCCGGGAAAAAACCGCAGGAATACGCGGCGTGTGTGGTGCAGAAACTGTCGTCGACCCGTCGTCCGTCGCAGATCGAGCCTCATAAGGAAGGTGTGCGGGTGATTGTGCCGCAGAAGTTTTCGGCTGACCCATCGGCCATTTTCGAGATTGAAGACCGCTCCAGCGGTAGCAGCATCAAGCTCTACGAGAGCATGTCCAATGTGCCGATTCGTCCGGGTGACGTGAAAAAAGCTGCGGAAGACTGTATTTCCGGCTGAGTCCACGACGCCGCTCATACGCGATCAACTCCGATCAAAAAGCCCGGCCTGCGGTTGCAGTGCCGGGCTTTTTATTGTCGGCAATTTCTTACATGGCGGTTGTGACTGTCGGCTCATTACCCTACCATTTGTAGGCTTATGCATTGTAGGTCTAAGCATATAACTATAAAAATGGAGTCGTGATGATGTCTGTGGAGAGAGTGTTGATGGGTGGCGCCTTGCTACTCATGCTCGGCAGCGCGCAGGCGCTGGAGGGCAACAAGATATTCAGTGAAGGTGGCGCGCAGCCTGGCGCGGCGGCGTGCATGGCATGCCACGGGGCGGATGGCCTGGGGTTGGCTGCTGCGGGTTTTCCGAGGCTTGCGGGGTTGCCGGCGGCTTATTTGAGCAAGCAACTGCATGATTTCAAGAGTGGCACGCGCAGCAACCCGGTGATGACGTCGCTGGCCAAGGCGCTTACCGAGGAAGAAATCGCGGCGGTGACCCAGACACTGGCGGCGATGCCGGCACCTGCCGTGGCCGTCGGCCATCGTAGTGCTACGCCGAACAGTCCCGCTGCAAAACTGGCGCTGCAAGGCGCCTGGGAACGGCAGATTCCGGCGTGCGTCAGCTGTCATGGCCCCTCGGGCGTGGGGGTTGGCGAGGCGTTCCCGCCGCTGTCCGGGCAGTCCGCGGCCTACCTGGCTGCCCAGCTC
Source organism: Pseudomonas sp. MF09156 (assembly GCF_059862305.1). NCBI lineage: Bacteria > Pseudomonadati > Pseudomonadota > Gammaproteobacteria > Pseudomonadales > Pseudomonadaceae > Pseudomonas > Pseudomonas sp. MF09156. The sequence goes on from NZ_JCBCUR010000008.1 coordinate 178,441, forward strand.
AATGCCTGGCGCGGTGGCACTCGGCGCAACGACCCCAATGACCTGATGGGGCACGTGGCCAAATCCCTGACGGATGACGAAGTGCAGGGTATCGCCAATTACTTCGCCTCCTTGCCTGGCCAGGAGGTCAAGCCATGAAGAATCTGTCATTTGCACCCGTGTTGGCCGCGTTGATCAGTGTGCCGGCGTTGGCCGCACCGATTGCCATGGAAGATCAGTCGCAACTGCAGGTGCCGGCTGCGGTGCCCGCCGCCAAGGCGTTCCAGCCGCCCCAGGAAAGCGAACTGCCTGACAACGCCTACGGCAAGCTGGTGATGCAGGGCTATGCGTTGTTCGTCGATACCAAGCGCCTGGCGCCGCAGTTTGTCGGCAACGGCCTCAATTGCAGCAACTGTCACCTGGATCAGGGGCGCCTGGCCAATTCCACGCCCCTGTGGGGGGCGTACCCTATGTACCCGGCGTATCGTAAGAAGAATGACAAGGTCAACTCCTTTGCCGAGCGCCTGCAGGGCTGTTTCCAGTTCAGCATGGATGGCGGCACGCCACCGGCAGCGGACAGCCATGAGATTGCCGCGCTGTCGACCTATGCCTACTGGCTGGCGAGCAAGGCACCCTTGGGCGTGGAGTTGCCGGGGCGTGGTTACCCGGAGGTGCCACAACCGGCCAAAGGCTACAACCTCGCGCAGGGTGCCGAGGTGTACAAGGCGCAATGTGCGGTGTGCCATGGCGCCGAAGGGCAGGGGCAGAAGGTGGGCGACAGCTACGTGATGCCACCGTTGTGGGGTAAGGATTCCTACAACTGGGGCGCCGGTATGCATCGGGTCAACACCGCAGCGTCCTTCATCAAGCACAACATGCCGCTGGGCAAGGGCGGCAGCTTGAGCGACCAGCAGGCCTGGGACGTAGCGGCCTATGTCAACCGCCATGAGCGCCCGCAGGATCCGCGCCTGGTAGATGGCTCGGTGGAGAAAACCCGCGTGAAGTTCCATGCCAATGATGGGGTGAACCTGTACGGGCAAACGGTAGACGGCGTGCTGATTGGCCAAGGCATCCGTTAAACTGTTGCCTGAACACAAAAAATGCCGCTCAAACCCCGGGGTTTGAGCGGCATTGTCATTCTGGAAAAGCAATTATGAAACGTGAGCGCGTCAAAGAGCGGCATGCAGAGGGTCATATCTCTGCGACCCATGTGATTCAAAATCCGGCCAATTCGGGGGAGTGGATCGTGTTTTTCAAGAAAAGCGGCGGGCGCAGCTTTTTCCTGGTGGATGACCAGGACGAGGTCGAATCCTTTGAAAAACTCGATGACCTGATCGACACCATTCGCAGCCTCGGCATCAAGTTCGCCGAGATTCACATGTAGCCGCCCAGCTTACTTGCAGACCACCACTACGCTGCGACCCTTGAAGTTGCCCACATCGGCGCCCAGGGTCTTGTCGCTTTCCTTCAAGGCTGGCGTGCCTTCGGTGCCGACGATGCGGTAACCGGTGCCGGCGCAGGAGGCATCGGCCTTTTCGTAGCAACTGGCCCAGGAATTGGCCTCGCCCGAACAGTCAATGGTCAGGCCTTGTTCGCCGTTTTTCAGGTAAATGTCGGAAGTGGTGGTGCAGCCGGCGAGCGCCAGTACCGAGGTCAGTGCCAGGATCTTGTTCATGTAAGGTTCGTCGTTGAGAAGTGTTAAGGGGCGCGCTGACACTGTTGTGGGGCGTTTCAGCGAGATTATAGCGAACGGCCATCAAGGTACAGACAATCACAAAAAAGCCCCGTTCACCGGGGCTTCATGCGCAACCGCAGAGGCTTATTTGCCCTTTGGTCGCTTGCTCGACGCGTGGCCGGCTTCATCCACAAATACTTCGGCTACTGCAATCGCCTGGCTTTCGGTGGCGAATACGCCGGCAACGCTGTCGCCGTGAAAGTTGATCAGGTGCCAGCCGTCTGCTCGCTTGGTGATCAGGTAGCCGTTTACGCCTTTGGGTTCTGACATCTATTAACAATCTCGTGGTCTGGTGTTCAAGCTGGCAATGATAGCGCCAAATGCCATGGGGGCGCGTAAGTTGTTGCAGGTCAGTGCCGAACCCCATAAAGCGTGCTAAAAAGGATATGGCCCTTTGAAATCAGGGGATGCTGGGTTTTCTCCGGTGCCGTTGGGGCCGCTTGTTTGAACATGGGCGGAACTAACGCCGACATTTTTTCTCTATGTTGACATCGCAACGCCAGCAGCGCCCATTGTAAGGTGGCTGCGGCCTGATTAGACTGCGCCGAATTTCGTACGCACAGCCCTTATTAAGGACTTATATGATCAAGAAATGCTTGTTCCCAGCAGCCGGTTACGGCACTCGCTTCCTGCCAGCGACCAAGGCCATGCCTAAAGAAATGCTGCCGGTGGTAAACAAGCCACTGATCCAGTACGGCGTCGAAGAGGCACTGGATGCCGGCCTGAACGAAATCTCCATCGTCACCGGTCGTGGCAAGCGCGCCCTGGAAGACCACTTTGACATCAGCTATGAACTGGAAAACCAGATCAAGGGCACCGACAAGGAAAAATACCTGGTCGGTATCCGCAAGCTGCTCGACGAGTGCTCGTTCTCCTACACCCGTCAAACCCAGATGAAAGGTCTTGGTCATGCCATCCTCACCGGTCGCCCGCTGATCGGTGACGAACCGTTTGCCGTGGTCCTGGCGGACGACCTGTGCGTGAACCTGGAAGGCGACGGCGTCTTGACCCAGATGGTCAAGCTGTACCAGAAATACCGCTGCACCATCGTTGCAGTGCAGGAAGTCGATCCTTCGGAAACCAACAAGTACGGCGTGATCGCTGGCGACGACATTGGCGATGGCCTGATCCGTGTGCGCGACATGGTCGAGAAGCCAGCGCCGGAAGATGCCCCGTCGAACCTGGCGATCATCGGTCGCTACATCCTGACCCCGGATATCTTCAAGCTGATCGAAGAAACCGAGCCAGGCAAGGGCGGCGAAATCCAGATCACCGACGCATTGTTGAAGCAGGCCAAGGACGGTTGCGTCATTGCCTACAAGTTCAAGGGTCGTCGTTTTGACTGCGGTGGCGCCGAAGGCTACATCGAGGCGACCAACTTCTGCTACGAGCACTTCTACAAGACTGGCAAGGCTTACTGATTAAGCATGGCCTGTTGAGTCTCAAGAAAGCCACCTTCGGGTGGCTTTCTGGTTTTTTGGGTACAAGCGGGTATCCTGATGCCCTGCCGAGGAGAGTGAAATGGCCTACGATTTTGATCTTTATGTAATTGGCGCCGGTTCCGGTGGCGTTCGGGCGGCACGCTTTGCCGCAGGGTTTGGCGCGAAGGTCGCCGTGGCGGAAAGCCGCTACCTGGGCGGGACGTGTGTGAATGTGGGCTGTGTGCCGAAAAAGCTGCTGGTCTATGGCGCGCACTTTGCTGAAGACTTCGAGCAGGCCAGCGGTTTTGGCTGGTCCCTGGGCGAGGCGGACTTTGATTGGGCGACGCTGATCGCCAACAAGGACCGCGAGATCAATCGCCTCAATGGCATCTACCGCAACCTGCTGGTCAACAGTGGCGTGACCCTTCACGAAGGCCACGCGCGCCTGACCGGGGCGCACGAGGTCGAGATCAATGGAGAGCGCTTCACCGCCAAGAATATCTTGATCGCCACTGGCGGCTGGCCGCAGATTCCCGAGATTCCGGGGCACGAGCACGCTATTGGCTCCAATGAGGCGTTCTTCCTTAAAGAGCTGCCCAAGCGTGTGCTGGTGGTGGGCGGTGGTTATATTGCGGTGGAGTTTGCCGGGATTTTCCATGGCCTGGGCGCACAGACATCGCTGCTGTATCGCGGCGATCTGTTCCTGCGTGGCTTCGATGGTGCGGTGCGCAAGCATTTGCAGGAAGAGCTGACCAAGCGCGGCCTGGACCTGCAATTCAACGCCGATATCGCGCGTATCGACAAACAGGCCGATGGCAGCCTCAAGGCCACCCTGAAGGACGGTCGTGTGTTGGAGGCCGATTGCGTGTTCTACGCCACCGGGCGGCGTCCGATGTTGGACAACCTGGGCCTGGAGCACACCGGGGTCAAGCTGGACGAGCGTGGTTTTGTCGCGGTCGACGACCTGTACCAGACCGCCGAGCCTTCGATCCTGGCCATTGGCGACGTGATCGGTCGCGTGCAGTTGACGCCTGTGGCATTGGCCGAAGGCATGGCCGTGGCGCGTCGCCTGTTCAAGCCGGAGCAATACCGCCCGGTAGACTACGCGATGATCCCGACGGCGGTGTTCAGCCTGCCGAACATCGGCACCGTAGGCTTGAGCGAAGAGCAGGCTAGGGCCGATGGGCATAACGTGCAGATCTTCGAAAGCCGCTTCCGGCCGATGAAGTTGACCCTGACCGAGTGCCAGGAGCGCACCCTGATGAAGCTGGTGGTCGATGCCGACACCGATAAAGTGTTGGGTTGCCACATGGTCGGGCCGGATGCGGGCGAGATCGTCCAGGGCCTGGCGATCGCCCTCAAGGCGGGGGCGACCAAGCAGCATTTCGACGAGACCATCGGCGTGCATCCTACGGCGGCGGAAGAATTCGTCACCATGCGCACGCCAGTGGCTGGCTGATCAGGCCTGGGCCGCTGCCTCTGGCGTCGTTGCAACAACGGCAGCCAGGCGCAGCGCCTCGATGGTGGCCTGGGCCTTGATCAGGTCCAGTTCCACGGCTTTGTAGCTGTGCTGTTGCTCGGCCAGTGCCTCCTGGCGTGACTGGCTGTCCAGCACCGCTACCCGCAGGCGCTCCTGGAGCAGGGTGCGTTCGCTGTCGATCACGCTCACCTGTTCGCTCAGCTTGAGTTGCTGGGCCTGAGCCTTGCGGCTTTGCTCCTGCAGGGCAGCCAATTCCTTCGCCGTAACCCGGTGTTCAATCAATAGCCGCTCATTGTCGCGATGCAGTTGGGTGATCTCGTCCTGGCGCACCAGGGCGCTCTGCTGTGCCTGGCGCAATTCAGCCTGCAGTTGTTGCAGCTGGCCTTCGTGGCGGCGCTGCTCCTGTTCGCGCTGGTCCTTGATGGCATTGCGGTAGTGCTCAAGGGCATCGCGGGCGTGCAGGTGCTTTTCTTCCAGCGAACGAATCTGTTCGTCCTTGTCCGAGAGCCGTAGCTCGTAGTCGCTGCACGCCTGGCTAAGCCCGGCGTTACGGGTTTGCTCGGTCTGCAGGCTGGTGCTGGCGGTTTGCAGCGCGGCGCTTTCTTCGGCGAGGGCGGTGCCCTGGATATCAAATTGCTGCTGGAGTTGGCTGTGTGCGGCTTCAAGCGCTTCTACCTGGGCGAGCAGGGCGCTTTTTTGCTGTTCGAACTGGGCCAGGGCCAGGTCGATGGGCTCCTGGGCTTTCTCTTTCAGGCGCTGGGCCAGGCGTGTCACCAGTTCGCCGAGCTCGTCGTCGATGGGGGCTTCGGTGATGGTGAGGCGGGTTTCGCTCTCGTCGAGCTCTTTTAAATAGCGGTGAATGGTGGTTTTCGAGCCGGTATTACCCATTTCGATGCGCACCGCATCAATGCTGGGGTTTTCGCCGCGGGCGAGAATTGCCAGGCGTGCCGTCTGAACTACTGCTTTGTTGATGCCACCGCGAGCCATAGGGTCTCCGTCGATTTGATACTGTGGTATGTATTATGTATTTACATACTGTATCACGAATAAGAGTCCGTTTAAATTCATCATTTAACAGATGGGATATTGGCGTATTATCCCGTGTCATGACTTGCCGGACTCTCTCCGGGCGCAGTTCCCGTACACCAACCTCTGTAGGAGCCGGCTTGCCGGCGATCGCGGCATGAGTGAACTAGATCGATACCTGAACGCCGCCACCCGCGATAACACCCGTCGCAGCTATCGCGCTGCCATCGAGCACTTTGAGGTGAGTTGGGGCGGCTTCCTGCCCGCCACCAGCGACAGCGTGGCGCGATACCTGGTGGCCTATGCCGGGATGCTCGCGGTCAATACGCTGAAACTGCGGCTCTCGGCGCTGGCGCAATGGCACACCAGCCAGGGTTTTCCCGATCCGACCAAGGCGCCGGTGGTGCGCAAGGTGCTCAAGGGCATCCGCGCCTTGCACCCGGCCCAGGAAAAACAGGCCGAACCCTTGCAGCTCCAGCATCTGGAGCAGGTGGTCGGCTGGCTTGAGCGTGATGCCGAGCAGGCGCGGGCAGAGGGCGATCGACCGCGCTGGCTGCGTGCCAAGCGCGACACGGCCTTGATCCTGCTGGGCTTTTGGCGCGGCTTTCGCAGTGATGAGCTGTGCCGTTTGCAGATCGAGCATGTCCAGGCGGTACCAGGCGCGGGCATCACCCTGTACCTGCCGCGCAGCAAGAGCGACCGCGAGAACCTCGGCCAGACCTATCAAACCCCGGCGCTGCTGCGGCTGTGCCCGGTACAGGCCTATAGCGAATGGCTGAGTGCCTCGGCCCTGGTGCGCGGCCCGCTGTTTCGCGGGATCGATCGCTGGGGCAACCTGGGTGAGGAGGGGTTGCATGCCAACAGCGTGATCCCGCTGCTGCGCCAGGCCCTCGGGCGGGCCGGCATTGCCGCCGAGCAATACACCAGCCACTCCCTGCGCCGTGGCTTTGCCACCTGGGCCCATCGCAGCGGCTGGGATTTGAAGTCGCTGATGACGTATGTCGGCTGGAAGGACATGAAGTCAGCCATGCGCTATGTTGAAGCGACGCCCTTTCTTGGCATGACTCAGGCCCGCGAACCGCTGCTTTAAGATTTCTTCTATTAATACAGCTGGTTGATAGCCAAAACCAATCGCAAGCATCAGGTTTGCCAATGAGCCATCGGCGATGAGACTGGGTAGGATTCACCCATCAACTTACTAACCCCTGACGGAGAGTCAACGATGCCTATCATCAACAGCCAAGTAAAACCGTTCAAAGCCACCGCTTACAAAAACGGCAACTTCGTAGACGTGTCGGACGCTGACCTGAAAGGCAAGTGGTCTGTCGTGTTCTTCTACCCAGCCGACTTCACTTTCGTCTGCCCAACCGAACTGGAAGACCTGGCTGACAACTACGCCGAATTCCAGAAACTGGGCGTCGAGATCTACAGCGTGTCCACCGACACCCACTTTGCCCACGCTGCCTGGCACAACACCTCGCCAGCCATCGGCAAGATCCAGTACACCATGATTGGCGACCCGACCCTGACCATCTCCCGCAACTTCGACGTGCTGATCGAAGAAGCTGGCCTGGCAGACCGTGGCACCTTCGTGATCAACCCTGAAGGCCAGATCAAGATCGTTGAGCTGAACGACGGCGGTGTTGGTCGTGACGCTTCCGAACTGCTGCGCAAAATCAAGGCGGCCCAGTACGTTGCTGCCCACCCAGGCGAAGTGTGCCCAGCCAAGTGGAAAGAAGGCGAGGCTACCCTGGCTCCGTCCCTGGACCTGGTCGGCAAGATCTAAGTCTGTGAAGTATCAAGGGCGGATTGCCGCACCTTAAGTAAGCTGCACCGCCCTCAAAAACGCCCGGGCGAGATTCGCTCGGGCGTTTTTTTTTACCGAATTGATTTGAAATAGGAAATCGCCCGTATGTTGGACGCCAATCTTAAAGCTCAGTTGAAGTCATACCTGGAACGGGTCACCCAGCCGATCGAGATCGTCGCCTCCCTCGACGACGGTGCGAAATCCCAGGAAATGCTTGCCCTTTTGCAGGACGTAACCAGCCTCACCACGCTGATTAGCCTGAAAACCGATGGCAATGACGCGCGCAAGCCATCGTTCTCCATCAACCGCCCGGGTGCCGATATCAGCCTGCGTTTTGCCGGCATCCCCATGGGTCATGAATTCACTTCGTTGGTGCTGGCCCTGCTGCAAGTCGGTGGCCACCCGTCGAAGGCCAGTGTCGAAGTGATTGAGCAGATTCGCAGCCTGAAAGGCGAGTTCAGCTTCGAGACTTACTTCTCGCTGTCCTGCCAGAACTGCCCGGACGTGGTCCAGGCGCTGAACCTGATGGCTGTGCTCAACCCGAACATCCGCCACGTCGCTATCGACGGCGCACTGTTCCAGGCTGAAGTCGACGAGCGCCAGGTCATGGCAGTGCCCAGCGTCTACCTCAACGGTGTGAACTTCGGCCAGGGCCGCATGGGCCTGGAAGAAATTCTCGCCAAGCTCGACACCAGCGGTATCGAAAAAGCGGCCGAGAAAATCAGCGCCAAGGACGCCTTTGATGTACTCGTCGTCGGTGGTGGCCCGGCAGGTTCTGCCGCGGCTATCTACGCCGCGCGTAAAGGTATCCGCACGGGGGTGGCCGCCGAGCGTTTTGGTGGGCAAGTGCTGGACACCATGTCCATCGAGAACTTTATCTCGGTACAGGAAACCGAAGGCCCGAAACTGGCCAGCGCCCTGGAAGCCCACGTGCGTCAGTACGACGTGGACATCATGAACCTACAGCGCGCCAGCAGCCTGATCCCGGCGAAAAATCCCGGTGAGCTGCACGAAATTCGCTTCGAGAGCGGGGCGACCCTCAAGTCCAAGACCGTGATCCTGGCCACCGGCGCGCGCTGGCGTGAAATGGGCGTGCCGGGCGAGCAGGAGTACAAGGCCAAGGGTGTGTGTTTCTGCCCACACTGCGATGGCCCGCTGTTCAAGGGTAAGCGCGTGGCGGTGATCGGCGGCGGTAACTCCGGCGTTGAAGCGGCCATCGACCTGGCCGGTATTGTCAGCCATGTCACGTTGCTCGAGTTCGACAGCAAGTTGCGCGCCGACGCGGTATTGCAGCGCAAGCTCTACAGCCTGCCGAACGTTGACGTGATCACCAGTGCGCTGACCAGCGAGGTCAAGGGTGATGGCCAGAAAGTCACCGGCCTGGCCTACAAGGACCGCGATACCGGCGAGTTCAAGACCATCGACCTGGAAGGCATCTTTGTGCAGATCGGTTTGCTGCCCAATACCGATTGGCTCAAGGGCACGGTGGAGTTGTCGCCCCGTGGCGAGATCATTGTCGATGCCCGTGGCGAGACGTCACTGCCAGGCGTGTTTGCCGCGGGTGACGTGACTACGGTGCCGTACAAGCAGATCGTGATTGCGGTGGGCGAGGGCGCCAAGGCTTCCTTGAGTGCTTTTGATCACCTGATCCGAGCGTAAGGCCTGAAACTAAAAAACCCATGAGAGATCATGGGTTTTTTGTGGCCGTTGCTTTTGTGGGCGCTGGTTTGCCTGCGATGCAGGCAAACACCACGGTGATACCCTCCTGCTGGGGCATCAAGCCGGTTTACAGCGGTGCTGGCTGGATGATCTCAACCCAGTACGCGTCCGGGTCCTTGATAAACGCCAGGCTTTTCATGCGCCCATCCGTCAGGCGCTTCTGGAAGTCACAGCCCAACGCTTCAAACCGCTCGCAGGCCGCCACGATATCCGGCACCGAAATGCAGATATGGCCAAACCCGCGCGGGTCGGTGTTGCCATTGTGGTAGGCAAAGTCGGCATCGTTCTCGGTGCCGTGGTTGTGGGTCAGTTCCAGGATGCCCGGGATCGACTTCATCCACTGGGTACGTGCGGCGGCATCGGCTGGGATCTGTGCCTTGTCGACCAGGGCGAGGAAGTACAGGCTGAATTCGGCTTCCGGGAAGTCGCGCTTCTCAACCAGGGAAAAACCCAGGACGCGGGTGTAGAAGTCCAACGACTTGGTGATGTCCTTGACCCGCAGCATGGTGTGGTTGAACACGAAGTTCGCAGTGGCGGTGTCGGGTTGGGCGGTGACGCCCGGGAAGGTGTTCAATTCGTGCAGGCTCATGGGCCCTCCAGAAAAAATGGGGCAGACGCGGCTCGTGACTTGAGCGGTCCTTTGGCTTGCGGCTGACAGGCATCCGTGCAGCCGGGCCATGATACGCAAGCCGCGCCAGCCACGCCAAATGAAAAAGCTGACACGGGCCTTGCGACTATCCTACGTGCAGGCTCAAACTTTGCGGCTTGAACTCCGAGTGTTTTTTGCAATGAGCCGACTGAACAAACCGCTGTTGAGCACCGTGTGCCTGATCTTGGCCAGCACTGCTGTGCTGGCGGCAGATCCCGAGATTCACTGGCCCAGCGGCTGGCAGGTGGAGGAAGTGGTGGCGGATGCCGATGCACCGGCCACACCGTCGCCGGTATCTCGCCAACGTGCGATAAAGAACAACGAAAACGGCGAGACACAGATGGTCATGGAGCTGACGGGCACCCCGATCGAGCCTGGGCATGTGGTCAATCTGCAAGGTGTGCTGCTGGAAATGCGCAAGTCCATCCAGAAGGACTTTGCCCGCAGTGGTTATCAAAGTGTCTGCAACAAGATGCACCCGACTACCTTGAGTCATCTTGAGGCCCTGGAAACTACCTGCGTGATTACCGAGAATGGTCGGCATGTGCTCTCGCAAACACTGGTAGGCGCTGTTGATGCGAATAAGGCCTATGTTTTTTCATACGCCGGGCAAGCTCAAGCCTATGAGTCGAGCAAGGAAGAAGTCAGTGAGGTACGTGCAAGCCTGAAACTTTGATGGGCGATGGCTAGATGCCTGACATGGCGCAGTTACAAAAAAACACATAACTATAAGGGCGCAGCGTACAGCCACTGGTCGGTGAATTTGTACCAAGTGGAATGTGTTTGGAAGTCCACGTTCCAAAGCCACGGGCCGCGAAATCGCAGTGCACAAACAAAAAAAGCCCCGCATCTGCGGGGCTTTTTATTAGTGCGCCGGTATTAGCCGCGCAACCAGGAATCTACAGTGGCTGCGCCATACTGTTCTTTCCAGGCCTTCAGGCCGCGGTGGTTGCCGCCCTTGGTTTCAATCAGTTCGCCAGTGTGTGGGTTGTGATACACCTTGACCACGCGTGCGCGGCGGGTTTTAGGTGCGGCTGCCGCTTGGATTCCCGATTTGCCCGGGTTTGGATCAAGGATGGAGATGATGTCACGCAGGCTCTTGCCGTAGGTTTTCATCAGCCCTTGAAGCTTTTCTTCAAATTCGATTTCTTTCTTCAAGCCAGCATCGTTCTTCAGGGATTCCAGCTGGGCGAGCTGCTCTTGAAGGGCTTTTTCTGCGGCACGAAATTCGGCGAGTCTGGACAAAATATTTACTCCAATAGTGTATTTGGCTGATACCAACTGTAAACAAAGCTATAAGCCAAGAGCCTCAGCATGACTCGGTAAAAGTGGCTCTCCTGCCGATTCAGCACAGGCAGGAAAAATTGTAGTAGTTAATGAGCCACGAGTAAATCATGTCCTTTGTATAAATAACAATATTTCATGATGATGCTAGATCGATATTCAAGCACCACGCAAAGACTTAATGAATGCGTCAAAAGGCACTGGGCGGCCAAACAGGTAACCTTGCAAAAAGTCCACGCCTTGCGCTGCCAGATAATCGCATTGCTCTTGGGTTTCCACGCCTTCGGCGACGATGCCCAAGTCAAGCTTGCCCGATAACTCGATGATGCTATCGAGTATATGCCGCGATAATGCATCGGCCCCGATCATTGCCACAAAGCTTTGATCAATCTTCAAGTAGTCAACATTGAAGTTGCGCAAATAACCCAGGCTGGAGTGGCCGGTGCCGAAGTCATCAATGGCGATCATCACCCCCAGTTCGTGCAGGGCCTGGAACAGCTGGCGGGTCACGTCGGTGGGCTCGATCAGTTCGCGTTCGGTCAGCTCCAGGGTCAACAGGACTTGCCCGGGCTGGAAGGCCGCGAGAAATTCCCGACAGTCCTGCACCAACTCCAGGTCCTGGCAGTGCCGGGCGGTGATATTGATCCCCACATGGAAATTCCCGCCCAGGCGATCGGCATGGGGTGCCAGCTGTGTGGCCACCTGGCGCATCAATGCCCGGGTCATGGGCACAATCAGCCCTGAATGCTCGGCCAGGGGAATAAACAGGTCCGGGCGAACCAGGCCTTCTTTTGGATGCTTCCAGCGCATCAGCACTTCACAGCCGGCCCATTGCAGGTTGTCACCGCGCACCACCGGTTGGTAATAGGGCACGAATTCATTGGCGCCCAGCGCCCGCTGCAGTTCATGGGTCGGTGCGCTGGAGCGCTTTTGCAGCCAGTGCGCGAGCACGCCGGCCAATACGCCGAAAAACACCAGCAGGCTGAACAGTGCCGGGTACCGGGCTTGCATGTAACGCCAGACTTCCCCTTCGGGCATGCCGGCCTCCACGCTGTAGGCGTAACGCTGGGAGTCGAGGTGGTGATGGGCCACGGCAAACACCGGTAGCGCAGTGTCGCGCACTTTGCCGTCGCTACCCAGCCAATTGGGCCCGACCTGCAATACCAGGTCGGCATAACGGCTGATCAGGCGCAGGGTGTTTGTCAGGTGGTAACCGTCAATCGAGGCAAACGCCGCTTTGTCGCCGTCCACCAGCCGATAAACCAACAAGGCGGTATCGGGGGTGACCGGGTTGCCCTTCATCAGCCACAGGCGACCATTGACGTAATCGTCCGGGTTGACCGGTGACACATAGTCGCCGCCAAACAACGAGCTGCAATAAATGGACTTTTTAAACGACAGGGTGGTTGCGCGGACAAAGGGGCGCCGGGTGACTTGCTCGCGCAGCGCCAGTTTTGCCGCATTGTCACAGTCCTGGCCCGCCAGCGGCAGTAGGTCCTGGGCGGCGAGGGCGGTGTTGTCGAGCATCAGGTCGAATTGGCGCACGGCCTCGATAGCCGTCTGCGCGGTGCTGTTTTCCAGGGTGCGCTGGGCCTGCAGGTACAGGATCACCACCCCTAGCAGAATCGGCAGCATGCCGCACAGGACCGTGATCAAGTAGCGGGCGGCGCGCTTGCGCGGGCCTTTGATGGTGAGTGGCATTTACGCGGCCTGTAGCAGAATGAGGAAGGGGCCTGGCAACGGCTACAGGCGAGGCGTCAGATACACGAATGAAATGATAGTTGCCCTATGGAAATAAGCACTTTAAACGCGTTGACCTAGCTACTTGGCCAGTTGTGCGTGTTTTTCAACCTTGCCAAACTTTGCAACATATTTTGACGAGGAAAAGCTGATTGGTCTATTGCGTTATTGCCTGGATCAATGCTTGTCAAAAAAACAGCGCCCCATATAGACGCTGCGTTCAAAAACCAACTCTTTCGCGTCATCAAGCCCAAATTGCGCGGGCGGGCTTATGCCTGCGTGGCGTTTGAGCGGGGCTCGATCTAACACATAGGAACACGTGCGTAATGAAAAACAATGTCCTGGCCATTGCCCTGCTGCTCGCTTGCGGTTTCGTCATACCTGCGGCCTCTGCTGCCGACGGCACCATCACCCTGACCGGCGAAATCACCGGCACCACCTGCACCATCAGTGGTGGAACCGGCGGTGCCCCAGGCTCCGGGGCGAACTTCCCGGTAGTCCTCGACAAGGTCCAAGCCAGCGCCCTGTCCACGGCGGGGGCAACCGCCAGCTCCAAACCGTTCTTTATCTACGTGGGCGGCGGCGCCAGTTGCGCAGATGCGACCAAAGTGGCGGTGCTGTATGAGAGCACCAGCCCGGCCATCAACCCGGCCACGGGCAATTTGCGCAATACCGCGCCCAAGACTGCGGCGGCCAAAGTGGAAGTGCAAATTGTCGACGGTGCAACCCAAAGGCCCATGGATTTGCGCAGCGGCCACGCCTCGACCACGGCCACGGTCACCGGCGGGCTGGCGACCATGCCCTTTGCGGCACGTTACATCGCCACCGGCGGCGCGGCGGGAGTCGGGCTGGTGACTACGGCGGTGCAGTACTCGGTGATCTTTCCCTGATCGCCTGAAAAATCGAGGGTACGCAGCATGGGTTGCCTATCACGCCTAAAGGTTGCGCTGTGCCTGTGCCTGGCCTTCGCGCAGGCACAGGCCGGGGTGATCCTAAGTGGTACACGCCAGGTCTACGCCGAGGCGCGCAGGGAAATCACCGTACAGGTGCGCAACGATGATCAACAGGCCGCACGCCTGGTGCAGGTGTGGATGGACGACGGTGATGCACGGCAGTTGGCGGAACACAGTGAGGTACCGTTCAGCATCAGCCCGCCGGTGTTTCGCCTGGATCCGGGCAAGAGCCAGTCCATACGCCTGGCCTATACCCGGGAGCCGCTGGCCGGGGACAGGGAGTCGCTGTTCTGGCTCAACGTGCTGGAGGTGCCGCCCCAGACCCGACCGGCGCAAACCGAGGCCGAGGAGGAGCACCAGAACCAGCTGCGGTTTGCCTTTCGCATTCGCACCAAGGTGTTTTTCCGGCCCCGGGGCCTGGCGGGCAACGCCCATGATGCGCCGGGGCAACTGACCTGGACCTTGCATACCGGCAAGCCGGCGGTGCTGCGGGTAACCAACCCGTCGCCCTTCCATGTGACATTCCATGAGGTCGCGCTGGTGATGGGCGGCCAAGCGGTGCCCACCGAACAGCAAGGCATGGTCGCGCCCTATGCCAGCCTCGACCTTGCCCTGCCTCCTCTGGTGCAGACGGTGCCCGCCGACGCCCGGGTGCAATTCCAGTACATCGACGATTTCGGTGGTTTCTCCGTGCCGCGCTGGGCGCCTCTTTAGTAACGCGAAGCCTGACTTATGTTTTTTTACCTGCAACGGTGGGCGCGGGGGTGTATTGCCCTGCGTGCCCTGTACTTTCCCGCAATGGTGGTGGCCTTGATCTGCCCCGAGGTCCTGGCAGCTTCGGTCACCTTCGACCTTGAGGCGTTTTCCAGTGGCCTTGCAGCGGGCGTGGATATTTCCCGCTTCAACCGCCACGACACCCTGGCGCCCGGCAAGTACCGGGTCGATGTACTGCTCAACGGCGCGCCTGCCGGGCGCCATGCGTTGGACTTTATTGCGGTGCAGGACGACGTTGTGCCGTGCCTGGACTGGCCGCTGTTGACCCGACTGGGCGTGGCGCCAAACCAGCCCGTCTCCCCAGGCCCATTGTGCGGGGATCTTGGCCAATGGATCCCCATGGCCTCCAGCAGCGTCGATAGCGGTGCGCTGCAGCTGGCCCTAAGCGTGCCCCAGCTCTACCTGACCCCGACGGCCCGTGATGCCATCGACCCCCGCCAATGGGACGAAGGCATCAATGCCGGCTTGCTCAGCTACAACTTCAGCGCCTCGACCATGACCGCCGGCAGTGGCGAAGACCGGGCCTACCTGGGGCTCAACACCGGCCTCAACCTCGGCAGTTGGCGTTTGCGCCACCAGGGCGCGCAGGTCTGGGACTCGCGACACGGTGCCGCGCGCTACCAGAGCAGCGCGATCTATGTGCAACGCAGCCTCGCGGCCTGGCAATCGCGCCTGACCCTGGGCGACAGCTTCAGCAGCGGGCAGATCCTGGAGAGTACCCGCATGCGTGGCCTCAGCCTGGGCACCGACGAGCAAATGCTGGCGCCTTCACAACAGGGTTATGCGCCAGTGGTGCGAGGAATGGCCGACAGCAATGCCACCGTCACCGTCAGTCAGAACGGCTATACGCTCTACGAAACCACCGTGGCCCCCGGTCCGTTTGTGATCAACGACCTGTACCCCACAGGTGGCGGCGACCTGAGCGTCAGCGTCAAGGAAATCGACGGTCGCCAATACAGTTACAGCGTGCCGTTTTCCGTGGCACCGCACCTGCTGCGGCGCAGCGCCAGCCGGTACGGCATGACCCTGGGCCAGGTCCGCCAGAATGGCGTCGAGGGCCGGGCCCCCCTGGCGTTTGAAGGGACACTCCAGCATGGTCTGCTGGACGACCTGACGCTGTATGGCGGCAGCAGTTTTTCTGAAGGTTACGCCCAGGGCAAAGCGGGTGTGGCGCTGAATACCACCCTGGGTGCATTTTCGCTGGACGCCACCGATTCGCGCACGCATGTCCCTGGGCAGGGGGTGCTGTCGGGGCAGAACGTCGGCCTGGGCTTCGACCGGCAACTGTCGCAAACCGGTACGCACCTGGTATTGGGCGCCTATCGTTTTTCCACCGAGGGCTACCTGAACCTCACCGACGCAGTCAATGTGCGGGAGCTGGGGCGCCGGGGCCAGGATATTGGCAGCTACGCCCGGCAAAAGACGCGCCTGGACCTGACCATCAGCCAGCAGGCGGGGGCGGGCACCCTGGGGTTCTATGCCAGTTCGACCCAATACTGGGGCCCGCGCCTGGGGCGCGAAACCGCATATCACCTGAGTTATGGCGCCAGTTGGCGCCGCCTCAACTGGAACCTCAGCGCCCAGCGTTCGCGGGTCCAAGCCCCAGACCGGAGCAATCATCAAGACGAACATGCGCCGGTATTGCTGGCCCGTTCGGATAACGCCGGCCACGTCGATAATCGCGTGATGCTGACAGTGTCCCTGCCCCTGGGCAGCAGCCCGCGCGCACCGAGCCTGACCAGCACCTTGACTCGCAGTACCGGAGGCAGTCGCGGCAGCCAGCAACAACTGGGCATCAACGGCATGCTCGATGATGACGCCACGCTCAACTACGGCATCGCCGGCACCCGCGCCTCGGCCGAGGGGGCGAGCCAGGGCAGTTTCAATGCCTACGCCGGGTACAACGCCAGCACGGCCGCCCTGCGGCTGGGGTATGGGCAGAACCGCGACAGCAGCCAGCTTTCATTGAGCGCCGACGGCGGCCTGGTGGCCCATGCAGACGGCCTGACGTTCTCGCACTACCTCGGCGAGGCGGCCGCCCTGGTCCATGTGCCCGCTGCCCAGGGTGCACGGTTGAGCAATGGCAATCACCTGCGGGTCGACCGCAACGGCTACGCCGTGGTGCCGTCGCTGCGGGCGTTCCAGGCCAATACCGTGGGTATCGACCCCGAGGGCAGCGCCTATGACGTGGAACTGCAAGAGACCAGCCAACGCATCGTGCCCACCGCCGGGGCCATCGCCCGCTTGCGCTTTGCCACGGTGGTCGGGCGGGCAGTGGTGGTCAAAGCCCTGCGCGAGAACGGCAAGCCGTTGCCATTCGCCGCCCAGGTGTTTGATGAGCACGGCAGCGAAGTCGGGGTGATTGGCCAGGCCAGCAAGGCCTTTGTCAGGGGCATTGCCGAGCAGGGCACGCTCACTGTGAAGTGGAGCGAGACCGCCGCTGACCGTTGCTACATCCACTATCGCCTGCAACCCCAGGCAACGCGGCGCCAAGCCCACGCCGACCTGTTGCAAGGGCAATGCGTAGGCGTGGCGGCCGGGCGCGAGGTGACCGCACGATGAGCGCCAAGGCATGCCTTCTAGGCCTGCTCGCGCTGCTGGCCGCAGCCGAGGTGCACGCCAATGCCAGTTGCACGCCCGCGCCTCCCGTGGCGCTTTCGATTGCCTCCATCAGCGTGCCGGCTAACCCCCGGGTGGGCCAAGTGCTGGGCGACCCCCAGGGCTATGCGCTGCAATCCCCAGACGCGCAGGATTGCACCTATGGCGTGGGCGTGAGCGTGGATCATTGGTCGTATATCAGCGTGGCAAGGAACATGCGCTTTACCGGCAAGTATTTTGGCCACTCCGGGTTATCGCTGCCGATCTTTACCACCGGCCTGCAAGGTGTGGGCTATGGCTTGATGGCACAGGACCGCGATGGCGGTGAATGGAAAAGCATCAATCAAGGCGTGTCGATCCTGCGCGGGCCGCTACGTCCCGGCCTGGCCTCCTGGGGCGTGCGCGTGCGCGTGGTGTTTTTTGTCACCGGTGCGATCCAGGGTGGGGTGGTATTCGCGCAGCCCTTTGCAGAGTTCAGGGTCCATCCTGATTTTCACGCGGTCCATTTGTTCACCTTCGCCACCGTGGTGGTGGGGCCGCCGTTGAAACCTACCTGTTCGGTATCCACACCCTCGGTGCCGATCGATCTGGGCAGCGTGGCAGCCACCGCGTTCACCGGCGTGGGCAGCGTCGCCGGTGGTGCTAGCCGCGAGATTGAGTTGCAGTGCGCGGGCGGCACAGGGGGCAGGCTGGATGTGTGGGTGACACTCACCGACCAAACTCAACCGGCCAACCGTGGCGAGCGCCTGACGCTGACGCAAGATTCCACCGCCCGTGGCCTCGCCCTGCAACTGCTGCACGGCAACGCCGTCGTCAGCTACGGGCCGGACGCCAGTGGTATTGGCAACCCCAACCAATGGTCGGCCGGCAGTACGGGCAATGGCACGGTTCGCATACCGCTGACGGCGCGGTACCTGCAAACCGAGCCTACCGTGCATCCCGGCACGGCCAAGGGACTGGCCACCTTTACCTTGAGCTACCGATGAGCGGGGCCAGGGCACGTCTGGCAGCGGGCGTACTGGGTTGGCTGCTGGCCTGGAGTGCCCATGGGGAAATCGTGCTTGACCGCACCCGCCTGATTTACCCCGCAGCCGTGGGCCAGGTCACGCTCAACCTGAGCAATGAGGCGGATAGCCCACGGCTGGTACAGGTCTGGATTGACGCAGGCGACCCCCTGGTGCGCCCTGAATACAGTGACGTACCGTTCACCGTGACCCCGCCGATTCTGCGCATGGACGCCGGCCAGGCCCAGGCGTTGCGCGTGGCCTATGATGGCGAGCCGGCGCAGGGGGGCGTGGAGCAGGTGTATTGGCTCAACGTACTGGGTATCCCGCCGCAGACGGATGCGGCCCACGGCGTGCAGTTCGCCTTGCGCAGCCGTATCAAACTGTTCCTGCGCCCGCCACTGTTGCCAGGGCGAGCGGAGGAGGCCGCCGAAGGCCTGGAGTGGCGCTTGCCCAAGGCGGGCACCCTGCATGTGCACAACGCCAGTGCCTACCATGTGAGCTTGACCAGCATTGTGCTGGGGAGCGAGGGGCGCCAGTACCGCAACGATGACCCGCCGATGCTTGCCCCCCGATCCAGTGCAATCGTTACCCTGCATGGCGCGCCGGGGCAGGCGTCGGGCGTGGCGCTGGTGCACTTCACCACCCTGGACGACCATGGCAACACCCGCACTCATGTAGCGAACACTGTGCAATAAACCCCTTGCGCCCGTACGGGCATAAGGATTTGATAAGGAATACGGACAAAGCTGTTTACGCTGTGTAGAATCCGTTTACGCATACAAGAATAAGCGCCTGTTTCCATGCAGGCCTCGTCCGTCAGAGACGCCCGTAAGAGAATGACTCAACCATGAAGCTACTCGGGTTCCAACTCATCTACGGTGACTTCCTCGCCCGCAGCGTGCGGGGCATTTCCTGTGCGCCACCTGCTCACCTCATCCTTGCTGGCAATTAATTTACTTAATTCTAAAAAAGATGATGAGGCGCCAAATCATGGCAGATCTATACGAAAACCCAATGGGCCTGATGGGCTTTGAATTTATCGAATTCGCATCGCCGACCCCGGGCACCCTGGAGCCGATCTTCGAGATCATGGGCTTCACCAAGGTGGCAACCCACCGCTCGAAAAACGTGCACCTGTACCGCCAGGGCGCGATCAACCTGATCCTCAACAACGAACCCCACAGCATCGCTTCGTACTTTGCCGCCGAGCACGGTCCGTCGGTGTGTGGCATGGCGTTTCGCGTCAAGGATTCGCAACAGGCCTACACCCGCGCCCTGGAACTCGGCGCCCAGCCGATCCATATCGAAACCGGCCCGATGGAACTGAACCTGCCGGCCATCAAGGGCATCGGCGGCTCGCCGCTGTACCTGATCGACCGTTTCGGTGAAGGCAACTCGATCTACGATATCGACTTCGTGTTTATCGAAGGCGTGGACCGCAACCCGGTGGGCGCCGGCCTCAAGGTCATCGACCACCTGACCCACAACGTCTATCGCGGGCGCATGGTCTACTGGGCGAACTTCTACGAGAAGCTGTTCAACTTCCGTGAAGCGCGCTACTTCGACATCAAGGGCGAATACACCGGCCTGACCTCCAAGGCCATGAGCGCCCCGGATGGCATGATCCGCATCCCGTTGAACGAGGAGTCGTCCAAGGGCGCAGGCCAGATCGAAGAGTTCCTGATGCAGTTCAACGGCGAAGGCATCCAGCACGTGGCGTTCCTCACCGACGACCTGATCAAGACCTGGGACGCGTTGAAGAAGATCGGCATGCGCTTTATGACTGCGCCGCCAGACACCTACTACGAAATGCTCGAAGGCCGCCTGCCAAACCACGGCGAACCGGTGGAGCAGTTGCAGTCGCGGGGTATCTTGCTGGACGGCTCGTCCGTGGCCGGCGACAAGCGCCTGCTGCTGCAGATCTTCTCGGAAACCCTGATGGGCCCGGTGTTCTTCGAATTCATCCAGCGCAAGGGTGATGACGGTTTCGGCGAAGGCAACTTCAAGGCCCTGTTCGAATCCATCGAGCGTGACCAGGTCCGTCGTGGTGTGTTGACCACCGACTGACATGGCTTTTTGTAGGAGCGAGCTTGCTCGCGATGGACGTCAACGATAACGCGTACTGCCTGAGGTGCGCGGTGTCTTTGAGTCCTTCGCGAGCAAGCTCGCTCCTGCAGTTATCGGGTCAGGCTCTACGCTGGCGCATCAGGTGCTTGAACCCCTCGAACACCAGCACCATCACCGCCAGCCAGATCGGGATGTAGGTCAGCCATTCACCCGGCCCGATGCTTTCCCCCAGCAGCAACGCCACCCCCAGCAACAGCACCGGCTCCACATAGCTGAGCAGGCCAAACAGGCTGAACGCCAACAAGCGGCTGGCGATGATGTAGCACACCAACGCCGAAGCACTGATCAGCCCGAGCATCGGGATCAACCCATATAGCCCTTTGTGTGCATCCAGCACGGCGAAGCCCTGTTCGCCACTTTGGACAAACCACAGCGCCACCGGCAGCATCAGCGCCATGTCCAGCCACAGGCCGCCCAGGTGGTCGGTCGCCAGGCGTTTGCGCAGCACGAAGTAGATGGGGTAACCGATGATCACCAGCAGCGTGGCCCAAGAGAAGCCACCCACCTGGTACAGCTCGTTGAGCACGCCAATCGCCGCGAACACCACCGCGATCAGTTGCAGCCGCGAGAGCTTTTCGCCATACACCAGGCGCCCGGTCAGGACCATGGTCAGCGGCAGCAGGAAGTAGCCCAGGGACACATCCAGGCTGCGGCCGTTAAGCGGCGCCCACATAAACAGCCACAGTTGCACGCCCAGTAGCACCGACGACAGCACAATCCCACCGATCAGTCGTGGCTTGCCCGCGAGCAATCGCAGCAGTTCCCACACTTGGCGCCACTCACCGCTGACCACCATGAACACGGTCATGCACGGCACGGTCAGCAACATGCGCCAACCGAAAATCTCCAGGCCACTCAATGGCGTGAGCAGTGATGTGAAGTAATACATCACGGCAAACAACACCGAGGCCGCTACCGATAAAACAACGCCTTTAGACACGCAGTCCTCGCCAAACCGATTCAAACAAAAGAGGGGGGAATTTCAGGTGGGAATATATTGCTTTTGAGGTGAGACGTTTGCTCTGTTTTGCGGCATCTTATGGGAAATTTTCTCACGCCCAAGGTTCGCCAGCATGCCCGTCAGCCCCCAGCCGCCCCTGGATGATTTCGACCGCGCGATTCTCAAGCACCTGCAACGCGACAACACCACCGCACTGCGGGTGATTGGCGAGCAGGTAAACCTGTCGACCGCAGCAGTACAGCGGCGCATCAAACGCATGGAGCAGAGTGGGGCGATCATCGCGAATACGGCGGTGGTCAATCAGGATGCAGTGGGCAAGCCGATCACGATCCTGGTGGAGGTGCACGCCGAGCGCACCCATATCGAAGACCTCGATGTGCTCAAGGTGCAGATGTCGATCCCCGAGGTGCAGCAGTGCTATTACGTCACCGGCGATGCCGACTTCATGCTGGTGATCGTGGTGGAAACCATGAAGGCCTATGAAACCCTGGCCCGCACGCTGTTCTACGAAAACCGCAATATCAAATGGTTTCGCAGCATCGTGGTGATGGACCGGGTCAAGGTCAGCCTGGATGTGCCGCTGGGTTGATGTGGGAGCAGGCAAGCCAGCTCCCACAGGGGGTCAGGGGCGGTGAATGCGCCCCGAGACAAAGTGCCCTACATCATTGAACCCCGGTGTCGACGCATGCCCCGGCGTCACCAGTGAGTCAATAAACGCCTCATCCTCGGCACTGATCTTCACATCGAGCGCCCCGGTATAGGCATCCCACTGCGCCTCGGTGCGCGGCCCGACAATCGCCGAGCTGACCGCCTGGTTGTTCAAGACCCAGGCAATCGCAAACTCGACAATCCCCACACCACGGCCCTGGGTGTATTGCTGGATCTGTTGGGCAATGCGCAATGACTCCACGCGCCATTCGGTTTCCAGGATGCGTTTGTCCTGGCGTGCGGCGCGGCTGCCGGCTTCGGGGCTGATATCCGGTGCGTACTTGCCACTGAGCACGCCACGGGCCAGTGGGCTGTAGGGCACCACGCCCAGGCCATAGGCCGCCGCCGCGGTGATCTGCTCCACCTCGGCCTGGCGGTTGACGATGTTGTACAGCGGCTGGCTGATGATCGGCCGGTCGACCCCCAGGCGCTCGGCCACGCGCACCACTTCGGCGATGCGCCAGCCGCGGTAGTTGGACAGCCCCCAGTAACGGATCTTGCCCTGGCGGATCAGGTCGCCGATCGCCGAAATCGTGACTTCCAGTGGGGTGTCGTGGTCTTCGCGGTGCAGGTAGTAGATGTCCAGGTAATCGGTGTCGAGCCGGGTGAGGCTGGCTTCCAGCGCGTTGAAAATGCGCTTGCGGTTCAGGCCGCTGCGGTTGGGCAGGCCGTCCGGCGGGCCAAAGCCGACTTTGGAGGCGACGACCCAGTCGGCGCGATGGCGGCTGATGGCTTCACCGACGATTTCCTCGGAGCGCCCGCCGGTGTAGACGTCGGCGGTATCGATGAAGTTGATGCCCTGGTCCCAGGCCTTGTCGATGATACGCAGCGAGTCTTCGGTGTTGGTCTGTTCGCCAAACATCATGGTGCCCAGGGTCAGTGCGCTGACCTTGAGCCCGGACTGGCCCAGTGTGCGGTAAATCATGGTGAACTCCTCAAAAGCGCAGACAGTTGCTATGCAATACCAGAGAGCAAGGCTCTAGAACAAGCCCGACGTCGGTGGCTCGGTGCCCTTGAGCCGATAGGCGCCGACCACCGCGGCTTTCCAGTGCCGGGGATTGTGGTTGGCCACGGTGCGCGCATTGCGCCAGTGCCGGTCGAGGTTATGGCTGCGCCCGGTGGTGGAGGCGCCGCCGACGTCGAACAGCAGCTCGCCAGCCTTGAGTGCCGACTCGGCGGCGATGTATTGGGCCTGGGCCACATCGATGGCTGCGCGGGTCACGGCCTCATGGCTCAACTCCTCGGCCCAGGCCGCGTCGAGGGTGTCGGCGGCGCGCAATACCACTGCTTCGGCGGCAAACGCGCGGGCCGAGATCTCACCCACGGAAAACTCCACATAGGGGTCATCCACCGAGCGGCTGGCGCTGCTGTGCTTGATCGGCCGCGCATGGTCCCTTGCAAAGGCCACCGCATCGTTCAAGGCATTGCGCGCAATCCCGGCCTGCACCGCGCCGAGGAACAGTTGCAGGAACGGCGTGATGATCGAACGCTGGCCTTCCTCCACCACCCGCGTGCGGATTTCCTCGCGGCGCACCAGCACGTTGTTCAGGCGCGTGGTGCCGCTGGCGGTCAGGCGCTGGCCCATGGCGTCGAAATCATCCACCAGCTCCAGGCCTTCGCGGTCGCGGGGCACCACGAACGACACTGGCTCGTCGTTTTCATCCAGTGCCACCGCACTGACCCAGTCGGCATACAACGCGCCCGTGCTGTAGTACTTGCTGCCATTGGCGCGAAAGTGCTCGCCCTGGGGCACAATCCGCGCGCTGACCTGGCCGTTGGCGCCACCGATTTCCCAGCCGGCATTGCCGAACACCTCGCCCTGCAAGTAGTGGGCAAACCACAGCTGGCGCTCGGCTTCGGACTTCTGCACCAGCAGGCTTTCGATAAAGGCAAAGCTGGGGCGCAGGGACTGGGCGATATTGGAGTCCACCGCCGCCAGGTCGATGACGAACTGCACCACCTCGCGCACGCTGGACCCGCTGCCGCCGTAGCGCTGGGGAATACGCAGGGTCAGCAGGCGCGCTGCGGCCAGTTGGCGGATCTGCTCATGGGGCAGTTGCCGGGTGCGCTCGCGTTCGGCGGCGCCCTCGGCGATCTGCGGCAATAACACAGCGGCACGCTGCAACAGCTCTGGCACGGACAAAAAGCTCATGACAATCCTTATATGGCAATGGCGTAGGTAATGAAGTGGTGCTCGGGCACCGGGGCGGGCCGGTCGATCTGCGGGATGGCATCGAGCAGGGCGCGGGTGTAGGCATGCTGCGGGTGGTCAAACACATCGCGCACAGGGCCGCTTTCCACCACCTCGCCGTCCTTCATCACCAGCACCCGTTCGCTGACCTGGTTGATCACCCCCAGGTCGTGGGAGATGAACAGGCAGGCCAGTTTCAGGCGTGACTTGAGGTCGGCCAGCAACGCGAGGATCTGCGCCTGCACCGACACATCCAGGGCCGACACCGGCTCGTCGCACACCAGCACCTGGGGGTTGGGCGCCAGCGCCCGGGCAATGGCGATGCGTTGGCGCTGGCCGCCGGAAAGCTCCAGGGGGCGGCGCTCGAGCACGCTGGCGTCCAGGCGCACCAGTTGCAGCAGCTCCAGGGTGCGCGCCGGCCATTCCCTGCGGGGCAGACCGGCGACTTGCAGCGCCTCGTTAAGCACGCGGGCCACGGTGTAGCGCGGGTCGAACGAGCTTTGCGGGTCCTGGAACACCACCTGGATGCGTTGGCGCAGTTGGCGCCGTTGTTGATCGTTCAGGGCGCTCCAGGGCCGGCCGTTGAGCCATACATCGCCGGCGTCCGGGCGCTCCAGGCCCAACAGCATGCGGGTGAGGGTGGTCTTGCCGCTGCCGGACTCGCCGACAATTCCCAGGGTTTCCCCGGCGCGCAGGCTGAAGCTGGCGTTGTGCACTGCAACATGGGGCTGGCCGTCGGGGCCGATAAAGGTTTTTTGCAGGTTGCGCGCCTCGATCAACGGCAGGTCGAAGCGCTCGACGCTGGCCACTTTCGGCGCCGCCAGGGCCGGGCGCTGGAAATGCACCGCACGCCCGGCCCGCAGTAGCGACTGGGTGTAGGGATGCTGCGGGTCATGCAGGATCGCCTCCACCGGGCCTTGCTCGACAATCACCCCGTGATGCATCACCGCCACCCGGTCGGCCAGGCGCGACACCACCGCCAGGTCATGGCTGACCACCAGCATCGCCATGGCCTGGGAACGCAGGGACTCCAGCAGCGCCAGGACCTGGGCCTGCACCGTGGCGTCCAGCGCCGTGGTCGGTTCATCGGCAATCAGCAGGCGCGGGCCGGCGGCAATCGCCGAAGCGATCAGCGCCCGTTGGCGCAGGCCGCCCGACAGTTGATGGGGGTACTGCAAGGCGCGCAACTCGGGCTGCGGCACGCCGACCGCGCGCAGCAGTTCGATGACCCGTGCCTGGCGCTCATCGCGACCCAGTGGCGTGTGCAGGCGCAGCGGTTCGGCAATTTCCTTGCCTACCGGGCGCAGCGGGTCGAGGGAGCCGAGGGCGTCCTGCATCACAAAGCCGATCTGCGCACCGCGCAGGGTTTGCCAGGCGCGGTCGTCCAACTGGCGCAGGTCGGTGCCGGCAAACGCCAGGCGCGCGGCCTGTACCCGCGAGCCTTCGCCGCTCAGGCCGCTGAGGGTGCGCGAGGTGACAGTCTTGCCCGAGCCGGACTCGCCCACCAGCGCCAGGCATTCACCGGCGGCCAGGCTGAACGATATGCCCTTGATAATCGGCGTGTGGCCAAACTGTACCCGCAGGTCTTGTACCTCCACTAACGTACTCATCGGGATTTACCCTCGCTGCGCGCCAGCCAGTCCCGGCCAAGGGCGGTGATCGACACCACCGTCAGGATGATCGCCACACTCGGCCAGGCCACCAGCCACCAGGCATTGGCCAGGTAGTTGCGGCCCATGGCGAGCATCGAACCCCATTCCGGCGCGGGCGGCGAGGCGCCAAAGCCGAGGAAGCTCAGCGCCGCGCCGGTGATGATGTTGTGGCCGATGCCAATGGTGGCGAGGATCAGGATCGGCTTGATCGCATTGGGTAGCACATGCCGCAACACCACGGCTGCGCGATGCCGGCCGAGGGTGGTAGCGGCTTCGACGTAGGGTGCATCGCGCACCACCAGGGTCTGCGCGCGCACCATCCGCGCAAAGCGCGGGATGCTCGCCACGCCCACTGCAATCAGGGTGATCCACAGGCCCTGGCCCCAGAACGTGATGATCACCAGGGCCAACAGCAGGTCGGGAAAGGCCAGCAAAACGTCGATCAGGCGCATGATCGCGCCATCCACCAGGCGCGGGCCGAGGCCGGCCGCCAAGCCGAGGATGATCCCGGCGCCCAGGCCGATGGCCGTGGACACCAGGCCCATCAACAGTGAAGGGCGCACCCCGTGGATCAAGCGGGCGAGCACATCGCGCCCGTTTTCATCGGTGCCCAGCCAGTGGCTGGCGCTGGGTGGCAGGTAGGCGTTGCGGGCGGCGGCGGCCAGGGGGTCGACGCCGGTCAGCCAGTGCGGCACGAGCGCCGCGATCAACAAGCCGATCACAAACAGCCAGGCCAGTGACAGGCCGGGGCGAAAGGTGCTCGGCAGCGCCAAGGGCAAGCGCCAGGGCAGGGTATAGGTGCTCATGCCAGGCCCCTCGCATACTGACTCTGTGGGTACGGCAACCCCAAGTGCTCACGCAGCGTGCTGCCACTGTACTCATGGCGGAACACCCCGCGCTTGCGCAGCAGCGGCACCACTTCATCGACAAACACCTCGACCCCCGAGGGAAACATGTCCGGCATGATGTTGAAGCCATCGGCGGCGCCCGCGAGGAACCAGTGTTCGAGGGTGTCGGCCACCTGTTCCGGGGTGCCCACCAGCAGGCGATGGCCGACCAGGATGCGCCGCGACAGTTCGCGCACCGTCAGGCCTTCGCGGCGGGCCAGGTTGAGTTGGGCTTCGAGAAACCCCTGGGAGCCTTTCTCATAGGTGCCCACTTCACCGATCCGCGCCCACGGCAGCGGCGCATCCAACTGCAGTTCCTCGGCGGGGATGCCGATCCGCGCGGCCACTTGCTGAATCAGGCCATGTTCGCCGTGGTAGGCATTGAGTTGATCAAAGCGTGCATGGGCTTCGGCCTCGCTGCTGCCGATCACCGTGGACAGGCCCGGCATGATTTTCAGGTGCTCGGGGTTGCGCCCCCATTGGCGCGCGCGCTGCTTCATGTCGCGGTAGAAGTGCTGGCCATCTTCCAGGCTGGTCTGGGTGGTGAAAATCGCATCGGCATACCGCGAACCCAG
This sequence comes from Pseudomonas sp. MF09156, assembly GCF_059862305.1. Classification (NCBI taxonomy): domain Bacteria; kingdom Pseudomonadati; phylum Pseudomonadota; class Gammaproteobacteria; order Pseudomonadales; family Pseudomonadaceae; genus Pseudomonas; species Pseudomonas sp. MF09156. The sequence goes on from NZ_JCBCUR010000008.1 coordinate 205,714, forward strand.
GGCCTTGCCACCCTCCGATGAGCCCGCCTGCACCAGCACCGGCCGGCCCTGGGGCGAGCGGGGCAGGTTCAGCGGGCCCTTGATGGAAAAATGCCGGCCGACAAAGTCCTGGCTGTGGATCTTGTCGGGATGTGCGTAGCGGCCGTTGCCGGCATCGCCGATGATCGCGTCGTCTTCCCAGCTGTCCCAGAGCTTGCACGCGATGTCGATGAATTCTTCGGCGCGGGCGTAGCGCTCCCCGTGTTGCAACTGGTTGGCCAGGCCGAAATTCTGCGCGGCGGCGTCAGTGGCGTTGGTCACCACGTTCCAGGCTGCGCGGCCGCCGCTGATATGGTCCAGGGAGGCGAAGCGCCGCGCCAGGTTGTAGGGGTCGTTGTAGGTGCTGGAGGCGGTGGCGATCACCCCGATGTGCTGCGTGGCCAGGGCCACGGCGGTCAGCAGGAGGGTCGGTTCCAGGCGGCCTACCGGTTGCGTGGCCACATCGCCCGCCAGGGCCGGGCCGTCGGCGAGGAAGATCGCATCCAGGCAGCCACGTTCCGAGATGCGCGCGATAGTGCGGTAGTACTCCACATCCAGGTAGGCATCGGCCGGCACTTCGCCGACGCGCCAGGCCGCCGCGTGGGCGCCGAAACCGAGGATGTTCATGCCAATGCTCATGTGCTTTTTCATGCAGGTTCCTGGGGTTAGACGGCGCTGGCTTCATCGCGGGCGCTGGCATGCTCGGGGTGGTCGGCCACGGCCTGTTCCTGGGCGGCGCGCCAGGCGGCAGCGGGGCTGACATCGTTGAGGTAGAAGTCGCCCAGGGCCCGCTCGCGGTAGATCGCCGGGTTGTGCGAGGCCAGGGTGCGGGCATTGCGCCAATGCCGGTCTAGGCGGCGCACCTGGCTGGTGGCCGAGGCGCCGCCCACTTCGAACAGCAGGCTGGTGGCCTCCAGCACCAGCGGCAGGATCACTTGCTGTGCCTGGTAGGTGCGCACATCCGCATCGACGTATTGCGCCTCGCTGATGGAGCCGTCGAGCACCGCCTCATGGGTGCTTTGCAGGACCTGCGCGGTTGCCTGTACCAGGCTGTCGGCGGCATAGGACAGGCTCGACAGCTTGCCGATCACCCGCTGCACCAGCGGGTCCAGGCGCGGGCTGGATTGCCCGGGGATGCCGAAGGCGCGGGTGCGGCCCTGGACAAAATCGACGGCGTCGCGCAACGCGGCGCGGGCGATCCCGGCCAGGGTCGCGAGGTGGAACAGCTGGTAAAACGCCGAGATATACGACTCGGCACGCAGCTCGCCGGGCTTGAAGCGCCGCAGTACCTGATGCTCGGGCACGGCCACCTGCTCAAAGCGCGTGGTGCCGCTACCGCTCAGGCGCTGGCCAAAACCGTCCCAGTCATCCACGCGGGTCACGCCGGGCGCATCGGTGGGCACCACCACGCTGATAAAGTCGGGCCCGTCGGCGGCGGCCACGGCGATCCAGTCGGCATACAAGGTGCCGGTGCAGTAGTACTTCTGGCCGTCCAGTTGCCAGCCTTCGGCGGTGGGTTTGAGCGTCACCGAGTTGGTGGTGGTGTCACTGCGCTCGGCCATGGCTGCGCCCCACAATTGCCCGGCGACCACCTTGGGGAACCAGTACGCCTGGGACTCGGGGTCCTGGCTCACCAGCCGGCCCTCGACGAAGCCAAAATGCGCGCGCACGATTTGTGGCAGGTTCGAGTCGGCGCTGCCCAACTCGATCAGCAGGGCGAACAGCTCCGGCAGGCTGGCGCCCAGGCCGCCCTGGCTGCGCGGCACGCGCAGGGCACCGAAACCTGCGGTTTTCAGCCAATCGACGGCGTCGAAGGCCAGGGTGCGTTCTTGCTCGCGTTGCACCGCGCCCTGGGCAATACGCTGGAAAACCGGGGCGAAGCGTTCGTGCAGTGGGGTGTCGCTCATGTTCGATTCCTTACTTGAATACAGTATCTGAAGCTGTCGGTGATCCACTGTAGGAGCGGGCTTGTGTAGGAGCGGGCTTGCCCGCGATGACGGTGTATCAGTCAACTATTTATCAACTGACCCTCCGCTATCGCGGGCAAGCCCGCTCCCACACAAGCCCGCTCCCACATAAAGCAGCCTGTGTGAATCAGCCGTCATCGCGGTTTAACCCGTGGATCAATCAACCCGTTGAGTACATCCACCAACAGGTTCACCACCACATAAACCAGTGCCGCCAACAAGGTGATCCCCAGCACCACCGGCGCATCCTTGGCCACGGCTGCATCAAGCATCATTCGCCCGATACCCTGGCGGGCGAACAGCATTTCCGTGACCACCGCACCCCCCAGCAGGCTGGCGAAGATGAACCCGGACAAGGTCACCAGCGGCACCAGCGCATGGCGCAATGCGTGGCGCAGGCGCACGGCGGTCTGCGACAGGCCGCGGGCACGGGCCATGGCGATAAAGGGTTGTTCGAGGATGTCTTCCAGTTCCTGGCGCAGCACCTGGCTAAGCATCCCGGCAATCGGCAGGGCCAGGGCCAGGGTCGGCAGGATCAGGGTTTGCCAGCCGTTGGAGCCGGCTGGCGGCAACACCGGCCACTGGAACGAAAACACCAGCAACAGCAAAATCCCCAGCACGAATGACGGCGATGACGACAGCACCAGCTCGCTGGCCGAAGCCACGCGACGCACCCAGGGGTTGCGCTTGGCGGTAAGCACGGCGCTGGCCAGCGCCAGGCCGATAGCCAGCAGGGCGGCACTCAGGGCCAGTTGCAGCGTCGCGCCAATCTGCTTGCCGATGGCCTCGGTGACGGGAATGCGCAAGCGGTACGACTCGCCGAAATCACCGTGGGCGATCCGCCCCATATAGCGCCCGTATTGCACCCACAACGGTTGGTCAAAGCCGTATTCCTCACGGACCTGGGCCAGTTGCTGCGGGGTGGGGATGGCGTCCGGTCCGCCGAGAATCGCCAGCACCGGGTCGCCGGCACTGAAATGGATGGCAACGAAGGTCAGGGTGGCCGCGCCCCACAGCACGCCCACACCGGCCAGTAGTCGAGCGGCAAGCCGTTTCATGGTGCCTCCTGGTCCAGCCAGACGCTGGTAAAAAATGGGGTGTTGTGCACGGTGTCGAAAATCAAGCCCTTGACCGCCGTGCGATAGGCAATCAGCACCTGGCTCTCGAAGTCCGGCACCGCCGGCACCACTTCGGTCAGGCGTTGTTGCGCGGCGCTGTACAGGGCTTGCAGTTGCACCGGGTCATGGGAGCGGCGGGCGTCGCTGAGCAACTGGTCCAGGCGCGGGTCGCTGAGGTTGCTGAGGTTGTTGCCGCTTTTGCTTGGCGAGGCGCGCGAGTCGCTGTGGTACAGGATGTACAGGCCGTCGGGGGTGTTGGTGTGCCAATAGCCGCCGCCGATGGCGTCGTAGTTGCCCGCCGTGCGGCGGTCGGTGAGCTGGGCCAGGGGCATCATTTCGATGATGAACTGCATGCCGACTTTCTTGGCATCCGCCTGCACCGCCACCGCGACGCTGCTGGGGAACGGCGGGCTTTCAAAACCCAGCAAGTGCGCCGACAGGCGCCGGCCGTCCTTGACCCGATAGCCCTCGGCATCGCGTTGGGTCCAGCCGGCGTCGTCCAGTTGGCGGTTGGCGGCGTCGACGTCGTATTTCAATACGTCGCGGTAGGCCGGGTCGTAGAACGGCGTGTTCACCGCCAGGTAATCGCTCTTGGGCAAGAACTCACCGAACCCGGCAATCCAGGCCAGGCCGTCACGGTCGATGGCCTGGGCGATGGCCTTGCGCACCCGTACATCGTCGAATGGAAAGCGCAGGGTATTGAACGTGAGGCTGCGGTAAGGGCTGGCCATGCGGATCCGGTTGCGCACCACCAGGTTCTGCGAAGCACGCATCGCCGCGGTATTTTGCGCCGGTGCATCCAGGGTGAAGTCCGAGCGTTTGGATTGCAGGGTGCTGTAGCGGGTCATGGCCTCGGGGACGATGCTCAGCTCGATACGGTCCAGGTAGGCCGGGCCGATGTGCCGGGTCACCGGCGGTGCCCAGTGGTAATCGGCGCGCTTGATAAAGGTCGCGCCTTGTTCGCGGGTATAGCTTTGCAGCACGAACGGCCCGGATCCGATGGGGTGCTCGGCGATGCTCTTGGGCGCTTCGCGGATCTGTTTGGGCGAGACCATGCTCAGCCACGACTGCGCCAGCACATACAAAAACGGCGAGTAAGGCTCGCGCAGGTGCGCCTCAAAGGTGTAGTCGTCGATGATCCGGCCATCGACGTAGGGCGCGATGTACGCCGCCGCCAGCGGTGATTTGGTGGCCGGGTCGCGCATATGCTCCAGGTTGACCCGCAGCGCCTGGGCGTTGAATTTTTCGCCGTCGCTGAAGGTCACGTCGTCGCGCAAATGGAAGGTGTAGGTCTTGCCATCCTCTGAGACGTCCCAGGACTTGGCCAGCCAGGGCGAGAGCTTGCCGTTTTCGTCCTGGTACAGCAGGCAGTCGTAGACGATGCGCGCCAGCCATTGCACGTTGCCGTGGTAGCTGGAATGCACATCGAAGGTGCCGGTATCCAGCGCGGCCGACACGCGCAGGGTGCCGCCCGGCGTGCCCTGGCGGGTTTCGTGGTAGTCGCTGGGGTCGTAGCTGAGCAGGCCCTGGGCGTCCAGGTGGCCGTCCACCCGCTGCACCGAGCTGGGCGGTGGGGCGTCCGGCGAGCAGGCGCCCACCAGCAGCAACCCCAGGAGCAGGGCGTACCTGCTCCAGTGATTGATCGGCATCGTCAAGGCTCCCACCTTAGAAGTTGAACGCCACGCCGGTGAATGCGCCAAAGCCGTCCCCCGGATACAGCGCGGCAACGTCCTTGCCCTGGGCGTCATAGATCGGCTGGATGGCGGTGACGTAGTTCTGGTCGGTGAGGTTTTTCACGTCCAGGTACACCTGCCATTTCTTGCTCGGGGCTTCATACCCCAGCTTGGCGCCGAAAATCGTGTAGGAGGGCGCATACAGGGTGTTGGCGTAGTCCACGGCGGTACTCGATACCGAGCGCACATTGACCCCGGCGTAGAACCCGTCCGGATGGCGGTATTGCAGCTCGGCCTGGTACACGTGCTTGGGCAGCCCCGGCAGCTCGTTGGAGCCAAAGCGCGCGTCGTTGCGGTAGTAGAAGTCGTTGAGGGTGTAGGCCTGGCGCAGGCTGACGGTTTCGCCGCGCGCGCTTTGCCACAGCGCGGTATCCAGGCCGGCTTCGATGCCCTGGTGGATGGTCGGGCTGGCGTTGGACGTGGAGTTGACCGCCGCCGTGGTACGGGTGGCCGGAATCACTTCGACGGTGAGCAGTTCATCCTTGATCCACGAGCGGTACACCGCCAGGCTGCCATCGAAAATCCCGGCTTTGCCGCGCACGCCGAACTCAACGGTATTGGCCTTCTGCTCGGTGAGGGTCTTGGCGTAGTTGCTGGCCACCCCGGAGCCCGACGACGACCAACTGCTGGGCGGGTCGATGGAGCGGCTGACGTTGCCGAACACCTGGAAGTCCGGCGTGATCTCGTAGCGCAGGCCCAGGCGCGGCGCGACGTTCCAGCTGTCGTAGTCGTAGTGGTCCGGGTAGGGCGAGGTATTGGCGCGGTCCGAGTAGCGCACCTCGATATCGCGCTTGATCTGGCTCAACGACAGGCCGGTGGACAGCCATAGGCGGTCGGTCAGTTGCAGGTCATTGCCGGCGGCAAACACGCGGTCGAACGAGCCGGTGTAGCGTGCCTGTTTCTGCAAGGCGCCGTAGGTGCTGGAGGCTGGGTTGCCGTTGTAGGTCTTGACCCCGGCCTGCAGGTGCTGGGTGCTGGTCAGGCTCAGGGAGGTGTTGCTGGTGTGCCCCTGGATCTGGTCGCTGCGGTTATAGGTCAGCGACAGGTTCAGGTCGCGCCAGTCCCAGTAGTTGGGGTTGACCGTGCTCTTGCGGTACAGCACCTGGGGATAGTTGTGATAGACCAGGCCAAAATCCAGGGTGGCGTCATCGTCGAAGGTATAGGTGGTCTTGCTGCCGACCCAGGTCGAGCCACGCTTGGTCGAATCATCGCGGCTGGCCAGGGCCACCGGGTTGGTTTGCGACGAGTCGTGCTTGAGCTGGGCCTTGGTCAGGGTGCCGGAGCTTTCGTGATACTCCTCGCGGTAGCGTACGAACAGGCGGGTCTCCAGCTTGGGGTTGAAGCGGTAGCCGAAGTTGGTGACCACGCCCTTGGCCTTGGTGAAGGTCCAGTCCTGGTAACCGTCGCGTTCGGAGTTGCTCAGGCTGACGTAGTAGTCGCCGTTGTCCACCACGCCCCCGGTGCTCAGTTGTTGCTTGCGCCAGCCAAAACTGCCGGCCTCCAAGCGCACGTGATTGCCCGGCGCAGTCAGGCCGGAGTTGGTCACCATATTGATCGCGCCACCCAACGACAGCGCGCCGTACTGGAAAGCATTGGCCCCGCGCAGCACTTCGGTGTAGTCCAGGCCCTGGGTTTCCAGCAGCTCATAAGGCGTGCCGCCGGAGCCTGTCAGGGCCAGGCCGTCGAACAGGAACTTGGTGCCTTCGCGAAAATACCCCGGCGAGGTATTGGCCCCGGAGCCACGGATGGAAATCTTGATTGCATCGTTGCCACCCGCCGACTGCGCATACACGCCGGGCTGATAGGCGAGGGTGTCTTCCAGCGTTGCCGAGCGGCCGCGTTCGACGTCAGCGGCCTTGACCAGGCTGACGCCGCCGGCCACCTCGTCGAGCTTGAGCTGGGCTTCTTCGCTGGCGGTGACCTTGCTGGCCTGCACCGTTACGGTCTGCAGGCGCGAATCTTCGGCGTGGGCCCATTGGGCGGCGAGGATCAAGGTCAGGGCGCTGACGGTTTTAAACGAACTGGAGGCGAGTGGCGGCAGAGGCCTTGAGATCAACTTCAATTGTGCATTCCCTGTGATTGGCTACGAGTGGAGGCGAGTTTCTATTCGTATAGTCAATCTCTGGCAGGGATAGAGCAGAAAGCATGCCAAGCGCCAAAGCGGGTTTTTGCGGGGTATTTGGTTTTAATCAGCGGGTCTCTTATGCCAAAAAACCACACCTGTGTTGAACTGCTGTTGGATTTTGAACAGTGCCGAGGGGCCCGCGCTAGAGCATTTTTGCCCTGTGTTGCGCTGATTCGGCGAGCAATTCGCCAGCGCGCGCCTGCAAGAAGCGATGCAGGACTTTGACCCGCTCCGACACTTGCAGGCGATGGGGGCACATCAGGTTGAAGGGCGTGGGTTCGCCTTGCCATTCGCCGAACAACGGCACCAGGCGCCCGGCCTTGATGTCGCCGGCCACATCCAGGTTCGCCTTGTAGGCAATACCGTGGCCGGCCAGGGCCCAGCGCCGCACGATTTCCCCGTCATCACTGAGGTAATCGCCGCCCACTTCGACCTCCTCAAGCAGCGTGCCCTGGCGAAAATACCAGGTGCTGTTGGGCCGGCCCTGGCGCATGTAGCGCAGGGTGCTGTGCTGCGCCAGCTCGGCCGGCACCTGGGGTGTGCCGTGGCGCGCCAGGTACGCGGGGCTGGCGCAGGCGATACGGCGGTGATCGGCGACCACCGGCAGCGCCACCAGGCTTGAATCCCTTGGCACGCCAAAGCGCAGGGCGATGTCCACGGTTTCGCGGAACAGGTCGGCGTTGCTGTCGTTAAGCAGCAATTGCAGGCGGATATTCGGGTGCTCGCGCTTGAACTGATCCAGCCAACCGAGCAGTACATTGCGCCCGAAATCCGAGGGCGCGGACAGTTGCAGCAAGCCGCTGAGGCTCTGGCCGTGTTGCTTGATCGCCTGTTCGCCTTCCGCCAGGGCTTCCAGGGCCACCCGCACGCTGTCCAGGTAGCGCCGGCCTTCTTCGGTGAGGCGCATGCTGCGTGTGGAGCGGGCCAGCAGGCGCATGCCCAGGCGGGTTTCCAGGCGTTTGAGGGCAATACTGGCGGCGGCCGGGGTCAGGCTAAGGCTGCGGGCGGCCGCCGAGAGGCTGCCACTGTCGGCGGTGCGTACAAACACTTCCAGGTCGAGGATTGAGCTCATTTGTAAAAATCCCTTAAAGATCCTGTCGTTTTACCGGGATTTTTCCGCGATTGCCAAGCTGGGAAGATGAACGCTCATTTTTTCCGCACGAGGCAGTTCCCATGACATCTCCCCTCAAGGGCAAAACCGTGGTGGTGATTGGCGGTAGCAGCGGCATTGGTGCCGAAGTCGCCCAACAGGCGGCATCCCGTGGCGCGCAGGTGGTACTGGCTGGGCGACGCCTGGCGTCGACGGTCGACAACGGCATGCGCAGCGAGCCGGTGGACGTCACCGACAGCGCCTCCCTGCAACGTCTGTTCGAAGCGGTGGGGCGTTTTGACCACCTGGTGTTCACCTCAGGCCCTGCGGTCCAGGCCAAACACCTGCAGGACACCGACCTGCCACTTGCCCAGGACAACTTCAATGTGAAGCTCTGGGGCGCCTTGCGCGCAATCCAACAGGCGCTGCCTTTTCTCGACGAGCGCGGCAGCATCGTCCTTACCTCGGGGCAGTTGGGGCGCAAGCTGGTGCCGGGGCAATTTATCAAGGTCGGCATCAATGCCGCGACCGAAGCGTTGGGCAAGCAGTTGGCCAAGGAACTGGCGCCACGGCGGGTCAACGTGGTCAGCCCTGGGGTGATCGACACGCCGGCATACGCGGGGATGCCTGAGGAACAGCGTCAGGGCATGTTCGCCAAGGTGGGCGGGGCGTTGCCGGTAGGGCGGGTGGGGCTGGCGGAGGAAGTGGCGGCGGGTTATTTGATGGCCATGGAGAATGGCTTTATCACTGGCAGCGTGATCGATATCGACGGCGGTGGGTTGCTGTGACTTGATCCTTGCGCCGGGAGGTGGGACGTCCGTGGGGCGGCTCACCTGAGGCCGGGGGTTAGTACTTGACGCAGCACGCTGCGTCAACAATGCGTCAGGCCTACAGCGACGTGTGTAACGCAGTATGCTGTGCGCCAAGTTTTAATCTCACGTTAAGTTATCAAATGTTTAATGTATAGCAACGGCTTCCCTCCGAGTCGATCGTGGAAAAGTAAGTTACTTTGTCTCCTGGTTTATATGATCCATTAAGGTTGCTTCCTTGTATTCTTATGTCCGAGCCTCCGCTGTCTGGAGTTACGATGGCCGCATATTCGGAACCTCTAGAACGAACTTGAACAGTGAAGCTTTTAATTGTACCTGTCAGCGTCTCCATTTTTAATATCCTTTTTAATTTTGTTGGAATTTAGTGTCGTGCCGGGTATTTTATTTGTCCTGGTCAGTGGTTTGTTTGGCTAGGACTGTTATTGATTTTGGAGGGTTTTGGTGGTTTTGCACCTGTAAGAACTGACAGTTTTTAAGATTGATTTGTTATGTTATAGATAGTGCAAAGTAATTATATGGATTGTCTTGCTCTGAATTTGTATGGGTTTTTAGCGGCGGTTGTTTTAAGGCTCGGGCCCTGCGGTCCAGGCCAAGCACCTGCAGGACACCGACCTGCCACTGGCCCAGGACAACTTCAATGTGAAGCTCTGGGGCGCCTTACGCGCAATCCAGCAGGCGCTGCCTTTTCTCGACGAGCGCGGCAGCATCGTCCTTACCTCGGGGCAGTTGGGGCGCAAGCTGGTGCCGGGGCAATTTATCAAGGTCGGCATCAATGCCGCGACCGAAGCGTTGGGCAAGCAGTTGGCCAAGGAACTGGCGCCACGGCGGGTCAACGTGGTCAGCCCTGGGGTGATTGACACGCCGGCATACGCGGGGATGCCTGAGGAACAGCGTCAGGGCATGTTCGCCAAGGTGGGTGGGGCGTTGCCGGTAGGGCTGCTCACCTGAGGCTGGGGGTTAGTACTTGCCGCCGCACGCTGCGTCAACAACGCGTCAGGCCTACAGTGACGTATGTAACGCCGTATGCTGTGCGCCAGTACGAATCTCACGTTAAGTTATTAACTGTTTAATGTATAGTAACGGTTTCCCTTCGAATCGGTCGTGGTGAGGTAAGTTACTTTTTCTCCAGGCTTAAGTGATGGATTAAGGTTGCTTCCTCGTATTGTTATGTCCGAGCCTCCGTTGTCTGGAGTTACGACGGCCTCATAGTCGGAACCTCTAAAGCTAGTTTTAACAGTGAAGCTTTTAATTGTACCTGTCAGCTTCTCCATTTTTAATATCCTTTTTGATTTTGTTGGGGTTTAGTATCGTGCCGGGTATCTGATTTGTCCTGGTCAATGGCTTGTTTGGCTAGGGCTGTTAGTGATTTTGGAGGGTTTTGGTGGTTTTGCAGCTGTAAGAAATGACAGTTTTTAATATTGATTTGTTATGTTGTAGATAGCGCAAAGTAATTATATGGATTGTCTTGCTCTGAATTTATATGGGTTTTTAGCGGCGATTGTTTTAAGGCTCGGGCCCTGCGGTCCAGGCCAAACACCTGCAGGACACCGACCTGCCACTTGCCCAGGACAACTTCAATGTGAAGCTCTGGGGCGCCTTGCGCGCAATCCAGCAGGCGCTGCCTTTTCTCGACGAGCGCGGCAGCATCGTCCTGACCTCGGGGCAGTTGGGGCGCAAGCTGGTGCCGGGGCAATTTATCAAGGTTGGCATCAATGCCGCGACCGAAGCGTTGGGCAAGCAGTTGGCCAAGGAACTGGCGCCACGGCGGGTCAACGTGGTCAGCCCTGGGGTGATCGACACGCCGGCATACGCGGGGATGCCTGAGGAACAGCGTCAGGGCATGTTCGCCAAGGTGGGCGGGGCGTTGCCGGTAGGGCGGGTGGGGCAGGCGGAGGAAGTGGCGGCGGGTTATTTGATGGCCATGGAGAATGGCTTTATCACTGGCAGCGTGATCGATATCGACGGCGGTGGGTTGCTGTAAACACTGAACCCAATGTGGGAGCGGGCTTGCCCGCGATGGCGGCGTGTCAGTCAATACATAGGCTGACTGATCCACCGCTATCGCGGGCAAGCCCGCTCCCACATTTTTTGTGTCGTGTCAGGCCTTCAGGGTACGGGTCATGCGCAGCGCCAGCACACTACCCGCGACGATCACCGCCGCCAGCAGGTACAGCGCCAGGTCGGTGGAGCCGGTCGCATCCTTCACAAACCCCACCACATACGGGCTTAAAAAGCCCGCCATCTGGCCCATGGAGTTGATCAATGCCAGGCCGCCCGCGGCCGCGCCGGCGCTGAGCATGGCGGTAGGCACCGGCCAGAACATCGGCAGGCCGGTGAGGGCGCCCATGGTGGCGATGGTCAGGCCAAGGATGGCAATGGCCGGGGTGGTGGCGAAGTTCACCGCGATGATCAGGCCGACAGCGCCCATCAGCATCGGTACCACCAGGTGCCAGCGGCGCTCTTTGCGCAGGTCGGCAGAGCGGCCCACCAGCAGCATGAATACCGCCGCCAGCAAATAGGGGATCGCACTGAGCCAGCCGATCACCAGGTTATCGCTAAAGCCCATATTCTTGATGATCGACGGCAGCCAGAAGTTGATGGCGTACACGCCGCTCTGGATGCAGAAGTAGATCAGGCCGAACGCCCAGATCGCCGGGTTCTTGAATACTTCCAGCAGCGAATCAGTGGTGGTCTTGGGCTTGTTGGCCAGGTCGGTGGCCTGGTCGGCCTCGAGCACTGCGCGCTCATGGGCGGTCAGCCACTTGGCGTTGGCGAAGCTGTCGCTGAGCAGGAAGTAGGCGAGGGCACCGAGGATCACCGTCGGCACACCTTGCAGCAGGAACATCCACTGCCAGCCCGCGAGACCGCCCTGGCCCGCCGCGAAGTGGTTGAGGATCCAGCCGGAGAACGGGCTGCCGAGCAGGCCCGACACCGGGATCGCGGACATGAACAGCGCCATGATCCGCCCACGGCGGAAGGTCGGGAACCACTGCGAGAGGTACAGCACCACGCCCGGGAAGAAGCCCGCTTCTGCGGCACCGGTAAACAGGCGCAAGGTGTAGAAGTGCGTCGGTGTGGTCACAAACAGCAGGCAGGTAGACAGGGTGCCCCAGGTGATCATCATCAGCGCAATCCAGCGCCTGGGACCGAACTTGGTCAGCGCCAGGTTGCTCGGCACGCCACACAGCACGTAGCCGATAAAGAAAATCCCGGCGCCGAGGCCGTACACGGTCTCGCTGAACTTCAAGGCGTCGAGCATCTGCAGCTTGGCAAAGCCGACGTTGACGCGGTCCAGGTAGTTGAACAGGTAGCAGATGAAAATGAAGGGGATCAGGCGCAGGGTGATGCGCTTGTAGACGGCGTTTTTGTCGTCATCGTTGGCCAGGGTAGCGGCGGCGCTCTGTGACATGGCGTTCTCTCTTTATTATGATTTTTCGCGATGCGAGGGTAACGTTGATCGCCCCAAGAGTCTCGGTCACGGGACGGTGTCGTGTCTTTGTGCCCCCGCACAGCGATCCATCCATTGCGCTGTGCCTTTGAACAATCGCTTAATGCAGCGCTTTCAAGGAATTTAGCCCCATGTTCGAACTCGATCATGACCTGGCGCAGGATATCGTCAATCGCACGATGGCCATTTTGCCCTACAACGTTAACGTCATGGACAGCCAGGGCCTGATCCTCGGCAGCGGCGAGCCGGAGCGCATCAATACCCGTCATGAAGGCGCGCAATTGGTGTTGGCCAACGGTCGCGTGGTGGAAATCGACAGCCAGACCGCCAAGCACCTCAAGGGCGTGGCGCCGGGGATCAACCTGCCGCTGCTGCATGACCAGCGTCTGATCGGGGTGCTGGGCATCAGCGGTGAACCGCAGTTGCTGCGCACTTATGCCGAACTGGTGCGCATGACTGCCGAGATGCTGGTCAGCCAGCGCCATCAGCAGGCGGAGCAGCAGTGGCGGCGCCAACGCTGTGATGATCTGCTGGCGTTGCTGCTGGCCGACAGCGGCGAGTCGCCGCGCCTGGTGGACGAGGCCCAGCAACTGGGGCTCAAGCCGCAGTTGCCGCGAACCCCCTATCTGTTTGAGCTGGGCCCGGGCCAGACCGCCGAAGCCCTGGCCGCCTGGCTGGCTTCGCGTTATCCGGACAGCTGGTGCGTCAGCAGCGCACAGTTTTCGTTGCTGTGGTGTCGCCCGGCAGCGGTGCCGATGGACAACCCGCGCCTGCTGGAAAAACTCGAGGCCTCGGGCTGGAACATCCTGCGGGTGGCCGTCGGTGGCCAGGCCGACGGATTGGCAGGCTTGCGCCGCTGTTATCGGCGGGTGGCGGACTTGCTCGCCTATGGCCGCGATGTGCTGCCGCAGTCGCGCCTGCTGACCCTCAATCGCTACCGGTTGCCGGTGATGCTCTGGCGCCATCGCAATGACGATGCCCTCGACGAACTGCTTAACCCATTGCGCAAGGTCCTGGCCAAGGACGCCAACGGCCAACTGCAGGCGACGCTGCGCAGTTGGTGTGAGCACGACGGGCAAAGCCAGGCCTGTGCCGATGCATTGGGCATTCACCGCAACAGCCTGCGCTACCGCATGGAGCGCATCGCCGAATTGAGCGGTGTCGACCCGTTGACCTTAGATGGCATGCTCGCGCTGTACCTGGGCGTGCAACTGCTGCCCCAAACCCCTTAGGAGGCGCTTTTGTAGAAATGAACAACAAACCCCAGCCGCGCTTGTGCATCGGACAGGCGTCATTGCCGGTGCCAACTGGCAGCATGGGCGTCATAAAAACCGGAGAAAGCCCATGAAAGTCATCATCGCCCCCGACTCGTTCAAGGACAGCCTGAGTGCCGAAGGCGTGGCCCAGGCCATTGCCGAAGGCCTGGCTGAGGTTTGGCCGCAGGCCGAATTGATCCAGTGCCCGATGGCGGACGGCGGTGAAGGCACGGTGGAGTCGGTGCTCGCGGCCTGCCATGGCCAGTTGCGCAGTTGCACCGTGCAAGGCCCGTTGGGCGGCGCCGTTGAGGCGCGCTGGGGCTGGTTGGCCGAAAGTGCCACGGCAATCATCGAAATGGCCGAAGCCAGCGGCCTGCAACTGGTCCCGCGGGAGCAGCGCGATGCCTGTTCCAGCAGCACCTTTGGCACCGGTGAGCTGATCCGCACCGCCCTGGATGCCGGGGCCCGGCGGATCATCCTGGCGATTGGCGGCAGTGCCACCAATGACGGCGGCGCCGGTGCCATGCAGGCCCTTGGCGTGCAACTGCTCGACGCCCAAGGCCACAGCCTGGCGCGTGGCGGCCTGGCCCTGGCGCACCTGGCACGGATCAATCTTGAGCAGCTGGACCCGCGCCTGGCCCAGGTGCGTTTCGATATCGCCGCCGACGTCAACAACCCCCTGTGCGGCCCCCACGGTGCCTCGGCGATTTTCGGCCCGCAAAAAGGCGCCAACCCACACCAGGTCGAGCAGCTGGACCAGGCCCTCGGACACTTCGCCGACCACTGCGCCGAAGTCTTGCCCCGGGACGTGCGCGACGAGCCGGGCAGCGGCGCGGCCGGTGGCCTGGGCTTTGCCGCCAAGGCCTTCCTCGGCGCTAGGTTTCGTGCGGGCGTGGAGGTGGTCGCCGACTTGGTAGGCCTGGAACACGCCATGCGCGGCGCCGACCTGGTGATCACCGGCGAAGGCCGCTTCGACGCCCAGACCCTGCGTGGTAAAACCCCGTTTGGCGTGGCGCGGGTGGCCAAGCAGCACGGTGTTGCGGTGATCGTTATCGCCGGCACGCTGGGCGAGGGCTACGAGCAGATGTATGCCCATGGCGTCGACGCCGCGTTTGCCTTGCCTGGCGGGCCGATGAGCCTGGAGCAGGCCTGCAGCGAAGCGCCGCGGTTGCTGCGTGAGCGGGCGGCGGACATTGCGCGAGTGTGGCGCTTGGGCGCGCAGCGCAGTGGCGGATGACAGCGCTTGGGCGCGCAGCGCAGTGGCGGATGACAGCGCTTGGGCGCGCAGCGCAGTGGCGGATGACAGCGCTTGTTATCGCCGCCTATACTGATCGGCCACTTGTCTTTCAAAGGATGAAACACAATGCCTACACCTGACACCAATATCGTGATCCAGCGCTTTGCCGAAAGCCATCTTCAAGGCATGCATGCGCTCTACAACGATCCGGCCGTGTGCCGTCAGGTGCTGCAGATGCCGTTCCAGTCGCTGGAGGTGTGGCGCAAGCGCCTGGCCGATACCAATGAGCGACTGCTCAGGCTGGTGGCGGTGCAGGCGGGTGAGGTGCTTGGCAGTTGCACCCTGGAGCAGTACGCGCGCAGTCGGCAAAGCCATGTCGGCAGCATCGGCATGGGTGTGGCGGTGGCCTGGCAGGGCAAGGGGGTGGGCACCCAGTTGCTGGGCGCGGCGCTGGAGGTGGCCGACAACTGGATGAACCTGCACCGGGTGGAACTGACGGTGTATGTCGACAACGAGCCGGCCCAGGCGTTGTACCGCAAGTTCGGTTTCGAGACTGAAGGCCGGCTGCGCGATTACGCCGTGCGCGACGGCGTATTTGTCGATGCCCTGAGGATGGCCCGCCTGCGTCAGACCGCCTGATCGCCCAGGGCAAACGCCACCGCAGCCTGCGCATGCAGCAAGGTGGTGTCCAGCAGCGGCAGCTCGCTGTGCTCGGGCTTGATCAGCAGGCCGATCTCGGTACACCCCAGGATAATCGCCTGGGCGCCACGGGCCGCGAGGTTGACGATGGCCTGCTGGTAAACCTGGCGTGAGGCTTCGCTGATCACTCCGACGCACAACTCTTCATAAATGATCCGGTGCACGGCGTGGCGTTCTGCTGCGTCGGGCACCAGCACGTGCAAGCCCTGGGCTGCCAGGCGCGCCTTGAGAAAATCCTGTTCCATGGTAAACGCCGTGCCCAGCAGGCCAACGGTCAGGGTCTGGGCCTTGACCGCCGCCGCGCCCGCCGCATCGGCAATGTGCAGGAACGGCACCGACACGCCAGCTTCGATCTGCGGCGCCACCAGATGCATGGTGTTGGTACACAGCACGATGCAGTCCGCGCCACCGGCTTGCAGGCGGCGTGCGGCGTCTTGCAGGATCAGCGCCGCGTCATCCCAGCGCCCGGCGTGCTGGGCTTGTTCCACCGGGCCGAAGTCGACGCTGTACAGCAGGATTTGTGCCGAGCGCAGCGGCCCCAACCGGTCGCGTACCTGCTGGTTGATGATCCGGTAATACTCGGCGCTGGACTCCCAGCTCATGCCGCCGATAAGGCCGATGGTGCGCATGCAAAGCTCCTCAAGCTGTTGGGCGAAAGCTACACCTTACCCAACACGCGAGCGTTAGTCATACGCGCCGGTGCAGCATCTGCCATGATCGTTGTTTGCAGCCCCCGAGGAACACCGCAATGGACGATGTACAGCAATTGGGCGAGATGCTTCGTCATTACGCCGACAGCGAAGCGCACAAGCGCCAGCAGTTCGAGGTGCAGTCAGCCCGCTGGACCCAGAAAATCACTGAGCTGTACGGCGAGATCGAGCAGTGGTTGGCGCCGGTCAAGAGTGATGGTTTGCTGGAGGTGCAGCGTGAGGCTTATGTGGCGTCTGGCCCAAGCGTGCCGGTGGAGACTTCGACCTTCAAGACCGAGAAACTGACCATTCATATCGCGGGCAAACCGGTGGAGTTTGTGCCGGATGTGATGGGGGCGGGTGGGTTGATTTCGTTGTCGGTCATGGGGCTGACCGCGGCCCGTTACGGCAGCATATCCCTCGTGCTGCTGCCGGGGTCCAATGATTGGTTGTGGAAGAAAACCAATGGCTTGAAAGACCCGGACACCTTTGCCTTCGATGCCAACTTCCTGGCCTTGCAGTTGCAGAGCCTGATTCCGCGCGAACGCGGCTGATCCCCAGGCAAATGTGGGAGCAGGCTTGTGTGGGCTTGTGTGGGAGCGGGCTTGCCCGCGATAGCGGTGTGTCAGGCAAGTATTCCTGACCTGATATACCGCCATCGCGGCATGAGTATTTAGACCACTCTTTTCTGGGTTTGTGTACATATCCGTTGCTGCGGTCACGGCGGCTATGGGTTCCGCCCTTACGGCGGGTCACTTTTGGAAAAGAGCCCGGAGTGCCGGCCCAGCCAAAAGTAACCAAAAGGGCTCCTGCCCCCCAAATCAATATCGGATGACGGGCAGCGTGGTTTAACGGGGCGCCTAAGATCAAAATCACAAGCAAAGCGAGGCGGCCTGACAGCCGACCTGATCGTCAAGGCGTGCGGGTACCCCTGTAGGAGCTGGCTTGCCTGCGATGGTCGTTAACGATGACGAATGAATACCAGATACTCTGATGTGTTCTTTCGGGCGTCATCGCAGGCAAGCCAGCTCCTACAGGGG
>NZ_JCBCUR010000009.1:0-220572 GCF_059862305.1 Pseudomonas sp. MF09156
ACGGAGCAATGCCTGACTGCGGGCATGCCGAGCCTAGGCGAGGCACCGAGTGGTGGGGCAAAAGCGCTTTGGTTACTTTCGCGCTTTTCGAAAGTGACCCGCCGTAAGGGCGGAACCCTAAGTGGCCATTACCGCAGCAACGGATATGTACACAACCCCAGACGAGAGCTGTGTAGATACCTATGCCGCGATCGCGGGCAAGCCAGCTCCCACATGTTCGACCGCCACTGACCCGCCCTCAGTCAGCGCAACAAAGACGAACTCGCCCGCACCTGCAACTGCGGCGCCACCATGATCGACTCGACAGCCTCGCCCTCGATGCGTTTGAGCAACAACTCAACCGCATGGCGGCCCATCTCTGCCAGCGGCAGGCGCACGCTGGTCAGGGGGACCATCAACTCATTGGCCAGCGGTATGTCGTTGAAGCCCACCACCGCAATGTCCTTGCCCGGCATCAAGCCCTTGTCCCGTGCGGCGCCCATCAGGCCGATGGCCAGGAAGTCATTGACCGCGAAAAACGCCTGGGGCCGTGGGTTGAGCCCCAACAGGTATTCGCCCTGGCGGTGCCCGGTGAGGCTGTCAAAAGGACCATTGAGCGTCCACTCCGGGCGCAGGATGATGCCCTGCTCACGGTAGTAACGGGTAAACCCACGGGTGCGATCCGCACCGGTGGAGGCATGCCGTTCACCCGCCAGGATCGCCACATCGCGACAGCCCAACTGGTACAAGTGCTCTGCCGCCAGCCAGCCGCCCAGTTCATCGTCGCTGCACGCCGCCAGATGCCCGGCAATCTGCCGGCTGACCAGCACGTAGGGGATGTGCTTGCGCGTCAACAGGTCGAGTAGCGGCTGGCTTTCGCCCACATGGGAGTCGCCGACGATCAACCCCGCCACCGAACGGCGCAGGGCGTGCTCGGCCCGCGCCATCTGGCGAGGTTGCTGGTCGTCGGTATTGGAAACGAACGTCAGGTAGCCGGCCTGCTCGGCCGCACTGTCGATGCTGTCATAAATGGTTGCCATCACCAGGTCAGTGAGCCTTGGCATGAGCACACAGATTTCCTGGCTTTTGCGCAGCTTCAGGCTCGATGCCTGGGTGTTTGGCCGGTAATCGAGTTCTTTGGCCAATGCACGAATGCGCGCCACCACTTCGGCCGACGCCGCTCGCTCGACCCCCGCCGGGTCGCCATTGAGTACCCGGGACACCGTGGAGACATGCACGCCAAGTGCAGTCGCCATGGACTTCAAGGTGGCTGGGCGAGAGGGGCTCGGCATGGTGGTGGGGCTTCCGACTGTCTGATATTTAGCGCGCAGAGTCTACCCGAACGGGCGTGTCGCAGCCGCAGATAAATCTTTACCCAAACGTTTGACTAAAAATTTTCCGCGCCTTACATTTCGCCAACCCAAACGTTTGGGCAAACAATAAAAATACGCCGGACGCGGCCGACTTTTTGACTTCTGCCATCATTTTGAAGAGTCAGATCCCTATGAATAGCCCCGCTATCCCGTCTTTCCGCTACCAGATTTTCTTCCTGATCATGCTGATGGCATTGCTCAACTACATCGACCGAGGCGCGATTGCCTATGCCTCGGCGAGCATTCTTCCCGAGTACGGTTTCGACAAGGCCGACTGGGGCAACGTGCTGGGTTACTTCGGTTACGGCTACATCCTGGGGGCACTGGTCGGTGGCATTCTGGCCGACCGTTTTGGTGCCAGGCGCATCTGGCTGATCGCCGGTGCCACGTGGTCGATCTTCGAGATTGCCACGGCATTTGCCGGCGATTTCGGACTGGCGTTCCTCGGTGGCTCGGCCATGGCCGGCTTCGCCACCATCCGTGTGATGTTCGGGTTTGCCGAAGGTCCGGCGTACTCCGTGATCAACAAAAGCGTGGCCAACTGGGCCACGCCCAAGGAGCGCGGTTTCGTGGTGTCGGTGGGCCTGCTGAGCACCCCACTGGGTGCACTGCTGACCGCACCGGTGGCCGTGGGCCTGCAAACCCTGACCGGCAGCTGGCGCAGCATGTTCGTGGTGCTGGGCGTGGCCAGCCTGGCGCTGCTGATCTATTTCATGACCCGCTTCACCAACACCCCGGATGAAAACCCGCGCGTGTCCAAGGCCGAACTCGACTTTTTGCGTAAAGAGCGCGCCGAAGCCGCTAACGCATCGACCCCCACCACCAGCGTTGCGCCGGTCTGGCACTTCTTCAAGAACAAGGACCTGTTGCTCAACGCCGTCGGTTACTTCTCGTTTGTGTACGTGACCTTCCTGCTGCTGACCTGGACCCCCAAGTACCTGCAGGATGAGTTCCACTACAACCTGTCGTCGCTGTGGTACATGGGCATGATCCCGTGGACCGGCGCCTGCTTCACCGTACTGCTGGGCGGCAAAATATCGGACCTGCTGCTGCGCCGCACCGGCAACCTGAAAGTCGCCCGCAGTTGGCTGGCAGCAACCTGCCTGCTGCTGACCACCTTGTGCTTCATCATGGTGTCCCAGGCCCAGACCGTGTGGGGCGTGATAGCCCTGATGACGCTGGCCAACGCGCTCAACGCCCTGCCCAACTCCGTGTACTGGGCCGTGGTGATCGACACTGCGCCGTCCAATCGGGTGGGTGCCTACAGCGGCATGACGCACTTTATTGCCAACACCGCGTCGTTCATCGCCCCGATGCTCACCGGCTACCTGACCGTTCGTTACGGCTACTCGTCGATGTTCGTGGCTGCCGCAGTGGCCACCGCGCTGGGCATGAGCGCCATGCTGATGGTGCGCCCAGGCGGTCGCCAGGTCGCCGCACCCTCTATACCCGCCGCTGTTTGATGGAGTTGTTTACATGAGCCTGGTGAAGCCTGCCCACGCTGGATATTTCTTTGGCCTGTCGATCGTCACGCTGGCCGCGCGCCTGCGTGCCGGCAGCGTGACCAGTGTCGAGTTGACGCAAGCGGCCCTGGACAGCATCGAGCGTTTGAATCCGCTATTGAATGCGTTCGTGCAAGTCGATGCCTGCGTCGCCCTGGCCCAGGCGCGCAAGGCCGACGCACTGTTGGCCCAGGGCCTGGACCTGGGCCCGCTGCACGGCATACCGGTAGCGGTCAAAGACAACATCGACACGTTTGACTACATCACCACCTACGGCTCCGCGCATTTCGACGGTTTCCTGCCGGAGCGCGATGCGCTGTGCGTGCAACGTGTGCGCGAGGCCGGGGCGGTGATTGTCGGCAAGACCTTGACCCACGAATTCGCCTACGGCCCGACCGGCGATCGCTCGTTGCAGGGCGCGGCACGCAACCCGTGGGATGCCCGTTGCATCACGGGCGGCTCCAGCGCAGGCAGTGCGGCGGCGGTAGCCAGCGGCATGGTACCGCTGGCGCTGGGGACGGACACCGGCGGCTCGATCCGCATCCCTTCGGCCTTGTGCGGCGCGGTCGGCTTCAAGCCTTCGTTTGCCTGCGTGCCGGTGGACGGCGTGTTCCCGCTGGCCTCGAGCCTCGACCATGTCGGCCCCATCGCCAATCACGTCGAAGATGCGCGCCTGCTGTTCGAGGTGCTCGCCGCCCGCCCGTGTGCGCCTGCGGCCACTGCGCGGCCGCTGCGGGTTGGCTGGCTCACCTGTGGCAGCTTCGGCCCGGTGGATGCCGACGTGAATCAGCAGGTGTACCAGGCGGCGCAGCAGCTGTTTGGCGACACGCTTGAGCACACCGACGCGCTGCAAAAAATGGCGCCGGGCATGAAGGACACCCTGCTGACCCTGCAACGTGCCGAGGCCTTTGAGGTACATGCCGAGCGCATGCAGGATGCGCCGCACAAGTTTGACCAGGAGGTACGCGAGCGCCTCGAGGTGTCGAGGGACGTCAAAGGCTGGCAATACATTCGCGCACAGGCAAGCCAGGCGCAGTACCAAGCGGCGATGGCGCGTTTGTTCGAACACTATGACTTGCTGGTGTCGCCCAGCGTGCCGATTACCGCCACCGAGGTGAATGCGCGCGAAGTGCGGGTGGGCGAACAGGAGATTGACGTACGCGCCGCCGTGCTCAGCCATACCAGTGCCTGGAACCTCACCGGCCTCCCCGCGATCAGCCTGCCGGTGGGGCACGTGAGGGGCATGCCGGTGGGGTTGCAGGTGATAGGCGCAGCCGGCACGGATGATCGGCTGTTGCAGGTGATGAGCAGGCTGTTTGTGCGGGGGGAAGGGCCACACCGCACAGACAGCTCCGATGACTTCAGCCTATTCGCCTGACGAAGCCAGAATCGCCTGCAACAACACATCCGCCCCCGCTGTGGACCAGTGCGGGTGGATTTCTTCCGCCTCGTTATGGCTCAAGCCATCCACGCACGGCACAAAGATCATCGCCGTCGGCGCGACCTGGTTCAGGTAGCAGGCATCATGCCCTGCCCCGGAAATCATGCGCCGATGGCTATAACCCAGGGCCTGCGCCGCAGCCTGCACCACGTCCACGCAGTCTTTGTCGAAGGCAATCGGCGCGTACTGGAAGATCTGCTTGACGCTGGCCTGCAAGCCAATGCCCTCGGCGATCCGTGCCACCGCTTCGTGCAGTTGCTGGTCCTGCACGGCCAGCACCGCTTCATCGGGATGGCGGAACTCGACGCTGAAAAACACCCGTCCCGGCACCACATTGCGCGAGTTGGGGAAGATATTGGCCATGCCCACCGTCGCCCGCCCTTCGGCGCCTTGGGCCAGGCCGATCTGGTTGACCGCCTCCACCACCCGGGCAAAGCCCAGCAGTGCATCCAGGCGGTGATCCATGGGCGTGGTGCCGGCATGGGCGCTGCGCCCGCAAAGCTCGACTTCATACCAGCGCTGGCCCTGGGCGCCGGTGACCACGCCGATGGTCAGGTCCTGGGCCTCAAGGATCGGGCCCTGTTCGATATGCAGCTCATACGCCGCATGCACCGCCTGGCCACCCACCGGATGCGGGCCGGCGTAGCCGATCTGTTGCAGCGCCTGGCCAATGGTCACGCCGGCCTTGTCTTCGCGGGACAAGCCGTATTCCAGGTCGAACACCCCGGCATACACCCCCGAGGAAATCATCGCCGGGGCAAAACGCGAGCCTTCTTCGTTGGTCCAGTTGACCACCTCGATCGGCCGGTCGGTCTCGATGCCCAGGTCGTTCAAGGTGCGCAGCACTTCCAGGCCGGCGAGTACGCCGTAGATGCCATCGAACTTGCCGCCCGCTGGCTGCGAGTCACCGTGGGAGCCGGTCAGCACCGGGGCCAGGTGGTCATGGCGGCCGGCGCGGCGGGCGAAGATGTTGCCCATGGCGTCCACGCGGATGCTGCACCCGGCCGTCGTGCACCAGCCCACGAACAGATCGCGGCCGCGCCGGTCTTCGTCGGTCAGGGCCAGGCGCGACACGCCGCCCTTGGGCGTGCCGCCGATCTGCGCCATTTCCATCAGCGAGTCCCACAGACGCTCGCCGTTGACCCGCGCCAGGGCGCTCACGAGCGCGGCTCCCGGGGCTTGGCGTGGTAGCGGAAGTCACAGCTTGGCGCGCCGCCCATGATGGTCTGGGTGCGCGTCAATTCAATATTGGGGTTGTAGCCGACGATAAACAGTTCGTCGCGGTTGCACGACAACAGGTGGCCGATCTCGCCCAGGCCCATCTCGTGGTACATCTCGGCGTAGCGGCAACGCTTGACGTCGTAGTCGTAATGCTCGGCGTCGCTGGCGATGATCTCGACTTTCAGCGCGTCGTCTTTTTCCCACAGCACTTGCAGCTCAACGAAGCTCTTGAGGTCGGCGCCCTGCTCTTCCTGGGCAGCAAAATGCTTGCCGGCCTGGATCGCGGCATTGCCCACCGCCTCGCCAATCACCGCGGCGGCAAAGGCCTTGCCCTGCTCGCGCACGAGGATTTCGTAGATCGGCTTGATGATCTCGGCTTCGATACGCCGGCGGGCCAGGATGCCCAGTTCACCTTCGAGTTTGCTCATTGCGTGCCTCATTCAAATGGCTGCGAAGCCCCCCGTAGGAGCTGGCTTGCCAGCGATGGTATCGCCTCGGTAGACCTGAAACACCGAGTGCACCGCATCGCTGGCAAGCCAGCTCCTACATGGGGAGCTGACGCGTTACTTTTTACCGCCAGCCACGCTCACCGGTTGCCATTGATTGGCCTTGACCTGGTAAACGGTGAACGACGGGTTCTGCAGATTGCCCTGGGCATCGAACGCTATGGTCCCGGTCACGCCTGGATAGCTGATGGCGCGCAGCACGGGCAGGTACTTCTGCGGATCGGTGGAGTTGGCCTGCTCGATAGCGGCGATCAGCACGCCCACGCCGTCATAGGCGAAGGGTGCGTGCAGCTCGATGTTGCTCTTGAAGCGCGCCTTGTAGGCCTCTTCGAAGGCCTTGCCACCCGGCATCTGCGCCACGGCCAGGCCCGGCTCCAGGGCGATCACGCCCTCGCCTTCGTTCTGTGCCAGTTGCAGGAAGGTCTGGCTGACAAAGCCGCCCGCGCCCATCAACGGCGCCTTGATCCCCAACTGCTTGATGCGTCGGGCCAGCGGTGCAGCCTGGGAGTCGACGCCGCCGAAGAAGATCAGGTCCGGGTTCTGCCCGCGAATATTGGTCAGCACCGCACTGAAATCGATAGTCTTGTCGTCCACGTATTCACGGGCAACCACCTTAGCGCCACCGGCCTCGATGGATTTGACGAACTGGTCCGCCAGGCCCTGGCCGAACGCGGTGCGGTCGTCGATCACGGCGATGCGCTGCGCCTTGAGGGTCTTGAGCGCGTAGTCGCCGGCGACCTGGCCGCCGTCATCGTCATGGCCCATGATCCGGAAGCTGGTGTCGAAACCTTGCTGGGTGTAGGCGTGACCGGTGGCGACCGGTGCGACCTGCGCAATCCCGGCGTCATGGTAGACCCGCGCGGCCGGGATGCTGGTGCCGGTGTTCCAGTGGCCGACCACGCCGACCACGCCTTCGTCCACCAGGCGCTGGGCCACGGTGACGGCGGTGCGTGGGTCGGACTGGTCATCCTCGGAAACCAGCTTGAACGTCACGGCCTGGCCGTTGATTTTCAGGTGCTTGGCGTTGGCCTGGTCAATGGCCAGTTGCGCACCGTTTTCCAGGTCTTTGCCGATCCGCGCCGACGGGCCGGTCAGGGGCCCGGCCAGGCCGATCAGGACCGTCTGGTCGGCCTGGGCCACACCGCTCAGGGCCAGGCTCAACAACAGTACGCGTTTGAAGGGGGCAGTCTTGTTCATCAGTTTTTCCTGTTTCTCATCAGGCCCTCATGGCCTGTGGGGTGGGCGAAACACGCCGGGCGTCCGGTGGCGTTTGTCATGGGTTATTCACCGAGGTAGGCACTGCGCACCTCGGGGTGGTCGAGCAATTGCGCGCTGGCGCCGCTGAGGCTGATGCGCCCGGTGTCCATCACGTAGGCGCGGTCAGTCACTTGCAGCGCAAGGCGCGCATTCTGCTCCACCAGCAGCAGGGTCATGCCCTGGCGGCACACATCATCAATCACCTGGAACAGCTTTTCGACCATGATCGGCGCCAGGCCCATGGAGGGCTCATCAAGCACCAGCAACCGCGGCTTGGACAGCAGCGCACGGGCCAGGGCGAGCATCTGCTGCTCGCCGCCGGAGAGCAGGCCGGCCGATTGCTGCAAGCGCTCTTCCAGGCGTGGGAAGTGCTCGAACAATTGGCGGATTTCCAGGCTCACCTGGTGCGGGTCGCGGCGCAGGAACGCCCCGGCCTGGAGGTTTTCCAGCACGCTCATGCGCGCAAAAATGCCGCGCCCTTCGGGCACCATGGCGATGCCCAGGGTCAGGCGCTCATGGGGCGCCAGGCTGAGGATCGAGCGGCCGGCAAAGCGGATCTGCCCCGCAGCGGCCGGCAGCAACCCGGTCAGGGCCTTGAGGCTGGAGCTTTTGCCGGCGCCATTGGCGCCGATCAGCGTCACCCGTTCGCCTTCATTAATATGCAGGTCCAGGGACTTGACCGCCTCGATGGCACCGTAGCGCACCTTCAGGCCGTCAATCTGCAACAACGCTTCAGACATGGGCGCCGGCTCCCAGGTAGGCCTGGATCACTTGCGGGTGGCGGCGCACTTCGGCCGGCGCGCCCACGGCGATCACGCGGCCGTAGTCCAGCACGCTGATGCGGTCGCACACGCCCATCACCAGCTTCACGTCGTGTTCGATCAGCAACAGGGTGTGGCCGTCGTCGCGGATTTTTTCCAGCAGGCTGCGCAGTTGCACTTTCTCGCTGGCATTCATCCCGGCGGCCGGCTCGTCGAGGGCCAGCAGGCGCGGTTCGGTGGCCAGGGCGCGGGCAATTTCCAGGCGCCGCTGGTGGCCGTAGGACAGGCTGTCGGCACGGTAGTGGGCAAACCCGGCGAGGCCGACATAGGCCAGCAGGCGGTGGGCGTGGGCGCGGGTCTGCGCTTCTTCCTCGCGCCCGCGCGAGTGCCCGCTCAAGGCCGCCCACACGCCGTTATGGGTGCGCACGTGGCGCCCGACCATGACGTTTTCCAGGGCGCTCATGGCGTTGAACAGGCGGATGTTCTGGAACGTGCGCGCAATGCCGGCACGGGCCACCTGGTGCACGGCCGTGGGCTGGTACTCCTCGCCGTCGAGCTGGAAGCGCCCGGAATCCGGGGTGTACAGCCCCGTCATCACATTGAAGAAGGTGGTCTTGCCGGCGCCATTGGGCCCGATCAGGCCGTAGATTTCCCCGGCCTCGATACTCAAGCTCACGTCATCGAGCGCAGCCACGCCGCCAAACTGTTTATTGACCTTCTCGATCTGCAATAACGGATGGTTCAAGGTGCACCTCCTGTGCGGCTCGGCCAGAGGCCGGCGGGTCGATACAGCATCGCCAGAATCAGCGCCAGGCCGTAGAACAGCTGGCGGATAATCTCCGGGTCCACCAGCACTTGGCCAAACAGCGCCTGCTGCAAGGGGCCCATACTGGCGCGCAACGCTTCGGGCAGGGCGGCGAGCAACACGCAGCCCAGAATCACCCCGGGGATATGCCCCATGCCGCCGAGCACCACCATGGCCAGCACGGCGATGGACTCATTGAGGGTGAAGGATTCGGGTGAAACAAAGCCCTGGAATGAGGCAAACAGCGCCCCGCTGATCCCGCCGAACGCCGCGCCGATGGCAAATGCCAGCAGCTTCAGGCGCAGGGTGTTCAGGCCCATGGCCTGGGCCGCCTCTTCGTCCTCGCGGATCGCCATCCAGGCGCGGCCGATACGCGAGCGCTGAAGGCGGATGCAGGCAAACAGGATCAGCACCACCAGTGCGGCGAACAGGTAGTAATAGAGGTAGACCGAGGGCAAGCGCAGGCCGAACAGTTCCTGGGTACGCCCCAGGTTGACCCCCAGCAGCGTCACCGGATCGACCTGGGCGATGCCCTTGGGGCCGTTGGTGAGGTTCACCGGGCGGTCGAGGTTGCGCAGCAGGATGCGGATGATTTCGCCAAAGCCCAGGGTGACGATGGCCAGGTAGTCGCCGCGCAGGCGCAGGGTCGGCGCCCCCAGAATCACCCCGAACCCCGCCGCCAGCAGCGCCGCCAGCGGCAAAATCAGCCAGATCGAGGTGTGCATGCCCTGCGGCATCAGCGCCAGCAAGGCCGGGAACTGTTGCAACAAATGGGGCGATGACAGCAAGGCCGCCAGGTAGGCGCCCACCGCGTAGAACGCGATAAAGCCCATGTCCAGCAGGCCGGCATAGCCCACCACGATGTTCAGGCCCAGGGCCAACATGATGTACAGCAGGGCAAAGTCCAGGGTGCGCACCCAGGTATTGCCGCCGGCATGCCCGACAATCCACGGGGCCAATACCAGGGCCAGGGCGAACAGCAACAGCCCAAGGCTGGCGCGTTTGCTCGAAGGGCTCACAGCGGTTGCCAGGCTCATGCGCGGGTCGCCAGTCGTTCGCCCAACAACCCCTGGGGCCGGAACACCAGCACCGCGATCAACACGATGAAGGCGAACACGTCCTGGTAGTTGCTGCCGAACACGCCGTTGGTGGCGGCCCCCAGGTACCCGGTGCCGAGGGCTTCGATCAGCCCCAGCAACAAGCCGCCAAGCATGGCGCCCTTGAGGTTGCCGATGCCGCCCAGCACCGCCGCGGTAAACGCCTTGATGCCGGGCAAAAAGCCCATATAGAAATGCGCGCTGCCATAGTTGCTGGCCATCATGATGCCCGCCAGCGCGGCCAGGGCGCCGCCGATGGCGAAGGTCATGACGATGATGCGGTTGGGGTTGATGCCCATCAGGCTCGCCACTTGCGGGTTCTCGGCCACGGCGCGCATGGCCCGGCCAAAACGCGTGCGCTCGACCAGCAGCAACAGCCCGACCATCAGGCTCAAGGCCACGCCAATGGTGGTCAGGGCGGTGGCATTGGTCACGGCGGCGTGGGTGGCATCGCCGGCCAGCACTTCGATGGGCTCCAGGGGCAGCAATTGCGGGAACATCTGCGGGTTACGGGTCCAGACCAGCATCGCCACGGTCTGCAACAACAACGACACGCCGATACCACTGATCAATGGCGCCAGGCGCGGGGCGTTACGCAAGCGCCGGTAGGCCACGCGCTCGATCACCACCGCCAGCACCGCACAGAAAGCCATGGCGATCATTGCCGCCACCAGCAGCAACAGCACCGGCGGCATATCCGGCCAGGCCGCCTGCAACACCCGGATCACCGACAGGCCCACCAGCGCGCCGATCATCAACACATCGCCGTGGGCGAAGTTGATGATCCGCAAAATGCCGTAGACCATGGTGTAACCCAAGGCCACTAAGGCGTAGAGACTGCCCGACAGCAAGCCGTTGAGCAGTTGCTGGATAAACGCATCCATGAGAACCATCAACTCCATACACAGAAAACATCGGTGCCAGGGCGCACCGACTAAAAGTCCGAGCGCGGAACACTAGTTATTTATTCTGTTTTTATCAAATATCTGAAAGGAATATGTTTATACCCAATACCAAACGCCCTATATGCGGCACATTTTCCACACTGATGCTGCTTTATTTATCTTTTCACTTGGTATTTAATTCAACACATGAATAATTTAGAACAGTTAGCCAACGATCCACCCTTGCGTGCCGTGCGCACGTTCGAAGCCTTTGCCCGCCATGGTGGGGTGAATGCCGCCGCCCGCGAACTGGGGGTGTCGCCCTCGGCTGTCAGCCATCAGTTGCACTTGCTCGAAAGCTTCCTGCAACAACCCCTGACCCTGCGCCAGGGCCGCAACCTGGGGTTGACCGACGAAGGCCGCGAGTACTACCGGGCGATTCGCTCGGCATTCGCGGTGCTGCGCAGTGCCACCGAGCACGTGCGGGAAAAAAGCGCGACGCGCCAGGTCACCATCAGCCTGATCCCGATGTTCGCGACCCACCTGTTCATCCCGCGCCTGCCGCAGTTTTTGAGCGCCAACCCGGCGCTGGATATCAACATCACCTACGCCAACCACCGCAGCTACCCCAGCGATGCCGCCGACCTGTCGATTCGCTTCGGCACCGGGCACTGGCCGGGGTATCACAGCGAGCCACTGATCAGCGGCGCGGTCACGCCGTTCTGCAGCCGCGAGTTCCTCCAGCGCCACGGCCCCATCGCCACGCCGCAAGCCCTCAGCGAACTGCCACTGCTGCACGACGAAGAGCGTGGTACCTGGGGCCAATGGTTCGACGCAGCCCAGGTGCCGCACACCCACTCGCACAATGGCCTGCTGCTGGAGGACGGCCAGTTGACCCTGGTCGCCACCCTCACCGGCCTGGGCTGCTCGCTGTTGCGTGCGCCGTTGGTGGCGCCGCTGGTGGCCAGGGGGGAACTGGTGCAACTGTTTGACGTGCAGGCAGATGACGGGCGCCAGTACTACCTGTGCCGCCGGGCCAACAGCGAGTTGTCGAGCGAAGGCAACAACCTGTACGACTGGATCAAGGGCCGCCTGGGCCACAGCCCCCTGTAGGAACAGTGGTTAACGATGCCGCGGCGTGCCTTCTCAGGGTTTTCGCCGGCAAGCCGGCTCCTACAGATGGGGTATGATGCCGCGCTTTGAAGAACCAGCTGTAGACCTGCGAGGAAACGCACCTTGAGTAACGACGCAAAAATGACCGGCGACCTGTTCGAAGTAGACAAGCGCCTGTCGCTCAAGCCTGTGGTGGATTTCAATAGCTACCTGCAGGCGGCCTTCGGCGATGGCCCTTGCACCTGTGTGCGCTGTGTTGCCAGTGCGGGTGACGAGAAAGGTTACGAGTATCAGCACAGCTTCAACTTCCTGGGCCAGGTGGCCCACCGGCGCTTTGCGTTGACCGCTGGCAGCGATGTGCTGCAGATGCTGAAAAAGGCCTGGCTGTCGTACACCAAGGCCGAGCTGCCTGGCAGTGGCGACTTGGCGCTGGAGACGGTCAAGGAGTTCGTCGAGCCGCAGTTGCACAAGCGCTTGCTGCCGCTGTTGCTGGCCAGTGGGTTGGTCAAGGATGTCGAGGGTGGGTTGCAGCTTCAGGCTGTGGCGGCCTGATAGACAACCGAATCATTACAGCGAACGCATCACCCTGTGGGAGCAAGCCCGCTCCCACAGGGTGATGCGTCTCATGGGCGTCTACAGATGTTGCACGCCCTGCAACGGCAACTCATAAGACTTCTTCACGGTGCGCACCACCAACGTCGAAGAATACGTACGAATCGGAATATCCCGGTAAGTGTCGAGAAACCGATAGATGTATTCGGTGTACTCCGTGGCATCGCGAAACTTGGCCACCATCACAAAATCAAACTCTCCGGTCATCAGGTAGCAGTCCTGGATCTCCGGGTGATTGGCGAGGATGTGCTGCATCTTGCGATCAATGTCGTTGCTGTCTTTGTCGAGTTTGATCAAAAAGAACGCAGTGACCTGGATCCCCAGCTTTTTTTCATCCAGCACCGCGACTTTCGCCTTGATGATGCCCACGCTCTCCAGGCGCCGGATGCGCCGGTAACAACTGGTCGAGGACAGCCCCACGCTGTCGCTGAGCAGGTCCAGGCTTTGGGTGCAGTCTTTCTGCAACTTGCCGAGAATTTTCAAATCCATGGCGTCTGTCATTATTTCCACTTCTTCCTTGAGAAAACTGCAATGAATCCGCCGTAAAAGCGGGCCAATTTGCACAATTCTCTGCACAGTGGCCCGTTACTATCAAATCCAGCTTAGCAGCCCCGGCAGATCCAGCATGGGGGCTGCATGAGAGGGATCTTATGATAGTCGCGAAACCGACATGGACCGCTGATATCCAAGGGCTTTTCACCGCGCCTTACTGGATCCCGGCGGCAGATCGCGCCAACGTCGCAGGCTCGTGGATGCGCTGCATGAATGCCTACGATGTGTTCCTGCAAGACCCCGATTCGGTCAAGACCTGGTCCGAAACCATCTACCAGCACCTGGCGTCGCGCAATATGCCGCTGACCCTGGATGACCGGCAGTTCTGGCCTATCGACGCCCTGGAAACCTTCCGGTTGTGGGTCAACCAGGGCTGGCGCCTGAACAGCTTTTCGCCGTTCGATATCGCCGAGCGCATCCCGCCTCCAGACCTGCCGCACCCGGTCAAGCGCGTGCGCCAGGACATCCGCGCATTGAGCCAGGAACAGCTGGACCTGTACCGCGCACGGCTCGACGACGTGATGCAGATCGGCAATCCGGACAGTGGCTCACCCTGGCAGCGCTATGCCTATATCCACACCAACTGGTGCCTGCATTACCAGGAAGCCTTTGCCCTGTGGCATCGCGCTTACCTGCTGTACCTGGAAGCCTTGATTGACTATCCGATCCCCTACTGGGACTGGATGGCCGAGGACGCCAGTGTCGACGGCAGCCCCCAGGCCGGCCTGCCCCAGGCCTTTCTCGATGAGACCTATGTGCACCCGCACAGCGGCGAGGTGCGGCGCAACCCGTTGCGGTATGCGGCGGCCAAGGATGGCCGCTCGAAAGTCTGCGCCTCGGGCAATGTCGAGGGGGTGGACTGCGGCTTCGTGCAGCGCAACCCGCTGTTCTACACCCAGGGCGACCAACAGCGGTTCAAACGTACCCAGCTGTACGGCATGAGCCGGATTTTCCAGCAGCAGGTGGTGGACGCCTTGAAATTCAAGACCTTCAGCCAGCCCCAGGGCGTGCCGGGGTATCCCTGGGCCAATATCACCGTGTTTGATCCACCGCAAAAGGACGCGCTGTACCCCAACCGCACGCTGAATTTCGATGGCCTGTACGAACAGCCCCACGACAACTATCACGGCTGGATCGGCGGCGATATGGCCGACAACGCCTACACCGCCTTTGACCCGCTGTTCTGCTCCTATCACGCCAATATCGACCGCGTGCTGGAGGTCTGGATCCGCGCCAACCCGGCGGCGCAATACACCACCCAATGCCTGCTCCAGCCGTTTGCCGGCAGCCAGGCCGACGCGGTCACGTTCACCAGTGCCGATGCCTGGCGCTACACCACCCTGGGCGATATGGCCCAGGACAGCCGGCACATCGGCTACGACTATGCCACCCCGGTGGCGCCGCCGTTCGGCGCCCGCCGCGCCAGCGCCAGTGCGTGCTGCCCCCACAGTGCCGCGCCGGTCCAGGAGCAGGCCCAGGCCAGCGGCCCATGGGTGGTGTTCGACCATGTGCGCTGCACCCATGACACCTATTTGATCGACGTGTTCCTCAACCAGCCCGACGCCACGCCCCAGCAGGTCAACGCGGATAACCCGCACTACGTCGGGCGCTTCAGCCGCATCGGCATGGGGCTGGTGGATGACAAGGGGCGCTGCATCACCCACGGCGTCTGCCGCGCACTGAATGCGGCGCGCAGTGCCACGGCGTTGCACCTGGGCCCCACGGACGCCGTGCAGTTGAGCCTGCTGGTCACCCATCTCGATAGTGGCCGGGTATTGGCGCCGCAAGAGTACGCGCCGCTGCCTGGCTTTATCGCCCAACTGGTGTGGGACGACCCGCGCCAGACCGTTGCCGACCCTCCCCCGAGTGCCGGTTGCTGCGCAGCTTCTACCCCCACACCCCATGGAGATCTGTCATGAGCACGCCGTTCAAGCAATTCACCTCCCCCGCTGGGCAAGCACCAAAGGACTACAACAAGCTGGGCCTGGAAAACCAGTTGCCGCAATTTGAAACCGACTGGAACAACGACGTCACCGGCTGGACCGAAGCGGCGATCATCGGCAACCCGTGGTCGGGCCTCAATGACGCGCCGCGCTCGGGCTATTACAACCCGCTGGTCGAGGGCTATGGCGACGTCACCCCGCCGGCAATCACCTGGCAACCCTTCCCTAACCGGCTGTGGACGTTTTTCTACAACAACGGCACGGCCGTGATTCCGCAACTGGGCGGCAAGGCCATGACCCTGCAACAGGTCATGGAACTGACCGACAACGGCCAGATCACCCTCAACAACACCCTCTACACCCTGTACGACCCGGACAAGAAAGGCACCCTGCTACAACTGCCGGTGACCCGTTGCCCGAGTATCGACTGGAACGGCAAGTACAAGGATTTCTCGCCCTCCGGCCCACGGGGCTGGCTGGACGAATACTGCGAGTGGTCGATTGTGCGCGATACCAACGGCAAGATGCGCAAGATCACCTTCACCAGCGAAAACCCGGCGTACTTCCTGGCCATGTGGCGCATCGATCCGAATGCAGTGCTGGGGCTGTATCGCGACTACATCGACCCGAACGTGCAACTGCAAGACCTGTACCTGCGCTATACCGCCAACTGCCCGACCGGCAATGCCGGTGACCCGGTGATCGACCCGACCACGGGCCTGCCGGCCTACGACACCGTCAACAAATGGAACGCCGGCACCGCCTGTACCCCCGGCCAGTTCGGCGGCGCAATGCACCTGACCTCCGGCCCCAACACCCTCAGCGCCGAGGTGTACCTGGCGGCAGCGGCCACGATCATGCGGCCCCTGAAAAGCAGCCAGAACCCCCAGTCACTGATCTGCTGCGCGCAGTATGGGCAGAACTATCGCAACTCCGACCCGCATATCGGCTTTGCGGCCAATGAGGCGGCCATCAGCAGCCGTATTTCCCTGACCAACCCCATCGCCCTGTACCTGCAACAACCCACCAACTTCAGTGCCTGGAAAGGCCCGCAGGGGCAGGATGTGAGCCAGTACTGGCGCATCACCCGTGGTACCGCCAAATCGGCGATCAACGGCTCCGACCAGATCCTCCAGGCGGTGTTCGAGGTCCCGCAAAGCGCGGGGTTCTCGATCAATGACATCACCATCAACGGCCAGGCCGTGGACTATGTGTGGGTGATTGCCCAGCAACTGCTGGTGGGCCTGAGTGTGACCGCCACCCCAAGCACCACGGCGCCGCCGTCCCCTTGCGTGCAGGACCGGGTCAATGGCCTGCAACCCTGGCCGGTGCAGCTGTTGCCGCTGGACCTGTTCTACGGCCAGTCGCCCACCGACCTGCCGGCCTGGCTGGCCCCAGGCAGCAGCGGGCAGTTCGCGCTGGTGGTGCAAGGCGCCGACCTCAAGACCACCGCCGCCACTGCACGGATCCAGTTCAGCAACCCCGGGGTGACCGCGCAGGTCACGAAGTTTTTGCCCGATGCCTCGGCCATTCCCGGCCAGACCAATGCGGGCGGTACCCAGGGTTACATCATGACCATCAGCGTCGCGAAAAACGCGGCGCCGGGGCTGGTGACGGTCCGCGCGCTCAACCCGGGCGAAGCGGATAACGTCAGCGCGGCGGACCACCCATGGGAATCCGGGCTGGCGCTGGTGCCATCCCTTTAAGGGCAAACACCCCCCCCTGTGGGAGCTGGCTTGCCAGCGAGAATCCTCAACGATAACGCGGGGTATCTGATGCCCAGCGGTGCTCTCAGGTTTTTCGCCGGCAAGCCGGCTCCTACAGAACGGCTAGAAGCTTCACCTTCATGCAAGGAGCGCGATGATGTACAAATTTCGCTTAAGTGTGCTGCTGGCCGGCACGCTGCTGTCGCTGTTTCTCCTGCCCACGGCCCAGGCATCGGATGCCGATACCTGCGTCCAGCAGCAGTTGGTGTTCGACCCCAACAGCGGCGGTTTTCTACCCGTCAACAATTTCAACACCACTGGCCAGAGCTTCATGAACTGTTTTGGCTGGCAGCTGTTTATTGCCCTGAACTGGCCCGTGGATCCCGGATGGCCAGCCAATGCAGCCCTCGCGGGCGAGCCGAACCGCAAGATCAGCATGGCGCAATTTGGCGTGCCCCAGGTCGCCGGGCAACCCATGACCACCGCGCCGGTGTGGGCAAGCTTTAAAGACGCTAACGATATATTCCTGCCCGGCGCCCGACCGCCCACAGGCTGGGGCGTGCAGACATTGGTGCCGTCCAATTGCAGCAGCGAGGGCAGCCTCAAAGCGCTGTCGGTAGGCGCGCGCAAATTCATGAACGCCACCTCGGAAAGCGCGACCAACGCCAAGCATCGCTTCCACTTGTCCAGCGGCACCCTGGCGTCGATTCCCGACCCGATCATGGAGGCCGCCGGTGGCTGGCTGACGGACCAGACCGGCAACCTGGTGTATTTCGAACGCAAGGTGGGCAAGGCCGAGTTTGACTACATCGTCGACAACGGGTTGTACGATGCGGCCAATCAACTGGCCGTGGCACAGAACAGCGATGGCAAGCACCCTGCCGGCCTGTCGCTGCCGGCCGGCGAGCTGATGCGTTCGATGCCGGCCAAGCCGCTGCCCCAGGAACAATTGGGCGCCCTGGAACTCAAGGCCGCCTGGCGCATCCTCACCGGCAAGCCCCAGCTCTACGGGCGCTACCTGACCACCGTGGCCTGGCTCAAGAACCCCGCCACCCTGCAATGCACCCAACAGGTGGTAGGCCTGGTGGGCCTGCATATCATCAACAAGACCCAGAGTTCACCGAACTTCATCTGGACCACCTTCGAGCAAGTGGACAACGTACAGGAACCGGGGCAAAACCCGGCGCA
Source organism: Pseudomonas sp. MF09156 (assembly GCF_059862305.1). Classification (NCBI taxonomy): domain Bacteria; kingdom Pseudomonadati; phylum Pseudomonadota; class Gammaproteobacteria; order Pseudomonadales; family Pseudomonadaceae; genus Pseudomonas; species Pseudomonas sp. MF09156. Next base: position 17,941 of record NZ_JCBCUR010000009.1, read on the forward strand.
ACAGACACCGCCCGACGGCTATACCTTCTACAACCCCGATTGCAGCGGTGGCCCTGACGTGTGCACGCCGAACGTAGCCCGTATCCAGTGCAAGCAGCACCACCCTGATCGCGAATGCACCGAGCCCTATCCCCGCAACCAACCGGTGCAGACCACCCGCGAACACCCCTTGCCTTCGGACATGCAAGCGCTCAACGGCGCGGTGCAGGCCAGCTTCGCCCAGCAGACCAGCGGCCAGTCGGTGTTCCAGTACTACAAGCTGGTCAATGTGCTGTGGATCACCGCCCCGACACCGCCGGACCCCGAGCCGGGCGCCGGCGCAAAGGTGCCCCTGTCCTATGGACCCTTTATCAGCGATAGCAACGTACCGGTGGCCAATACCACCATGGAGACCTACGTCCAGGGCCTGAACTGCAATGACTGCCATCAAAAGGCAACGATTGCCGGCGACCCGAGCCTGGCCTCGGACTTTTCGTTCCTGTTCAACAACGCCGATTCGGCCAAGCAAAAAAGCCTGATCAAGCGCGTGCATGCCTTCGAAACCCTCAAGGACGGTCAACCATGAAACGCTCCCTCGCCACTCTCCTGCTCGCATTATCGATGGCCCTGGCCCCCCTGGCCCTGGCCCATTCGCCCCATGAACTGCATGCAGTCAGCAACGGCGCCGATGCCGATGCACCGGGCAACCACGGCATGTTCATGGTCGGCTCGCAGACCCTGTTTTTGGTGCACATGCCGATGTTCACCACGGAAAAGCACATGTACCAGATCGTCCTGCAGGCCAGCCTGCCCGCCGACGTGATGGCCAAATACCAGGCGCTGCGCGCGGCCAACCCGAGCAAGCCGTATAACCTGATCAATGTCGATAACGACACCTTCACCCTGCCCCAGCTCAAGGCCGGTGAGGTGACCACGTTCAAGGCAACGATCTTTGACGGCTACTCCAATGATGGCGGCGGTACACCGGGGCCGGTGTTGTTTGACAACGTGCCGGTGACGGTCGAAGCGGTGGTGATCTACCGGCCGTTCAACCTGGGCATCGACCGCCCCAAACAGCTGGTCTACACCTTGTTTGGCCGGGGCAATGAGGCGCACTTGACGCACTACATCGCCCAGGATCCGGACTTCCAGGAAATCATTACCCTGCCTGGGCCACCAGCACCGTTTTCGGCGGCGCAGTTGGTGTCTACGGTGGATTTGAATTTCACCACCGTGCAATCGTTGCCGATCGTATGCGAGTCGCCGCTCAAGCCCGGGGTTTACCCAACGTTGCTGGAGGGGCGTGCGGATGCGCCGGTGGCCCTGGATCTGGGACCGGCAGCGCAGCGCGTGTGGTATTCGACGGGCAATCTGTTGAACAAGACAGACCCTTGTCAGCGTTAGGCGGCGCCATTGACCTGCATACGGCCGTTTTCTCCAAATGCAGCAATAATCCGCAATCGATAGGAATGTGGCGGGAGATTTGCCAGAATGCGCGACTTAGAAACATTCGCATTCGCAGGAAATTCCCATGCACGCCCACCCTTCGCTCCCCGCTGCGCGTCGCATCCTCGCCGTCGAGGATGACCCGGTGCTCGCCGCCCACCTGGACAGCCACCTGGGCCAACGTGGCTTCGATGTCACGTTGCGCCAGGACGGTGGCGAGATCGTCGAGTTGGTGCGCGCCCAACCTTTCGACCTGATCCTGATGGATATCATGCTGCCGGGCAGCAGCGGCCTGGAGGTGCTCGCGCAACTGCGCCGGCATCAACGGGTGCCGGTGATCCTGATGTCGGCCCTCGGTGCCGAGCAGGACCGCATCACCGGGTTCAGCCAGGGCGCCGACGATTACCTGCCCAAGCCGTTCAGCATGCTGGAGATGGATGTGCGCATCGACGCGATCCTGCGCCGGGTGGCCTATGAACATGAGGTGCCCGGCACGGCGCGCAATGAGGACCCGCAACTGACATTCGACGAACAACGCACCGATGTCAGCCTCAATGAGCAGTGGGCCGACCTGACCACCACCGAGTATCGGGTGCTGGAAACCCTGGTGGCCCATGTCGATGAGGTGCTGACCAAGGCGTTTCTGTACCAACAGGTCATGCACCGTGCCTATTCCAGGCATGATCGCAGCCTGGACATGCATGTCAGCCGCATCCGGCGCAAGTTGCAGGCCATCGGCTACACCGCCGGGCGCGTGGAGACGGTCAGGAGCACCGGCTACATGCTGACCCGGCTGCAAGCATGAGGCTGCCCAACCGCCATTCGCTGTTGTGGAAACTGATCGGCTTGCTGGCGGTACTGTGCCTGTTGGTGGTCAGCCTGCAAGTGGATGTGAGCCAGCGTATCTATGAAGCCACCGCGCGCCTGCCCGCCCCCACCCGCTACATCCTCGGCGAATACGCGCGCCAGGCCGAAATGGCCTGGCGCGAGCGCGGTGCGGCAGGGGTCGATGAGTTCCTCAAAAGCCTGCGTGCCCAGGAGCAGGTGTGGGCGGTGGTGGTGGACGACCACCATTCGCTGTCCTCCCAGGCCTTGACCACGGTCGAACGGCGCAAGCTGGACTTTGTGCGCCAGATCGACTGGCCCGTGGGCCGCCCTGGTGGCCGGCCAACGTTTTACATGCCGTTCAGCGACGGCGCAGCCCGCCTGGTCATGGAGTTGCCGCTGCACCTGGACCCGCGCCAGGGCCGTGGCCTGTGGGACATTTTGCTGCGCCAGGTGCTGCCGACAGGCCTGGCGTTGTTGTTTGGCGTGCTGTTGTACCGGGTGCTGATTTCACCGCTGGTGATCCTGCGGCGCCAGGCCAATGCCCTGAGCGCCGGTGACCTGGCCTCGCGGGTCGGGCCGCAGGTGACGCGGCGCCGCGATGAATTGGGTGAGTTGGCCCGGGCCTTCGATCATATGGCCGAGCGCCTGGAAAGCACGGTGGTGCTGCAACGGCGCTTGCTGCGGGACTTGTCCCACGAACTGCGCACGCCCTTGAGCCGGCTGCGGGTGGCCGGTGAGCGCGAGCCTGATCCAGGCGCCCTGCGCCAGCGCCTGGAGCGCGAAGTGCAAGGTATGGAACGCTTGATCGGCAGCACCCTGGAGCTGGTCTGGCTGGATACCGAACGCCCATCCATGCCAGTGGAAGCGGTCGAGATGGAGCCTTTGTGGGACCTGCTGCGCGAAGACGCCTGCTTTGAAAGCGGCTGGCCCAGCGAACGCCTGCCCTGCGAACTGCCCGCAGGCGTCTGGGTGCTGGGCAACCTCAATGGCCTGGCCCAGGCCCTGGAAAATATCCTGCGCAATGCCATCCGCCATTCCCCCGAACACGGTGTGGTGCGCTTGACCGGTGTGCTTGAGGGCGATTTCTGGCACCTGTGCATCCAGGACCAGGGCCCGGGGATCGAGCCCGACAAGCTGGAACAGATCTTCCTGCCCTTCACCCGCCTCAATGCCGCCCGCCCGGGTGGTGACGGTTATGGCCTGGGCCTGTCGATTGCCCGCAGCATCGTGCAGTTGCAAGGCGGCCAGCTATGGGCACAGAACACCACGCCCGGGCTGTGCCTGCATCTGCGACTCAAAGTGTATAAGTTGTAAATTGCGTTTACTCTCATATGAGAATCACTAGCATTCGAGCCAACCCTATGCATGGTCGCCCTCTGTAGGAGCCGGCTTGCCGGCGATGGCGGCTGATAAGTCAGCACAAGGCTCAAAGGCCTGATCGCCGGCAAGCCGGCTCCTACAGGGGATATTCGTTGCTGACCTGATTCTGATGAGTCCCCATGAAAAGCAAATCCCCTGCCTGGCCGACACTCTCGCGGATGGTCGCCGCGCTGATCGGCGGCTACCTGTTTACCTATGCGTTTACCGCCGCCCTGGCGCGCCTGTTGCCCATGGACAAGGTGGATGCCCTGGTGGTCGCCAGCCTGCCCTCGTTCCTGATCTACACCCTGGCGATCCTCTGGGCCTTCGCCTGCCGCAACGCCTGGCGCGCGTGGGCCGGCATGGCCCTGGCACTGCCCTTGGCCGCCATCGGCTTCTGGCCCCAATGGCGTGAGGTACTGGGATGAAACACAAGACCCTGACCCAGGCCATGGCCTGGCTGCATACCTGGAGCGGGCTGGTGTTCGGCTGGCTGCTGTTTGCGATCTTCCTCACCGGCACCCTGGCGGTGTTCGACAAGGAAATCGACGGCTGGATGCGCCCGGAAATCCCCACCTCCACCCTGTCGCAAAGCGCTGCTGCGCAACAGGCCCTCGGCTATCTGGCGCGCCAGCATCCCGAGGCGCGCACCTGGAACATCGGCCTGCCCGGCGAACGCTCCGACACCCTGACCGTATCGGCCGGCGAACAACGGCGTGGCGGCGGCACCGCGCTCGACCCGCACACCGGCGAGCCGCTGGCCGTGCGCGAAACCGCTGGGGGCGGGTTCTTCTTCCGCTTCCACTTCACGCTAAACCTGCCGCGCGACCTGGGGATCTGGACGGTCGGCCTGGCTGCAATCGCGATGCTGGTGGCATTGCTCAGCGGAATCGTGATCCACAAGAAATTCTTCAAGGAATTCTTCACCTTCCGCCCGGCCAAGGGCCAGCGTTCATGGCTGGATGCGCACAACGCCACCGCAGTGCTGGTGTTGCCCTTTCACTTGATGATTACCTACACCGGGCTGGTGATTTTCTACCTGATCTACATGCCGGCGGCGGTGGACGCGCTGTTTGACGGCGACCGCGACAACCTCTTCCGCGCCCTGCGTGGCGCGCCCGCCGAGCACCAGGTACGCGGCGAACGCCCCAAGCACAGCGAGGCCGCCGAACTGACAGCGCTTGGCCCGGTGCTGGCCGAGGCCGAGCGCGCCATGGGGCCGGTGTCCGGCTTGTCGATCCACAATCCCGGACGCAGCGACGCACGGATCGAGGCGCGCCCGGTGCTGGGCAACCGCATCGAGCTGACCAAGGGCCAGAGCATGCTGTTTGACGGGGTCAGCGGTGAAGTCCTGCGCCAACCGGCGGTCAGTCGGCCCAGCCTGCTGACCCAAAAGGTCATGGCCGGCCTGCACTTTGCGCAGTTTGGCGGCTATTCCATGCGCTGGTTGTACTTTGTCTGCGGCCTGGCCAGTTGCGCGATGCTGGCGACCGGCGTGGTGCTGTTTACCGTCAAGCGCCGCCGGCGCCACGATGGCGAAGGCGCGGTCGGCGCCCTCCTCTACCACATCGCCGAGCGGCTGAATGTGGCGGTGGTGGCCGGGCTGATGGTGGCGTGCGTGGCCTTCCTGTGGGCCAACCGCTTGCTGCCGGTGGAACTGGCCCAACGCGGTGGCTGGGAGGTGCGGGTGTTTTTCCTGGTGTGGCTGCTGAGTCTGGGCCACGCGATTGTCCGCCCCTGGCGCAGTGCCTGGCGCGAGCAACTGGGCCTGGCCGCCGCCCTGTGTATCACTCTGCCGGCCCTGAATCTGCTGGGGCAAAACCTGGGTGATTACGTCTACCTGGAATTGACCACCGTGGGCCTCGGCCTGCTGCTGGCCTGGCCGTGCTGGAAGCTGTACCAGGCGCCCAAGGAACGCAGCGCACGGCGCGTGGCCAAGCACGCCGTGGCGCAGGTCAATTGAGATGGTGTTGATAGTCGCGTTATTACTGGCCTGCGCGGGGATGGTGGGGTTGTGCCTTGGGTTGGAGCGCCATTACCAGCAACTCATGCGGCGCCTGCCCTCGCCGATGCTGCGACGTGGCCTGCGAGTGCTGGGCTGGGGGATGCTGGCGGCGAGTCTTGCCGTCAGCGTACTGGGTTGGGGCTGGGCCATGGGGCCGGTGGCGTGGTTCGGCTTGATGTCGCTGGCTGGGCTTGGCGTGGTGTTTCTGTTGCCGTATAGCACCCGTTGATTACCCAAAAAAACTTGTGGGGGGTGGGTTTGTGTACATATCCGTTGCTGCGGTCATGGCCACTTAGGGTTCCGCCCTTACGGCGGGTCACTTTCGAAAAGCGCGAAAGTAACCAAAGCGCTCTTGCCCCACCACTCGGTGCCTCGCCTAGGCTCGGCATGCCCGCAGTCAGGCATTGCTCCGTGGGCCCGCCGCGATCGGCCATCCATGGCCGTGTCGCGGCTACCCCGGCATCCTGCCGGGGTGCCCACTGCGCAATACCTGCCTGCGGCCATCGTGGTTTGACGGGGCACCCAAGATCAAAAGCCAGATCAAAACCAGGGCAACAGCAGAGCCAGAGCGCGAAGCTGCATTCCCCTGTAGGAGCTGGCTTGCCTGCGATGACGCCCGAAAGAACACATCAGAGTATCTGGTATTCATTCGTCATCGTTAACGACCATCGCGGGCAAGCCCGCTCCTACAGGGGTACGCGTACGCTTCGATGATCAGGTCGGCTGTCAGGCCGCCTCGCTTAGCTTGTGAAGGCGCCTCGTTAAACCACGCTGGCCGTCATCCGATATTGATTTGGGGGTAACCCGGCAGGACGCCGGGTTAGCCGCGCTGGGCCAGGGATGGCCCATCGCGGCGGCCCCCCAAATCAATGTCGGATGACGGGCACACCGAGCCTAGGCGAGGTGCCGAGTGGTGGGGCAAGAGCCCTTTTGGTTACTTTTGGCTGGGCCGGCACTCCGGGCTCTTTTCCAAAAGTGACCCGCCGTAAGGGCGGAACCAATAGCCGCCATGACCGCAGCAACGGATATGCACCCAAAAACCCAGCCCCACATCAGGCCGCCTGGATCTCGCGCTTGAGGCTATCCATGTCGATCACAAAGCGATACTTCACATCACCCTTGAGCATGCGCTCATAAGATTCGTTGATGGCCTGGATATCAATCATCTCAATCTGCGAAACGATCCCGTGCCGGGCGCAGAAGTCCAGCATGTCCTGGGTCTCCTGGATGCCGCCAATCAATGACCCCGCCAGGCTGCGGCGCTTGAAGATCAGGTTGAACACCGAGGGCGATGGGTGCGGGCTGTCCGGCGCGCCCACCAGGGTCATGGTGCCGTCGCGCTTGAGCAGGTTGAGGAACACATCCAGGTCGTGGGGCGCGGCCACGGTGTTGAGGATGAAGTCCAGGCTGTTGGCGACCTTGGCCATTTCGTCGGGGTTCTTCGACACCACCACTTCGTCGGCCCCCAGGCGCAGGCCGTCTTCGCGTTTGTTGGGCGAGGTGGTGAACAACACCACATGGGCGCCCATCGCATGGGCGATCTTCACCGCCATATGGCCCAGGCCGCCAAGGCCGACCACGCCAACTTTCTGCCCAGGGCCGACCTTCCAGTGGTGCAGCGGCGAATAGGTGGTGATGCCGGCACACAACAGCGGTGCCACGGCCGCCAATTGCGCCTCGTCGTGGGAGATGCGCAGGACGAACTGCTCCTTGACCACGATGTTGTCCGAATAGCCGCCAAAGGTGTTTTCGCCGCCAAACACCGGACCGTTGTAGGTGCCGGTAAAACCGTTCTCGCAGTACTGCTCCTCGCCTTCGGCGCAGGATTCACAGTGCTGGCAGCTGTCGACCATGCAGCCGACGCCGGCCAGGTCACCGACCTTGAAGCGGCTGACATTCGCCCCCACCGCCGTCACCCGGCCGACGATTTCATGGCCCGGCACCGACGGATAGAGCGTGTTGTGCCACTCATTGCGCACGGTGTGCAGGTCGGAGTGGCAGACCCCGCAATAGAGGATATCGATCTGTACATCGTCGGCCCCGGGGGCGCGGCGCTCGAAGGTATAGGGCTTGAGGGCATCCTTGGCGTCACGGGCGGCGTAGCTGTAAGTCTTGGCCATTGCGGTCACCTCTTTGCGTCGACATTGAAGGTCAGTTGACCAGCATAGCCGCCCAAGCGTTCAACCGAAGTAAATCAGCGGTACTTCAAACAGACACAGACCCTCTGTGGGAGCGGGCTTGTCGGATCGCCGCATCGCCGCGAAGACGTCGGCCCAGCAAACATTGATGTTGACTGACCCACCGCTTTCGCGAGCAAGCCCGCTCCCACACAAGCCCACACACAAGGCCACGGTCAGTGAACCATCGCCCGGGTCACCAAAAAGCTCAGCAGTTGCGGCTCGTCATCCAGCTCAATGGCCTGCACCGGGCGCGGCAGGTTATCCAGTACGCTGCGCCAGAACGCCTGGGACACCTCGTCCTGGTCATAAAAGCGCACCAGCCAGTCGGCCTCGCCGCTGGTCAATACCTGGGTGGCCAGTGCTCGGCCTATGCCCTTGCGCCGATAGCGTTTCAAGATAAACAGGTCAGCCAGTTCCAGGGCATTGATCCCCGGCAGTTCGCTGCGCTCGATCAGCAGGAATCCGGCGATGTAACCATCCACCAGCAGTAGATTGGCGCTCCATTGCGGGTCTTGCCAGTAGCGCGACAGGTGTTCGTCATGGATGTAGAAGCGGCCGTCCTGTTCGACGTCCTCTTGCTCCCAATCCGAGGATTCATAGGCATAGAACTGGTAGAGATTGCAGATCAGTTCGGCCTGTTCAGGGCCGGTCTGGATCAGTTCGACAGTGGTGTCACTCATGGCGGGGCTCACGCGGGCGGGGCGCCACAGTAGCGAAGGGTGGCGCCCCAGGCAAGCCGCTAGGCCTGCTGCTTGAGCAAGGGCTGCGCGCCCAACCACTGTCCCAGTTCGCGATGCACCTGCGGCGCCAGCAGTTGCCGGTCGGCCATCCATTGGTCGTTGAACACGGTGTCGAGGTACTTTTCGCCGCCATCGCACACCAGTGCCACGATCACGCTGTGGGCCGGCGCGTGCCGCGCCTCGCGCAGGGCCTGGTAGACCACTCCACCTGCCGAGCCACCAAGCAGCAGGCCGTAATGCCGTGCCAGGTAGCGCGCGGTTTCAAAGGCCTGGGCATCACTGACGGTGAGGCCTTTATCAATCAGTTCGTAGTCGACCACGGCACCGATTTCCGCGCCCTCCGGGGTGCCGGTGCCGGACTGGTGATACGGCGCCCCGGGGCCGCCGAAGATCACCGAGCCGCAGGGCTCGACACCGATCACTTGCAGGCCGTGGGCATGGCGTTTCAACGCACGCGCGGTGCCGCACAGCGAGCCGCCGGTGCCCACGGCGCCCACCAGGTAGTGGATTTCAGCGCCGAGCACCGCACGCAGTTCTGCGGCCAGTTGCGTGTAGCCGTTGGCATTGGCCGGGTTGTGATGCTGGCGGGTCCAGTAGGCGCCCTGCTCCGTGGCGATACGCTCGGCGGTGGCATCGCGGTCGGCGGTGGCCAGCCCGCCACCGGGGTCGCCGACCCGCACCAGTTGCGCACCAAAGGCTTGCATCGCCCGCAGTTTGTCGGGGCTGGCGTGTTCGTCGACCACGGCGGTGAAGCGATAGCCGCGCTCGGCGGCCAGCAACGCCAGGCCCAACCCCGTGTTGCCTGAGGTCGACTCGACAATCCGCCCACCCGGCTTGAGCTGCCCGCTGGCCTGCGCCTCGTCGAGCATTTGCCGGGCCATGCGGATCTTGGCGGTGCCGGTGGGGTTGAATTGTTCCAGCTTGAGCAGCACGCAACTGCCGTTTTCGGTGACGCACAATTTGAGCAGCGGCGTATCGCCGATCAGCTCGGACAGGCAACTCTTGATCATGACAACCTCTGGGCAGTATGAAAAACCGGCTCGGCGCTTACCCGGCCAGGGCCGCGACGGCGCGTTGCAGGCTGGCGAGAAACGCCTGGTTTTGTTGGGCCAGGCCCAGGGACACGCGGATAAAACCGGTGTACCCCGGCTCGCGCCAGGCCTTGACGATGATCCCGTCCTTGAGCAGTTCGTCGACCACTTCCAGGGCGTTGCACGCGGTGTCGATAAACAGGAAATTGGCCTGGGACGGCGCCACGCGAAACCCCGCCGCCTGCAACCCCTCGGTCAGCCGTTGGCGCTCGATGGCGACAAATTCACGACTGCGCGCCACGTGTTCCTGATCGAGCCAGGCAGCCTTGGCGGCCTCCTGGGCCGGTTGATTGACGTTGTATGGCGTGCGCACCCGGTGCAGCGCATCGATCAGGCTTGGGTGCGAGGCAATGCCATAGCCGATCCGCAGCCCCGCCAGCCCATACGCCTTGGAGAATGTGCGCAGGACGATCCACGGCCGCGACTGCGCGCCGAGGATCGCCAGGGCATCGGCGCCCTGCTCGACGAATTCGAAGTACGCCTCGTCGATCACCAACAAGGTGTCGGGGTGAGCGGCGGCGATCAGTGCCGTCAGCTCAGCGCCGGACAGCGCGGTGCCCACCGGGTTGCAGGGGGTGCTCAGCATCAACAGCTTCGCCGGTTGCTTGAGGGCCGTGGCCCAGGCGTGCAGGTTGAAGCTGAAATCCGGGTTGAGCGGCACCTTGTCCAGCGTCGCGCCCATCATCAACGGCAGGCTTTCATGCAAGCTGAAGCAGGGTTGCTGGGTGACCACCCGGTCCTGGGGATCGAGCAGCGCCAGGCACAACAGCTCGAGGATATTTTCCGAGCCATTGCCGAGGATGATCCTGGCCGGATCCACATCCAACTGCCCGCCGATCAGGTGGCGCAGCGCCCGGCCAGTGGGGTCGGGGTAGCGCTCCAGCCCTGCCCCGCCCTGGCGTGCGAGCATGGCCGCGGCAGCCGGCGACATGCCCAGCGGGTTTTCGCAGTTGGACAGCTTCGTCACCATTGGCGTGCCCATCTGGCGTGGGTCGGCGCCCGGGTCATACAGGGGCAAGCGCCGCACACTGGGCCGCACCAGCGCCTCGATGCGCTGTGCGGGGTTGTCTTGATGCATGGAACACCTCCTGGTCATGACAGTGCGATAGCGCCCGCGCGGTCCAGCGCGTTGAGTTGGCGTTCAAACGAAACAATCAGCAGCAACGCCGTGGCCGCCAGGCCTATCGCCAAACCGGCCCACACGCCAAAGATCCCGTAGGGGCTGACAATGCCCAGCAACCAGGCAGCGGGCAGCCCCACCAACCAGTAGCCGAACAGGGAAATGCGCAGTGGCCCCGCCGTATCGCCGATGCCGCGCAGGATGCCGTTGCCGATGTTCTGGCTGGCGTCGAACACCTGCAGGACGATGGCGATCAACAAACCGGTGGTCGCCAGACGCACCGCATCCAGGTTGTTGGCGTGTTCGGTACTGATGAACAGGCCGATCACCTGTTCGGGCAGCAGTGCGTAGGGAATGGCAAACAGCAGCATGACTAGCAGCCCCAGCCCCAGACCCAGGCGCCCCAGCTGCCGCGCGCGTTGATACTGCCCGGTGCCGCAGGCCTCGCTGATGTGGATCGAGGCGGCATGGGAGATACCCGCCGAAAACATGAACACGATGTAGATGATCTGGTTGAGCACGGTCTGCGCCGCCAGCGCTTCCATGCCCAGGGTGCCGATCAGCAGGGTCAGCACACTGAAGAACCCGGCCTCGCTGGCATAGGTCCCGGCAATCGGCAGCCCGAGCTTCCACACCGCCTTGATCGCCGCCGGCGAAAAACGCAGGTGCGAAAGCTTGAAGTAACCGGCCAGGCGCCGATGGGTCAGTACCACCGCGAAGAACATCAGGAACGACAGCAGGAACACCACGGCGCTGGTGATCGCCACCCCCGCCAGCCCGTAGGCCGGGACGCCGAACTTGCCGAACACCAGCACGTAGTTCAGCGCCACCGTGAGGAAGATCGACACCAGGGTGATCGCCAGCAACGGCCCGGGGAATTTCAGGCCCACGGTAAAGTGGCGCAGCGCCTGGAACCACAGGCAAGGCAGCAGGCCGGGAGCAATGATCAGCAGGAAATCCATGGCATTGGCTACCACGCTGGCATCCTGGCCCAGCCAGGTCAGCGGCTGGCGCAACCCCAGCAACACCCCCATAAACACCAGGCCACTGACGGTCGCCCAGAACAGCCCCGCCACCAACAGCGCCCGCACCCGGGCTTCATCGCCCTGGGCATTGGCCTGGGCCACCAGGTTGCTGACGCCGGTGACCAGGCCAGTGCCGGTGGTACGCAACTGGTTGAACAGCGCGATGGCCAGGCCACCGGCGGCCAGCTCCTTGGCACCCAGCATGCCGAGCACCACGATGTCGATGGTGGTCAGGGCCACGTAGGCCAGGTTGGTCAGGATCAGCGGCAACGCCAGCAACAGCAGGGCCCGGCTGTCGGCGCGCCACGCGCCGGGTTGTGCGGCAGTCAGGCCGACCATAGTTGGACCCTCTGCCCACGGTTCTGCGCCAGGGCGCGGTCGGCCATCAGGCGGCCGAGGGCGACGTCAGTCACCACCATGCCGCTGTTGTAGGCGAACACCACATCGCTTGGATCGCGACGTGCGGGCGCCAGGCCCAGGAGAATGTCCGGCAGTTCGGCGTCTACCTCGGGCAGGCTGCCGTCGGCGGCGGCCAGGTCGGCGCTGGTGACTTGCATCTGCGCGGTGTCGGTGGCGATTAGGTAGTCGGCGCCGTGCAGCACGTCGGCGTCGATGCCATAGCCGACCAGCACCGCCACGGCGCCCGGCTTGAGCCACGCCCGCTGCACTTGCTGGCGTGCCGAAAGCCCGGCCACGCCAAGGATGATATCGGCCTCGCCCGCCGCCGCCGGCAGGTCATCGACCACGATCACCTCGCGCAGCGGATAGTGTTTGCGCAGGCTGTCCTGCACCGCGCGCAGGCCCTCGGCGTAGTGCCCGTAGACATACAAACGCTCCAGGTCCGGCATGGCCGCGAGCAACATGGGCAACGCCACCTGGCCCTGCACGCCGGTACCGACCACCAGGGCACTGCGGGCATCCGGGCAGGCGGCCCGGGCCATCAGCGCCGAGGTGGCCGAGGTGCGCAGCGGGCCGAGCTTGACCACGTCCATCAAGGCAATCGGGCGGCCGGTGCGGTCATCACACAGGAAGATAAACGAGTGGAACTGATAGGCGTCGCGGGTGCGTTGCGGGTCATGCTCGTAGACCACCTTGAAGCCCACGGTGTGGCTGGCGCCATCGCGGCCGACCATCGAGTAGCTGATGGAGTGGCGGTCCGCAGGTTCGACAATGGTCTTGAGCGGGTTCTGCGAGTCGCCGCTGCGCAAGGCCTTGTACGCCTGCTCGACCACCTGCAGCACTTCACGGTAACTCACCCCCAGGTCTTCGAGCGCAGCCTGGGGCAGCACCCATAGGTCGGCGGGGGCTGCGGGTTTATTCAAACTGTTCACTCGGGGCTCCTTGTTGAATGCGCTCAAGCCAGGCTGTCCAGCTTCCAGCGCAGGTAGGGGTTACGCAGCTCCAGCACCACTTTGTGTGGCAATGGCGCTTCGTGAAACGGCGACTCGTTGGAATCCATCTGATAGCCGGCGGTATTGAGGTAGATAAGCAAGTCACCCGCCTGGATCGGGTAGTCGAAGGCGACTTTGCGCCAGGTCAGCATGTCCGACTCCAGGCAGGTGGACCCGCCAATACACGCGACAAACGGCGACCGCGGCCGTGGCGAGGCCGGCACCAGCAGCGGGTCGGGCAAGAACTCGCTGTTGAACCACTGCTCGGAGAGGTTGAAGCTGCTGCCCTGCACGGTGACCTGGGCATAGCCGTCGCAGGCCGTGCGGTCCTTGACGCCCTGCACGCGGAACACGCTGATACCGGCCTGGTCGAGCAAGGCGCGGCCGGGTTCGATGATCAGCCGCACGCCCTGTTCGATGACCTTTTGCGCCAGGCTCAGGCCGGGGCCCACGGGCGTGGCGAGGACATCGTCAAGGGCCTCGGCGCCGGCGCGTGGCGCACCATAGGGATAGAAGCCGGCGAAGCCCTTGTCGCTGTGGTAGCGCTCGGCGCAGTCCTCGGCCATAAACGCCTGCCACTGCGCCGGGTCGACATAGCGCACGGCAAAGCCACCGCCCAGGTTGACCGTGCGGCAGTCGTCCAGCTCACTGGCCTGGCACAGGTCGACCAAGTGGCTGGCGACGTGCGCACGCTGCGCGGTGTCATAGCCACCAAGGTGAAAGGAAAAGCCTTGCAGATCCAGGTTCGCCACATGCTTGCGGCAAAACACCAGGGCCTGGTCACACTCCCGTGGATTGAGGCCGAAGCGGCTGTGGAGCTGGCTGGCAGGGCAATAGCGCAACAACAGGCGCGCCCGTTGGCGCAGGGATAACGCCAATTGCTGGATACGCAGCAACTCCTCCAGCGAATCCACCGCCAGCAGGCACTGGTGACTCAAACTCAACCCAAGCAATTGATCGCTTTTACGCGGCCCGGACACGCCGATCTCACGGCCGGCCACCCCGCCCGCCAGGGCCTTTTGCAGCTCGCCGACGCTGGCCACATCCAAGCCAATCGCACAGTGCGCGCAGGCCTGGGTAAAGCAGTTGGCCTTGTTGGCCTTTTTGGCAAACAGCAGGCTGCCGCGCACCTGGGCCTGGGTAAAGCTGTGCTGGAAGGCTTCGACATTGGCGTGAAATACCTGCGGGCACAGCAAGTGCAGCGGCGAGCCAAGGCCATCGACCAACTCGGTCAAGGTACCCGCGTGCCGCTCAAGCAGGCGCTCGACCCACAGGTGGCGCAGGCCGGGCAATGAGCTGGAATACGTCATGGTTCTAGAACTCGAACTTGGCCGACAGGAATACTTCGCGCTCGCGCCCCACATCCAGCCCGCCCTGGTAATAGGCGCTGGCGTAGTAGTACTTGTTGGTCAGGTTCTTGCCGTGCAGGCGGTAGATCACCGGGGTATCCGCCAGTTTCGAGCGGTAGCTGATACCGGCGTCGAGCAAGGTGTAGCTGGGGATGTAGCCGCTGTTCTGCGCATCCACCGGGCGGCTGCCGACATAGCTGACGGTGCTGTCCAACGACAGGCCGGGCACAGCGGCCACGGTGTACAAGGCACCGACCGCGCCTTTCCACTTGGGCACGCTTTCGGTGCGTTTGCCGTCCACGGTGACGTCATCCACATCTTCCATGCGCGTGGCCAGGTAGGCGGCGTTGGCGCTGAGAGTCAGGGCATTAGTGACGCGGTTGGACAGGGTCAGCTCGGCGCCACGGTGGTGGAATTCACCGTTGCTCACATAAGTGTTGCTGGTGTTCAGGTAACTGGCCTTGCGCCGGATATCGAACACCGCCAGGCCCAGGTTCAGGCGATCATTGAGGTCCAGCTTCAGGCCCACCTCGTATTGCTGGGACTCGATGGCGTCGGTGGGCTGGTTGGCGTTGGTCGCGTTATAGGGGGCGTAGTCACCTTTTTCAAAGCCTTTGGAGTAGCTGACGTAAGTCATCACGCTGTCCCAGGGCCGGTAGATCAGCGCAGCGCTGGGCACGAATACGTTATGGCTTTGCGAAGGTGCGATGGCCGAGAGTTGATCCGCGCGGTACCAGATATAACGCCCGCCGAGCATCACCTGGAATTGCTCGGTGAGGGAAATCAGGTCGCTGGCAAAGACCGAGGTTTCCTTGATGGAAGACACAAAATCGGTGGGCCGTTCCGGGCCGAAATGCCACTTGGGCGGATTGACCGGGTGGCGGATATTGCCCACCGATACATCACCGATGCCGATGCCGGGAGTGCCGCTGTCCACCGAATCCCAGAACGGGCTGACGTCCTTGAACTGCTTGTAGCCGGTGCCGAAGAACACGTCGTGATAGATGTTGCCGGTGGCGAATTTGCCGGCCAGGTACGACTGCAGCGACCAGGTGCTGAACACTTCGCCACGGGACACGTAAAAGTCGGCCGAGCCGATATCGCCGTTGGGCTTGATCCCGAACAGGTCGTTATAGCCGCCGTGGCGCTCGACCCGCGAGTAGTTGCCCTGGGTCACGGAGGTCCAGTTGTCGTCCAGTTCGTACTCGAACTTGGCGTCGAGGTTGGCGCCTTCGGTCTGGTGGCGGAACCAGGAGCCGGTCAACAGATCGCGGCGATTGACCTTGGGCGGCAGCACATAGCTGGACGGGTCCAGCGGGTTGGCGCGACCACTCTGGTCGGCACGCAGCAACGGGTCGGAGACCGTGGACTTGCGCGACCAGTCGGCATTCAGTTGCAACAGTGCGCGATCGCTCAGACGCAAGTCGGTGGCCAGGCCGATAAACTTGCGCTCCATGTCGCGGGCATGGTCGAAGTCGCCGTTTTTCTCGTAGCCGGCATTCAGGCGATAACCAAAGGCGCCATCGTTGAACGAATCGCTGGTATCAATCGCCACGTAGCGGCCGAGCAACGAGGAGCCTTGCACGCTGACATTGAGCAGCGGCTCCAGGGTCGGGCGCTTGAGGATGTAGTTGATGGTGCCGCCCGGCGAGTTGAAGCCGTAGAGGAAACCCGACGGCCCCTTGAGCACGTCGATGCGCTCGACGTTTTCCAGGGGCACGTCGTGGTGCGGGGCCAGGGTCAGGCCATCGCGGCGGATGGTGTTGAAGTTGTCCATGGCAAAGCCGCGCAGGCGGAAGTTGTCAAAGCCGCTGCCGCCCGACGAACTGAGCACCGAAGGGTCGAGGCTCAGCACATCCACGGCGGTGCGTGCGGAGCTGTCGGCGATGGTCTTGCTGGAGTAGCTCTGGATGGCCAGGGGGATCTCCATGGCATCCTTGGCGCCGAAGCCACCGGCGTTGACTTCCAGGGCCTTGTTCAGCGGCGCACTCACCCGCGTGGCTTCAAGCTCGGTGACCGACTCTTCACGTTCCAGCGCCGCGACGGCGGGCAAGCCGGTGAGCGAGGACATCAGGCCTACTGCCAACAACGTCGAAAACCCTGGAGCTACACCGTGCAACTGGTTCATCTGCAATCCCTTGAGCCGAAAAAAAACGTATCGACCTCAAGCCCGGCAACACTTGAGAATCGATCTCAAGGGATACAATATAACGTTTCTTTTAACCTGACAATCGCACGATCATTCAATACCCGTTCTCACGTGGCACTTAATGTCAGGCTTCGATCACCTGAGATGACTGCCATGCCCTCCTACACCGCCATCAACTTTGCGCAAAAATACAGCCTGTTCAGCGAGCAATGGACACCCAAGGTCATCGCGCAGATGAACGACTACCAATTCAAGGTGGTGAAGATCGAGGGGGATTTTATCTGGCACAGCCACGCGGACACCGACGAGACCTTTATCGTCCTCGAAGGCGCGCTGCGCATTGATTTTCGCGATGGCGCGGTACAGATCGGCACCGGCGAGATGTTTGTGGTGCCCAGGGGCGTCGAGCACAAACCGTATGCCGACGGCGAGGTGAAGTTGCTGCTGGTCGAACCCTGCGGCGTGTTGAACACCGGCAATCAGGGCGGCGAGCGGACCCAGCAGAATGATGTGTGGATCTAGATCACCACGTTGCGGATAAAGCGCACCGCCACTGGGCCCTCATTGCGATAGGCATGGGGCTGGTGGCTGGGAAACATAAAGAACTCGCCGGCGGCGATGGTGGTTTCGACGTCATCCACTACCAGGGTCAGGCTGCCCTCGAACACGAACAACTGCTCGCTCCAGCCTTCCAGGTCTGGGTCCGGGCAATAGCGATCGCCCGGTTCCAGGCGCCATTCCCATAGCTCCACCTCACGCCGGGCGGTGGCCTTGGCCAGCAATACGGCCTTGCTGCCATCGATCTCACCGGCCCAGGCCAGTTCGTTGATGCGGCTGTGGTCACGGGCGTCGGGGGCCTGGATCAGGTCGCTGAAGGCCACGTCCAGGGCTTCGGCCACGCGGTCGAGGGTGGACAGGCTGACGTTCTTTTCACCCGCCTCGATGGCCACCAGCATGCGCCGGCTGACCCCGGACTTTTCTGCCAGGGCTGTCTGGCTCAGTTCGGCGGCGTGGCGCAGGCGTCGAACGTTCTGGCTGACGTGCTGCAGGACCGAGGCCCGTTGCGGATTTTCTTTGTGCACTATATTGCTCACTCGGTGGGGTTGCGCAGTATACTGCCCAGCTGCGGCGCATTGTGCGTTCCGCGCCCTTCCTGTGCAAGACCAGAGCCGCCATGACCACCTCGACCGCCTCCCCATTGTTTTCCCGCTTCAGCAAAGCCGAATGCGTGCTGGTGCTGATCACCATGATCTGGGGCGGCACGTTTATCCTGGTGCAACATGCCATGACCGTCAGCGGGCCGATGTTCTTCGTCGGCTTGCGCTTTGCCGCGGCGGCACTGGTGGTCGGCTTGTTTTCCCTGCGCAACCTGCGTGGCCTGACACGTTTTGAGCTCAAGGCCGGCGTGTTTATCGGCACCGCGATCATGTTTGGCTACGGCCTGCAAACCATTGGCCTGCAGACCATCCTCAGCAGCCAGTCGGCGTTTATCACCGCGCTCTACGTGCCCTTTGTACCGCTGCTGCAATGGCTGGTGCTGGGACGGCGCCCGGGGTTGATGCCGAGCATTGGCATCATGCTGGCCTTCGCCGGCCTGATGCTTTTGACCGGACCGGCCGGCGCATCGTTGAATTTCAGCCCCGGCGAAATCGCCACCTTGATCGGTGCTATCGCAATTGCCGCCGAAATCATCCTGATCAGCGCCTATGCCGGCCAGGTGGATGTGCGCCGGGTGACCGTGGTGCAACTGGCCACCGCCTCGTTGCTGTCGTTCCTGCTGGTAGTGCCCACGGGCGAGGCATTGCCGGACTTTTCCTGGGTACTGCTGTTCAGCGCCGTGGGCCTGGGCCTGACCAGCGCGGTGATTCAACTGGCGATGAACTGGGCGCAGAAAAGCGTCTCGCCCACCCGCGCCACCCTGATCTATGCCGGTGAACCGGTGTGGGCCGGGATAATCGGGCGGATTGCCGGCGAGCGTTTCCCGCCGATTGCCATGCTCGGCGCGGTGTTGATTGTGGCGGCGGTGATTGTCAGCGAGATAAAGACGCGGGAGCAAAAGCCCGTTTCCCTATAGGAGCCGGCTCCTACAGCGCGACAGATAGGGGTTTTCGGTCCATCTTGTAGGATCCTGCCACAGGTTGCCGTTTGGTAATCCGGTTTCCGGCACGTATGATGCATCCCAAACCACCGCAGATTAGAAGCCTATGTCCCTGATAGTTCTACTGCTTCTGCCTTTCATCGGCAGCTGTCTGGCGGCCTTGCTGCCGCATAACGCACGTAATACTGAATCCCTGCTGGCCGGCCTTGTGGCTCTGGTCGGTACCGTACAAGTCGCCCTGCTCTACCCCCAGATCGCCGACGGTGGCGTGATCCGCGAAGAATTTTCCTGGCTGCCCAGCCTGGGCCTGGACTTTGTGTTGCGCATGGATGGCTTTGCCTGGCTGTTCTCGATGCTGGTACTGGGCATCGGTAGCCTGGTGTCTTTGTACGCCCGCTATTACATGTCGCCGGATGATCCGGTGCCGCGTTTCTTCGCGTTTTTTCTGGCGTTCATGGGCGCGATGCTCGGGTTGGTGATCTCCGGCAACCTGATCCAGATCGTGTTTTTCTGGGAACTGACCAGCCTGTTCTCGTTCCTGTTGATCGGCTATTGGCACCACCGCTCCGATGCGCGCCGGGGGGCCTATATGGCGCTGATGGTCACCGGTGCAGGCGGGTTGTGCCTGCTGGCGGGGGTCATGCTGCTCGGCCATGTCGTCGGCAGTTACGATCTGGACCAGGTGCTCGCCGCCGGTGACCAGATCCGTGCCCACTCCCTCTACCCCATCCTGCTGACGCTGATCCTGATCGGTGCCCTGAGCAAAAGCGCGCAATTCCCCTTCCACTTCTGGCTCCCCCACGCCATGGCCGCACCGACACCCGTGTCGGCCTACCTGCACTCGGCCACGATGGTGAAGGCCGGCGTGTTCCTGCTGGCCCGCCTGTGGCCCTCGTTGTCGGGCAGCGAAGAGTGGTTCTGGATGGTCGGCGGTGCCGGCGCCCTGACCCTGTTGCTCGGCGCGTATTGCGCGATGTTCCAGAACGATCTCAAGGGCCTGCTGGCCTACTCCACTATCAGTCACCTGGGCCTGATCACCCTGCTGCTGGGCCTCAACAGCCCGCTGGCCGCCGTCGCCGCCGTGTTCCATATCCTCAACCACGCTACGTTCAAGGCCTCGCTGTTCATGGCCGCGGGTATCATCGACCACGAAAGCGGCACCCGCGATATCCGCAAGCTCAGCGGCCTGGTGCGCCTGATCCCGTTTACCGCGACCCTGGCCATGGTCGCCAGCGCCTCCATGGCCGGGGTGCCGTTGCTCAACGGCTTCCTGTCCAAGGAAATGTTCTTCGCCGAGACGGTATTCATCTCCTCGACCCAGTGGGTGGAAATCGCCCTGCCGGTGATCGCGACCATCGCCGGCACCTTCAGCGTGGCCTATGCCTTGCGCTTCACCGTGGATGTGTTCTTCGGCCCGGCCGCCACCGACCTGCCGCACACGCCCCACGAACCGCCACGCTGGATGCGCGCACCGGTCGAGTTGCTGGTGTTTACCTGCCTGCTGGTGGGGATCTTCCCGGCCCAGGTGGTCGGTGCGATCCTCGCCGCTGCCGCCCTGCCGGTGGTCGGCGGCGTGTTGCCCCAGTACAGCCTGGCGATCTGGCACGGCTGGAACGCCCCGATGATCATGAGCCTGGTGGCCATGACCGGCGGCGTGGTCCTGTACCTGCTGCTGCGCAAGCAACTCAAGCGCGGGCGCTTCAAGTACCCGCCGATCATCAGCTACTTCAACGGCAAGCGCATGTTCGAGCGCTGCCTGGTGGTGATGATGCGTGGCGTGCGCAAGGTCGAGAAACGCATCAGCACCAAGCGCCTGCAAACCCAATTGTTCCTGCTGGTGCTGGTGGCGGTGATCGCCGGGATGATCCCTATGCTGGGCAGCAGCCTGAGCTGGGGCGACCGGCCGAAGATCCCTGGCTCCATCGTGTTCGTCACCCTGTGGCTGCTGGCGATTGCCTGCGCCCTGGGCGCCGCCTGGCAAGCCAAGTACCACCGGCTGGCGGCCCTGACCATGGTCAGCGTGTGCGGCCTGATGACCTGCGTGACTTTTGTCTGGTTCTCCGCGCCGGACCTGGCGCTGACGCAACTGGTGGTCGAGGTGGTGACGACGGTATTGATCCTGCTGGGCCTGCGCTGGCTGCCACGGCGGATCGAAGAGGTCTCGCCACTCCCCAGTTCGTTGCGCAAGGCGCGCATTCGCCGCTTGCGCGACTTGCTGCTGTCGACCGTGGTCGGTGGCGGCATGGCGCTGTTGTCCTATGCGATGCTCACCCGCCAGACCCCCAACGATATTTCCTCGTTCTACCTCAGCCGCGCCCTGCCTGAAGGCGGCGGCAGCAATGTGGTGAATGTGATGCTCGTGGACTTCCGGGGTTTCGATACCCTGGGCGAAATCACCGTGCTGGGCGCGGTGGCCTTGACGGTGTATGCGCTGCTACGGCGCTTCCGCCCGCCCAAGGAAAGCGAGCAACTGCCCGCGCAACAGCGGCTGTTGGCGCCGGACGTGGACACCGACCTGGTCAACCCACGCCAAGCCAGCGACACCGCCCTGGGCTTTATGATGGTGCCCGCGGTGCTGGTGCGCCTGCTGCTGCCGATTGCCCTGGTGGTGTCGTTCTACCTGTTCATGCGCGGCCACAACCAGCCGGGCGGCGGTTTTGTCGCCGGGCTGGTGATGTCGGTGGCGTTTATCCTGCAATACATGGTCGCCGGCACCCAGTGGGTCGAGGCGCAGATGAACCTGCGGCCGATGCGCTGGATGGGCTTCGGACTGTTGTCGGCAACCCTGACCGGGCTTGGCGCGCTGTTCTTCGGCTACCCGTTCCTCACCACCAGCACCCTGCACCTCAGCTTGCCGGTGCTGGGCGACATCCATATCGCCAGCGCGCTGTTTTTTGACGTGGGTGTGTACGCCATGGTGGTCGGCTCGACCCTGCTGATGCTCACCGCCCTCGGCCACCAATCGGTGCGGGCCCATAAACCCGGCAACCAGGCGAAAGCCGCCGCCACGCCACCACAAGGAGCTGCTGCCTGATGGAAGAAGTCATCGCAATTGCCATTGGGGTCCTGGCGGCCTCCGGCGTCTGGCTGGTGCTGCGGCCACGGACGTTCCAGGTGGTGATGGGCCTGTGCCTGTTGTCCTATGGGGTCAACCTGTTCATCTTCAGCATGGGCAGCCTGTTTATCGGCAAGGAACCGATCATCAAGGACGGCGTGCCCCAGGACCTGCTCAATTACACCGATCCCCTGCCCCAGGCCCTGGTGCTGACGGCGATTGTGATCAGCTTCGCCATGACCGCGCTGTTCCTGGTGGTGCTGCTGGCGTCCCGGGGCCTGACCGGCACTGACCATGTGGACGGCCGGGAGCCCAAGGAATGAGCTGGATGAACCAACTGATCATCGCGCCGATCCTGCTGCCGTTGCTGACCGCTGCGCTGATGATGATGCTGGGCGAGAAACACCGCCCGCTCAAGGCCAAGATCAACCTGCTGTCGAGCATGACCGGCCTGGGCATCGCGATGTTGATGCTGTACTGGACGCAACAAGGCGGCCCCGCCTCCATCGGCGTCTACCTGCCGGGCAACTGGCAGGTGCCGTTCGGCATCGTGCTGGTGGTGGATCAACTGTCGGCCCTGATGCTGGTGCTCACCGGGATCATCGGCGTCAGCGCCCTGCTGTTCGCCATGGCCCGCTGGGACCGCGCCGGCACCAGTTTCCATGCGCTGTTCCAGATCCAGTTGATGGGCCTCTACGGTGCCTTCCTCACCGCCGACCTGTTCAACCTGTTCGTGTTCTTCGAGGTGCTGCTGGCCGCGTCCTACGGCTTGATGTTGCACGGTTCGGGCCGGGCGCGGGTGTCGTCGGGGCTGCATTACATCTCGATCAACCTGCTGGCTTCGTCGCTGTTCCTGATTGGTGCGGCGCTGATCTACGGGGTCACCGGCACCCTGAATTTCGCTGACCTGGCGCTCAAGATCCCGCTGGTCCCGCAAGCCGATCGCGGCCTGCTGCATGCCGGCGCGGCGATCCTCGCCACCGCGTTCCTGGCCAAGGCCGGCATGTGGCCTTTGAACTTCTGGCTGGCGCCGGCCTACTCCTCGGCCAGCGCGCCGGTAGCGGCGATGTTTGCGATCATGACCAAGGTCGGCGTGTACACCGTGTTGCGCCTGTGGACCCTACTGTTTTCCGGGCAAGCCGGCGCCTCGGCGCTGTTTGGCGGCGACTGGCTGGTGTACGGCGGCATGGCCACCATCCTCTGCGCCGCCCTGGCGATGCTCGCCGCCCAGCGCCTGGAGCGCATGGCCAGCCTGAGCATCCTGGTCTCGGCGGGCATCCTGCTGTCGGCGGTAGGCTTCGCCCAGCCCAGCCTGACGGCCGGCGCGCTGTTCTACCTGGTCAGCTCGACCCTGGCGTTGAGCGCGCTGTTCCTGCTGGCCGAACTGGTCGAACGCTCGCGCTCGGCCAACGAGCTGCCCCTGGACGATGAAATCGAAGTGTTGCCACGGCCAGTCGAATCCCTGCACCCGCCCAAGGGCACCAACCTGGACGATGAGCAAAAGGCCGTGGTCGGCCAGGTCATCCCGTGGACCATGGCGTTCCTGGGCCTGAGCTTTATTGCCTGCGCCCTGCTGATCATCGGCATGCCGCCGCTGTCGGGGTTTATCGGCAAGCTCAGCCTGCTCAGCGCGCTGATCAACCCGCTGGGCCTGGGCCAGGCCGTGGATGCGCCGATTCGCCCGGCAGCCTGGGGCCTGGTGGCGTTGTTGATATTCTCGGGCCTGGCCTCGCTGATCGCTTTTGCGCGCCTGGGCATCCAGCGCTTCTGGACCCCAGAAGAGCGGCCCTCGCCGCTGCTGCGCCGCTTTGAGTGCATCCCGATCTTCGTCTTGCTTGGCCTGGCGATTGGCCTGACCTTCAAGGCAGAAATGCTCATGCGCTTTACCCAGGACACTGCCGCCAGCCTGAATAACCCCGAGCACTACGTCATGGCCGTCATGGCCACGCGCCCGGTGCTCAGCCCGCAAGCCCAGGCCGCCGCCGTGGAGGTGCAGCCATGAAGCGCCTGTTCCCTGCCCCGTTACTGTCATTGGCGTTGTGGGTGCTGTGGCTGGTGCTGAACCTGTCGATCAGCCCCGGCAACCTGCTGCTGGGGGCGCTCCTGGGCCTGCTCGCGCCGCTGATGATGGCGCCGCTGCGCCCACTGCCGGTGCGTATCCGCCGCCCAGGGGTGATCATTGGCCTGTTTTTCCTGGTCGGGCGCGATGTGATCATCTCCAACCTGCACGTGGCGTGGGGCGTCTTGACCTGCGGTACACGGCCGCCGCGCTCGCGCTTTGTCAAAATCCCCCTGGACCTGCGTGACGCCAACGGCCTGGCGGTGCTGTCGATGATCACCAGCGTGACCCCCGGCACCGTGTGGTCGGAACTGGCCCTGGACCGCAGCATCCTGTTGCTGCACGTGTTCGACCTGGATGACGAAGCGCAGTTTATCGAGCACTTCAAGCAGGCCTACGAACGGCCCCTGATGGAGATCTTCGAATGAGTGCCCTGCTCGCCAATGCGATCCTGTTGAGCCTGTTCCTGTTTTCCCTGGCCATGGTCCTGACCCTGGTGCGCCTGTTCAAGGGCCCCTCGGCCCAGGACCGGGTCCTGGCCCTGGACTACCTGTATATCCTGGCGATGCTGATGATGCTGGTGCTGGGCATTCGCTATGCCAGTGATACCTACTTCGAGGCGGCGCTGCTGATTGCGCTGTTCGGCTTTGTCGGCTCGTTTGCCTTGGCCAAATTCCTGCTGCGTGGTGAGGTGATCGAATGATCAATGTCAGTGAACTGCCACTGTGGGTGGAAATTATCGTGGCGATCCTGCTGCTGCTCAGCAGCCTGTTTGCGTTGATTGGTGCGCTCGGGCTGTTGCGGATGAAGGATTTTTTCCAGCGCATGCACCCACCGGCGCTGGCTTCGACCCTCGGCGCGTGGTGCGTGGCGCTGGCGTCGATTATCTACTTCTCGACCCTCAAGTCCGGGCCGGTGCTGCATGGCTGGTTGATCCCGATTTTGCTGTCGATCACCGTGCCGGTAACCACCCTGTTGCTGGCGCGCACGTCGTTGTTTCGCAAGCGCATGGCGGGGGAAAATGTACCGGCCGAGGTCAGCAGCCGCAGGGCTGACAGCGGTAGCTGATCCCTCTGAATGTACGCGGTAAACAATGTGGGAGCGGGCTTGCTCGCGAAAGCCGTGGGTCAGTCAACATCAATGTTTGCTGGGTCGACGTCTTCGCGGCGATGCGGCGATCCGACAAGCCCGCTCCCACATTTGGCCCTGCATACCGTCAGTCAGGTCCAGGCGACGACCAGCAACCCCGTCCCCAACACCAGGCACAGTGGCGAATAGAAAAACGTATCCAACCGCGCGAACCGTGACCCGCCGACTTTCTTGAAAAACCCCACCAGCTCCGAATCACCAATCGCCCGCCCAAACATGATCAGGGCAATCGCGCTGATCCCCCATTGCAGGGCCTGATGCCCCACCGGCTGGAAGAACAGCCCCGCCCGCAGGCACACCAACACGGCAATCAGCACCAGCCCCACGGCCACCAGGAACGTACCCAGCGCCGACGCCTTGAACGCCGGCCGTGGCCCGCTGGCGAATTCGCCGGGCAGTTGCGGGATCGCTACGCTGCTGCCCAGCTTGCCGCCTGCGGCCCAGTACACATGGATCATGCTGATAAACGCAAATACCCCGACGACCCACCTCGCAATGACAAAGCTCATGGTTGGATACCCCTGGAAAAGTGCGAAAGAGGATAGTCCTTTTCAGATTTTTTGCAGGCATTTAGTCGTCTGGTGATAAAGTGCCGCCCCATGAAACTCGCCCGTGCCGACCGCTCGTTGATTGCCTGGATGCTCTATGGCTGCGTCCTGTTCAACGTGTTCGCCTGCAGTATTGGCCATGGGCAAATGGTCGGCATGCAGCTCAACGGCATTGGCGGCCAGTTCTGTACCGTAGACCCCCGCACCCAGGCGCCAGCCCCCGTAAACACCGGCGATCAGTCGCTGCCCACGCTGTCCAAGGCCTTCGGTTGCCCGCTGTGCTCCACCGGCGGCATGGGCCCGGCGCTCAACTCCAGCCTTAACGTTGCGGTACTGCCCCAGCCTCACGCACCACCGCCGGCGGTGGTACTCACCGCTGACATTCCCACCCGCTTCACCTGGCCTGCGGCTAATCCGCGCGCCCCGCCTACCTACGCCTGATACCTGCGCTTTTTGATCCGCACACCGCGCGGCTTCCCCAGGGAAGCGCGGGCGGCTGTGCGTTGCTTTCAAGCCCTGCTTTTCAGGATTTATCGATGAAACATTTACCTCTATTGGCGGGCCTGTTCGGCTGCCTGCCTTTTTGCGCCTGGGCCCTTGAGCTGGCCCCCACCACCATCGACGGCGCCGCCGCCAACGAGCCGGGCCTGGCCCTGGACCAATCCAGCGGCATGGCCTCGCGCCTGGGCCTGAGCGTGCGGGAAACCCCGGCCTCGGTCAGCATCGCCGACCGCCACGATATCGAGCGCCGTGGCGCCAAGACCTTCCAGGATGCGGCCAACACCCTGCCCGGGGTCAACGCCAGTGCGCCGCCGGGGTTTGGCGGGTTTATTTCCTATCGGGGCTTTACCAGCAGCCAGATCACCCAGATGTTCAATGGCATCAACGTCGCCGGTGGCCTGGCACGGCCCGTGGACGCATGGATTTATGACCGGGTGGAGCTGGTGGGCGGTCCCTCCTCGTTGATCAACGGCGCCGGCTCCGTGGGCGGCTCGCTGAACTACGTGACCAAGCTGGCCACCCGCGAGGAGCAGGCCGTCGAAGGCCAGATCAACTACGGCAGCTACGACACCACCGGCATCGCCCTGGGCCTCAACCACGCCCTGACCGAGCCCGGTGCCGAGGTCCAGCACTACGCGCGCCTGGATGTCAGCCGCAACACCAACCATACCCATATCGACCGCCAGCAACGCGATGCCTGGAGCGTGGCCTTTTCCCTGCTCAGCGACCTCACGCCCAACCTGTCCCATACCCTGGCCCTGGAGTACCAGGACGAACACGAGGACAGCCCATACTGGGGCACCCCGGTGCTCAATCCCAAGGCCGGCGAGCTGAAAATCGACAGGCACAACCGCTTCAACAACTACAACGTCGCCGATGGCCGCTACGAACAACGCACGATCTGGGCCCGGTCGATCATCGATTACCGGATCAACGACAGCACCACCCTGCGCAACACCCTCTATCACCTGGACAGCCAGCGCGACTACCGCAACCTGGAGACCTACCAGTACAACGCCGATAACAGCCTGGTGAACCGTTCGACGGCCTATCAGGTGCGCCATCAGGGCGAGCAGGACGGCAACCAGTTCGAGCTGCGCCATGACAGCAGCGTGTTCGGCCTGGCCAGCACCTGGTCCGGCGGTTTCGAATACAAGGTCAACAGCACCACCGCCAGCCCGCTGAACGTGTCGGCCAAGAACGCAGTGGACCCCAACCACTACGATCCGGGGCATTTCTACGACCTGCCAGGCACCAAGCCGGGATTTATCAAGGACAAGACCACCGAAGTGACGACCAAGGCGCTGTTTGTCGAGAACCGCCTGGGCCTGACCGACAAGCTGTCGCTGCTGAGCGGCCTGCGTTATGACGCCATCGACCTGGACGTGACCAGCCACCGCGACAACCTGGGTAACGTCAAGCGCCGTTGGGAGCCGGTGACCGGGCGCGTGGGCCTGACCTATCAGTTCATCCCGGCGGCCAATGTCTATGTGCAATACAGCACCGCAGCCGAACAGCCCACCAGCACCACCCAGGTGTTTGATGTCTCCACCGGCAAGCAATGGGAAGTGGGCAGCAAGTTCGATTACCTGGACGGGCGCGGTTCAGCCACCGTGGCCGCCTACCACATCGAGCGCAAGGACTTTGCCGTGACCGACCCACAAGACCCCACCCGCAGTATTGCGGTGGGTGCGCAGTCGTCCAAGGGCATCGAGCTGGCCAGCTCGTTGCGCATTACCCCCAGGCTGTTGGCCGAAGGCAATTTCGCCTGGGTCGATGCGCAATACGATGATTTCAACGAGAAAATCGCCAGCGGCGCAGTGGTATCGCGCAAGGGCAACACGCCGACCAACGTGCCCAAGCGCGTAGGCAACCTGTGGCTGACTTATGACATCGCCCCGGCCTGGCAAGGTGGCGTGGATGCGCGGTATGTGGCGCAGGTGTACGCCGATAATGCCAACACGCTGACAGTGCCGGCGTACACCTTGTTTGGCACGTTCCTGACCTACAAGGTCGATCAACACACCTCGGTCACGGGCCGGGTGCGTAACCTGACCAACGAGGTATATGCGCAGTTTGCCCATGTGTCGCCGGCGTATTACCTGGGGTCGCCGCGTACCTTTGAATTGGCGGTGCAAACCAAGTTTTAAGGGGAGCGCAATCAAAACTGTGGGAGCGGGCTTGCCCGCGATGGCGGTGTATCAGGTTAGAAATACTTGACTGACACACCGCTATCGCGGGCAAGCCCGCTCCCACAGTTGGATCGTCGTTTGCAGTGACGGCGTGGCTATTTCAGGCTGGCTTGGACCTTTGTAGCCACATCCTCCGTCAACCAGGCCTTCCACACTTGCGGATGCTCTTTGAGAAACGCCTGTGCCACTTCGCGCGGCGAGGTGTGCTTTTCGCTCATGGTTGCCAGGGCTTCGTTCAACGGTCCAATTGGAAACTCGACCTTTTCGAAGAACCCGGCAATCTGCGGATATTCCTTCTGGAACGGCGTGGACACGCCAATGCTCAGTTTGGACGCCAACGAACGCGTCGGCTTGGGGTTGGGGTTGTCGGCATCCGTCAGGGTCTTCCAGGCCTCGGCGTCGAAGGCAGGTTCCTCCAACTGGATCAACTTGTAGCGCCCCATCAGTGGGGTCGGCGACCAGTAGTAAAACAGGATTGGCTTGCCACGGCGGATCGACGAGGCTATCTCGGCATCCAGCGCCGCGCCCGAACCGCTACGAAAGTTGACGTAGCTGTCCTCCAGGCCATAAGCCTTGAGCTTCTGCTTATTGACCACCTCCGAAGTCCAGCCGATAGGGCTGTTGAGGAACCGTCCCTTGCCGGGGGCCTCCGGCTCCTTGAACACATCTTTATAGCGCGCCAGGTCCTGTACGCTGCGCAGCTCAGGGGCCAGTGGCTTGATCCCTTTGTCCGGGTCGCCCTTGATCACGTATTCCGGGACCCACCAGCCTTCGGTCGCGCCCTTGACGGTATCGCCCAGGCCAACCACCTTGCCTTCAGCCTCAGCCTTGACCCACACCGGGCTGCGGCCCGCCCATTCCTCGCCGATCACCTGGATATCATTCTTGGCCAGGGCGGTTTCCAGGGTGATGGTGGTACCGGGCAGGGTATCGGTGGGCAAGTCGTAGCCCTTCTCGACAATAAAGCGCAGTACTTCGGTGATCAGGCTGCCACTTTCCCAATTCAGGTCGGCAAAATGAATGGGCGCCTGGGCAGCCGCTACCGGTGCGGCCGCCATCGACAGGCCCGCGGCGGTAAGGGATGCTGCCAACAGCGCTCGTATTGCTTTCATGCCTTTGCACCTCGCGTTTACACAGCCATGGCGGATGGCTTTGCTGTCATGCGAAAGCCCTGAATAATTAAGTCCACCCAACTGTAGTAGAGGTTCAACCGATTGCCGGTGCGCTCGCTTATTACTCGCTGGCCTTGAAAGTCACCAGTTCACCCTTGCGCCACTTGGCGGCCTTGCCGGTCACGGCCTTGAGGGTCTTGCTCAGGCCTTCTTGCAGTTGTTCATTGGCGGCGAACACCAGCATCACGCTGTGACCTTCCTTGAACACAATGCCCTCGCCCTGCGCCGTGGAAACAAACGCGTAGTCACCCAGGCCATAGACCGTCAACTTGATATCGCGAAACTTCAGCTCGAACTTGCCACCTTCACGGCTGGGCAGGACTGCGGCGCGAAAGTGATCGCCGACCTTGAGCTCCAGGCGAGGTTTGTCATCCACCACCAACGCTGTTTCGGTATCGATTTCAGCAATGTAAATGCCTTCCGGGGTTTGTTCCGTGATGTAAACAAACCGCGACTGAAACTGCTTAACCAACTTCGCGCGCAAATCACCCAGCACGAACAATGCGTGCATATCCAGATTACTAACTGCCAAGGAAACGCCCCCACATCTAAAAAAGCGCCGCCCGCCCAGGGCAGACAGCACAAAAAAGGCCGATACGGCACGGTACATTAAAAAACTGAAGTTGATTCCCGCCAGACTCGTACAGCCGTGCCTGACAGCCCTTGTACAAGGTCGTCAGGCGGTGCAGGAAATCACAGGTTTATCGGCCAGAGAATACTGGACGCCCCACTTCAGAGAATACCCCATTTGAAAGGGTGGTTTTCCGACAGCCAAAAACCAAGGAAAAACGTTGGATGGAACCGAACGCGGGCTGCCGACAACAATATTAGAACAGCAACGCGGCTTAAAACCACCCGAAATGCTGCAAGCAGGTCAACAGATCAACAGGAGCTCGCCATGCAAAGACTTCATCGCGAACCGACACTGACTCGCGACACCTTATCGCGCAAGGATAGCGCGCTATTCTACAGCGTGTATGCCCACAACGCGTGCCCGGATTTCGCCCTGTATCGGGTCGTCCCGGCGGGCAAGAATTTTTTCCATATCCTGGAAGTGCCCAGCGGTCGGATCAAGGGCTTTCGCAGTGACCATAACAAGGCCTGCGCCCTGGCCAAGGAGTTGGAAGCCCTCCTCTGCATCAATGCCCGTTGACACGTGACTCAAGCAAAATCGAACTATGCGCGCTGGCACGCCTCCCATGGGAGTAGAGACTTAACTATCGTGGAGAATGACATGGACGCGCCAACGCATACCTTGCAAGACCTGTTCGAACAGTTGGGGTTGGAGGCCTCGCCTGCTGCTATCGACACGTTTATCGGTGAACATCCCCTGGCAGAGACTGTGAAGCTGATCGACGCGCCCTTCTGGACCCCGCAACAGGCGCAGTTCCTCAAGGAAGAACTGCGCGAAGACGCGGACTGGGCGATTGCCGTGGATGAGCTGAACCAGCGCCTGCACCAGAGCGTATAACCTGCAGTCAGTGCAGGCGGTCTGAGCGCTCCAGGTCCAGCAGCGCCTGCCAGGCCGCGCGGCATTCCTGGGCTTCGTCGCGACTGGCGAAGGCCGTGCCGCGCTGTTCACCGTTGAGCAACACCACCCAGCAGGCCCTCAGGCCCAGCGCACGCAGGGTCTGTGGCACACCGCTGCCAATCATCACCGCTACATCGACTTTGCTTTGCATGGAAGTTCTCCGCAGGATTAGTTAGCTAGCTAACAATGTGCAGCATCTTAAGCTGTTCCTCACGCCGGAAAAAGCTATCGGCGTAAAAGCTTCCTTGCATAACACGCAACAATCCGTGCCTGGGCCTAGTGCGCGCCAGCCTGCCCCTCAGGCTTATAGCCCAGGCGCAAGCCGCCCCAATGCCGGCCGCTGACCATGATCGGCACGGACAGATCGTGCATCAACTCGCCGGTATCACGGGTATAGGTCTGCAACAGCACAGCCTGCTGGTGGCTGCCGCAGCGGATGCCGGTGCGGTCTTCAAACTTGCGCTTGGTGCGATTGTTCACCGCGTCCACCTGAACATCTCCGGTAAGCGCCTGGGAAAACACCTTGTTGTGCGTCGGCACATAGCCCTGTGGCGTGCAGGCAATCGCGAACACCAGGCCTTCGTGCCGGGGCAGCAAGGCTTCCTGGATAGCGGGCAATACCTGGTCGGTGTAGCCGTCGAAACGGCTGTGGTACTTGGTCGGCTGGCTGTTGGCAATCGGTGTGTAGCTGCGATTGAACAAGTCATCGAGGCTGATGCGGTTCTGCTGGACATCCGCCTCGAACTGCGCGGCGATGCGGCTCGCGCCTTCGCGGGCGAGGTCGTAGATGCGCTGGTGATAATCGTCCAGGCCGACTTCGGCCAGGCGCTCGCTGATCGTTTCGGCCTGCCCTTCCATTTGTATGGCGGCCTCGGCCAACTGCTGGGTCTGCTGGTCGCTGACGGTCAGGTCGCTGCGCATCTGCTCCACCGCATGGAACAGGCTGTCGAGCTGCACCCGATTGGTCTCGGTGCCCTGGGCAATCGCGTTGACCTGGCCTTCCACCCCCGCCGCCAACGTGGCAATGCTCTCCAGTTGCTCGCCGGCGTGCTCCACTTGCTCGACACCGGCCTGCAGATCCACGGACAACTGGCGGATTTGCTCCACCACCTGGGCGGTGCGCTGCTGGATGTCCGCCACCATCACCCCGACTTCGTCGGTGGCAGTCGCCGTACGGCCGGCCAGGCCGCGCACCTCATCGGCCACCACGGCGAACCCGCGCCCATGCTCACCGGCCCGGGCGGCTTCAATGGCGGCATTCAAGGCCAGCAGGTTGGTCTGGCTGGCAATCGACTGAATCACCAGGGTCACGCGCTGGATCTCTTCGCTGCGCTGGCTCAGGGCCTCGATCAATTGCCGGCTGTCGCTGGCGCGCTGGCTGAGTTGATGCATGCGGCTGATGGACTCTCCGAGCACCGCGCGCCCCTCGGTGCTGCGCTGATGGGCCTGGCCCGCCGCGCCGAGGGCTTCACGACTGAGCTGGGACGTCAGTTGCTCAGTGCCAATCATCACTTCGGCACTGCTGACGATTTGCTGGGCGGCGCCCAATTGCGATTGCAGGCGGGCCGCCAGTTGCTTGACCGAATAGGCCACGCCGGCGGCTGACAGCGCGTTATGGCTGGTGGTGTAGGACAGATCGCGGGTCAACGCGCCAATGGCATCCTCGACGACAGCCGGCGCAAGGCTGCGGGCCGGCTTTTTCAGCAGCGGTAGCCAGACCAGCAACAGGGCCACGGGCACGCAGAGGTACATCGACAGGTCGGCAAACGCCAGGCCCGACAATACCAGCACCAGGGCGATGCTTTGCAGGAACGGTGTGACCCAGCCAGGCAGTTGGCGGCTCACCGCGTGCGGCACCACGGCGGCGCCCATCAGAGATCCATCCCCAGCCATGCTTGTTACCCCACTGCTTGTCATTATTGTCTCTGCATTAAACGCCACTAATTGGCCATTATCTATGGGCCTTTGGTGTTAGGGCTTGCAGCAGATCAATAGACGGGGGGATGACACGCGCAGGATCACTGCAGGAGCCAGCTTGCTGGCGATAGCGGTGTTGATCGACCGCCTTCGCCAAGCCAGCTCCCTACACAATCAAACAGATCAGGCTTGGCGCTGATGCTTGTCGATTTGCTCGTGGCGCTCTTGCGCTTCGATGCAGTACTTGGTGGTCGGGCTGATCAGCAGGCGCTTGAGGCCGATAGGCTCGCCGCTGTCATCACACCAGCCAAAGGAATCTTCCTTGATACGGCCCAGGGCCTGTTCAAGTTGCGGCAGCATGCGCTGGTCGCGGTCGATGGCGTTGACCAGCCAGGTGCGCTCTTCTTCTACCGAAGCAGCGTCAGCAGGGTCAGCCGGGGTGTCCAGGCTTTCAATGGCGATGCGGTTCTGCTCAATGCGCTCGTGGTGCTCGACTTTCATGTCTTGCAACAACTGCTCGAAAAAAGCGTGCTGCTCGGCATTCATGTAGTCATCCGCCGGCATGGCCAGCAACTTTTCCTTTGTCATTGATTTCTCTATAAAAAATACGTGCATTAAGGCGAATAAGGGAGCGTTCCGGCCAACCTCTGCAGGTCGGGGAAAGACGCCGTCCATTCCAAGCGCCACCCGGCACTCAATTTACGAGGGGCGGCAGTCTACGGCTGACTTGAGGGCGCAGCAACTGAAATGACAGGCAATTTGTCCGACATTCCCCCAAAAGGCACCAGGACGGGCTCGGCAGGTGGTTATCGGAGTGCGTTTATAGCAAGAAATTCAGTGTTGTGGAGCTATATAGAAGACAAACGGTTGGCGGTGCATAAATGTAGGAGCGGGCTTGCCCGCTCCCACACAAACAAGCCCCACTTTTTGATTCAAATCTCGCTCAGCGCTTGAGCTTGCGTTTATTGCGATACTGGTCGATCACCACCGCCACCACGATGATCAGGCCCTTGATGATGTCCTGGATGTACGCGTCCACCCCCACGAAGGTAAACCCGCTGGCCATCACCCCGAGGATCAGCGCGCCAATCACCGTGCCGGTGATGCGCCCTACCCCGCCCGCCAGGCTGGTGCCGCCGATCACCGCAGCGGCAATCGCGTCCAGCTCATAAGACATGCCCATCCCCGCCTGCCCGGTAGCCGCCCGAGCCGAGGCAACCACACCCGCCAACCCGGCCAGCAGCCCGGCAATGCTGTAGACAATGATCAGGTGCCGCTTGACGTTGATCCCCGAGGTACGCGCCGCCTGCATATTGCCGCCGATGGCGTAGGTGTACTTGCCGTACTTGGTGTAGCGCAAGGCAATGTGGAAGATCACCGCCACCACCAGAAAGATGATCACCGGCATCGCGCCATGGCCGATGGCCGTGTAGGAATCCGACAACATGCTCACCGGCTGGCCTTCGGTGTAATAACGCGCCAGGCCACGGGCCGAGACCATCATGCCCAAGGTCGCAATAAACGGCGGGATGCCGGTAATGGCGATGATGCTGCCGTTGATCGCCCCCGCCAGCAGGCCCACGCCCAGGCCGGCCACCACCGGGATCCACACTGGCAAGTCCGTCAGCGATGGAAACACCGCGCGGGAAAAGTCCGAGGTTTGCGCCAGGCTCGCGGCAATCATTGCCGACAACGCCAGCACCGAGCCCGACGACAGGTCGATCCCCGTGGTAATGATCACCTGGGTCACGCCAATCGCCAGCAAGCCGATGATCGACACCTGCAGGATCATCAGCACCAGGCGCTGGGAGTTCATCAAAAAGCTCTGGTCACGCACGATCCAGCCAAACACTTCGAACACCAGGCCGATACCGATCAGCACCAGGAAAATGCTCAGCTCGGTAGGAAACCGCCGCCGGCTCTTGACCGGTGCCGCAGCGGGCTTTTTTTCCTCGGGTTTGCTTTCCAGTATTGCGTTCATTACCCGTCACCTTTTTTATTCGTTAGTGGACTGCCGTCATACCGGAAGCCAACTGCATGACTTTTTCCTGGGTGGCCTCGGCCCGGTCCAGGGTGCCCATCAACTCGCCTTCGTGCATCACCATCACCCGGTCACTCATGCCCAGCACTTCCGGCAGTTCCGAAGAAATCATGATCACCGCCATGCCCTCGCTGGCCAGGAAGGCAATCAGGCGATAGATCTCGGCCTTGGCCCCGACATCGATGCCACGGGTCGGCTCATCGAGGATCAACAGCCGTGGCTGGGTCATCAACCAACGGGCCAACAGGGCCTTTTGCTGATTGCCGCCCGACAGGGTGTCGATGCACTGCTCAAGGGAGGGGGTTTTTACCCGCAGCTTCTTGCACATGTCCTCGCACAAGGCCCGCAGGGCTTTTTGCTGGATAAAGCCCTTGCCCGAGTAATGGGGCAGCACGGCCATTTCCATGTTTTCCAGGACTGACAGGCACGGGAACAGGCCACTGAGCTTGCGGTCCTCGGTCAACAGCGCAAAACCCTGCTTGATCGCCATGTGCGGGTCGCTGATGCGCAGCACCTGGCCGTCGAGGCGGATCTCGCCGCCGTCGCTTGGGGTAATGCCGAAAATCGTTTCCGCCACATTGGTGCGGCCCGAGCCCATCAGCCCGGCAATGCCGAGGATCTCGCCGGCATGCAGGTCAAAGGACACGCCCTGGAACACCCCGTCCAGGCGCAGGTCGCGCACCGACAGCAGCAACTCGCCGATGGGTTTGTCGCGCACCGGGAACAGTTGGCTCAATTCGCGCCCGACCATCATCGAGATCAGGCTGTCGCTGTCCATGCTGTCGGCGCGTTGCAGGCCGATATAGGCGCCATCGCGAAACACCGCCACCTCATCGGCAATGGCAAACACTTCATTCATTTTATGGGTGATATAGATGATGCCTTTGCCCTGGGCCTTGAGGTCGGCAATGATCGAAAACAGGTGGGCCACTTCCTTGTCGGTAATCGCCGACGTCGGCTCATCCATGATCAGGATGTCGGAGTCGTAGGACACCGCCTTGGCAATCTCCACCATCTGCCGCTCGGCAATGCTCAAGTTGCCAACCTGCTCCTCGGGGTCGAGGTTGATCCGCAGCCGCGCCAGCAACTGCGCAGTGCAACGGTGCATGGCCCGGTGATTGACCAGGCGCAGGCCATTGAGCTGCTCGCGGCCGATCCAGATGTTCTCGGCGATGCTCATATGGGGCATCAGGTTGAGTTCCTGGTGGATCATCGCGATGCCCGACTGCAAGGCGGCCAGGGGGGTATCAAACACCACCGGCTTGCCCCGCAGGCGGATTTGGCCGGCGTCGGGCTGGTAGATGCCGGCGATGATTTTCATCAGCGTCGACTTGCCGGCACCGTTCTCTCCCATCAGCGCCAGGACCGAGCCGGGGCGCACCCGCAGTTGCACATCGTCCAGGGCCACGACGCCGGGAAAACCTTTGCTGATATGGGCGATTTCCAGCAGGTAAGGCTCTTCTAGACCTGCGGGCTGCAAAGCAGTCGCTTGAGCGAGCATATCGGGGCTCCATCGGCAGGGCGATTGCGACCGCCCTGCGGGCTTATTGTTGTTATTGAACGCTACTTGAACGACGCGACATTGTCCGGGGTGATCAACTGGAACGGCACCACGACGTTTTGCTCGACCGCCTCGCCCCTGGCCATTTTCACCGCCGCCTCCACCGAACCGACCGCCTGCCCCTTGGCATCCTGGAACACCGAGAGCGCCATCTCGCCCTTGGTAATCGCATTCAAGCCGTCGGGCGTGCCATCGACGCCGCCAATCAACACGCTGCCCGGTTTGACGCCCGCGGTTTTCAAGGCCATGGCCGCGCCAATCGCCATTTCGTCATTGTTGGCCACGACCGCATTGAACTCGCGGCCCTGGGTCAGCCAATCGTTCACCAGGGTCATGCCCTTGTCCCGCAGCCAGATCCCGGTCTGCTCCTGTTCAATCTTGATGTCCGGGTATTTGCCGAGGACCTCCTTGACGCCCTTGGTGCGATTGGTCGTCGAGTTGTTGGCCAGGTCACCCAGCAGAATCACGATTTTGCCTTTGCCGCCCAGTTTCTCGGCCAGGTACTGCATTTGCAGTTTGCCGGCCTCGACGTCATTGGACGTCACCGTCACCACCCCTTTGGGCAGGTCGGTCTGATCCGGGCGGCGGTTGACGTAGACCAGCGGGATACCGGCTGCCACCGCGGCCTTGGTAATGCGTGCGGTGGAGGCGGTGTCCACCGGGTTGACCACCATGGCATCGACTTTCTGGCTGATAAAGTTCTCGACCTGGCTCAGTTGCTTGACCACGTCGGCGCGGGCATCTTCGAACTGCAGTTGCACGCCGTCGCCCTTGGGGTAGGACTTGGCTTGCTTGTCCATATCCTCACGCAGGTAGGTGAGGAAGGTGTCGTCGAACTGCGACATGCTGACGCCAATCTTGATATCGGCGGCCGCGGCCACGCCGCTGGCAAGCAGCATCGACAAGGCCAGCGAGGCGAAACGGATCTGGGTCTTCATGAACGGTCTGTCTCCACTTTCTTGTTGGTTTTCTGGACGTAGCGTTTATCAGAGCGATGAGTTGGCAGCAGGCAGCCGTACCACGGGCGCCCCCGGAATGCAGCACACCAGGGCGCCCTTGCTTTCGATGCAAAGGACATTGAGAAAAGAGAAATAGAAGGGCCGTGCGCGGGGCGGGAAGGCAGTACGTAACACTCGCAGTACAGCGTTGAAGATTTTCATCTGACGGTACCTGGTTGTTTTTTTATCTTGTTTTTGTTGAGCCCACCGCGTCCTTTATAAAGGAAGGCCGGGACAGACTTTCAGCAACCTGGAAATGACTTTATTGGAAAATAATTTCCATATCAACTCATTTTAGAATTTTATTCTATTTCCACTCTACCCCTTCCAGCGTGGCCATCTCCACCACTTGCCGGCGCTCGGCGCTGAGCCTGGCGGCATCCAGCACGCAGGTGGCTTCCCAGGCATCCCTGGCCTGCACCGGCAGTTCGCCCTGGCCCTGGACTGCGCTTTGCAATTGGCGATAGAACTGGTTCCAGGCGCCCTTTTGCGAAGGGATCCGCTCGCGTTCCGCGCCTTGTTCGAACCAGCCCCAGCGGCGATGGTCTTCGGCGCCCCAGTGTTCACCTTCGGTCTTCGGATTCTTGCCGGCCAGCAGCGCCTGTTCCTGGCCATCCAGGCCTTCGACGGTGTAGCAGCCCGCCGTGCCGTTCACTCGAAAACGCGGGGCCTGGCTGTTTTGCAGGGCGCTGCCCCACAGGTGGGAAATCACCCCGTTGGCGTGGGTCAGGCAGACAAAGAAGCCATGATCGACCGTGGGATGCTCGGCGCTGTACTGCAATTGCGCATACACCAGCTCTACCGGACCGAACAGCTGCAAGGCCTGGTCCACCAGATGGCTGCCCAGATCCCGCAGGAACCCGCCGCCGCTGGCGTTGCCCACCGCTTGCGGGCTGTAGCGCTCTACCCTGGATTCAAAGCGGGTGATAGTACCCAGGGCGCCAGCCTCGATCAGCTTGCGCAGGGTCAGGTAGTCCGAATCCCAGCGCCGGTTCTGGTAGACGCTGAGTTTTACCCCTTCACGTTCGGCGGCGCTAATCAGCGCCCGCGCCTGCTCGGCATTGGCGGCGAAGGGTTTGTCGCTGACCACCGCCACACCATATTCAATGGCCTCCAGCACCAGGGCCGGGCGGCCCTTGAGGGTGGTGGAGATCACCAGCACCTCCACCCCGGCTTCGACGATCTGCGCGATGCTGTCGAATGCCGGCACCCCGGGATGCTCCGTCGCCAGTTGCTGGCGGCGCTCGGGGGCGCGGGTCACCACGCCAACGAAGATTGCCCCGGGCAATGTGGCGATCAGCGGGGCATGAAAAAAACGGCCACCGTGGCCGTATCCAACCAGTCCGATTCGCATGAACCAACTCCTCTCGTGATCTGCAAACCCAATCAAAATGTAGGAGCTGGCTTGCTTGCGATAGCGGTAGATCAGTCAAGTATTTCTAACCTGATCCACCGCTATCGCAGGCAAGCCAGCTCCTACATTGACCGCGCTAGCCGTAGAATGCCGGGCGCTGCGGCAAGCTGACCGCAACGATCTGCCCACTGCCCTGGGCCTCGATACACGCATCCGCCGCCACCGCCGCCGCAAAACCATCCCAGGCTGAAGGCCCCCCCACCTGACCGGCGCGCACGCCATCGATAAAGGCCTGCAACTCGACGTCATAAGCGCCAATAAAACGGTCTTTCCAATCCATCAAAATTGCATTCGATAGCTTGGCGCCGCTGCGCAGTTGCACCTGGGACGGCTCTGGCAATTTGGCAATGCCCGTCTCCCCCACCACTTCACACTGGATGTCGTAGCCGTACTGGCAGTTCACAAACACTTCCACATCGATCCGCGTACCCCTGGCGGTTTCCAGCAGCACGATCTGCGGGTCGCGCAAATGGCTCAGGGCCTTGCTGGTTTTACGCGGGAACACCACCTGCACTGACACATAGTCATCGGCCAGCAGCCAGCGCAGCACGTCCAACTCGTGGATCAAGGTGTCGGTGATGGCCATGCCGGTGTTGTAGTTTCCCCCCACCGTCGGGTTGCGGTGGGCGCAGTGCAGCATCAACGGTTCGCCGATCTGGCCGCTGTCGATCACCGCCTTGAGCGCCTGGTAGCCCTGGTCATACGGGCGCATGAAACCGACCTGGACCAGGCGCTTGCCGTGGGCCACTTCCGCCTCGACGATCTTGCGACAGCCTTGGGCCGTGACAGCCAGGGGTTTTTCACAGAACACCGGTTTGCCAGCTGCGATAGCCGCCAGCACAAATTCCTCATGGCTGGGGCCCCAGGAGGTGACCAGCACCGCCTCGACCTGCGCCGAATGGATCAGCGCATGACCGTCGGCGTACACCTCGGCGTTCAGTTGCAGGTCAGCCACCACCTGGGCCGCCTGCTCAAGGTTGATATCGGTGACCGCCACCACCTGGCTGTTGAGCAAGGTCTGGCTGCACCGGCGGATATGGTCCCGGCCGATGGCGCCCGTACCGATCACACCCAGCTTCAAAGACATGGCAACGCTCCTCTTATGGTCAGTACTGCCGGGCCTTGGCCAGGCGTTCATTGAGTTGTTTGGCGCAGGCATTGGTGCGTTCGCTGGTGGACACCTGCGCCACGCCAACCCGCCACCACGACAGGTAGCCGTGGATCATGGTCTTGGGCAGCACCTTGATATCGATCAGCGTCGACACGCTCTGCGCGCGTGCATCGGCCAGCGCGGCGTGCAGCTGTGCAACCGTCGTGACCTTGTAGGTCTTGCAACCATAGGCCGCCGCGCTCATGGCGAAATCCACCGGCACCAGGCCGCCATCGAGCTTGCCGCTGTCGGGGTTGCGGAAGCGGAACTCGGTGCCGAAGCTGTCCATGCCATTGCCCATCTGCAGGTTGTTGATGCAACCGAAGGCCATGTTGTCCAGCAGCACCACGTTAATCTTGCGCCGCTCCTGGATCGAGGTAGCCAGCTCCGAATGCAGCATCATGTAGGAGCCATCGCCCACCAGGGCGTAGACCTCGCGCGCAGGCTCGGCCAGCTTCACCCCCAGGGCCGCGTTGATCTCGTAGCCCATGCACGAATAGCCGTACTCGACGTGGTAGGTGTTGACGCCCTTGCTGCGCCAACTGCGCTGCAAATCCCCCGGCAGGCTGCCGGCGGCGGCCACAATCACCGCGTCGTCGGCCAGGGTCGCGTTAAGCACACCCAGTACCTGACTCTGGGTCAGGCAGGAGCCGGTCAGCTCGATGAATTCGCGTAGCACCGCCGCATCCATGTGGTCGTTGATCTCGGGGCTGAAGTCGGCGTCGGTGTAGCGCGCCTGATAGACCCGGTCCACTTCGGCATCCCCCTGCGCACGGGCCTGGCGGGGCTGCTCGCCCCATTGCGTGGCGTAATCGCCCAGCGCGTCGGCCAATGCCAGCAGCCCGACCCTGGCATCTGCCAGCACCTGGACACCGTCGAGCTTCAGCACATCACCAGGGCTGATATTGAGGTTGAGAAACTGCACCTCGGGATGTTGGAACAGCGATTTCGACGAGGTGGTGAAGTCGCTGTAGCGCGTGCCGATGCCGATGATCAGGTCGGCATCCCGGGCCAGCAGGTTGGCGGCCAGGCAGCCGGTTTCACCGATGCCGCCGACATTCAGCGGGTGGCTGGAGACGATGGCGCTCTTGCCGGCCTGGGTCTCGGCAAAGGGGATCTGAAAGCGCTCGGCAAACGCCTGCAGCGCGGCATTCGCGCCGGAGTACTTGACCCCGCCCCCGCAGATAATCAGCGGCTTGCGCTTGGACTTGAGCAGCGCGGCAGCGTCGCGCAGCATCGCTTCGGTGGCCGGGCGTCGGTCCAGGCGGTGCACGCGTTTTTGCAGGAAGTAATCGGGGTAATCCCAGGCCTCGGCCTGCACGTCCTGGGGCAAGGCCAGGGTCACGGCGCCGGTTTCGGCCGGGTCGGTCAGTACGCGCATGGCGTGGATCGCCGCACTCATCAACTGTTCAGGGCGGTTGATGCGATCCCAGTATTTGCTCACGGCGCGAAACGCATCGTTGGTGCTGATGCTCAGGTCATGGAATTGCTCGATCTGCTGCAACACCGGGTCGGGCTGGCGACAGGCATACACATCGCCGGGCAGCAGCAACAAAGGGATGCGGTTGGCGGTGGCGGTTGCCGCGGCGGTCAGCATATTCGCCGCGCCGGGGCCGACCGAAGCGCTGCAGGCGTAGACCTTGCGCCGCAGGTGCTGCTTGGCAAACCCAATCGCGGCATGGGCCATGCCCTGCTCGTTGCGGCCCTGATGCACCACGATCTCGCCACTGTCTTGCTCCAGGGCCTGGCCCAGGCCCAGCACATTGCCGTGGCCAAAGATGGTGAACACCCCGGCGACAAACTTGCTTTGCACGCCATCGACTTCGATGTACTGGTTATCCAGGAACTTCACCAGGGCCTGGGCCATGGTCAATCGGGTTGTGCTCATGTTTGGCCCCCTCGGCGCCTACGGGTTAAAGATCCAGCAACCAACTGTGCTGCGGGTCATTGTGAAAGTGCCAGGCGCGCTTGGGGCCGGCCATCACGTTCAGGTAATACGATTCGTAGCCATAGGGCACGCTGACCGGGTGATAACCCTTGGGCACCACCACCAGGTCGTGGTTTTCCACGGCCATGGCCTGGTCGATGCTGCGGTCGTCGG
This sequence comes from Pseudomonas sp. MF09156, assembly GCF_059862305.1. Taxonomy (NCBI): domain Bacteria; kingdom Pseudomonadati; phylum Pseudomonadota; class Gammaproteobacteria; order Pseudomonadales; family Pseudomonadaceae; genus Pseudomonas; species Pseudomonas sp. MF09156. The sequence goes on from NZ_JCBCUR010000009.1 coordinate 60,090, forward strand.
TGTACACCCGCTGGAACACAAAGCCCTGGGAGGGGTTGATCTGGTGGTAATAGGTCTCTTCAAGAAAGCTCTGGTGCGGCAGATCATCGGTATCGTGCTTGTGCGGTGGGTAGCTAGATGAGTGCCCGGACGGCGTACGCACCTCCACCACCAGCAGCGAATGGGCCGGCTCGCTGTCGGGCAGGATGTCGCAGACGTAGCGGGTGTTGGCGCCCTTGCCGCGCACACTGCGCCGGCACTGCTCGGGGCGGATCAGCCGGGGCGCGAGACCGGCGGCAAGGGCGCCGGGCGCGGCGCAGACGGCGATCTGCACATCGCTCAGGGCTGTCACCTGGGCCCGCGTGCTGGGCGGCAGATAAGCTGCGAACGGCGACTTATCCTCGAACACCGACTGGCGATCCCCGAGGTTTTGCCAGCTGAAGGCCTCGCCTTCGATGGTCACCCGGCCGCTGAGCAGCACCAGGCACAGCTCGTCGTCGTTGGCGCTGACCGGCAGTGTTTGCCCCAGGCTCAGGCGGTAAGCGGCAAACCCTACATATTCCAGACGCCCCTCTGGCAGCGCGACCATGGTTGGCCCGCGCGGGGTGCTTTTGACCAGCAGGCTCATTGTGCAGCCCTCGCATCCAGCAGCGCGCGCAAGGTATCAAAGCCTTTTTTCGCATAGATATAGCTGGGGGCCACGGCCGGGTCCTGCTCAGCCTCCACCACCAACCAGCCGCTGTAGCCAGCGCCCAGCAACACGTCCAGCAACTGGGCGAAGTCGATATCGCCATCGCCCGGCACCGTGAAGGTGCCGTTGACGATACAGTCGGGAAAGCTCCACAGCTGGTTGCGCGCCAGTTGCACCACCGGTTTGCGCACATCCTTGAAGTGCACATGGCAGATGCGGTCCAGATGCTTGCGCAGCACCTCGACCGGCTCGCCACCGCCCATGTAACAGTGCCCCGAATCGAACAACAGGCCGACCTCCGGGCCAGTGAGGCGCATCAGGGTGTCGATGTCCTCCGGGGACTCGACGTACGCGCCCATATGATGGTGGTAGGCCAGGCGCACGCCCTGGGACAGAGTAAAACGCGCAAGCTCAGTGAGCTTGTCGGCGTAGGCCTGCCATGCCTGTTCGCTGTGAAAGCGCGGGCGCTCGATCAGGCGGATCGGCGAGCCCTGGATCGAGTCGGCCACTTCACCGTAGACCAATACCGTGGCGCCGTTCTCGCGCAGCAGTTGCACATGGCTGGCGATGGCGTCGATTTCCTCGGCCACCGAGCGCCGGGCCAGGCGGCTGGAGTACCAGCCGGAGACCAGCGCCAGGTCGTAGGGGCGCAACACATCACCCACGCCCTTGGCGTCCTTGGGGAATTTGCCGTTGAGTTCGAAACCTTCGTAGCCGATGGCCTTGCCTTCGCTGAGCGCGGTGCTCAACGGCGTCTCGCCGCCCAGGGCCGGCAGGTCGTCGTTACTCCAGGAGATGGGGTTGATGCCAATACGGATTGCGGGCATGGCTGCACCTTTTATTGTTTTAACCTTGAGGCTGCTGAAATCTGCTTGTGTGGGAGCTGGCTTGCCGGTGCCCACATTTGAGCGTGTTTAAACTCTCGAGCTGCGCCAGGCCTGGATCAGTTGTTCGAAGGTCTGCTGTACCTGCTGGATCAGCGTTTCGTCGTCGATTTCCCCTGCCATCCACGCCCTGCTCGGCTCCTGGAAGATCGTGCGGCCCACGGCAAACCCGCGGCAGGTCCGGCTCTGGCTGGCCTGCTGGAAGCCCTCGGCCAAAGATTGCGCCGGCGCATTCAGGCCCAGCAATACCACGCCCCGGCAATAGGGGTCGCGTTCCTCGATCAGTTCATCGAGCTGGTGCCACTGCTCGGCCGACTGCGCCTCAATCTTCCACCACGCCGGGTAGATACCCAGGTTGTACAGGCGCTTGAGGCTGCGATAGAGCACATCCGGGTAGGTCGAAGGGTGATCCTTGGGCGGCACCACTTCCAGCAGCAGTTCGTGGCCGCTGGCTTGCGCGGCTTGATACAGGCCCTTGAGCTGCGCTTCCTGTTCCAGGCGCAACAAGGGCTCGTCGTCGGGGTGAAACTGCACCAGGCACTTGATGATCTGCTCCTGGGGCCAGCCGATCAGGTTACTGCCGATCGAGCGCCCGTGTTCGAACGCCAGCGGCCGCGAACCCTGGACCTCTACCGGGCGCGCGACCCACCAGCCACGGCCGGTGGCGGCGTTCAGCGCGTCCTGGCCAAAGCGCTGGTCGGCCAAAATACCCACATCGGCCTCCACACCCTGCTCGTGCAGTTTGCCTTCTACGCGTTCTACCGCCTGGATAAACAGTTGCTTGATCGCACTGATCCGCGCCGGGTCCTGGCCGCCTTTTTGCGCCAGCTCCAGCAGTTGCCAGCGATGGTCGAAAGCAAACACAAACAGCTGCTTCCAGGCCTTGCGCGGCACGCTGACCTGATGCAAGCGCTGTAATACCGGGTCCTGGTCCGGGCGAGTGATGGGCACCGGGCTGCTGAACAGGTAGTGGAGTTCTGCAAGCGTCGGCATCGCCGGGGCGCAGGCATGGCGCGACACCACCAACCCGCCGCAGGCATTGGCCAGCTGGCAGCAGCGCGGGTCATCGGCCTCGTTCAGCCAACCACTGAGAAAGCCGGCCATAAACGCATCGCCGGCCCCCAGCACGTTAAGCACCTCGACCCGCACCCCGGGATAGATCGCGCCGTCTTCCAGGCGCGCCGGGATCGCCCCGTGAATCACCGTGCAACCCTGCGGGCCGAGCTTGACCACCAGGGTCGCCGCCGTCAGTTGGCGCACCGTGCGCAAGGCGCTTTGCAGATCGTGGCTGGCGCCGGCAATCAGGAACTCTTCCTCGGTGCCGACAATCAGGTCAAAGCGCGGCAGGATCCCTTGCAGATGCTGGCTGACGCTCTGGTCGGCGACAAAACGGGTCTCGCCGTCAGCCTTGCCCGCCAGGCCCCAGAGCACCGGGCGGTAGTCAATATCGAGCACGCGCTTGACCCCGTGTTGCTCGGCGTAATCCAGGGCCTGGAGGCTGGCCTGGTACACGCCGTCGGTGGAAAAGTGAGTGCCGGTGATCAGCAGCGCCTTGCTGCTGGCAATAAAGGCTTCGCTGATATCGGCGGCACACAGGGCCATATCGGCGCAGTTTTCGCGGTAGAACACCAGGGGGAAGGTTTCGCGGTCCTTGAGGCCCAGCAGCACCATGGCGGTCAGGCGCTGTGGGTCGACGGTGATGCCACTGACATCACAGCCCTCGCGCACCAGCGACTCCACCAGAAAGCGCCCCATGTGATCGTCACCGACCCGGCTCAACATCGCCGACTTGAGCCCCAACCGCGCAGTGCCGAAGGCGATGTTGGCGGAGGAGCCGCCCAGGTACTTGGCAAAACTGGCGACATCTTCCAGGCGCGCCCCGACTTGCTGCGCATAGAGATCGACGCCCAGGCGCCCAAGACAAATCAGATCCAATTGACGCCCACTGGCAAAACGAGTCTGGCCCATGCTGGCTCCTGTTATTTTTATCAGCCCGCGCCTGCCGTCGTGACGGCGACGCTCTTGGTGGATGCAGACTAGGACGTCCGGCGCCAGCAATCAATATTTATTCTATAAATATTTTATGTGGAATATATTTTCCATTAAGATATTTTTTGCCGCCTTCCCTGTAGACTTGCGCCCATCGACCTATTGTCATGGGCGAGGTGCGCCTCACCTGCCCTGTAAGAACAAGCCAGAAGGATTGCCTATGTCCCGCTCCGATCAGCAGGCTCCCGCCGAGATGCTCGCCAGCCCTCCGATCAATGCCGAGCGTCTGTTGCAGCTGATCACCGACGAATACGAAAGCCTGCCCCGCCAGCTCAAGCGCATCGCCAGCTACATGAGCCAGCAGAGCGATCGGATCATGGTCGACCGCATCAGCGACATCGCCCGGGAATGCGAAGTCCATCCTTCGGCCATCGTGCGGTTTTCCCAGCGCTTTGGTTTCAGCGGGTTCAGTGAGATGCAGGCGCTGTTTCGCGAGGCGTATACCCACAAGACCACGCCGGTGCAGAACTACCAGCAGCGCATCCGCAGCATGATCGCCAACAAGTCGCAGAAAGCCAGCGCTGGCGACCTCGCCCGGGAATGCGTGAATGCCACACTGTCCGGCATCGAGCGCCTGGGCCTGGAACTGGACGATGCAGCCTTCGAGAAAGCCGTGGACCTGGTGGTCAACGCCGACAATATCTACGTGGTCGGGGTGCGCCGCTCTTTTGCGGTGGCCGACTACCTGGTCTACAACCTGCAGCACACCAACAAGCGCATCCACCTGGTCTCGGGCCTGGGTGGCAGCTATCGCGAGCAGATGCGCAGCGTGCGCGCCAATGACCTGGTGATCGCCATCAGCTTCACGCCCTACGGCAAGGAAACCCAACACTGCCTGCGTATCGCCCAGCATCACCAGGCCAAGACGCTGATCATCACCGACAGCAACCTGTCACCGCTGGCCAAGCGCGCCAACACGGTGTTGCTGGTCAATGAAGGTTCCTCGTTTGCATTCCGCTCGCTCAGTGCCACGCTGTGCCTGTGCCAGGCGCTGTTTATTGCGGTGGCGTACCGGCTGGAGTTGAAGGTCGATGAGATTCACGAACAGGTGGGGTTTGACGACTGATAAAAAGGCCGCCCCTGCCATGCAGGAGCGGCCTTGATCAAGCGGGTACGCGGGTTAGTGCATGAAGATCGCGATCAGGATAATGACCGGGATCGGCACACCGAGGAACCACAGCAGTAATGAGCGCATGACGTTCTCCTTGAATTAACGAATGGTTTCCAGATACACCACGGCATCCCGGCGGCGACCGCCGAAGGTCGCGGCGAAACTGGCGAAGAAGGCACCGAGCAACAGCGCGACGAAGGTCCACAGCGAGGTCACCGCGGCGATCTTGCTGGCGGTATCGGCGGCCTGTTTGGCCTTCAACTTGGCATCTTCCAGGGCTTTGCGGGCATCACCGTAGACCTGGTCGACACGCCGCTCGGCATCGGCCTGGCTGAGGTTGGTGCGCTGGCTGATCAACTGCGCCAGGTAAGTACGGTCTTGCGGCGCCAACTGGCCGTCGTTGCCCAGGGTGCGGGCGAAAATCCGCGCCACCACGCCATGCACCGCATCGTCACTGGCAGCGGCCGGGCGATCATCGCGGAACAGGCTGTCGACGTAGTAGCCGAAGTCATCGCCATTGGCCGCGTTGCCGGCAGCCTGGGTCAAGCCGCTGGCGGCACCCGAAACCACGCTCGCACCGGCCTGCACACCGCCGCCGACAATGCTGCTGACCGAGCCGACCACCAGGGTCGCGGTCACCAGCGTGGCCACGGCCCAGGACAGAAAGCCGTGGGCGGTGTCGCGAAAGTACACCTCATCGCCATGCATATTGGCCCATTTGACCCGCAGCCGGCCGGCGATATATCCGCCCAGCCCCGCCGCGACAATCTGGGTAAAGGCCAGCCAGACAATCGTGGAAATGCCCAGGCCCTTGGCGCTGATGCCGCTGTCGGCCCACGGCGACACCGCCGAAAACCCCAGGCCGAAGCCCAGCAACACCAGGACCAGGGATAACGCAGCGGCAGCTGCGGCCCCGGCAAAGATCGCCCCCCAGGAAACCCCGGAGAGCGTGCTCGACTCTTGCAAAGTGGATGAGGATGTCATCATTGTTGTTGTGCTCCAGGCATTGAAAAATGGTGTTACATCTGTCGGAAAGGACAGTGCAGGCGGCGTGCCAGTCGCCGTTAAAATAAAAACCTATTAATTTCAATGAGATTAAGTAGGTTGAACTTCCTAGGATCATGCAACTTGCAAGAACGCAGGTTAAGTGGCGGGCGTTATGCATTCCCACGCCATCCGCCACCCATGTGGGAGCGGGCTTGCTCGCGAAGACGTCAGCCCAGCAAACATTGATGTTGACTGACCCACCGCTTTCGCGGCGATGCGGCGATCCGACAAGCCCGCTCCCACAGGGGATCTGCGTTTAACTGACTGGCTTAGGGCAAGCCCGCTCCCACATTGACCGAGGCCTACATGAATTTTCTTTTAGAAACCTCGCTATCATTTCTTGGCAAAATGCCCCCCACTCCCGTGTGACCAGGTAACCCTTATGACCCGCATTTTGACCATCGAAGACGACGCCGTGACGGCTCGCGAGATCGTCGCCGAGCTGAGCAGTCATGGACTGGACGTGGACTGGGTCGACAACGGCCGCGAAGGCCTGACGCGGGCAGTCAGTGGCGACTACGACCTGATCACCCTCGACCGTATGCTCCCGGAGCTCGATGGCCTGGCCATCGTCACCACTTTGCGCACCCTCGGCGTGTCGACGCCGATCCTGATGATCAGCGCCCTCTCCGACGTGGATGAACGGGTGCGCGGCCTGCGGGCCGGTGGCGATGATTACTTGACCAAACCCTTTGCCTCCGACGAGATGGCCGCGCGGGTCGAGGTGCTGCTGCGCCGTAACAATGCGCTCAAGGCCGCGCAAACCGCGCTGCGCGTGGCCGACCTGGAATTGAACCTGATCAGTCGCGAAGCCAGTCGCGCCGACCAACCCCTGAGCCTGTTGCCCACCGAGTACAAGCTGCTGGAATTCCTGATGCGCAACACCGGGCAAATCCTCTCGCGGATGATGATCTTCGAGGAAGTCTGGGGTTATCACTTCGACCCGGGCACCAACCTGATCGACGTGCACATTGGCCGCCTGCGCAAGAAAATCGACCCGCCGGGCCTGACGCCACTGATCCGCACGGTACGAGGTTCGGGCTATGTCATTGCTGAACCCGTCTAACGGCTGGCGCTCGTCCAGCAGCCGCCTGCTGGCCCTGTACAGTTCGCTGTTCGTGGCCTGGAGTTGCATCCTCATGGGGGTGCTGTACTACGAAGTCTCGGGTTACCTGGGCGACCTGTCGCGCCATTCGCTGATGCAGCGCCAGCATCTGTTCCAGCGCTTCGAAGGCGCGCAACTGGATGAAGCCCTGGCCACCAGCATGACCTTCGATATGAAGGGCATTGACGCCTATGGCTTGTTCGATGGCCAACAGCGCCCCCTCAGCGGCCCGCTCCAGCAAATCCCCCCAGGCCTGCCCCTGGACGGGCGCATCCATGCCTTGGCCAACTGCATCGAATCGGATGACCCGAAACTGCCCCGGGGCAGTTGCGACGCGGTGGCGACCCACACCCAGGATGGCCGCTGGCTGGTGCTGGTGCGCGATAACGGTTCATTGCTGGGCGTGACAAGGATCATCCTGCAAGCCCTGCTCTGGGCAATCTCCCTGACCATCATCCCCGGCGTCGCCGGCTGGCATCTGCTACGCCGGCGCCCGTTGCGGCGGATTCGCGGGATCCAGGCCAGCGCCGAAGCCATCGTCGCCGGCGACCTGACCCACCGCCTGCCGCTGTCCAACCGCCGCGACGAACTGGACATGCTCGCCGCCATCGTCAACGCCATGCTTGAGCGCATTGAAAAACTGATGAACGAGGTCAAGGGCGTGTGCGACAACATTGCCCACGACCTGCGCACCCCACTGACCCGCTTGCGCGCGCAGTTGTACCGGATCAAGCAACAGGCCAGCGAGGAGTCCCCCCTGGCCCTGCAGCTCGATACAGTGATCAGCGAGACCGACACGCTGATGGCGCGTTTTCGCGGTTTGCTGCGTATTTCCGAGCTGGAGGACCGTCAACGACGCTCCGGCTTCCTGGTCTTCGATCCCCTGCCGTTGCTCCAGGAACTCCATGACTTCTACCTGCCCCTGGCGGAAGAAGGTCAGTTGGAACTGCTGCTGCAAGTCCCCGAAGCATTGCCACCGATTACCGGTGACCGGGCACTGCTGTTCGAGGCCCTGGCCAACCTGCTGAGTAATTCGATCAAGTTCACCCCGCCGGGCGGCGAGGTGATTCTGCGCGGGATCGACGTTGCTGGCAGCACGCGCATCGAAGTCCTGGACAGCGGCCCAGGGATTCCCGAAGCGGAACGGGCGGCGGTGTTCCAGCGTTTCTACCGGGTCGATGAGGTTAACCAACAGGGCAGCTTTGGCCTGGGCCTGTCGATTGTGGCGGCGATCATCAACCTGCATGGCTTCCGTCTGGAAGTTGGCAGCAGCGAGCGTGGGGGCGCGCGACTGACCCTGGACTGCCGCACACACACCCCACTGTAGGCGCCGGCTGGCCGGCGATAGTGGCCGATCAGGCCGGGAAGTTCTTGCGCAGCGCCTCGACGCCGCCGGTGTAGACGCCGCTGAACAGCTCTTCAACCTCGGCATCCGTCACGCCTGCAACCGGAGTGAACACACCCGACCAGGTGACCTTGGCCGAATGCTCACCCAGCGCTTCAACCTGCAATGTCGCCAGATAGGCACTGACCGGAAACGGCGATTCGCTGAGGGTGTAGCTGTAGGTGCGCGCAACGTTATCGAAGGTCTGCAAGTGCTCGACCACCACCGCGCCATCCACGGTTTGCAGGTGCCGCACGCGCCCGCCTTCGCCCGGCTCGCTCTTGGCAATCAGCGGCAGCCAATCGGGCAACGAGTTGAACCCACCGACCAGTTGCCAGACTTGATCGGCCGACACCGGGATTTCAATGACAGCAGCAGCTTTGGCCACGATATAACTCCACGACTGGGAAAAAGTCAGGCAGCTTACGCTGCCTGGCGGTGTTGGCGCTATTGGCCGCTCAGCCGTGTGCCGACTTGGCACACTCGCAGCCGGTGGCCGACTCGCACGGTTCACCATGGGCATGGTGATCGGCACAACCCTGGCAGCAATAGCCCTTGCCGTCTTTGGTCACAGCGTTCTGCCCCAGTACACATTTGCAATGCGGGCAGGCACAGGTTGGATCTGGCATGATCAGACTCCTTTTTTTTGGTCGTCCCGGTGCAGCGAATGCCGGCACCTTTAGCAGTGACTGCGGGCCGCTGCCCTTGGTTCAGCGCCGTTAATCAGCCTGGCGCGTGCTGCTGCGATACATGAACACCAGGGCCAGCACCAGGCACAGCATCGCCAGCACCCGGCTGCCGGACAGTTCGATGGCCGTGTTGCCCATCCAGCCGAAGTTGTCGATCAACATGCCCATGGCCAATTGGCCGACGATCACCGCCACCGTCGCCACCGCCGTGCCCACGATCGGCACCGCGCCGACCATCACCATCATGTACACCACACCGAACAACGCCCCGGTCAGCTGCCACTTGGGCACCTCGAGCAGGCTGACGGCCTGGGCCGGCTCAAAAAACAGGATCAGCAGGCCGGTCACCAGCGTGCCCACCGAGAACGTCACCAGGCTGCTGCGCAGCACGCCGACGGTTTGCCCCAGGCGCCCATTGATCGCCGCCTGCACACTCAACACCGCGCCGGCGGCAACCACCAGCACCAACAATGCAATCAGATTCATCGCCTTAACCTCGCGCAATCAAAACAAGGGCTATCACAATCAACAGCAGGGCAACCCAGCGTTCGCCATTGACCCGCTTGCGGGCGGTGCCGAACCAACCGAAGTGGTCGATCAGCACGCTCTTGCCGACCTGGCCGCAGAGGATCGCGATCATGGTCATGGCAATGCCGATATGGGGCGTGGCCAGGGTCAGCACCACCACATACATCGGCCCCAGGAAGCCCCCGATCAACTGCCAGCGCGGCAGTTCATTGAGGGCCGGACCTTTTTGCGGGCCGCTGAACAGCAGGAGCAGCAGCAAGATTGCCGTGCCCACCGCGAAGATGCTCAAGGTCGCCCATAAGTGCCCCACCTGGGCGCCCAGCGGCCCCAACAAGCCCGCCTCCACCGACAGGCCCATGCCTGCCAGGATCACCAGCGGCAACAGCAGCAGCCCCAGACGGTTTTTCGGCCGGGCCTGGGCCGCGGCCTCGAGAGAAGAAGTTTGCATACACCACCTACACGTCAGATTAAACAATGACGCGCATTATCCGCTGGCCCATCTGTGCGATAAATGGGAGCATGCAGACAACACCTTTGCGTAAATCGCACAGCACGGAGGGCTCATGCAGGGCTTCAATGAGTTGAGTTTCAAGGCGCTGCGCCTGTTCGTGGCGGTGCTGGACCACGGCAGTTTCTCCGAGGTCGCACGCCGTGAAGGCCTGGCGCCCTCTTCCATCTCCCGGCAGATCCAATTGATGGAACAGGCCCTGAGCCAGCAACTGCTTTATCGGCACACCCGCGCCGTCAGTCCCACGGAAGCCGGGCGCCTGCTCGGGCATCATGCGCGCCTGATGCTGCAACAACTGGAAGAGGCCGGGCAGGCCCTGCAAGAACAGGAAAGCGAACCCAGCGGCCTGGTGCGCATCAATGCGCCCATGGTGTTCGGCCAACGGCACCTGTCGCCCTGGCTGGCCGAGTTGTGCCAGCGATACCCCAAGCTGCAACTGGACATCCAGCAGACCGACACCTACGTCGACCCCTTGCAGGAAGGCGCCGACCTGTTGTTCCGGATCGGTGTGCTCAACGATTCGGGAATGCAGGCGCGCATTTTCGCGCCCCAGCGCTACCGCATCGCCGCCAGCCCCGAGTACCTGGCGCGCTTTGGCACGCCGCGCCATCCCGATGAGCTGCGCAATCATCAGTGCCTGGCGTACAAGGGCGTGAACGGCCAGCAGCGTTGGTTCTTCCGCCGCGCCCAGGACGACTGGACGCCCTATACAGTCAAGGGTCCGATCACCGGCAACCACGCCGACACCCTGGCACGCGCCGCCGAACAAGGCCTGGGGTTCGTGGTGTTCCCCTCCTGGCTGATCGGCGACAGCCTGCGCGCCGGGCGCTTACAGGCGGTACTGAGCGATTACGAAGTGGCGACCACCCTGGAGCCGCAGCAGATTGCCGCGCTGTGGCCCGGCAGCCGGCGGTTGTCGGTGAAGGTGCGCACGGTCATCGACTTTTTTGTCGAGCGCTTTGGCAGCGTGCCCTACTGGGACCGCTGACTCAGAACAGCCACTGGCCGATCAGCCAGGCGTTGGCGCCGCTGATCACGGTGAACAGGCTCCAGGCCAGGATCCTGGTGGGCAGGCGATTGACGAATGACCCCATCAATTGCCGGTCGCCGGTCATGCGGATCAGCGGGTACAGGGCAAACGGCAGTTGCAGGCTGAGCACCACCTGGCTGAGGATCAGCAACTTGCCAATGGCCTGGTCGCCCATCAACCACACCCCGAGGAACGCCGGAATCAGCGCCAGGCCACGGGTGATCAGGCGGCGTTGCCAGCAGGGAATGCGCAGGTTGAGGTAACCCTCCATGATCACCTGGCCGGCGATGGTGCCGGTGAAGGTCGAGCTTTGCCCGGACGCCAGCAAGGCAATGCCGAACAGGATACTGGCGAAGGCACCGCCCACCAGCGGGTCCAGCAGGTGGTAGGCGTCCTGGATTTCCACGACCTCGGTATGACCGCTCTGGTGGAATGCCGCGGCGGCCAGCACCAGGATCGCGGCGTTGACCAGCAAGGCCAGGGCCAGGGAGCCGATGGTGTCGATACGCGCCAGCTTGACCGCGTCCTGGCGGCTGGCCAGGTCCTTGCCGAACAAGCGGGTCTGCACGATGGACGTGTGCAGGTACAGGTTATGCGGCATCACGGTGGCCCCGAGGATGCCGATGGCCAGGTACAGCGGCGCGGCATCGCTGATCGCCGAGAGCGACGGCGTGAAACCGCGCAAGACGTCTGGCCAATACGGTTTGATCAACACCAGCTCGACAAAAAAACACACACCGATGGTCGCCACCAGCGCCAGCATGATCGCTTCCAGGCGCCGGAAGCCGCGGTTTTGCAGGGCCAGGATCAGCAGCGTGTCAAACGCGGTGATGACAATCCCGGTGGTCAGCGATACCCCCAGCAACAGGTGGAACGCCAGGGCGCAGCCGAGGACTTCGGCGAGGTCGGTGGCAATGATCGAGATTTCCGCCAGCACCCATTGCGTGCGCGCTGAACGCCGGCTGTAGCGTTCGCGGCACAACTGCGCCAGGTCCTTGCCAGTGGCGATGCCCAGGCGCGAACACAGGCACTGCACCGCCATCCCCGCCAGGCTGGCGAGCAACACCACAAACAACAGGCTATAGCCATAGCGCGACCCGGCCTCGATGGCCGTGGCCCAGTTGCCGGGGTCCATGTAGCCGATGGAAATCAACAGGCCGGGGCCGGCAAACTGCACGACCCGTTTGAAGAACGATGCGCGGGGATCGACGGGGATGGTGCCCGCCACTTCCGGTGGGCAGAACGGCGCGGTAGCAATTTTCGGCAGGCTGAATTTCACGCGGGGTACCAGGCAGACACACAGGACAAGCCCGCAGCTTAGCAGTCAGGCGAGACCGTGCGCATCAGCGTTTCACGGGGCAGATCGAACGCCTCGACCACCTGCACCACCAGGTCCATTTCCTGATTCAGCGCCTCGCGTTCCATGCGCTGGCGAATCACCCCCAGCACCAGCACCGCCAGGGTCGTGATGGAATACGCCGGCCCGGAAAACGCGCGCACCCCGCTCACCAGCAGCATCGCCGCCGCCAACGCCTGCCCCACCACCGGAATCGCCGTGGCCGCGCCGCGCCGCACGATAAACCCGGTCAACCCGGCCAGCGCTGTACCGCTCAAGGCAGTGGTGGCCGAACGTCCGACATCGAAACGGTGGAAAAAACCCTGCTCCTTTTGCGCCGCCGCCCGCAGTTCAGCCTCGAACACCTGGCGGTCGGCCTGGCTGAGTTTGTCCTTGTACTGCTCGATTAGGGTTTCGGCGACCCGTTCTTCCAGGCTCACCAGGGCCACGCTGTCGAGGGGCTGGTCAAACTTGATGCCGACGCGCAGGGCCACGTCCTGGGCCAATTGGCGGTAACTCACACCGTGCCCACGGGCCAGGTTCATGAAGCTGTCACCGCCCATGCGCTGCAACTCGATGGCCAACTGCAATGGGTCACGTACATCCGCAGCGATGGTCGCACTGCGCTTGGCGGCCATCAGCTCGGCGAGGAACTGCAACTCCGGCGCCCGTGCCTGGAGCAGCACCGGATACAGGTCCACATCCTCTTCGGCAAAGCGCACCTCGGCACTGCGCTGGTCCGCACGGATCATGCCCCGGCGCTCTTGCAGCAAGTCGGTGTACTGCACCACGGTCTGCAACTGCGGCCAGTAGGCGGCGTGGTCGAAGGTGACCAGATGCACGTTGGTCACCTTGCCCTTGAGCGATGGGGTCAGGGGAATGGCATAGCGGCCGATGCAGCGCTCGGTATCCGGCTTGAGCGCCAGGGCCCAGTCCTTGCTGGAGTGGCAGTTGATCACCCGCCCCTTGAGCGGTGCCGACACCTGCTCCCAGGGGCTGGACGTGCAAATCGCGCCGCCCATCAACAACAGGTGATTGAGCGGCAGCTCCCGGGCCAGCTCCGGGCTGGCCAGCAGGCTCTTGACCAGCAGGCGAGCGCCCAGGGAATGGCCGATCAGATTGATCTGGCGCACCTCGATCGACTCGGCATGCAGGTAGTTGGCCAGTTCCGCCAACAGCGTCCTGGCCACTTCGTCCACCCGCGCCTCGACACTTTTGTAGTGATCGAGAAAATAGCCCACCGCCTTGCCCAGGCCCACGGTCGCCGCGCCCAGGGTCCCGCCGCCGAGCATCGAGGCGATGATGTCCTTGAAGGGGGCGAACAGGTTTTCCAGGAAGTGCCCGGCCGGCCAGAACAGCATCACGTTGGTCGAACCTTCGATCCCCGCCAGTTGCGCCTGGAAATTGGCCAGTTGTTGCGGGTTGAAAAACGCAGAATAACCATGGACATAGAGATTGAGCACCGGCCCCTGGGGCGCGCCGCACAGTACGAACGAAGGCTTGCGGGTACGGTGCATTTGGTCCCACTGGTGTTGCATGAGGCGCTGGCTCCTGGTGAAAACGCAGCGCGATAGTAGCAAGAATCGGCGCGAGGCCGCGGGAGTCATGGGCACACACCCAGGTTTAATGCAAAAAAAACCGCCCTCGCGGGCGGCTTGAAGAACCCGGCCTTGATCAGAAGCCGAGGGAGAAACTGATGGTCATCCCATGGTCCTTGTCGTTGCGTGACAACTGGCCCGAGTAGCCCAGTCCCAGTTTGCCGTTAGGGCTGATCTGGTAATCGACGCCCGCCTCCACCACCGCGCTGTCCTTGGCAATCGGCACGCCTTGAGTGCTGAAGGACGCGCCGCCATTGATAAAGCTCAGGTCGGCATCCGGCTGGGTGTCACCAAAGGCATGGCGCCAACCGATGCTGCCCCGTGGGGTGATGCTCGAACCGTTGCCCAGGGCGATGGTTTTACCCAGGCGCACGCCAAGGGTGGAGAACGTGATGTCCTGGTCGGCATCCCCTTTGAGGGCGGCCGAACCGCCTTTTTCCTTGAGGGTGTCGCTTGCGTAGTTGACGTAGGCCAGGCCTGCGAACGGTTCCACGGCAAGGCCGCCGGCCTCCACGGTGTACCCGACTTCACCGAACACTTGCGCACTGCGCGCCTTGTAGTCGGCTTTCAGGCGCTGGCCCTCGGTGCCCACGGCCACGTCACGTTTGCTTTCGATGTCGTGCCAGGTGTAGCCCACGCCCATGCGTGCGGCGAAGGCCTCCTGCTGATACGCGGTGTAGACCATCAGGTGGTAGCTGTCGACGTCGGCACTGGCGTTGCGGCGCTTGGCGTCCAGGTCACTGCGGGTATAGCCAGCAGCCATACCGGCGCGCCAGGCATCATCCAGTTGCTTGTCGGTGCCCAGCAGGAAGCCGCTGAGGTTGCGATCCAGGCGCGCGGTGTTGCTGTCGCCGCCCAGGTGGCCCCAGGTGCCGAGGACGCGCATCCAGCCGACCATTTCGCCGTGGCACCCGGCGCTGCTCAGGCGGTTTTCGCTGGGTGCCAGGCTGTTGCGTGGATCGTCCTGGCGGTAGCAGCCCGGTTGGCGCATGCGCTCGTTGACCGCGTCACGCACGTAGCGCGAATCCTCGAGCAAGGCGCTGGCGGTGCTGGCGTGGATTTCCCCCGACAGGCTGTCGAACGCTGCGCGGGCATTGGCTGCATCGCCGGTGAGCAAGGCGTTTTGTACGGCACTGCCGCCCACTGCCACGCCGCTGCCCAAGGCCGTGGCCACGGCCCGCTGGTTGCCGGTGGCCGCCACGCTGGCGAAGCTGGTGGTGTTGCGGCCCACGGCCAACGCTACCTGGTTCGGGCTGTAGTTGAGGGCCGTATCGAGGAACGCCAGGTTCTGCAGGTTGGTGTTGGTAAAGGTGCCGGTCACGCCACCGCCAGCCGTCAACAGGGTGTAGGTGGTGGGCCCGGTGTAGGGCACCAGGTTGAGCACATTCAGGCTGCCCGCCAGGTTCGCGCTGCCGCCGACCGCCAGGGAACTGGCCACCGATGGGGTGATCACCAGGTTGAGAGTGCCGTCGGCAGCGTTGGTGAAGTTCCCGGCGACGCTGAGTTTGCCGCTGTCGGGAGTGACCACGCCATGGTTGACCAGCGAGCCGACACTGCCGTTGCCACTCAGGCCCGCGCCATTGGCCACAGTCACCTGGCCGCCGAGCACAGTCCCCGGGTTGCTGGCATTGCCCACTTGCAGCAGGCCCTGGTTGACGGCTACTGCACCGCTCAACGGCTGGTTGCCGGTCAGCAACAGGCTGCCGTTGCCCTGTTTGACCACAGTGCCGGTACCAGTCAGCGTGCCGTTGAACTGGCCATTGCTGTCTTGCTGGAACAGCAGGTTGGCGTTGTTGGTGACTGCCCCTTGCAGGCTGCCGGTGTTCCCGGCCAGCGTCCCACCGCTGACGGTGGTCCCGCCGCTGTAGGTGTTGGCGCCGGTCAGCAACAAGGTGCCCGCGTCGGTTTTGTTGATCCCACCGCTACCCACCAGGGGCGCCGAGACCTCGGCGGTCACGCCGGCATTGATACGCACCGTCGCCAGGCTGCCGTCTGCGGCATTGGTGGGGCTGAGGCTGCCGCCCGTGCCGGCGACCAGCGTGTAGCCACTGTCCAACACTTGCAGGCCGGTGAAGCTCTGATTGCCCGCCACGGTGACGGTCCCGCCCTGCCCGCCGAACACGGCAAACTGGTTGTTCGAGGCCTGGCCTTGGGTGCCGGTCGGGTCGGTCCAGTTGGTGCCGGGGCCCCAGGTGCCGCTACCGCCATGTACCGTGCCGTCAGGGCTGGTGGTGGTGCCGTTCCAGAACTGGATCTGCCCTGGCGCGGCTTGCACCAGCAGGTTGAGCTGGTTGGCCAGCGCCGTTTGCAGGCTCAGCGCGCCCGGCACAATCGCGCCTGGCAAGTTACCCAGCAGCAGGCCGTTATCGGTCAGGCTGCCACCGTAGCGGAACAGTTGGTAGACGCCAACGCCGAACCCTCCTGCGTCGCTGATGTTAAGGGTGCCATCCAGGGTCAGGTTGCCGGCCACGTTGACCACCGTGGTCGATGCGCCCGGTGCGCCGAGGGCGAAGTCCAGGCTGGTCCCCGCTGACAAGGCCAGGGCACCCACGGACAGCGGCGTCGCAGTTCCGGCCGTGAGGGTCGAGCCGTCAGCCATGCTCACCGCCCCCGCCAATTGCCCGCTACCGCCCAGGGAGGCGCCGCTGGCGACCTGGACGGCGGCACTGTTCAAGGTGCCGTTGACCAGCAGGCCACCGGCCGTGACGTTGGTGCTACCGGTGAAGCTGTTGTTGCCGGTCAGCAGCAGATCACCGCTGCCGGTCTTGGTCAGCGAGCCGCTACCAGTGAGGTTGCCGGTGTAGGTGCCATCGGCATTTTGCTCGAAGGTCAGCGCCGCGTTATTGGCTATCGCCCCTTGCAGGCTGCTGGTGCTGCCGGTGGTGCTGCCGCCATTGAGAATTGTCCCGCCGCCATAGCTGTTGCTGCCGGTGAGCAACAGCGCACCGTTGCCGTTTTTCACCAGGCTGGCGGTGCCGCTGAGCGCGCCACTCAAGGTCAGGTCATGGCTGCCCAACAGCGTCAACTGACCACCCAGGGCAATGGCATTGGCCAGTTGCAGGGCGCTGCTGCCATCCAACTGCGCCGCGCCGCCCACGCTCAGGGCGCCACTGCCCAGTGCCGCATTGTTGCCCAGCGTCAGTTGCCCGGCATTGAGGCTGGTGCCGCCGCTGTAGGTGTTGACGCCATTGAGGGTCAGGCTGGATGCGCCGGTTTTCACCAGGCTGCCATTGCCGCTGACCACGCCATCCAGGGTCAAGGCACTGGCCCCGCCCACGGTCATCGCACCGTTGAGCAGCGCGTTATTGCCCAGGGTCACAGCAATGTTGCTGGCCAGGGTGGTGCCGTTGGCGGCGGTCAATACGCCGCTGCCCAGGGCATTGTTGTTGCCCACCACCAGGGTGCCGCCGTTCAGAGCGGTACCCCCGGTGTAGCCATTGGCGGCGTTGAGCACCAGGGTGCCGCTGTCCAGTTTGGCCAGGGTGCCACTGCCATTGAGGCTTACACCGAGGGTGGCAGTGACGTTGGGGTCGACCCGCACGGCGGTGTTGCCAGTGCCGCCGTTCACCAGGTTCAACTGGCCAGAGGTACCGGCCACCAGGTTGTAACCGTCGCTGACGAACTGCATGCCCGTCAGGCTTTGGCTGCCGTCCACCGTGACCGTGCCAGCCGCGCCCTGGAACACCGCAAACTTGTCGTTCCAGCTCTGGTTGAGGCTGCCGTCGACATTCGCCCAATTGGTGCCGTTGCCCCAGGTGCCGTTGCCGCCGTCGATGGCGCCGTTGCCGATCAATTGGCCGCCGTCCCAGAACTGCACGGTGGTGTTGGGCGCGATGACCACCAGGTTGACCTTGTTGCTGATCACGGTTTGCAGTTGCAGGTCATCGGCAGTCACGCTTGAGGGCAGAGTCCCGAGGGTCAGGCCGTTATTGGTCAGGGCCCCGGCGTAGTTGATGAGGTTGTAGACCCCAGTGCCAAAACCACCGAGATCACTGACATTGAGGTTGCCATCCAGGACCAGGTCGCCGCCGACATTCAGCAGCCCGCTGCCGCCACCGACTACCGGTACGCCAAGGCCGACATCCAGGTTGGCATTGCCCCCCAGCACCAGCGAACCCACGGTCAGCGCACTGGCGCTGCTCAGGCCCAGGTGGCCGCCATCGGCCACCGTCACCGTACCGGCCAAGCTGCCGCCGCCGCTCAAGGTCGCGCCGTTGTTGACCGTCACGCTGCTGCTGGCCAGGCTGCCCGCCACGTTGAGCGTGCCGCCCGTGACGCTGGTAGCGCCGGTCAGGCCGCTGTTGCCGGTGAGGTTGAGGGTGCCGGTGCCGACTTTATCCAGGGCACCGCTGCCGCCCAGGCTGCCGCCGAAGGTGTTAGTGCCGCCGACGGTCAGCGTATTGCCCGCCGCCACTTGCAGTGCACCGTTGCCGGCCAGGGTGTTGAGTGTGGCGCTGCTGCCCAGGTTGAGGGTGGCGCCGCTGCCCACGGTGACCCCGGAGGTGTTGCCCAAGGCGCCGGAGCCGACGGTGGTCAGGCTGCCCCCCAGCACCGTCAACGGGCCGCTCAGCAGGTTATTGCCGCTGAGGGTCAGGCCCGCCGTGCCGTTTTTGATCAGTGCGCCATTGCCGGCCACTACGCCGGCCAGGTTCAGATCGTGGCTACCGGCGACGGTGAGGTCGGCATTGAGGTCAATGGCATTGGCCAGCACCAGCGGTGCGCTGTTATCCAGGGTGGCCGCACCGCCCACGCTCAGGGTACCGCTGCCCAGCGCAGTGTTGCTGCCGAGGGTGAGCGTACCGGCGTTGAGCAACGTACCGCCGCCGTAGCTGTTGGCCCCATTGAGGCTGAGGTTGGCCCCGCCGTTCTTGATCAACTGCGCGGCGCCGTCGACGATCCCGCCGAGGGTCAGGCCGTTGCTGCCGGCCACTGTCAGCGTGCCATTGAGGGTCAGCGCATTGCCCAGGGTCACATTCGCGCTGCTGTCCAGGGTCGCCGGGCCGTTGACCAGCAAGGCGCCTGCGCCCAGGGCGCTGCCCGTAGCGACGGTCAGACTGCCGGCGTTGAGTTGGGTACCGCCGACATAGCTGTTGCCGCCGGCGAGGGTCAGGTTGCCGCTACCGCTTTTGATCAGCCCGCCGGCACCGTTGACCGGGCCATTGAGGGTCAGGTCCGACGTGCCGAGGATACCCAGGTTGCCGCTCAGGTTCAGAGCATTGGCGAGGGTCACTGCAGCGGTGGTGTCGAGGGTGGTCCCGGCGCTGCTGTTCAACGCGCCTGCGCCCAGGGCGCTGCTGGAGGCCAGGATCAAACCGCCGGCATTCAGGGTGGTAGGCCCCTGGTAGGTATTACTGCCACTCAAGGTCAGGCGGGCGATGCCGTTTTTGATCAGGCTGCCGGCGCCGCTGACAGTGCCCGCCAGGATCAGGGCATTGCTGCCGCCAATGGCCAGGCTGCCATTGAGAACCACGTCATTGGTCAGCGCGAGCGCTGTGTTGCTGTCCAGGGTGGTGCCGTTGGCGGCAGTCAATACGCCGCTGCCCAGGGCATTGTTGTTGCCCACCACCAGGGTACCGCCGTTCAGCGCCGTGCCGCCGGTGAAGGTGTTGCTGCCTTTGAGCACCAGGGTGCCGCTGTCCAGCTTGGCCAGGGTGCCGCCGCCGCTGAGGTTCACATCCAGGGTCGCGGTGACAGTGGGGTCGACCCGCACTGCGGTGTTGCCGCCGGCGCCATTGAACAGGGTCAGGCCGCCTGCCGTACCGCCCACCAGGTTGTAGCCATCGGTGACAAATTGCAGGCCCGTGACCGCCTGCGCGCCGTCCACGGTGACGGTGCCCGCCGTGCCCTGGAACACCGCCAGGCTGTTGGGTGCCCAGCCTAGGTTGAAGCTACCGTTGAGCTCGGTCCAATTGCTCGACGCCGCGTTCCAGGTGCCGTTGCCGCCTTCGATGGTGCCGTTGCCCACCAGTTGGCTGCCATCCCAGAACTGCACGTTGGTGTTGCCATTGACCAGCAGGTTGATCTGGTTGCCAATCGCCGTTTGCAGGTCGAGGCTGCCAGGCAGGACGCCACCGGGCAGGCTGCCCAGGAGCAGGCCATTGTTGGTCAACACGCCGGTGTAGTTGATCAGGCGATAGATCCCGGCGCCAAAGCCACCGGTATCACTGATGTTGAGGGTGCCATCCAGGGTCAGGTTGCCCAACACCCGCAGCAGCTCGGTGCCGCCCGTGGACGGCGCGCCGAGGCCGGCATCCAGGTTGGCGTTGGCCCCCAGCACCAGGGCGCCGGTGGTCAGTACGCTGCCGGACTTCACGGCCAGGTGGCCGCCATCGGCAACATTCACCGTGCCCAGCAAGGTCCCGCTGCCGCCGAGGGTCGCGCCGCTGTTCACATTGACCCCGGCACTGGCCAGTTGGCCGTTGACGTTCAAGGTACCCGCGCTGACCTGGGTATTGCCTGCCAGCGTACTGACCCCGGCCAGGGTGAGCGTGCCGTTGCCAAGTTTGTCGATGTTACCCAGGCCGGCAAGAACCCCACCAAAAGTGCCGTTCCCATTGTTGGCGCCCAGGCTCAAGGTATTGCCGAGGCCGACCAGCGCAGTACCGGCGCCGGTGAGGTTGCCCAGGCTGGCGGAGCTGCCCAGGTTCAAGGCAGTGCCGGTCGCCAGGTTGATCGCGCTGTTGTTACCCAGCGCACCGTTGCCGACGGTGGTGAGGCTGCCCGCCTGGATATCCAGCAGGCCGCTGAAGGTGTTGTTGCCCGCCAGCGTCAGGTCTGAAGTACCGGTCTTGATCAGGCTGCCATTGCCCGCCAGCACACCGGCCAGCGTCAGGTTATTGCTGGCGCCCACGCTCAGGCCGGCGTTGACGGTCAAGTCGTTGGCCAAGACCAGTGGCGTGCTGCTGGCCAGGGTCGAATTGCCCGTCACGGTCAGCCCGCCCGTACCCAGTGCCGCCGCAGTGCCCAGGGTCAGGGTGCCCGCATTGAGGGTGAGGCCGCCCTGGTAGTTGTTGAGGCCATTGAGGGTCAGGTTGGCCGCGCCCTCCTTGGTCAGGCTGCCGCTGCCACTGATCACCCCGCCCAGGGTCAAGTCGGCGCTACCGCCAATGCTCAGGTTGCCTCCCAGGTCAAGGGCATTGCCGACACTGACCGCGGTGCTGCTGTCCAGGGTCGTGCCGCCCGCCGCATTCAACGCACCATTGCCCAAGGCGCCGCTGTTCGCCAGGATCAGGCCACCGGCGTTCAGCGCGGTGGGCCCGAGGTAGGTGTTCACAGCGCCCAACGTGAGCTGCGAGGTGCCGCTCTTGACCAGGCCGCCGGCGCCACTGATCACGCCATTCAAGGCCAGGGCATTGCTGCCAGTGACGTTGAGGTTGCCAGCCAGGGCCAGGTCATTGCCCAGGGCCACGGTTTTATTGCTGGAGAGTGTGGTGCCCGCGGCCGTGCTCAGCAGGCCGACGCCCAGCGCGGTGTTACTGCCCACCACCAGCGCCCCACGCTCAAGGGCAGTGCCGCCGGTGTAGCTGTTGTTGCCATTGAGCACCAGGGTGCCACTGTCGAGCTTGGCCAGTTTGCCGGCGCCGTCGATATTCACGCCCAGGGTCGCGGTGAGGGTTGGATCGACACGGATCGCCGTATTGCCGGCGCTGCCGTTGACCGCCGTCAGTTGCCCCGCAGCACCGCCCACGACGTTGTAGCCGTCGCTGGCAAATTGCAGGCCGGTGAACTGCTGCGTGCCGTCCACGCTGACCGTCCCCGCAGTCCCTGTGAACACTGCAAAGCCGCCGGCCCAGGCCGAGTTGGGCGTGCCGCCGATGGCGGTCCAGTTGCTGGCGCCAACGCTCCAGGTGCCATTGCCACCTTCGACCGTGCCGTTGCCGGTGGTCTGGCTGCCGTCCCAGAACAGCATGTTGGCCACCGACACCACCACGTTCACCTGATTGGCCGTGGCGATATCTACCAGCACATCGCCCAGGTTGAAGCCCTGGGGCACGCCCGTCACTGTCAGGCCCTGCCCGGCCAGGCTGCCGGTGTAGTTGATCAAACGGTAGATACCGGCACCAAAGGCCCCGCCATTGCTGACATTCAGGTTGCCATCCAGGCTCACACTGCCATTGACGCTGAGCAGCGGCGTCGGGGACGGCGCACCAAGGCTGACGTCGAGGTTGGCGCCGCTGCCCACCACCAGCGAACCGGTAGACAGCGTATCCGCGCTGTTCAAGGCCAAGTGGCCGCCGCTGTTGATGTTCAGCGCTCCCAGCAGCGATCCGCCGCCGGTCAGGGTGCCCCCGGCATTCACGTCGACAATGGCGCTGCCCAGGGTATTGCTCACCTTCAAGATGCCGGCGTTGACCTGGGTATTGCCGCTGAGGCTGTTGATGCCGGTCAGCTCAAGTTGGCCGCCGCCGACTTTGATCAAACTGCCACTGCCTGTGAGGCTGCCGCCAAATGTGCTGCTGGTATTGGCACCGCCTACGGTGAGGCTGTTGTTCAAGCCCACGTCGATAACGCCAGCGCCGCTCAAGCCGCCGAGCACGCCATTGCCGGCCAGGTTGAGGCTGGCGCCGGCGCCAATGTTCAGCCCGCTGTTGCCACCGAGGGCCGCGGCGCTGCTGGCGAACACGCTACCGCCAAGGATGTTCAGTGCGCCGGTAAAGGTGTTGTTGCCGCTTAAGGTCAGGTCGGCCGTGCCATTTTTGGTCAGGCCACCGGCGCCACTGATCACCCCGCCCAGGGTCAGGTTATTGGTGCCGGCCAGGGCCAGGTCGGCATTGAGGGTGATGTTATTGCCCAAGGTAAACGCCGCGCTGTTGTCCAGGCTCGCCGCGCCACCCACGGTCAACGCACCGCCGCCCAGGGCTGCGGCATTCCCCAGGGTCAGGCGGCCGCCATTGAGCAGCGTGCCCGCCTGGAACGTGTTGATCCCATTGAGGGTCAGGTTGGCCGTGCCCGCTTTGGTCAGCGTGCCGGTGCCGCTGAGCGCACCGTCCAGAGTCAGGGCGTTGCTGCCCGCCACGGTCAAGCCGGCGTTGAGCACAATGTTATTGACCAGGGCCACCGCGGCACTGCTGTCCAGGCTCGAGGCGCCACTCACGGTCAAATTGCCCGACCCCAGCGCTGTATTGCTGCCCACTTTCAACGTACCAGCGTTGAGGTTCAGGCCACCGAGGAAAAGGTTGTTGCCGGAGAGGTTCAGGGTGGCGCCGCCATTCTTGGTCAGGCTGCCGCCCCCGATAATCGGCCCGGTGAGCGTCAAGTCTGCGGTCCCGCCCACGGTCACCGCGCCGTTGAGACTGACCTGGTTGGTCAGGCTCGCCGTGGCATTGGCATCCAGAGTGGTGCCGGCGGCGGCGCTCAACGCTCCGGCGCCCAGTGCACCGTCGGCACCCACCACCAATTTGCCGAGGTTCAGCACCGTGTTGCCCTGGTAGCTGTTGGTGCCGCTGATAATCAGGTCGCCGCTGCCTTCCTTGACCAGGCCGCCGCTGCCACCGATCACCCCGCCCAGGGTCAGCGCATTGCTGCCAATCACGGTCAGGTTGCCCAGCAGGTCGATGCCATTGGCCAGGGCAATCGCCGCGCCCAGCAGCGGGCCGGTGCTCAGGTTGGTCCCGGCGCTGGCGGTCAGGATGCCCGAGCCCAGCGCGTCCGTGGCCCCAAGCACCAGAGTGCCGGCGTTCAACTGAGTGCCACCGCTGTAGGTATTGGTGGTGTTGAGGGTCAGGTCCGCCGTACCGTTTTTGCGCAAGGCCCCCGTGCCGCTAAGGTTGCCGCCAAAGGCAAAAGCGTTGGTGCCCTGCACCGTGAGCCCACCGGCACCGATCACCACGTTGTTGGCCACGTTCAGGTTACCGGTGCTGGCCGCCAGGGTCCCGCCATTGACGTTCAGCACGCCGCTGCCGAACGCGGCGCTATTGTCAAATTGCACAAGGGCGCTATTGAGTATCGTCGACCCGTTGACCAGCGCCCCTTGCAGGGTCCAGGTCCCGCCATTGATCAGCAGTTTGTTGAAGTTGATGTATTGACTGCTGGATGCGGTGCCGGTCTGGATAACAGCATTCACCCCGGCCAGTTGGTTATCCAGGACCAGGGTATTGTTGGTCCCCCCCACGCCGCCATCGACCTTGCCGGAGGGCGCGAACGACAGATTGACGTTGACCAGTCCACCCAGGCTGATCCCGGTACCGGCATTCACCACAGACCCGGTGACCGCGGTAAATGTATTGCCCCCACGCCCGGCGCCCAGGGACACCCCACCATTGAGCGTGCCTGCGTTGATAAACGAGTTGCCAACCCCGCCGGCGGCACCCGAGGCCTCAAAGCCTATCCGGCCGGTGACCGTGCCGCTGTTGGTCATATTGACCCGGGAGCCGCCCTGCACCACCACCACAGGGGCTTCGTCAGGTTGCAGTACCGATACGCCAATGCTCGAAGCGCCGATAGTGCCGCTGTTGTAGATGCTGGTGGTGAAGTTTGCACCATTGGTGATATTGAGCGCCGCGCCGCCCAGCAGCGAGGCCACATCCAGCAATGGGATGGTGCCTCTGATCGTGCCGCTGTTGGTCACCGATACGTTGCCTGAGGTTGAAGCGTTGCCAATCACCACGCCACTGGTCAAGGCGCTGAGGGGCAACAGGAACGCCGGATCAATCACCCCCAGGTTAGTCAGCGTTATACCGCTACCCGTCAAGCTCAATACCGTGCCCAGCACAGTGTTCATCCGCGTCGCGGCATCGACGGTGACCTGCAGGCCATTGGTCGAACTGGAAAAGTTGTTGACCGGCGTCAGGGGCAGGCTTGGCGCTCCGGTACAGGTAACCACCGCGTTTACGCCCGGGTTCGCCGGCGAGCACGCCGCCAACGCCTCGGGGCTCGCCAGGCCTGCCACCAGCCCGAGGACACCCAGACGAATCGCAAGAGAGAGAGGAGAAACATGGGTTTTGGCGCCAGCAACAATTCTTCTTTCCACGGGCAACAACTCCTTCGTGGTCCAAGCCTTTCGTCCGTGAATGCGTAGAAGCCCCATGCAACAGATCCAACACGCATCAAAAGCGAATTACCTGACCGTGATGACAACAATCCTGTTGTCAGAACCGTAGCTGACGCGCGTTAAAGTCATTGAAATAAATGGTATTAATACTTTCGTAAGTGCCTTGTAGGATTTGGACGACATCCAACAGGCGCCGGCGTGCAGCGCCCTACCTCGGCAAAAATTCAGATTCAACCGCATAAAAGCGCGCTCTAATAGCGCCCTGTCGATTCGCCTCAAAGATCCTGGAGTAAGCGATGCCCCATGAAGGCAACCTGTTACAAGCGGCCGTGGTGTTCCTGCTAGCGGCGGTGCTCACCGTACCCCTGGCCAAGCACCTGAAACTGGGCGCGGTGCTGGGCTATCTGTTCGCCGGTGTGATCATCGGCCCCTCGGTGCTGGGGTTGGTGGGCAACCCGCAAAGCGTCGCGCAGTTCTCTGAGCTTGGGGTGGTGTTGTTGCTGTTCATCATCGGCCTGGAGCTGTCGCCCAAACGCCTGTGGGTGATGCGCAAGGCCGTGTTTGGCGTGGGCCTGGCGCAAGTGCTGTTGACTGCCATGGTGATGGGCGCCGTGGCACTCTGGGCGTTTGGCCAGTCGTGGAACAGCGCGATTGTGCTGGGCCTGGGCCTGGCGCTGTCTTCCACCGCCTTCGGTCTGCAAAGCCTGGCCGAACGCAAGGAACTGAACAGCCCCCACGGGCGCCTGGCGTTTGCCATTCTGTTGTTCCAGGACATCGCGGCGATCCCGCTGATCGCCATGGTGCCGCTGCTGGCCGGCAGCGACCACACCACCACCGCCGCCCAGGACCTGAACCACGGTTTGCAGGTATTGGGCAGCATCGCCGTGGTGATCATCGGCGGTCGCTACCTGTTGCGGCCGGTGTTTCGGATCGTCGCCAAGACCGGCCTGCGCGAAGTGTCCACCGCCACCGCGCTGCTGGTGGTGATCGGCACCGCCTGGCTGATGGAACTGGTGGGCGTGTCCATGGCCCTCGGCGCGTTCCTCGCCGGCCTGCTGTTGGCCGATTCGGAATACCGCCACGAGCTGGAATCGCAGATCGAGCCGTTCAAGGGCCTGTTGCTGGGGCTGTTCTTTATCAGCGTGGGCATGGGCGCCAATATCGGCCTGTTGTTCAGCACGCCCTTTGTGGTGCTGGGACTGACTCTGCTGCTGATCGCCATCAAGTTGCCGCTGCTGTACGCGGTCGGGCAGATGGTCGGCGAACTCAACCGCGAGAGCGCAGTACGCCTGGGCGTAGTGCTGGCGGCCGGCGGTGAATTTGCCTTTGTGGTGTTCAAGATCGGCCGCGACCAGGGCCTGTTCGCCCCGCAGCTGTACGACGTGCTGGTGTTGACTATCACCCTGTCGATGGCCCTCACTCCGCTGCTGTTACTGCTGTGCCCGAAGCTGTTTCGGCCCAAGGCCAAGCCGGTGGAAGTGCCGGAAGAATACCGCGCCATCGAGAGCGATGCGCCACGGGTGGTGATCGCCGGCATGGGCCGCATGGGGCAGATCGTGGCGCGGATCCTGCGGGCGCAGAACATCTCGTTTATCGCCCTCGACACCTCGGTCGAAACCATCGAGCTGACCCGCAGTTTCGGCGGCATGCCGGTGTTCTACGGCGACCCCCAGCGACCCGAAATCCTGCATGCGGCGAAGGTCGACCAGGCCGAATATTTCGTGATCGCCATGGATGATCCGGAGATCAACATCAAGACCGCCGAACTGGTGCGCAACCTCTACCCGCACATGAAAATCATCGCCCGCGCCCGTAACCGCCAGCACGTGCATCGCCTGGTGGACCTGGACGCGTCACCGGTGCGCGAAACGTTCTATTCCAGCCTGGAAATGAGCCGCCGCACCCTGGTCGGCCTGGGCCTGAGCGAGGCCCAGGCCGATGCGCGGATCAACCGTTTCAAGCATCACGACCTGCAACTGCTGACAGCGCAGCACGCGGTGTACGACGATGCGGCCAAGGTGATGCAGTCGGCCCAGGAAGCCCGTGCGGAACTGGCGCGGTTGTTTGAAATGGACCGCCTCGAAGAAGAGTCCGGAAAGGTCTGAGGATGGATCTGAACGATATTGCGAATTTTCTGACAGAATACAGCGCAATTTCGTTCATCCATTGGAAGACCTCATGCTCACCCTCAGCAAAACCGCCGCCCGCCTGGCCCTGGCGCTGACTGTCAGCCTGGGCGCCAGCCCGCTGTTCGCGGCTGCCAAGCCGGCCGCCGCGCCGCCGGACGACTTCCAGATCGTCTCGACCCTGGACGGCAAGTTCACCTTCACCCTGCCCAAGGGCTACGTGGCCGACGCCCTGCCCGCCGGCGCACAAGCCCAGGGCACCGCGGGCGCCAATGGCACGATGTACATCAACCAGGCGTCAAAAAGCGTGGTGGTAGTGGCCCAGACCTTGCGCAACGACGGTATCGACCTGAAGGACGACGAACCGCTGTTTCTCGATAGCGCGGCTGAAGGTTTCCTCAAGGACGTAGGCACCAGCCTGCCGGACTACAAAAAACTGGCGCAGAAGAAACTGCTGATCAAGGGCGTGGGCCTGCGCCAGATTGATGGCACCGCCAGCATGGGCGGCGGCAAGACCTTGAACTCGACCTTCCTTGCCGGCTCCGGCAACCGATTGCTGGTGATCCAGGCGATTTCCCGGGCCGAGGATGTAGCGGGGCATGGCCTGCTGGTCAGGCAGATTACCAGCGGCAAGTGACATTCCCCCAAGCACCACACATCCAATGTGGGAGCGGGCTTGCCCGCGATCGCGGTGTATCAGCCAATACATAGGCTGACTGACACCCCGCCATCGCGGGCAAGCCCGCTCCCACTTTGTTTATTGCATTCCCCCCTACGGCTTGCGCAGCAGGTAGGTATCCATGATCCAGCCATTGGCCTGGCGCGCCGCCTTGCGCACGCGCTCGATTTCGTCGGCCACCTCGGCCACCTTGCCGCTGATCAGGATTTCATCCGGGGTGCCCAGGTACGCGCCCCAATAAATGTCCATCTCCTGGTCCGCGACGCTACGGTAGGAGTCCTCGGCGTCAAGCATCACCACCAACGTATCGGCATCGCTGGCCTGCCCCGCCGCGAGCCGGCGCCCGGTGGTGATCTCGATGGACCGGCCAATGCGGTTCAACGCCACCTTATGCTGGGCCGCCAAGGCCTGGACGCTGGTAATCCCGGGAATGACCTCGAATTCAAACTCACTGCTGCCACTGGCCAGGATCGCCTGCAGGATGCGGATGGTGCTGTCGTACAACGCCGGATCGCCCCAGGCCAGGAAAGCGCCCACTTCGCCGTCGGCCATTTCCTGGTTGATCATGCGCTCGAACGTCTGTTGCTTGTCGCGGTTCAGATCCTGCACGGCCGTGGTGTAGTCAATCTCGCCACGCACGCGCTCGGGGCAGTCGGCTTCGACAAAGCGGTAGACGTGCCCGGCGTCGATGTAGGTCTGGCAGATTTCCCGTCGCAGGTCGATCAGCTTGTCCTTGCTCTGGCCCTTGTCCATCAGGAAAAACACGTCGGTGCGGTTAAGCGCCTTCACCGCCTGCATCGTGATGTAGTCGGGGTTGCCGGCGCCAATGCCGATGATCAGGATTTTTTTCATGACGGGGTTCTCAGTGCGGGGCGGGGATTTTGCCATGTTCGCGCCGCTCAGGTCTCGCGCGTTTGCAGGCGCAGGCGCCAGATGCCATTGAAACGCAGCTCAGTGCTAGAGAGCGGTTCCACATCGATCCGATTGAACATAGCCGGGGGGCATTGCAGCGCATGCAGCAACGCAGCACGGATCACAAAGGGGTGAGTCACCGCCAGCACATGGCCCGGCGCCTGTTCCAGGGTGCCTAGCCACTGCGCCACTCGCTCGCACAACTGGGCCACGGACTCGCCGCCATGGGGCGCTGCCGTGCTGTCCGTGAGCCAGGCCTGCAAGGCCTCGGGTTCAGCGTGTTGAATCGCATCGATGGCCATGCCTTGCCACCGCCCCAGATCACAGTCACGTAACGCCTGTTCAACCTGCGCGGACTCGCCGAACAACCCCGCAGTTTGCCGGGTTCGCGCCTCCGGTCCACACAGCAGGCGCGGTGCCCGCTTGAAGCGCTGCGCCTGGGACAGGCGTGCCTGCTGCCAGTCCATTTGCAATGACTCGTCCAGGGCAAAACGTGCCGGTTTACGGGCGCACGTAGGGGCGTGGGCGATCAGGGTCAAGCGAGTGGCCTGCATTCAGAATCCCGCGAGGTTGAAGGTAGTGGAAGGGTCGACCGCCGAAGCGGCCTCACCATAGTACAGCGGTTGGTGCGACACATTATCTATCGCATGGGTTGGCGCTCGGGGCGGAACCGCGGGCAACCGACCGCCACCCAAAAAGCCTCCCCTATTGTCCAAGGAATGCCCATGAGACTGACCGACTCCCGCCCCGCCCTCGCCCCTGCGGACACCTACCCAAGCGTGCAACCGGCACCCGCGCAACCCAGCGATGTGACCCCCCTAGGAAGGGTGCCGTTTATCAGCCTCGACGCCCAGCAACAAGCCCGGTCATTGGTCAGGCAAGCCGATAGCGACCTGGCGTGCCTGTTGGCCGCCACCTTGATGAGCCGGGTCATTTCCCTTGAGCCTGGCGGGCAAGACAGCCCCAGCGCCAGGCAGGTGGACGCTATTCCCGCCGACTCGACCTTCGGCCAGGCCCGGTCGCGCCTCACTCAAGCCGTGAATAGCGAGCCATTTGCGACATTTGCCAAAGAACACCATATCGACACCTCACGTTTTACGTTCAACCCCAGGTCGGGGTGGCTGGACTGCACCGTCAACGACAAACCGGCCACGTTTACCTCGTACGACAGCGGCTGGGACCAGGCATCCGCCGACGTTTTAGCGGCTGCGCGGGTGCTGGCCCCGACACTTGCACAGTCGTTTGAATACGCCGGTGAACACAGCGCGTCATCCAACGTGGTAAGCGACTTCTACGGGGACTCCTTCGCCAATACCAAGGCCGACACCCTCACCTATATTGGCCGCCTACAGACCGAACATGGCTTTGCCGCCCTGGTTTACCCAGGCTCTGAGCAGCCGCGCTACAACCGCCCCGAGCACCAACACGCCAAGCAACTGCAGCGGGATGCGATCGACTCCGTTGCGGCCCGCGATCAGAGCCCGTCGTTGCCCCAGCAGAGCTCATTGGAAAAAATCAGCGCAGGCGATCTGTTTCTGGCCAGGCTGTGCAGCAGCGACCTGAGCTCCGGGCACCCCGAAACCCGGCTGCCTGGGCACGGCACCTCCGGGGGGAGCATAGGCCGGCTGCCAACGTTCTCGACGATGGGCCAAACCCGCCAGGCGTTCGAACAGGCGTTGAACGCCGAGGCTTTTTTGCGCTTTGCGCAACAGCACAAACTTGACCTGCCCAGTGTCAGCATTGCCCCGCAAACCGGCGATCTGGTCTGCCAGGTCACCGACCCCAATGGGGTGATGCTCGAAAAACGCTTCACCCTGAGCGACGACTCCGGCTGGTCAGCCGTCGCGGCCGACATCGTCGCACAGGCCCGGGACCTGGCCGCAGGGTCGACAGACAGGGTCCGTCACCCGCACTACAACGCGGTCCGTTTCCAGGAGATCTTGAACTTCTATGGTGAAACACCCGCAGACGGCACATTGCTGGAAACCCTCAAGCGCTGCGCGGTACTCAACCGCAGTGGTTTCCCGGCGTTAAGCGCAAGTAGCCCCACGGACACTGCCCCCACACGCGCCCTCCAGCAAAAACGGCGCCTTGCGATTGAACGCCTCGACCAGGCAACCAGTGCCACTGCGGCCGGGCCTGCCAAGGCCCTCAACCCGACAACCGAGACCGTTCGCCGCCAATTTGACGGCCAACCCGATGTGCGTTCGGTTGTGCAACGACTGCTCACCGAGGCCATTCAGAAGGTCTCTCCCGGCCTGGACTTCGATATCAACCAGATCGCTTACGCCGAGCCCGACCCGGCCAACCCGGGGCACTTCCGGCGCAGCTCCCTCACGGCCGTGGCCTTGAACTACCTGAGCGGCGAGGACGCGCCGAGCTTTCCCGACAACAGCAAGTTGGTCGACACCCGCCCGGACCTGCTCGCTCATACGGGCAACACCCCCGACACGCCCCTGCCGATCAATCTGAAAGCCGTTGAAGCCGCCCTGCACGCGCTGCCCACGCAGTTGAGCGAGGCCATGGCCAGCGACCTGCGCAGCTACTGGGCACAACCGGCGTTCAGCACCGCGGCGGGACCATTCGCCGGCGATCGGCAGGCGCTGGTCAGTGAGTTGTTGCGCAACAATCTGCGCCTGGCCGGGCTCAAACAGCCGGGGCTGGATGACGCGCAACGCGAAACCCTGGACCAACTGGTGACACGCCCACCTCCCGCCGCCAACAGTGACATCACCGTATTTGCCCTTGGCAGCGTTACACGGCAACACCCGGACGCCAGCGAAACCGCCTCCCCCAACCTGCTGGTGCAACGCCATATCGGCGAGCGTTTGATCCTGTTGCTGTGCGCGCCAAACGGCACCGTCACCCCCTATGACTCCTACGCCGCGTTCGACGCCGCCCGGGCGCAACACCTCAGCCAACAAGCCCCAGGCACGGAGCGCCTGAACACCTTGAAGAAAATCGACGCAGATCCGTTCGTCGCCCAGGCACAGACCCTCATCGAACAGGGCCTGGGTGATGTGCTCAGCAGCAGCCCGGCCTACGGCGCGGTGGCGGGCGAGCGGCCCACACGCAAAATGCCGGGCTGGGTCAACAACGCCAGCGAGGCCGAACGTTTTGTGTTGCATGACCTGAGCCTGCAGTTGGCAAGCATCCACCAGCGCAACAAGGGCCGCACCTACAACAGCGACATTCCCGATATCCGCCCCTTTGCCGAACAGACTTTCGATAACCTCAAGGCGGTGAACCATCCCGCCAAGGATCTGCAGGTGGTGTTCAAGGTTGCGGTGGGCGGCACCTCGCCCGGTGGTGTGATCAGCGGCGGCATTCATCGCGAGTCCATGAGCCTCACCGACGCCCTGCTGCGCAACCTCTCGGGCCTGCCCAGTCGAGACGTGGAGGTCTACCTCAAGCCGGGCAACACCCGCGTCACCGAACTTGAAAAGGATGGTGTCCTGCAGAAGCTGATCGAGGACGCCGACGTCGGCAAGAAGTACCCGCTGTTGCTCAAACGTGAACTGCAAGACGAGCGCACCAAAAAGGCCGAACGCCTGGCCCTGTTTGCCGAGCAAGTGCCAGTAGAGCTGCAAATAAAGGCCCTGGAGTTGGCCGTCAACAAACGATCTGGTGTCGATACCACTGGCTTGAGCTACATCCAGGCCATCCTCGACCCCCCCCCCGGCACCAAGCGCGTCGACGGCCAGGAGATCGTAATCCGCCCACTGGCATTCGTGCCGGGCCCCGGCAAGAGCCCCGATGTGGTCGACAATATGTACCTGATCGAACCCGAGGACAGTGCCAAGGGCCCGCATATCCTCTACCGCCCGCTGATCGCCGATGCGCCGCTGCTGCAATTTCCGACGCGCCAGGCATTGCTCCAAGCCATCCAGCAACCAGGCCGCCTGCAAAAAGACATCCTGGCCTGGTTGCCCGATGACGCGACCCGGGCGTACTACAAGGCCTGGAGTTTCAAGGAGCCCAGCCTCCAGACCACCAGCATTTTTGGCGTGGGCGACGGTGAGACCGTGCCTGCCGAGCCCAAGCTGGCCGCCGGCGGTTACGAGGCGGCCAATACACTCAAAGAGAAGCTGCAAACCGGGCAACTGATGAACCACCTGTACGACGCCAATGCCTTGGGCCTGACCAGCATTGCCGAACAACAGTCGGTCTCCGATGACGAAAGCCGCTGGGCCACGCTCAAAGAGGGCGGCTATCTGCTGCTCAACGCCGTGCTGCCCGCACTGCGCGGGCCGGGCGCGGCCATCGGCGTGGCGTTGCAGTTCCAGGGCATTCTCAGTGACCTACAGACCCTGGCCGACGACGATACCGGCAACAAAGCCCCGGCCATGGCCGACTTGTTGGTCAACCTGGCAATGCTGTTACTCCAGACGCCCGCGCGGCCTGCGGCCAGGCGAGTCGGCGCCCCCGTGAGCGCCAGCCGCAACAGCATTGTCGAGGCCCCCAATGGCCAGAAGGTCCGGCGCCTGCAGGTCATGAAGGGCACGATGGAAAAGATGCAACTGGTCAAAGGCAACCTCTTTACCTTTGAAGACCAATACAAAGGCAAACCCCGGCTCAATATCAACGCCCATGGCCGCGACCTGAGCGTCACCGAACGCCTGACCGGCGCCAGCTCAACCATCCTCTATGACGGTGCCGAACACACCCCCGAACAACTGCACGCCCACCTGCTGGCCAAAGGCATCGACCCCAGCCAGTTCGACAACGTGCGCCTGCTGGTGTGCTACTCCGGCAATGGCGCCGAAAACTCCTTTGCCGCCCAGTTCCAGCGCTTGATCAACAAGCCGGTAAAGGCCTTTGTCGGCACGGTGACCGTAACTCCCAGCCCCGAACTGGTGACTGCCGAGTTCAAGACCGGCATCCAGATGCACGGGCCGCACGACGGGCCCAAACTGGTGAGTGACACCTATGCGCAGTACGACAGCGTGGAAACCGTCAAGGATCGTACGGACATCTCCATGATCCGTAACCCGCTGGAGTACCTGCTGTTCTCCTACTACCCCGTCCACTACCCGCCTCGAGCGGCCAATCGCTGAGCCCAGGCAAGCACGCGGCGCTGCGCAATCGGTTCGGCACATTGACGAACGGTCCGGCGAATGTTCAGATGCGGCCCTGTTTCAGGTGCCGCATGCCGCCGTGCATGAGGTGAAACGGGAAACCGGTACGCTCGTTCGAGCAAGTCCGGTGCTGCCCCCGCAACGGTATTCGCGTGACCCCTTCGACACACCACTGTGGCCAGAGCGCCATGGGAAGGTGAAGGGTTCGATACGCGAGAGCCCGGAGACCGGCCTGGAATGTGTGTTTGGCAAAATCCTGCGGTGGGCGGGCATGGGCCGGTATTGGCGTGTGCTCGATACTTTCTCCTGCGTGCTTCTGCGAAGATACTTTCGAGAAGACTATGATTTTTCAACGTTACGTCACTTCTGGCCCAACCCTGCTGTTGGGTTGCCTGTTCAGCCCCCTGCTACTGGCTGACAACAGCGCCCTGGAACTCAAGCCGCAGACCATTCTGGCACCGTCGGTGGAGTCCACCACCGTGGCCGACATGGCCCAATACGGCAGCAAGGTCGAGATCGTCACCCGCGCCCAGATCGAACGCGCCGGCCCCAGCGCCGATATCACGCGGGCGATGCAGATGTTTATCCCCGGTTTCTACGTCGCGCCGAAAAACGGCCCGTTCGACTACGGCACCTATTCCCTGCTGGGCGGGCGCAACGACGACACGCTGATCCTGCTCGACGGCGTACGCCTGAACAACCGCCTGTACGGGGGCCTGTACCTGGACACCCTGCCGGCCAACGCCGTGGAGCGCATCGAAGTGCTCAAGGGTGGCCAGAGCCTGTTGTTCGGCACCCAGGCCGTGGCGGGCGTGATCAATATCGTCACGCGCAGCCCGCAGACCCGTGAGGTGTCCGGCGAAACCAACCTGGGCGTCGATACCTTTGGCGGCACCACGGGTGATGCCCGGGCCGAGCGGATTTTCACCAATGGCCTGGGCGACCTGGGCCTGCTGGCCTATGTCAGCCATAACGTGTCCGAGGGCTACCAGCCCTTTCGCAACCGCGACATGAGCAACGTCACCGACAAGAAACGCTCCTACGAAGTCACCACCCTCGGCGCCAAGGCCATCCAGTCTTTTAGCGATGACTCGCGCCTGGAACTGTTCTACCAGTACTCCGATGCCAACCTGGACTTTGCCGGCGCCACCAACAACCGCAAGACCACCAACGACCGTGTGCAGCAGATTGCCACGGCGACCTTCGAGCAAAACATCAACGAGCGGCTGAGTTACTTCGTCAAGGGCCATATCAACGACTGGGACACTCGCTACTCACGGGTCAACAACACCGCCGACGGCGGCACCGTGGTGCGCAACCACAATGACTACTGGGGCTTTACCGACTGGGGCGTGCAGGCCGAAGGCAAGGCTGAGCTTACGGGCGGCCATGTGCTGGTGTTCGGCTCGGATAACCAGTGGTTCAAGGGCCAGGACGACGTGCTGGTGATCGACAACAACAAGGCCCAGGCCCACGCCCTGTACACCCAGCTGCGCCCGCAGATCGACGCCCTGCCCGACTGGCATCCGAGCATCGGCGTGCGCCACGAAACCATGAGCGGCGGCGACAGTGCCACCGTCGGCATGCTCACCTCGCTCTACGACCTCAACCCCAACTGGGCCCTGCGCGGCCAGTACGGTACGGCCTACAAGCTGCCGAATGCCGAGCAATTGTTCGTCAATGAACCCGGCGACGAGTTGGGCAACCGCAACCTCAAGCCGGAAAGAAGCCGTAACGCCGAGCTGGGCCTGGACTACAAGGGCCTGCTGGCCGACCGTGAATTCAGCGCCAGCGTGACCCTGTTCAAGCGCAAGATCACCGACCTGATCACCCTCGACGATAGCCACTGGGTCAACGGCCAGGGGCAGATCCAGGTGCGCGGTTTCGAGGCCGACGCCAAGCTGGCGCTCAACGACCAGTGGAGCTTGCAGGCGGACATGACCCGCAACCTGACCGAATCGCGCGCCGGGGTCACCCTCAATGACGTGCCGAGCTTCTTTGCCCGCTCGCGGGTGGGTTTCGAGTCGCAGAACCGCCTGTGGGGCGCCGGCGCGGCGATCCGCTATATCCACGATGTAATCAGCTCGAAAAGAGTCGAATACGGCCACTATTCGGTGGTGGACGCCGACGCCTATCGCTACCTCGACCCTGCCCATCAACACCGCGTGAGCCTGCTGGTAGAAAACCTGTTCGACCGCGACTACGTCACCAGCCGCTCCAGCAATGTCGACAACCTGGGCCGGCCGTTCACCACGGAGGTGCGTTACACGTATCGCTTCTGATGACTGAAATCACGCAAATCGACGGGGTGGACACCCACCCCGACTGGTCCCGTATCCCCGAGCATGCCCACCATGTGCTGCTGTGCATCGGCCCGCGCTGCACCCAGCGTGGCGCCCTGCAACTGTGGAAAACCCTGCGCCGGCGCCTTTTGGAGCACCAGCACATCGAAGTGCCTGGCGGTGTGCTGCTGACGCGCACCCATTGCCAGTTCCCCTGCAACCTGGGGCCAGTGCTCACGGTGTACCCGCAGCGCTGCTGGTATGGAGTGCACAGCAAGGCCGATGCCGTGCGCCTGGTGGATGTGCACCTGGTGGGCGGCGAGGTGGTCGAGGAACTGTTGATCCGGGAGCATCCATGAAACGTTTGGCAGGCGTTGCCATCGCCCTGTTGTGCAGTGCCTCGGCCATTGCGCACGACTACCGCAACTGCCAGCAGGATTGGCAACTGCCCCATGCACCGCCGGCGCGGATTGTCGCCCTCAACCAACACGCTGCCGATATGCTGCTGGCCCTGGACGCCGGCCCGGCGCTGGTGGGTGTGGCGTACCTGGATGACAACGGCGTCGCGCATAAGCAGGGCAAGTATTTGGGGGTGCCGGTGATTGCCCCGCGCTACCCGGCCAGCGAGGTGCTGTATGGGCAGAGGCCGGACCTGGTGGTGGGCGGGTTTGCCACGGCTTTTGGCGACGGCATCACCTCGCGCACCGGGCTGGCGGGCAATGGCGTGGCTTCGTATCTGCTGGAATCGGCCTGTGCCGGGCATTCCCTGGATTATTTCGGGCATATCCGCACAGACCTGCAAACCCTGGGCAACCTGCTGCATAAGCCGCAGCGCGCCCGCGAGCTGATTGCCGCCCTGGACGCCGACCTGGCCAGCGCCCGGGCACTGGCCAAGCCGGCAACACCCTTGTCGGTGTTTTACCTCGACAGTGAAGTCAACGGCCTGGACAGCGAAGGACAGCAAGGTTTCGTCACTGCCCTGCTGGCCGCCGCCGGCGCGCGCAACCTGTTGGCCGGGATCAATCAATACCGGGTCACGGTCAGCAGTGAGACGTTATTGATGAGCGACCCGGATGTGATCCTGCTGGCCGATGCCGTATGGTCCCCGGCCAGCCGTAAACGCCAGTTGCTGACCCGCGACCCGGTGCTGTCGCGCCTGCGGGCGGTGCGGGAAAACCGCATGATCGATATCCCGTTTACCCACCTGGTACCCACTGTCGGCAGCGGCAAAGTGGTGCTGGACCTGACGCGCCAGCTCAACACCCTGTAGGAGCGGGCTTGCCGGCGACTCGTGACTTATGGTCAAGAGTCATTTGAACAATCGTGGGTGTTTCCCCGGGCGCCCCGGGCAGATACTCGAGGCCATTGTTCACGCCATCACAGGAGTCACTCATGTCTATTCCCGCATTCGGCCTTGGCACTTTCCGCCTGCAAGGCCAGGTGGTCATCGATTCCGTCAGCACTGGCCTGGACCTGGGCTACCGGGTCATCGATACCGCGCAGATCTACGAGAACGAAGCCGAGGTCGGCCAGGCTATCGCTGACAGCGGTATCCCCCGCGATGAGCTGTTCATCACCAGCAAGATCTGGATCGCCAATTTTGCCGAAGGCCAGTTGATCCCCAGCCTCAAGGAAAGCCTGCGCAAGCTCAAGACCGACTACCTGGACCTGACCCTGATCCATTGGCCGTCGCCGGAAAACCAGGTGCCCGTCGCCCAGTTCATGGGGCAGTTGCTCGAAGCCAAGCGCCAGGGCCTGACCCGGCAGATCGGCATTTCCAACTTCACCGTGGCACTGATGGAACAAGCCATCGCCGCCGTCGGCGCCGAGAATATCGCCACCAACCAGATCGAGCTGCACCCGTACCTGCAAAACCGCAAGGTGGTGGATTTCGCCACGCGCCACGGCATCCAGATTACCTCGTACATGACCCTGGCCTACGGCGAGGTGCTCAAAGACCCGGTGATCCAGGCGATTGCCGAGCGTAACCAGGCCACACCGGCACAGGTGGCCCTGGCCTGGGCCATGCAACTGGGGTACGCGGTGATTCCGTCCTCGACCCAACGCGCCAACCTGCAGAGCAACCTCAAGGCCGTGCAACTGACCTTGAGCGAAGCCGATATGGCGCAGATCGCAGGCCTTGAGCGCGGTCAGCGCCTGACCAGCCCCAAGGGCATTGCGCCGCAGTGGGACTGAGCTAAACCGCCGGGCTGCGCGCCAACTCCCGCAGCCACGGCAAGACCCGCAAGCCGCTGGCCGGTGACGGCGGGTCGATGATGCCCATGAAGTGCTCCAGGGTGAGGCTGTCGGGCGACCCCGGCAAACGCATCATCGCCTGGGAGGCCGGCGCCCCGCTGTGCTGGTCGTCATAGACCAGCACATGGCGCACCTGCTGGAACGCCAGTGCGTCACCCGCGCTGGCGGCCAGGCCCGCATGGATAATCAGCACATCGAATGGCTCGGCTGGAATATCGGTCAGGATCAGCACTTCATCGAAGGTCTGCACCGGGACGATCCGGTAGTAACCCAGTTGGTTGAGCATTTTCTCGAGGTGCAAGCGTTGCAGGTGCTGTTCATCAGCGATCAGGATGGTCAGTGCTTTGGTGGGCATGGCAGGTCCCTGAGCAGGCAGCGCTCGTGGTTTGAAGGAGCGGCCTACTTTTTCAGACATATTTCGATAGCAAAATCAGCGTAGTTCCCTCTGCACGTAGGAGTTCTCCTAAACACTCTCGCAGTTCCTACTCTTATGCCCGGTTGCAATAGTCCGCCAGGGCCTGATGCAACTGATCAATGGCTGCTTGCACGCCAGCCACCGCCAAGGCCAACGCCTCCCGATCACGCTGTTCACAGGCGGCTTCCAGGGCCTCACAGGCGCTCACCAACGCCTGCGCCTCAACCAGGCGCGCCCCGCCCTTGGTCCGGTGGGCCAGGTCATGCAACTGTGCGTAGTGGTTTTGTTGCAGCAAGGCCGGCAGTTGCGTGCGGTCTTCGGCGAGGCTGTCGAGCAGCGGCTCCAACAGTTCCCTGATCGCGTCCATATCGCCACCGGTCAACTTCAGCAAGCGGCCCAGATCGATCGTCTGGATCGCCTCGGCCGCCTGCGGCTCGTTGACCGAAGGCAGGGCCGTACGCGAAGCGAGCGCCGCATGCAGGTCGTCGAGGCCAGTCGGCTTGAACAGGCAACCGTCCATCCCCGCCGCCAGGCAACGCTCGGTTTCCTCGGGCTGGGCATTGGCGGTAAACCCCAGCAACAGGCAAGGCGCCAGGCCACGGGCACGCTCGTCGGCACGAATTTCCCGCGCCAGGTCATAGCCGTTTTTCAGTGGCATATTACAATCGGTGATCACCCCATCGAAGCGCTCGGCCCGCCAGTACTCCAGGCCCTGCACACCATCTTCGGCCGTAGTGATGCGGTGCCCCAGGAAGCTCAGTTGGCGGGTCAGCAATTGGCGATTGGCCGGGTAGTCATCCACCACCAGGATATTCAACCTATGGGCCGGCGGAGCATCCAGAGCGGCCGGCTCGTGATGGGCCGCGGCAGCAGACGCCACGGCCAGGGCCAACGTGACCTCCACGCGAGTGCCCTGCCCCAGCACACTGCTCAACTTCAGTTGGCCACCCATCATTTCACACAGGCTGCGGCTGATCACCAGCCCCAGGCCAGAGCCACTGCGCGCCGACTGGTCGGTATTGCGCCCCTGGACAAACGGGTTGAACAGGCGCATCTGGTCCTCGACGCTGATGCCTACCCCCGTGTCTTCCACCACCAGCCGCAGGCTCAGATAACCATTGGCAACCGCAGGCGAGCCACTGCAGCTCAAGCGCACATGGCCCTGGGCGGTGAACTTGATGGCGTTGCTCAACAGGTTGGAAACCACCTGCTTGAAGCGCAGCGGATCGATCAGTACATGCCGGTCGAGCAGCGGGTCCAGTGCCACCTGCAACACCAGGCCCTTGGTCCGCGCCAGCCCTTCGAAGATGCGCGCCACCGAGGCCAGCAACTCACGCAGGTTCGATGGCTCCAGGGCCAGGGACAGATGGCCGGACTCGATGCGCGCGATGTCGAGAATATCGCCGATCAATTCCAGCATGCCCCGCGAAGCGTCGGAGGCCACGGCCAGGGCATCATGGTCGATCCGCCCCTGCTCGGCATTTTTCAACGCCAGCTCGATCATGCCGATCACCGCGTTCATCGGCGTGCGGATTTCATGGCTCATGGTCGCCAGGAACGTGGTCTTGGCCCGGTTGGCAGCGTCGGCACCCTCCTTGGCCTCCTGCAATTGCCCCAGCAAGCGCTGGCGTTCACTGACATCGACCCAGCCGGCAATCATGCCCACGACCTTCTCGTCACCGTCGCGGTACGGCAGCATCCAGTGGTAAATGGTCAGGGTCGCGCCCCCAGGCACCTTGAGGACACGGTCGTGAATCTGCGGCTCGCCGCGCTCCATCAGGCGCAAGTAGTCTTCATGGTAGGACTGGGACTGGGGCTGGTTGCCGGTGTCGGTCTCGACCACGGTCTTGCCGATCACATCTTCAAGGCAAAAGCCGAATACATTCAGGTAGGCGCTGTTGCACGCCATCAACCGGCCCATGCGGTCGCGCACATAGATCGGGTGCGGCGTGCCGTCGATCAGCACGCTCATAAAGCGCATCTGGTCGCTCAGCGCGCGCTCGGCCTGGCCGCGCTTGCGTATCAGGCTGCGCAGGTAAATGGCCCAACCCAGGGTGAGCGCCAACAGCAGCGCGGCCAGCGCAAACCCCTGGATAATCGTGTCGCGGTGGCGCAGCCAGTAACTGTCGTCGATCACCACCTCGCTGCGCCAGTGGTTGGTCAACTCGTCCATTTCCTGGGGAGAGATGCTCAGCAGCGCCTTTTCCAGGATCGAATACAGCTCCAACTGGCCGCGCCCCACGCCAAAGGCGATACGCGCTGGCTGCGCGCCCACGGTACTGGTGATACGCAGGCGATCACGGTATTTATGGGCAATCATGTAGCGCGCAATCATCAGCGCATTGACCGACGCATCGACCCCGGCACTGGCCACCAGGGCCATGGCCTCGGCGGGGCCGTCGACGTCTACCAGGATGATTTGGGGGTATTCCCGGCTGATGATTTCCCGCTGTACGCTGCTGCGAATCACCGCCAGGCGCTTACCTGTCATATCTTCCATGGTGATCGGGCTGCGCTCATCATCGCGGGTGACCAGCACGAACGGGTTGCTCAGGTAAGGCCGGGTAAAGCGGATCTTGTCCTCCCGGGACATGCTTGGGGTAATCAGCGCGATCATGTCCGCGTCGCCCTCGCTGACCTGCTCGACTTGGCGCGGCAGCGAACCGCCGCGTATCACGTCGAACTTCAAGCCGGTGCGCAAGCTGACCTGCGCCAGTACCTCGGCACTCAAGCCCTGGAACTGCCCACGGTCGTTGAAAAATGACAGCGGCAGGAATTTGTCGAGCGCCGTGACCCTGACCCGTGGGTGCTTGTCCAGCCAGCGTTGCTCACTGGCGCTCAGGCGCAGGCGTTCGCGGCCGACCACCCCCAGGTTACCGGCGCTCCAGCGGCGCAGGATCTCCATCTGCTCATTGGCGGGGATCACCTCCAGCACCGCATTGACAATACGCAGCAGCCGCTCATTGTCGCCGGCGAGCGCGAACGCAAAGGGGTTGACCTCCAGGCTGGAAAAGTCCGCCATGCGCACGTTATTGAGATGATTTTTATTGATCAGATAGTTGGTGCTGATTGCATCGCCCAGGTAGACGTCCGCCTGGCCAAAGGCCACTGCGCCAATCGCCTCGAAGGCCGACGGATAGATATGCAATGAAGCATTGGGGTAGAAGGCCGCGACTGCACCGGGCTGCATGTAGTGATAAAGCATGGACAGGCGCTTGCCGTCCAGGTCGGCCGTCAGCGACTGGCTATCGCCCACCCGCGTCACCAGGATCGGCTGGTCATTGGCGTAGGAGCGCGACAGCTTCAACTGGCCGTCCGCCGCCTCGTAGCCGTTGGCCGTGCCTACAAAGTCCACCTCCGCGTGCTTGAGGGCGGCGATGGCTTCGTCGCGGTGCTCATAGCGCTGCACCTGGACCTTGACGTTGAGGGCCAGGGCGATCAACGCCGCATAATCGGCGGTAATCCCCTCCAGTTCGTCGTTGTTATTCGTCAGATCAAAGGGCGCGTAGTCGGGAGCGGAAACCCCCATCACCAACGTGCGGCGCTGGCGCAACCAGCGCCAGTCCGCCTCATTGAGGTTCACCTGCGGCGCTTCCAGGCTCGAATGCCCCAACAGATGCAAAGCCTGTGGCTCGCCCAGAGCCACGTTGACGGTGAGTGACAGGCCCGCCAGCCAGAGTACGGCGAGCCACTTGCCCAGAGAGGTCGACATTTCAGATCAGATGATTGCGCTGGGCGAACTTGGATAAATGCACCACCGAAGACATGCGCAGTTTCTCCTTCAACCGGGTTTTATAGGTGCTGATGGTCTTGTGACTCAACAGCATGTCCTTGGCGATTTCATTGTTCCCCAGGCCCAGGGCGAGCTTTTGCAGCACCATCAGTTCGCGGTCGGAAAGTGCCTCTACCAGTTGCTGTTCAGTGGTTTGCAAGTCGTCTTTGCGCACCGAACTGGTGGGCAGGCTGGGGAAGCAGCTGTAGTTGGACATGACGGCCTTGATGGCTTTTTGCAGCTCATCGAGTTCACCGGTTTTCGCGACAAAGCCCATCGCCCCGGCGCGCATGCAACGAGTGGAAAAGAACACTGCCAGATAGGAGGTCAGCACCAGGATTTTACAGGGCAGGCCCAATGCCTTGATCCGGCTGATGACCTCCAGCCCGCCCAACTTGGGCATGGCCAGGTCGAGGATGACCAGGTCCGGTCGCTCCTCCCTGGCAATCTGTAAGGCGTCGGCACCGTTGGCAGCTTCGAAAATCTTCTCGAAGCCCTCCTGGCGCAACAGGTATTTGACGGTAGAACGAATGAACGGATGATCATCCACGATTAGCGCTTTGCTCATGCGGCTCCCTGGGAAGACACCACGATTGTTTAGTTGCTTCATTGGCGACCACTCATTTCAGGGGCGCCAACACCCTTACACATCACACGAAACCCCTGTACCTGTGAGAAATACCAGTTCCGACCAGCGGCACTGTCTACACAGAACGTTTCAACGGAATTTGGTTAGGTGCAACGGCGCAACATTAACAACGGAATGATGTTTCGCCCGAAGGGAAAATCCGGCGCACTTGTAGGATTAATCCTTCCAAAAGCGTAGTCAAATTCAATAAAAAAAGCCGCCCCCTATGACAGGAGGCGGCTTTTTGGGGGATGCAGGGTTTGCTTCAGTCGGTGGTGCTGGGGCTCCAGAAGGCCTGCACCACAAGGTTCGACTGTGAGATCCGCGCCACCAGGGCGTCCAGTTCATCACCGTCGACCGAGTTGGCCGCCAGCGTCGCCTCGATTTCCACCTCCTCAGTGCCAAATGGCCGTACGTCGACATCACTGGCCGGGTAGTTGCAGCGCGCCAGTTCCGATTCGAGCAAGGCCATCACCGCCTGCTGCTGGGCGCGCCGGGCGATCACGTAGAGGATATTGGTGACCTCCGCCGACACCACATCCAAAGGCTGGCGGTTGATGTTATTGACGATCGGCCGCAGCAAGGTGTTGGCCGCCAGCACAAAACAGGTACCCAGGAACGCCTCGAGGATCAGGTCGGCGCCGGCGCAGGCGCCCACGGCGGCGGAAGTCCACAGCGTGGCCGCCGTATTGAGCCCGCGTACGTTGCCCTCCTCGCGCATGATCACCCCGGCGCCGAGAAAGCCAATCCCGGACACCACATACGCCACCACCCGCACCGCCCCTTCGGCCCCGGCCAGGCGGTTGGCCATGTCGACAAAGATCGCCGCTCCCACCGCCACCAGCACGTTGGTGCGCAGCCCCGCCGTGCGCTGGCGGAACTGGCGCTCAAAGCCGATCAGCCCACCCAGGATGAAAGCCGCGCTGAGGCTGACCACGGTGTCGATCAGGGAATCCAGATTGATATTGTTGAGGGCTTGCATGATGAATCTCCCTTTGATTGCCCGCAGAATCAGCGTCGAAAAAAGGGGGATCAGGCAGGAACCAGGACGGTTCGCTACCCAAAGACCGCTTCTCGCTTGATCGGCGAGGCAACGGCACGGGGATGCGCGTCAGCTGGCCAAGCCTGGTCGACAACTGTCACTCGAAAGTCTGTTCACGAAGGTCTGCGCTATGGTTGAAAACCGGCGCAGCTTACGCCCGCAGTCTGCGGGAGGAAAGTGACAGTGCGGCGAATCGCCGGGTTCTTCAGCCAGGGTTCAGCCAGGCATCGCTCCCGCGGGCGCGGGAGCGATCTGCAACGCTGTCAGCTCGCGGTGGCCAGCAGCACATCACGCACCGAGCGCGCCTGGCCCAGGCTGCGGTCATGCTCGTGCAGCGAGGCGGCAATCTCATCGGCGCGAATCGGCAGGATCGACAGCAACGTATCGCTCAAGCCATGGCTGGCCTGGCTGAAACCCTGCATGTAGATGCCCGCCTTGCAGCGCTCGTCGGTGACCACGCGGTAATCGCGGCTGACTTCAAAGTCACCCATATAGGCCTCCAGCGGCGCCAGCAACTGGCGATGCATCTGCCGTTCATAACCTGTGGCCAGGACCACCGCATCGTAGTGGTTGATCACGGTCTCACCGGT
Source organism: Pseudomonas sp. MF09156 (assembly GCF_059862305.1). Lineage (NCBI taxonomy): Bacteria > Pseudomonadati > Pseudomonadota > Gammaproteobacteria > Pseudomonadales > Pseudomonadaceae > Pseudomonas > Pseudomonas sp. MF09156. The sequence goes on from NZ_JCBCUR010000009.1 coordinate 104,799, forward strand.
GGCGTTGTGACGTACCAGCAACTCGATGCCCAAGGGCCCGGCGCTGGCTTTTTCCACGGTGGTCAGGGTGCGGAATGCGTGGCGGGCGATGCCGGAGACTTTCTGCCGGTAGAAAATCCCGTAGATGCGCTCGATCAGGTCCAGGTCCACCACCGAATAGTTGGTGTTGTGGTACTCGTTGACCAGGCGTTCGCGCTCGCTGCTGGGCTGCTGGAACACCAGGTCGGTGAACTCCGGGGAGAACACTTCGTTGACGAACGGGCTGTCATCGGCAGGCTTGAGGGCCGAGCCGCGCAGGATGATGTCCACCTGCACCGAGGGGAAGCTGTCGTTCAGGTCGATAAACGCTTCGGCCGCGCTCTGCCCACCGCCGATGATTGCAATGCGCATCGGCTTGCCCTCGACACACGGCTGCTGGGCCATGCGCGCCAGGTACTGGGAATGGTGGAACACCCGCCCGTCATCCTTGAGCGCCTTGAACGCCTCGGGAATCCGTGGCGTGCCACCGGCGCTGACCACCACCGAACGTGCGGTGCGCACCAGTTGCTCGCCATGGGCATCGCGGGAGATCACCCGCAGCGCCTCGACCTGCTGCTGATGCAGGATCGGCTCGATGGCCAGCACTTCCTCGCCATAGCGGCTTTGCTCGGTAAATTGCCCGGCGACCCAGCGCAGGTAGTCGTTGTACTCCATGCGGCACGGGTAGAAGGTGCCCAGGTTGATAAAGTCCACCAGGCGCCCGTGGGCCTTGAGGTAATTGACGAAAGAGTACGGGCTGGTGGGGTTGCGCAGGGTCACCAGGTCCTTGAGGAAGGAAATCTGCAGCTCGCTCTGGCTCACCAGGGTATTGCCGTGCCAGCGGTAGTCGGCCTGCTTGTCGAGAAACAGCACATCGAGCTTGCCCTGGGCTTTCTCGCGCTCTTGCAGGGCGATGGCCAGCGCCAGGTTCGAGGGACCGAAACCAATACCGATCAGGTCGTGAACCGCGGGCGATGCAATTGCCTGTGTCATTCCAGTGTCCTCTGGATAAGCCCCGTGGCGATGGGGCGGAAAGCCTGGGCGACCTGCTGAACAACAGGCCATGTGTTGATAGGAAACGAGGACCATGAAAAAAAATTTAAGCCCCGCACCGGATTCACCCTGGCAGGCGCGGAGCCGCCGGCGCGGGCAATGCGGTGATGGCAGTTTGAGGCCGTCTAATTTATAGTAATTCTCATGTAGATTTGAAAAGTCCTACACACAACGTCCAATACTGGCGTTTCGCCCAGCTGTAACGGCGTGTGTAAGCACTTAAATTTCAGGGCAAATACCTCGTTTACCTGACAGCTTGCCGCGCCTGTCTCTGCCCTTGTGGGCGATTGAGCTGCGGTCCGAACTTTCCTGGCTGGAACCCGTGCATGAACCGTCCCCGACACACCCGGCGCGCTCTGCTGGCAGCACTTTGCCTGATCCCCGTGGCCGCGTTCGCCGCCTGGCAACTGATCCCGCCCGGCCGGGATAAATTTGCCACCCTGCAAGTACACCGGGGCGATATCGAAAGCAGCGTGACCGCCCTCGGCACCCTGCAACCGCGGCGTTACGTGGATGTCGGCGCCCAGGCCTCCGGGCAGATCCGCAAGATTCACGTCGAAGCCGGCGCCCAGGTCAAGGAAGGCGACATGCTGGTAGAGATCGACCCCGCCACCCAACAAGCCAAGCTCGACGCCACCCGCTACTCCATCGCCAATTTGCAGGCCCAACTGCAGGAACAGCACGCGCAACACCGCCTGGCGCAGCAGAAGTACCAGCGCCAGCAACGCCTGGCCGCCGGTGGCGCCACCCGCGATGAAGACGTGCAAACCGCCCAGGCTGAACTGGATGCTACCCAGGCGCGCATCGACATGTTCAAGGCGCAGATCAGCCAGGCCCAGGCCACGCTGCGGGTTGATCAGGCTGAACTGGGCTACACGCGCATCTATGCGCCGATCTCCGGCACCGTGGTGGCCGTGGATGCCCGCGAAGGCCAGACCCTCAACAGCCAGCAGCAGACGCCGCTGATCCTGCGCATTGCCAACCTGTCGCCGATGACCGTGTGGGCGGAAGTCTCGGAAGCCGATATCGGCCATGTCAAACCGGGCATGCAGGCCTATTTCACCACCCTGAGCGGTGGCAACCGGCGCTGGACCAGCACCGTGCGCCAGATCCTGCCGGTGCCGCCCAAGCCCCTCAACGAAACCAGCCAGGGCGGCGGCAGCCCCAGCAGTTCGAGCAAGAGCGGCAGCGGCCGGGTGGTGCTGTACACCGTGCTGCTGGATGTGGACAACGCCGACAACGCACTGATGGCGGAAATGACCGCCCAGGTGTTTTTCGTCGCCAGCCGCGTCACCGATGCGCTGACCGCGCCCGTCGCTGCCCTGCAGGGCAGCACCCGCCCCGACATGCAACTGGCCCGCGTGGTGGCCAAGGACGGCAGCATCGAAGACCGTGAGGTGCGGGTGGGTATCAGCGATCGCCTGCGCATCCAGATCCTCGACGGCCTGAACGAAGGCGATCATCTGCTGATCGGCCCCGCCGACAGCAGCGGAGGCTGAATGTTGACGCCGCTGATCGAACTTCGGGACATCCGCAAATCCTACGGGGGCGGTGATGCCCCCCAGGTCGATGTGCTGCGCGGGATCGACCTGTCGATCCATGCCGGGGAATTCGTGGCGATTGTCGGGGCCTCCGGCTCAGGCAAGTCGACCCTGATGAATATCCTCGGCTGCCTCGACCGCCCCACCGTCGGCCAGTACCTGTTCGCCGGGGAAAACGTCGCCCAACTGGACACCGACGAACTGGCCTGGCTGCGCCGCGAGGCCTTTGGCTTTGTGTTCCAGGGCTACCACCTGATCCCGTCCGGCTCGGCCCAGGAAAACGTCGAGATGCCGGCGATCTATGCCGGCACACCGGCCGCCGAACGCCACGCCCGCGCCGCCGCCCTACTGACCCGCCTGGGGCTGGCCGGGCGCACCGGCAACCGCCCGCACCAGTTGTCCGGCGGCCAGCAGCAACGGGTGTCGATTGCCCGGGCCTTGATGAACGGCGGGCATATCATCCTCGCCGACGAACCTACCGGCGCCCTCGACAGCCATAGCGGCGCCGAGGTCATGACCCTGCTCGACGAACTGGCGAGCCAGGGCCACGTGGTGATCCTGATCACCCACGACCGCGAAGTGGCGGCGCGGGCCAAGCGCATCATCGAGATCCGCGACGGCCTGATCATCAGCGACACCCCCAACACCCACAACCAGCCCGCCACTGAAGCCAACCCCAAGGCCCTGCAAGCGGTGGACCTGCGCCAACGCCTGGCCGACGGCGCCGAGCACAACGGCGCCTGGAAGGCTGAACTGGTGGACGCGGTGCAGGCGGCCTGGCGGGTCATGTGGATCAACCGCTTCCGCACGGCCCTGACCCTGCTGGGGATCATTATCGGCGTGGCCTCGGTAGTGGTGATGCTGGCCGTGGGCGAAGGCAGCAAACGCCAGGTCATGGCGCAGATGGGCGCCTTTGGCTCCAACATCCTGTATGTCAGCGGCTCGGCGCCCAACCCACGTACGCCGCCCGGCATTATCACCATGAACGACGTCGCCGCCATGGCCGCCCTGCCCCAGGTCAAGCGCATCATGCCGGTCAATGGCGCGGAGGCCGGGGTGCGTTTCGGCAATGTCGACCACATGGCCTATGTAGGCGGCAACGACACCAACTTCCCGACGATCTTCAACTGGCCAGTGGTCGAGGGCAGCTACTTCACCGAGGCTGACGAACGCGCCGCCGCTACCGTCGCGGTGATCGGCAAACGGGTGCGCGACAAGCTGTTCAAGGACCTGCCCAGCCCCATCGGCCAATACATCCTGATCGAAAACGTGCCGTTCCAGGTGATCGGCGTGCTTGCCGAAAAAGGCGCCAGCTCCGGCGACAAGGACAGCGACGACCGTATCGCCATCCCCTACTCTGCCGCGAGTATTCGCCTGTTCGGCACCTATAACCCTGAATACGTGGTGATTGCCGCCGCCGACGCGCGCAAGGTGCATGAGGCCGAAAAAGCCATCGACCAGTTGCTGCTGCGCCTGCACAACGGCAAGCGGGATTTTGAACTGACCAACAACGCCGCGATGATCCAGGCCGAGGCCCGGACCCAGAACACCCTGTCGCTGATGCTCGGCTCGATTGCCGCCATTTCGCTGCTGGTGGGGGGCATCGGCGTGATGAACATCATGCTGATGACCGTGCGCGAACGCACCCGGGAAATCGGCATCCGCATGGCCACTGGCGCCCGGCAGCGCGACATCCTGCGCCAGTTCCTCACCGAAGCGGTGATGCTCACGGTGGTCGGCGGGGTGGCCGGGATCGGCCTGGCCCTGCTGGTCGGTGGCGCGCTGATCCTCAGCAGCGTGGCCGTCGCCTTCTCGCTGCCCGCAGCCCTGGGCGCCTTCGCCTGCGCGCTGGTCACCGGCGTCATCTTCGGCTTTATGCCGGCCCGCAAAGCAGCCCGGCTCGACCCGGTCACGGCCCTTACCAGTGAATGATCGCCCTATGAAAGCGCACTTGACCCTCGTTGCCGCCAGCCTGCTGCTGGCCGCGTGCAGCAGCCCGGCGCAGCGCCCGGCCAGCGGCCTGCAGCCGCCGCCGGCCTGGGACACGGCAAGCCAGGCCAACGCTCTGCACGTCAACCAGCAATGGTGGAAGGCCTTTGCCAGCCCGCAGCTCGACCAACTGATCGAACAGGCCCGCACCGGCAGCTACGACCTGGCCAGCGCCATGGCCCGGGTGCGCCAGGCCCAGGCCGGCGCCGTGGTGGCCGGCGCGCCGCTGCTGCCCGAACTCAAGGGCGGGCTCAACGCCAACCGCCAGAAACTGCTGCGCGGCAACGGCTACAGCGAACTGGATGCCGACAACAACAATGACGCGGTGGATTATTTCAATGCCAGCCTGACGGCCACCTACGAAATCGACTTCTGGGGCGGCAAGCGCGCCGCTCGCGACAGTGCTGAACTGGCGGTGCGCGCCAGCGAATTCGAGCGCGCCACGGTGGAATTGACCCTGCTCAGCGGCGTGGCCACCACCTACACCCAGCTCCTGGCCCTGCACGAGCAACAACGCATCGCCGAGCTCAACCTGGCCAATGCGCAGAACGTGCTCAAGCTGGTACAGACCCGGCATGACGCGGGCTCTGCCACCCAACTGGAACTGGCCCAGCAAAAGAGCCTGGTCGCCGCGCAGCAACGCCAACTGCCCGAGGTACGCCAGCGGACCGAAGCCGCACGGATCAGCCTGGCCGCCCTGCTCGGCCAACCGGTGCAGACGCTGCAACTGACGCCCCAGGCCTTTGAGCAACTGCGCTGGCCAAGCATCGCCGCCGGCGTACCCAGCGACCTGCTCAGCCGCCGCCCGGACATTGCCAGCGCCGAAGCGCAACTGGCGGCCGCCCAGGCCGACATCATCGTCGCCCGCGCCGCCATGCTGCCCAGCGTGACCCTCAGCGCCAACCTGGGCTCGGGCGCCAACCGTGCTGGCGATATGCTGCGCAACCCGTTCTACAACCTCACGGGCGGGCTGATCGCACCGATTTTCAACAACGGCCGCCTCAGCGCCGAACGCGACAAGGCCACGGCACGCCAGGATGAGCTGCTGCAAACCTATCGCGGCGCGATCATCAATGGCTTTGCCGATGTAGAAAAGGCCCTGAGCAGCATTCGCCGACTGGACGAACAGCGCCAGTGGCAGCATGAAGAACTGGACCAGGCACAGAAAGCCTTCCGTATCGCCCAGAGCCGCTATGAGGCTGGCGCGGAGGACTTGCTTACCGTACTGGAAACCCAGCGCACGCTGTATGCCGCCCAGGATTTGAACGTGCAACTGCGCCAGGCACGGCTGGGGGCGAGTATTGCGCTGTACAAGGCACTGGGAGGGGGGTGGCAGGCGTCTGGTCTTTAACGATGAGGATCTAATGTGGGAACTGGCTTGCCGGCGATGTTGCCTGCCCCATCGCCATTGCCATCGCCGGCAAGCCAGCGCCTACCGTTTGACGTTGATCGGACAGGTCAAATCGTCCGTTCCCTGACCTTCAAATGCCGCGCATACCACGGCCGCTTCGGCACCTTGCGGAACAAGTCCTGCAACTTGTCATCATCAGCGCCGAAGGTGATGCGCAACGCCAGCTTCATGGTTTCCGGATCCATCTCCACGGTGCGCCCCATCTGCAATCCCGGGGTGGTGCTGCAACCATGGGTATCCGGCCCCAGCCATGGATCACCCACCTCGACCCAGCGCCCTGGCGCAAACCATGGCACACCGTTGACCTCCAGGCGGCTCAGCTCACCCGGATTAAAGCGCTGATGGGCGCGGAACCAGTCCTCCAGCCGGTCATCGATCCAACCGTGGAAATGCCAGAACACCGGGTTCACATGGGAGGAAAACGGGTCGCCCAAAAAGTCATTTTCAGGCTCATACCAACGCGCCGAAAAATCCGCAGGATCGCGCGCAAAGGGCACCGGTGCGCCGTTGGAAGGGTCGCGCGGCACCGACGCCCAGCGCATGTGCAGCCAATCGTGCAGCCCCAGCTCAACCTCCGAGCCGAACTGGCCCAGGGTCAACCTGGCCAGGTAACGCGGGTCGCGGTACTGCGACTCCCACACCTGGAAGTTGCTGTGATAGGTCTCGCAAGCCTTGATATCACTGACCCACTGGCTGTACTGCTCGTCGCCACTGGCCATCCAGGTCGGCGGCAGTGCGAAGCCATCGTGATTGTCAAAGTAGCGCGCGAAGCCCTGGCGATCACGCTCAAGCTCGGGCTGCGGCGGCGGGAAGCGCGGCCAGGACGGCAAGTCCTGCAGGGAGCGCGCCGTACCGAGCATATGCCGATGCATAAAGAAAAAATCGATACCCGAGCCGTTGCGGTCCTTGCGCGGGCCACGGGCATCGCGCTCTTGGTCCCGTGGCCCGGGCTGCCAACCGATGCCGCGCAGGGCGTTGCGCTTGTCCTCGGGGAGCTTGTGCCACTGGTCCCGCGTGGCGTGCCAGAGCTGGTGGAACAGGCGGTGTTCGGGGGCAATCAACCATGCCAGCAGCGCTGGGTTGAGGCCGATGCGTTCGCGGGCTTCGGGGAACAGCTGTTTGGTGGCGACAAATCGGTTATCCAGCTCCAGCAGCGCCAGGGGCCGGTCGAGATTGAGAATCTGCCCGCTGAGGGTGCCGCTGCCGGCATTGCCGAAGCTGCCCCAGACTTCATCCAGGCGCATCGTCAATTCATAGGCCGGCATGCCGTCCGGCGCGTCGCGGTCGATCAGGCGCCAGTACAACAGCGCCGCGTCGCCCGGCGCCAGGTCACCCAGCACCTGATAGCGCGGCTCGCCCTGCCCACGCAGTTGGCCAGCGGTGTCCAGGTAGCCACGCACGCCACGGCCGCGCGGCGCAATATCAAGAAACAGTTCCAGACCGTCGAGGGGCAAGCCTTGCAGCCCGGCGTCACGCCCTTCCAGGCGCAGGCTCCAGATCCCGCGCAGGCTGTTCGCCAACTGCTGGCCGGCGGTGTCCGCCAGGTCCACTGTGGCTTCCTCGGGAGTGATGGGAAATTCCTCGCGCGTCAACTCGCGATGGGCATAAAAGGCAGCAGGTACGGCGGCGCCGGTCAGCGCCAGGCCTGCGATAAACCCTCGTCGAGAAATCGTCATGTTCCTACCTGTGTCAGCCCTGGAGCAGGCTTTATCCAAGCTAGAACGTTTAGCCGGGCGGCAAATTTACTGTAGGGGCCGCGCTTAAATTTCCCGGCCCTGCGCTCGTTCTCCCCAGATAGCAAAGGCCCCTTGCGCCCGCACCTCAAAGGCGAACCGACTGAGATGGCAATGACAAAACCACGTTCGAAAAAGGCTCTATACATCGGCCTGCCCTTGGCCCTGGCCATTGCTGCCGGCGCAGGCCTGGCCTGGGATCACTGGTTTGGCGGCAATGCCGGCTACCCGCTGGAAGTGATCAAGCAGGCCAATGAACTGCAGGACCGCCTGATATCGTTCGACAGCCATATCACCGTGCCCCTGGACTTCGGCACCGCCGGCCATGAAGCAGACAAGGACGGCAGCGGCCAGTTCGACCTGGTCAAGGCCAGTCGCGGGCGGCTGTCGGGGGCGGCGCTGACGATTTTCGGCTGGCCCGAGCTGTGGAATGGCCCCAATGCACCACACAAACCTACCGCAGGTTTTGTCGACGAAGCCCGGCACCAGCAAGAGGTGCGCTACAAGATCATCGCCGGCATGGTCCGCGACTTCCCCAACCAGGTGGGCATCGCCTACACCCCGGCCGATTTGCGCCGCCTGCATGGCGAGGGCAAGTTTGCGATTTTTATCAGCATGCTCAACGCCTACCCCCTGGGCAATGACCTGAACCTGCTGGACATGTGGACGGCGCGCGGCATGCGCATGTTCGGCTTCAGCTACATCGGCAACAACAGCTGGGCCGACTCCTCGCGCCCACTGCCGTTTTTCAATGATTCGCCGGATGCCCTCGGCGGCCTCTCGGCCATCGGCAAGCAAGCAGTGCAGCGCCTGAACGACCTGGGCGTGATCATCGACGTCTCGCAAATGTCGACCACCGCCCTCGAACAAGTCGCCCAGCTTAGTCGCACCCCCATGGTCGCCTCCCACTCCGCGCCTAGGGCCTCGGTGGATATCCCGCGCAACCTCAGCGACAAAGAACTGCAACTGATCAAGAACAGTGGCGGCGTGGTGCAAGTGGTGGCCTTCGGCGGGTATCTGCGCCCGTTGAGCCAGCCGATCCAGGACAAGCTCAACACCCTGCGCGCGCGTTTCGACCTGCCACCCCTGCCCAACCTGGCGATGGCCCTGATGCCCGGCGACCCGATCATCGCTGCCTGGCCGGAGCAGAAGTTCGGCGAGTACGCCAGCGAGCTCTACGCCATTCTCGAAGAAGAACCCAAGGCCAGCCTCAAGGACCTGGGAGACGCCATTGACTACACCGTGCGCAAGATCGGTATCGACCACGTCGGCATCGCCTCGGACTTCAACGAAGGCGGCGGCGTCAAGGGCTGGAACGATGTCAGTGAAGTGCGCAACGTGACCGCCGAACTGATCACCCGCGGCTACTCCGAAGCCGATATCGCCAAGCTGTGGGGCGGCAATTTCCTGCGGGTGTGGGAGCAGGTGCAAAAGTCCGCCAAGCCTGGTGTGCTGCCAAGCGAGCAAACGCCATGACCGACCGTCGCACCTTTCTCAAACAGGCCGGCATCCTCGCCGCCAGCCTGCCGCTGGGGACCAGCCTGCACGTGCAGGCGGCTAGCGCCAAGGCCCCCGTCGATAAATGGGCCGGCCTGCGCCAACTGTTCGACCAGGATCCGAACTACATCCATTTCTCCAACTTCCTGATCACCTCGCACCCAAGGCCCGTGCGCGAAGCCATCGAGCGCCACCGCGCCGCCCTTGACCGCAACCCCGGCCTGACCATGGACTGGGACCTGCAGGAACCCTGGAAACGCGAAGGCCAGGTGCGTGAATGGGCCGGCCGCTACCTGCAAGCCAAACCCGGCCAGATCGCCCTCACCGGCAGCACCACCGAGGGCCTGGCGATGATCTACGGCGGCATCCACGTGCGCCCCGACCAGGAAATCCTCACCACCGAGCACGAGCACTTTTCCACCGACAGCATCCTCGCGTTGCGCACCCAGCGTGACGGCACCCAGGTGCGCAAGATCAAGCTGTTCGCCAACGCCCACCACGTGTCGGTCGATGAAGTGCTGACGGCCATCGAGCGCAACATTCGCCCCAATACCCGAGTACTGGGCATGACCTGGGTGCAGTCGGGCAGCGGCGTGAAGCTGCCTATCGCTGAAATCGGGCAACTGGTCAAGCGCCACAACCAGGGGCGCGAAGAAAAGGATCGGATTCTCTACGTGGTCGATGGCGTGCATGGCTTTGGCGTCGAAGACCTGGCCTTCCCGGACATGCACTGCGACTTCTTTATCGCCGGCACCCATAAATGGATGTTCGGCCCACGGGGCACTGGCCTGGTGTGCGCCGCATCGGAGCAAGTGACCACCCTCACCCCGGGCATGCCGACGTTTTCCGAAGACACCGATTTCGCCACCACCTTCTCCCCCGGCGGCTATCACGCCTTTGAGCATCGCTGGGCGCTGGACGAGGCCTTCAAGCTGCACCTGCAATTGGGCAAGGCCGAGGTTCAGCAGCGCATCCACAGCCTCAACTCCTACCTCAAGGAGCGCTTGCAGGCGCGACCGAACATCGAGCTGGTCACCCCGGCCAACCCGCAGCTGTCGGCCGGCTTCAGCTTCTTCCGGGTCAAGGGCCAGGACAGCGACAAGGTGGCCGCCTACCTGATGCGAAACCGCGTGGTCAGCGACGCGGTGAACCGCGACGTCGGCCCGGTGGTGCGTACCGCGCCGGGCCTGCTCAATACCGAAGATGAGGTCGACCGCTTCCTGGCCCTGCTCGACAAAGCCCTCTGATCCCCTTTTTTCTTGCCCACGAGACGACTCATGAACGATGAACCGCTCACCCCAACGCTGCTCAAGTCCCTGGCGCTGACGGCATTGATCGCCTGCCTGGCACCGTCCGCCCAGGCCGCCACGCCGCCCAAGCCCGGCACCGTGTTCAAGGACTGCAAGAACTGCCCGGAAATGGTGGTGCTGCCCACCGGTACCTTCAAGATGGGCACCCCGGACGATGAAGTCGGCCGCCAGCCCGATGAAGGCCCGATCCATGACGTGACCTTCGCCAAACCCGTGGCCATCAGCCGCTTCCAGGTGCTGGCCGGCGAATGGGACAGCTACCTGCAAGAAACCGGCTACAAAATGCCCGACGGCGACGACCGCCCTGGCCGCAAATGCACGGCCGGCAAACCCACTTACAAGATAAGCGCCAAACATCCAGCCGTGTGCATGGACTTTGCCGAAGCCCGCGCCTATGTCGCTTGGCTGTCGAAGAAAACCGGCAAGCAGTACCGCATGGTCAGCGAATCCCTGCGCGAGTACGCCGCCCGTGGCGGCACCTCCGGGCCCTTCCCGTTCCCGTTCGACGAGGGCAAGGAATACAGCATCGCCAAGCACGCCAACACCTACGGGCCGGCCGATGGCTACAGCTACACCGCGCCGGCCGGCAGCTATGCGCCCAATGCGTTCGGCGTGTATGACATGCATGGCAACGTCTACGAATGGGTCGAAGACTGTGAAAACGACAGCTATGTGGGAGCGCCCAGCGATGGCAGTGCCTGGCTGACCGGGCAATGCGAGGTGCGGCAGATTCGCGGCAACGACTGGGGCGAGGCGCCGGTGTTTTCCCGCTCCGGCAACCGCAACAACCTCTACCCCAACGTGCGCGGCGACTGGCTGGGCTTTCGCGTGGCACGGGAGCTCTGAGCCTGTGCAACTCGGGACGCGGCTAAATCGCGCCGGGCCCGACTCGTCCTCCTACTATCGGCCTGCCAGCGGTAAACCTTCGCGCGCAGGCCTTCACTTGCCCACAGCACGTAGCCACGTCGCGATCGAGGTAGTTTCATGACCGCAGCACCGCGCAGCGCCATTCGCGAACTCTTGAGCCTGCTCAAGCCCTATCGACGGATTGTCATTTCTTCCATCACCCTGGGCATCGTCGGCGGCCTCAGCGTCACCGCGCTGCTGGCCACGGTCAACCGCGGCCTGCACAGCGCCGACGGCATGGGCACCGGCGTGGTCCTGGCCTTCGCCGGGCTGTGCCTGCTGGCGTTGCTCAGCAGTATCGGCGCCGATATCGGCACCAACTTCGTTGGGCAGAAGGTGATTGCCAAACTGCGCAAGGACCTCGGCGCCAAGGTGCTCGCCGCGCCCATCGAGCAGATCGAGCGCTATCGCACCCACCGCCTGATCCCGGTGCTGACCCATGACGTGGACACCATCAGCGACTTTGCCTTCGCCTTTGCCCCGCTGGCGATTTCGACCACAGTGATCCTGGGCTGCCTGGGCTACCTGGCGGTGCTGTCCTGGCCGATCTTCCTCATGACCCTGCTGGCCATCGGCATTGGTTCGGCGGTGCAGTTCGTGGCCCAGAGCAAAGGCATCAAGGGCTTCTACGCGGCCCGTGACGCCGAAGACAACCTGCAAAAACACTACTCGGCGATTGCCGAGGGCGCCAAGGAACTGCGCATCCATCGCCCACGCCGGCACGCCATGCACACCCGCAATATCCAGGGCACCGCCGACCATATCTGCGACACCCATATCCGCTCGATCAATATTTTTGTGATCGCCAAGAGCCTGGGCTCGATGCTGTTTTTCGTGGTCATCGGCCTGGCGCTGACCCTGCAACAGTTCTGGCCCAGCTCGGACCCGGCGGTGATGAGCGGCTTTGTCCTGGTGCTGCTGTACATGAAAGGCCCGCTGGAAAACCTGATCGGCAACCTGCCGATCATCAGCCGCGCACAAATCGCCTTCCGGCGCATTGCCGACCTGTCGGAGCGCTTCTCCTCGCCGGAACCGCACCTGCTGCTCGATGACGCCGACAAAAGCGTGCCGGTGATGAAGCACCTGGAACTGCGCAACGTGCAGTACGCCTTCCCGCCCGTGGAAGGCAGCGAGCCATTCAAGCTGGGGCCGGTCAACCTGAGCATCGAGCCTGGGGAGATCCTGTTTATCGTCGGCGAAAACGGCTGCGGCAAGACCACCCTGATCAAGCTGCTGCTGGGCCTGTACACCCCGCAGCAAGGCGAAATCCGCCTCAACGGCCTGCCCGTGGACGCCCTGGGCCTGGACGACTACCGCCAGATGTTCACCACGATCTTTGCCGACTACTTCCTGTTCGACGACCTGGTGCAGAACGACAAGGCCCTGCCCGACGACGCCACCCAATACCTGGAGCGCCTGGAGATCGCGCACAAGGTCAGCGTGCGCGATGGCGCGTTCACCACCACCGACCTGTCCACCGGGCAACGCAAGCGCCTGGCCCTGGTCAACGCCTGGCTCGATGAGCGCCCGGTGCTGGTATTTGACGAGTGGGCGGCCGACCAGGACCCGACCTTCCGGCGGATTTTCTACACCGAGCTGCTGCCGGACCTCAAGCGCCTGGGCAAGACCATCATCGTCATCTCCCACGACGACCGTTACTTCGACGTCGCCGACCAGTTGGTACGCATGCAGGCCGGTCGCGTCATCAGCGAAAAAGCCTGCGCCTGACCTCCCTCCCCCAGGAGCCGGCGTGCCGGCGATGGCTGCCTCAAGGCATGCGATGAAGCCACGAGCCTCATCGCCGGCAAGCCGGCTCCTACAACGCCTCCCGCCGGCTATTGCGCCTAAATCTGATCGATCGAACTTCGTCTTCCTGACACAGCTTATTTCCTCTGCCGACGGCGACGAGATCGATCATGAACCAATTGAACCAACTTCCCGACGACGACCTGCTGGCCCTGTTGCTGGCCGATGAAGCCGGCGCCGGGCAGTCCATCCAGAGCCTCGCCGGGCATGACCCGGTACCGCTGTCGTTCGCCCAGCAGCGCCTGTGGTTCCTGCAACAGTTCGATCCCCAGAGCCATGCCTACAACCTGCCACGGGCGATTGCCCTCAAGGGCCCGGTAGACGCGCGTACCCTGGAAGCGGCGCTGAACCGGGTGATCGACCGCCACGATATCCTGCGCACCGCCTTTCGCGACACCGACGGCACGCCGCTGCAAGTCATCGAGCATGACGCGCGGCTGACCCTGCTGGAAGAGGACCTGAGCGCCCTGGACAGCCAGCAGCGCGACTTGCAGCTGCAACAGCGTATCCGCCAGCACGCCACCCAACCCTTCGACCTGCGCCAGGCGCCGCTGATTCGCAGCAGCCTGCTCAAACGGGCCGAACAGGACTACGTGCTGCTGCTCAACATGCACCACATTGTCTCGGACGCCTGGTCCAACCCGATCCTGACCCACGACCTGGCCAGCGCCCTCGGCCAACCGGGCCAGGCCCTGCCGCGCCCAGCCATCCAGTACGCCGACTACGCCCAATGGCAGCGCCAGGACTACCCGCAGACGCCGCAACACAGCGCAGCCGCGCAGTATTGGAAAGCCTGCCTGGGCGACGAAATCCCCACCCTGGAGCTGCCTCGCGAGCGCCTGGAAAAGCCCGCCGGTGCCGGCCATCATCGGCACGCGTTGCCCGCCCACCTGAGCGAGCGCCTCCAGACCTTTTGCCAGCAACAGGGCCTGACGCCTTTCGTGGTGCTCCTGGGTGCCTGGCAGTTGCTGTTGGGGCGCTACAGCGGCCAGGTCGATTTCACCGTCGGCGTGCCCAACGCCACCCGTAACCAGGCGCAGATCCAGGACCTGGTGGGCTTTTTTGTCAGCAGCCAGGTGTATCGCGCGCGGCTGGCGCCCGAGCAAACCTGCAGCGCGTTCCTCCAGGGCCTGCGCCAGCAGTCCCTGGCCGCCCTGGAACATGCCGACTACCCCATCGAGCTGATCCTCGAAGACCTGCACCTGCAACGCAGCCCCCAGGCCAACCCGCTGTTCCAGACCCTGTTCAACTGGCGCGTCGGCGCCGCGCAGGAGGAGGCCCTGCACCTGGGCCCGCTGGAGCTGAGGTTTATGGACAGCCACCCGCTGCAGGCCAAGTTCGACCTGTCGCTGGACGTGGAATACAGCCAGCAGCAGATCACCGCGCATGTTGAATACGACGCCGCTTGCTTGCGTCCGGCGACCGTCGCCACCCTGGTCGGGCACTGGCAGAACCTGTTGCAGGGCATGATCGAGCAGCCCCATGCCCTGATCGGCGAACTGCCGATGCTCAGCGACCAAGAGCGCGGGCAGCAATTGGCGCAGTGCAATGCCACGGCCGTCGACTACCCCGACGCAGAACCTGTGCACGTGTTGGTCGCCAAGCAAGCCGAACGCCAGCCACAGGCTGTCGCCGTGGTGTTCGGCGACCAGCAACTGACCCTGGACCAGCTCAATCGCCGCGCCAACCAACTGGCCCACAAACTGCTGGAACTGGGCGTCGGCCCCAACGTCTGCGTAGGCCTTGGCCTTGAGCGCAGCCTGGAGATGGTCATCGCCCTGCTGGCCGTGCTCAAGGCCGGCGGCGCCTATGTGCCGCTGGACCCGGCCTACCCCGCCGAACGCCTGGCCTACATGATCAACGACAGCGGCATCGGCCTGCTGCTGAGCCAAAGCAGCCTGGCATTGCCCGCCCCTGACAGCCTGCCGTCCCTGAGCCTGGATCAGGACAGCGACTGGCTGGAAGGCTATGACAGCGCCAACCCCCAGGTAACGGTCAGCGCCGACAACCTGGCCTACATGATCTACACCTCCGGTTCCACCGGGCAGCCCAAGGGCGTGCAAGTGCGTCATGGCGCCCTGACCAACCATATGCTGTGGATGCAGGGCGAACTGGGCCTGAGCGCTGCGGACCGGGTCTTGCAAAAAACCGCCTTCAGCTTCGACGCCTCGGTGTGGGAGTTCTGGCTGCCATTGCTCAACGGTGCGCAGTTGGTCCTGGCTTCCAGCGAGCTGACCGAAGACCTGTCAGTGCTGTGGTCGCAAGTAGCCGCCCAGCGCATCAGCGTGCTGCAAATGGCGCCTTCCCTGCTGCAAGCCTTGCTCGCCGATGAACAGGGCGCACAGATGCAATCCCTGCGCCTGCTGCTGCTCGGCGGCGAAGCCCTCGGCACCCCGCTGGTCGCACAATTGCGCGAACGCTGGAACGGCCGCCTGTGCAACCTTTACGGCCCAACCGAAGCCACCATCGACAGCACCTTCTTTGATGTCCAGAGTTTGCCCGAGGGCGCCATTGCCCCTATCGGCCGCCCCATCGCCAACGTGCGCACCTACCTGCTGGACCACGACCTGCAACTGTGCCCCATGGGCACCAGCGCCGAACTGCTGATCGGCGGCGACTCCCTGGCGCAGGGCTACCACCAGCGCCCGGGGCTGACCGCCGAACGCTTTATTCCCGATCCGTTCGCAGGCAACGGCGCGCGCCTGTATCGCAGCGGCGACCTGACCCGCTACCGCGCCGATGGGGTCATCGACTACATCGGGCGCATCGACCATCAGGTCAAAATCCGCGGCCTGCGTATCGAACTGGGGGAAATTGAAGCGCAACTGCTGCAACACGAGGCGGTGCGCGAAGCCGTGGTCATCGCCCACCCAACCCTGGGCGGCGCGCAGTTAGTGGGCTACGTGGTGCCGACAGCGCTGGCAACGGACACTGCCCGCCAGGACGCCTTGCGCGAGACCCTCAAGGCCCACCTCGGCGAACACCTGCCGGACTACATGGTCCCCGGCCACCTGCTGATCCTCGCGCAACTGCCCTTGACCCCCAACGGCAAACTCGACCGCAAGGCCCTGCCCGCCCCCAACGCGAGCCAGGCCCTGCACGCCTACGTAGCCCCGCAGAACGAAGTGCAACAGCGTATCGCCAGCATCTGGCAAGACGTACTCAAGCTGGAAAAAATCGGCCTGAACGACAACTTCTTCGAACTGGGCGGCGACTCGATCATCTCCATCCAGGTCGTCAGCCGCGCGCGCCAGGCCGGTATCCACTTCACCCCCAAGGACCTGTTCCAGCACCAGACCATCCAGGGCCTGGCCAGCGTGGCAAAAAACCACGGCCAGGGCCTCGCAATCGATCAGGGCCCGGTCACAGGCCCAGCCCCGCTGCTGCCGATCCAACACCTGTTCTTCGACACCGACATCCCCGAGCGTCACCACTGGAACCAATCAGTCCTGCTCAAACCCGCCACCCCCCTGGACCCGCACCTGCTGGAACAGACCCTCAACGCCCTGATCCACCACCACGACGCCCTGCGCCTGAATTTCACCCAGGCTGAACACGGCTGGCACGCCGAATACCGCCCGAGCACAGCCTCGGTGCTATGGCAAACCCGCATCGACGACGCCACACAGTTGCACTCGGTGGGCGACGAAGCCCAACGCAGCCTCAACCTGCAAGACGGGCCGTTGCTTAGAGCGGTGCTGGTCAGCCTGGGGGACGGTAGCCAGCGTTTGCTGCTGGCTATTCATCACCTGGTGGTGGACGGCGTGTCGTGGCGGATTTTGTTTGATGATTTGCAGACCGTGTACCGGCAGGTAGAGGCGGGTAAGGCGATTGAATTGCCGGAGAAGACCAGCGCTTATAAGGCGTGGGGGGAGAAGTTGCGGGGGTATGGGTTGAGTGCGCAGTTGCAACCCGAACTGGCCTACTGGGAACGGCAACTGGAGACTGCCAGCCACGACCTGCCGCAAGCCAATCCTGAAGGCAAGCAACGGCACAGCCAGGCGACGACTGTCGATATTCAACTGAGCAGAACCCTGACCCAACAACTGCTGCAAGTCGCGCCCGCGGCCTACCGCACGCAAATCAATGATCTACTGCTGACTGCCCTGACCCGTGCGGTCAGCCAATGGACCGCGCGCGACAACGTCCTGATCCAACTGGAAAGCCACGGCCGCGAAGCCCTGTTCGATGATATCGACCTGACTCGCACCGTCGGCTGGTTCACCAGCCTGTACCCGGTCAAGTTGACCGCCCATCAGGACTTGGGCGAAGCAATCAAACAGGTCAAGGAGCAACTGCGGGCCATTCCTGACAAAGGCATTGGGTTTGGCGTTCTTCGCTACCTGGGCGACGCCCAGACTCGGGAACGCCTCGGCGCATTGCCCGTGCCGCGCATTACCTTTAATTACCTGGGCCAGTTCGACGGTAGTTTCGACAGTGCCGACGGCGCGCTGTTTGTTCCCACTGGCGAGGAACGTGGTGCCGAAAAAAGCGCCGAAACGCCTTTGGGTAACTGGCTGACCATCAATAGCCAGGTCTATGACAACCAATTGAGCATGGGCTGGACCTTCAGCCATGAAGTCTTCCCTGTCGAGGCTATCCAGAACCTCGCCAACAACTGCCTGCTCGCGCTCGAGCAGTTGATCACGTATTGCTGCGATACCAATCATCAAGGTGCAACCCCCTCGGACTTTCCATTGGCCGGGTTGAGCCAGGCACAACTGGACACTCTGAGCATTCCAGTCCAGCAGATCGAAGACATCTACCCGTTGTCGCCCATGCAGGAAGGCTTGCTGGTGCACACGCTGCTGGAAAAAAACTCCGGCATTTACTTCATGCAAGAGTGCTACACCATCAAGGAAACGCTGGACTATCCACACTTCGAGGCGGCCTGGCAGCAGGTGGTGCAACGCTATGAAGCGATTCGGGCGTCATTCCTGTGGAATACCGGCGGTACGCTTTTGCAAGTCATCCACAAAAACAGCAGCGTGCAGGTCGAACGCGTGGACTTGAGCCATGTGCCAATGGATCGGGTGCAGGCGCAAATCGAACACCTGCTCAAGGTAGAGCGGGAAACCGGCTTCGATCTCGCCTTGCAGCCTCCGATCCGCTTCAAGCTGATCCTGCTGGCCGACCAGTCCCACCGGTTTGTCATGAGCAACCACCATATCCTGCTGGATGCCTGGTGCCGCTCGTTGTTGATGTCGGACTTCTTCGAGATCTACCATGCCAGGTTGGCAGGCAAGCCCTGTGAGCTGGCCACGCCCTACCGCTTCCGCGACTTTATCCAATGGTTGCAACACCAGGATCGCACGGCCGCCACGACGTTCTGGCAAGACCAACTGGCAGGCTTGGAACACACCACGTCACTCCCGGTGGATCATCCGCAAGTGGCTGCGCACTCGGTGTCGGTGATTGGCGACAATTACACCTGGCTCAGCCAGCAAGACAGTACTGCGCTGCAAGAGGCCGCGACACGCTACCACCTCACCCTCAACACCTTTGTCCAGGCGGCCTGGGCCTTGACCCTGCATAACCACAGCCGCTCGCGGGACGTGGTGTTCGGTGTCACGGTCTCCGGCCGCCCAGCGCATATTCCCGAGATGCAAAATACCGTGGGGCTGTTTATCAACAGCGTACCGTTGCGGGTCGCTATCCCTACCCCGGACAGTCAACTCAGCACCTTCGCCTGGCTGCAAAGCATCCTGCACAAGAACGTGTCGCTGCGTGAATATGACTACCTGCCCCTGGTCAACATCCAGGAGTGCAGCGAGATCCTCAAAGGCCAGCCGCTGTTCAACAGCCTGTTCGTCTACGAGAACGCGCCGATGGAAGACTCCGTCGGCCAGGACGCCCAGGACATGGGGGTGATCTCCGAATCCTCACGGACTCACACCAACTACCCGGTGACCGTGGTGGTCTACCCGAGCGACAAGGTGGGCCTGCACCTGTCCTACGACACCCGTTTCTTTGAACGCTCGACCATGGACAGCCTGTTGGAGGAGTTCAAGCAATGGCTGGTCGCCCTGCGTCATCACTTGCATCAGCCGTTAGCCCAGATCACGCTGCTTGATCCCACGCGCCTGGACGACTGGGTCCTTGAACACAACCAATCGCAGGTACCCCACGACCTGCAGCGCTCGTTCGTCGAACAGTTCGAGCACCATGTCGATGCCAGCCCACAGCGTGTAGCGGCCATGTGCCGGGACCGCAGCTGGACCTACGAGCAACTTGACCACCACGCCAACAGCCTCGGCCACCGTTTGATTGAGCGCGGCGTGGGCCTGGACCAACCCGTGGCATTGCTGGCAGATCGTGACCTGGAACTACTGGCGATGATTGTCGGCACCTTCAAGGCCGGTGCCGGCTACCTGCCGCTGGATCCGAGCCATCCTGCCGAGCGGATCAAGAACATCCTGCGCCTGAGCAAGACACCGCTGCTGGTCTGCACGGCCAAGTACCGTGAGCACGCCCAGACGCTGCTTGCCGAACTGGCCGCCAGCGCTCCCGGTCATACCGTGGGCCTGCTGGTCTGGGAAGATCTGCCACCCAAGCACGCCAACCAGCAACGTCCTGGGCGCTACAGCGGCCCGAACAACCTGGCCTATGTGATTTTTACCTCGGGCTCCACCGGGCAACCAAAAGGGGTCATGGTGGAACAGGCCGGCATGCTCAATAACCAGTTGAGCAAAGTGCCGTACCTGCAACTGACCGACCAGGACATCGTTGCCCAGACTGCTTCCCAGTCATTCGATATTTCTGTCTGGCAGTTCCTCACCGCACTGCTGTGCGGCGCCCAGGTGTGTATTTTTGCCGACGATATTTCGAAGAACCCACAGGCACTGCTCACACAGGTTAAAGAGCAACGCATCACCGTACTGGAAATTGTCCCGGCGCTGATCCAGGCGCTGCTGACCGAACAACACAGCGACCTTCCCGACCTGCGCTGGCTACTGCCGACGGGCGAAGCGCTGCCAGCAGAAACCGCTGCCGACTGGCTGGCACGTTACCCAGCGATCAAGCTGATCAACGCCTACGGCCCGGCTGAATGCTCTGATGATGTGGCGTTCTACGACATTGACCCGGCCTCGACTCAACGCACCTACATCCCGATCGGTTACCCAACCGACAACAATCGCCTGTATGTGCTGGACGACGACCTGTCGCCGATCCCCACCGGGGCAACGGGTGAAATCTGCATTGCCGGCGTCGGCGTAGGGCGCGGCTACTGTGGCGACCCGGTACGCACCGCCACCAGCTTTGTGCCCAACCCCTTTGCCCTAGTGCCGGGGGAGCGCCTGTACAAAAGCGGTGACCTGGCGCGCCGACGCAAGGAAGACGGCGCCCTGGAGTACCTGGGGCGTGTGGACCAGCAGGTAAAAATCCACGGATTCCGTATCGAACTGGGAGAGATCGAGGCGCAAATCGCGCTGTTCCCCGGGGTTCGCGAAGCGGCCGTACTGGTCGGCGAGAACCCGCTGGGCAAGCAGTTGATTGCCTATCTGACCCTGGAAGAAGGTGACACTCACTCAGGCATCGATGCGCTGCGGGCCTTCCTCAAGGCCCGCCTGCCGGCCTACATGATTCCTGCCCAGGTGCATGTGCTGGAGCAGATGCCACGCAACCCCAACGGCAAGCTCGACCGCAAGGCTCTGGCCTGCGTAGACGTGCAAAGCGAAGCCCAGGAACACCGTGAACCGCAAAGCGGGTTGCAGAGCGACATTGCCGATATCTGGCGAGCCGTGCTGAAAACCCAGCGTATTGGCCTGGATGACAACTTCTTTGCCCTGGGCGGCAACTCGTTGCTGGCCACTCAGGTGACATCCCGAGTGCACCTGAACCTGGGGATCGAGGCGCCACTGGCGACGATTTTCGAAAGTGCCTCGCTGCAAGACTATGCATCCCGTATCGAACCCGCTGGCGGACAAACCCCTGATGACTCATTGAATGATCTGTTCGATCTGCTCGATGTGCTGGAGACCCAATAAATGCAAGCCAATGCCCTGAACGACTTGATTGACCGTTTTATCAAGTTGCCAGTTACCCAGCGCAAGACCCTTTATGAACAAATGAACGCAAAGGGTATGAGTTTGTCGCGCCTGCCGATCCCACAAACCCGGCATGCCTTCGCGCAAATACCTTTGTCGTTTGCCCAGGAGCGCCAGTGGTTTCTCTGGCTGCTGGACCCTGCCAGCGCTGCCTATAACCTGCCGACGGCATTACGCCTACGTGGCCCGCTGGACATCGATGCGCTACAACGCAGCTTCGATACCCTGATCGAGCGGCACCAGAGCCTGCGCACCCGGTTTGTCGAAGAGCCGCAGGGCGTGATGCAGGTGATCGAGCCGCGCAGCGCAATGGTCCTGGAAGTCACGAGCGAACATAGCGCCACGGATAGCTTGATCAAGGACTTCGTCGAGCACCAGAGTCGTCAACCCTTCGATTTGCGCAACGATCAGTTGCTGCGGGTGAAGTTGCTGCGCCTGGCCGACGATGATCATGTATTGCTATTGGTCCAACACCATATCGTCTCGGATGACTGGTCGATGCACCTGATGGTCCAGGAGTTGGTGCAGCTATACGGTGGCTATTCCCAGGGCCTGTCCGTCGAGCTGGAAGCACTGCCGATTCAGTACACCGACTACTCGATCTGGCAGCGCCGCTGGATGGAGGCTGGGGAAAGTGAACGCCAACTGGCTTACTGGAAGGGCCAACTGGGCGGCGAACAACCGGTCCTGGAGTTGCCTACTGATCGCTCGCGACCCGCCGTGCAGAGCTATCGCGGGGCGAACATCACAGTCACGGTTCCCACGGCGCTGGCACACCAACTCAAGCAGCTTGCCCAGCAGAGCAATGTGACGCTGTTCATGCTGCTGCTCGCCTCCTTCCAGGCACTTTTGCACCATTACAGCCGCCAGGCCGACATTCGTGTCGGCGTGCCCGTGGCCAATCGCAACCGGGTTGAAACCGAGCGCTTGCTGGGCTTTTTTGTTAACACCCAAGTGCTCAGGGCGCGCTTCGATGAACCGCTGTCCTTCAGCGAGCTGTTGGCCCAGGTCAAGCAAACTGCGCTTGAGGCCCAAGCCCACCAAGACCTGCCCTTCGAGCAACTGGTCGAAGCCCTGCAACCGGAACGTAACCTGAGCCTCAACCCTTTGTTCCAGGTAATGTTCAACCACCTCAGCGAACATCAGGGCGCTGCCGCCGGTGGGCCGTCATCACCTTCCACCTTGCACGTCGAGAGCCTGAGCAGGGAGCACCAGACCGCGCAATTCGACCTGACCCTCAACACCTTTGAATCGGCACAGGGTCTGTCTGCAACGCTGAACTACGCCACCGACCTGTTTGACGCCAGCACCATTGAGTGCCTCGGGCAACATTGGCTGAACTTGCTGGAACGCTGCATTGCAGCGCCGCAGCAGCCTATCAACACCTTTTCGTTACTCAGCGACGCGCAGCAGCAGAGTCTATTTGGCTGGAACCATACCGCTACGGCCTATCCCCTTGAGCGTTGTATTCACCATTGGATCGAACAGCAAGTCGAGCGTACTCCCGACGCGACAGCGCTGATTTTTGACAAGCAGCGACTGACTTACGCCCAACTCAATCAGCAGGCCAACACGTTGGCCCACCGCCTGATCGAGCATGGCGTAGGTCCCGACGCGATGGTGGGCATTGCGCTCGACCGCAGCCTGGAAATGGTCGTTGGCCTGCTGGCCATCCTCAAGGCCGGCGGCGCCTATGTGCCACTGGATCCTGAGTATCCGAGCGACCGCCTGGCCTACATGATGCAGGACAGCGGCATTACCTTATTGCTCAGCCAACAGTCCGTGCTCGATACCCTGCCAGTCCCTGCAAACGTTCTCACACTGTGCCTGGACGAACCGGCTGCGAACACTTACGCCAGCACCAATCCCACGGTCTGCCTTGACCCGCAAAACCTGGCGTATGTGATCTACACCTCCGGCTCGACCGGCATGCCCAAAGGTGCAGCTAACCGGCATTGCGCACTGGTCAACCGCTTGTGCTGGATGCAACAGGCGTATGGCCTCACTGCGGACGACACGGTGCTGCAGAAAACCCCATTCAGCTTTGACGTGTCAGTGTGGGAGTTTTTCTGGCCGCTGATGACTGGCGCTCGCCTGGCGATTGCTAACCCTGGAGACCATCGTGATCCGGCCCGACTGATCGAGTTGATCAATCAGCATCACGTCACCACTCTGCATTTCGTGCCGTCGATGCTTCAAGTGTTCCTGGCCGATACGCAGGTGTCCCGGTGCAGCGGTTTGCAACGTATCGTGTGCAGCGGCGAAGCACTGTCAGTCGATGCCCAGCGACAGGTGTTCACCAAATTGCCGAACGCGAGCCTGTATAACCTCTATGGCCCGACCGAGGCCGCCATCGACGTGACCCATTGGACTTGTCATCAAGACGCTAGCAGCGTACCGATAGGCCGGCCTATCGCTAACCTCAGTACGTGGGTCCTCAATGCAGAGCTGGCGCTTGTCCCACCTGGCGTAATCGGCGAGCTGTACCTCGGTGGCGAAGGCCTTGCCCGGGGTTACCACCAACGACCGGCGCTGACTGCCGAGCGCTTTGTCGCAAGCCCCTATGCCAAAGGCGAACGCCTTTACCGCACCGGCGACCTGGCGCGCCAGCGTCCCGATGGGGTTATCGAATACGTCGGGCGTATCGACCATCAAGTGAAAATTCGTGGCTTGCGCATCGAGCTGGGTGAAATCGAGGCACAGTTGCTGGCGCAAAACGAAGTGCATGAAGCGGCCGTGCTGGCCGTTGAGACCGCCATCGGCTTGCAACTGGTCGGGTACATCGTTCCCGCTTCGGACAGCGACGCCACAGCCCTGCGCGACATACTCAAGGCTCGTCTCAAGGCGCATCTGCCGGAGTACATGGTGCCGGCACACTGGCTTTTCCTCGATCAATTGCCTTTGAGTCCGAACGGCAAACTGGAGCGCAAGGCACTGCCAAAACCTGACGCCAGCCAGGTACAAAAAACCTACGTCGCGCCCAATAGCCCTTTGCAACAGCAAATAGCCCAGATCTGGCAGGACGTGTTGAAAGTCGAACCTATCGGTCTTGAAGATCACTTCTTTGAACTGGGCGGACATTCGCTGCTGGTCGTAAGTGTGGTTTCGCGCTTGCAACTGGAACTGGGCATGCAATTGACGCCGCAGTTGATGTTCCAACATCCGTCCCTGGGCGCGTTTGCCGCACAGCTTGAGCAGCAGGCCGGGCCTGTCAGCGCGCAGAAGCTGGACAAGCTTGAAGCCTTGCTCGATGAAATGGAGGAGTTCTGATGGATAAGGCTGTCGCCGCCCGCATTG
Organism: Pseudomonas sp. MF09156; assembly: GCF_059862305.1. Taxonomy (NCBI): domain Bacteria; kingdom Pseudomonadati; phylum Pseudomonadota; class Gammaproteobacteria; order Pseudomonadales; family Pseudomonadaceae; genus Pseudomonas; species Pseudomonas sp. MF09156. Next base: position 129,408 of record NZ_JCBCUR010000009.1, read on the forward strand.
CCCGGCGCTTCATCACCCTGCCCCTGGAAAAGCGCAAGCTGTACCTGGAGAAAATGTTGGCTGAAGGGGTTTCACCCGCCAATCTCCCAATCCCAGAAGTGCAGTCGGCCTTCGAGTCAGTCCCCCTGTCTTTTGCCCAGGAGCGCCAGTGGGTGCTCTGGCAACTGGACCCTGACAGCTGTGCCTATAACATTCCCACGGCCCTGCGCCTCAACGGCCCGCTGGACGTTGCTGTACTGGAACAAAGCTTCAATGCCTTGATCGCCCGCCACCAGACGCTACGTACTACGTTTGCAACTGGCGAAGAACGGCCACTGCAAGTCATTCATCTGGAAATGCCGCTGCAGATTCAACAGAGCACCGCCAAGACATTCGATGAAACAGCGATCAAAGCGTTTATCCAGGCCCAGGCCTACCAACCGTTTGATTTGCAGGAAGGCCCACTGCTGCGTGTCGCTCTACTGCAATTGGGTGACCACGATCATGTGTTGGTACTGACCCAGCACCATATCGTCTCCGATGACTGGTCGATGCAGGTAATGGTCAACGAGTTGATCACTCTGTATTCCGCCTTCCAGCAGGGCCTGGCAAGTGCATTACCTGAGCTGGCAATCCAGTACGCCGACTACGCCATCTGGCAGCGTCACTGGATGGAGGCCGGGGAAAGTGAGCGCCAACTGAACTATTGGAAAGACCAATTGGGCGGCGAGCAACCCGTCCTGGAGTTGCCCACCGATCATCCAAGACCCGCTGTGCAGAGTTTCCGGGGAGCGAACATCAAGGTCACGCTTCCGGCAGCACTGGAGCAGCAGCTCAAGCAGCTTGCCCAGCAACACAGCGTGACTTTATTCATGTTGTTGCTCGCTTCGTTCCAGGCGCTGCTACATCGCTACAGTCGCCAGGCCGACATTCGTGTGGGTGTACCCGTAGCCAACCGCAACCGGGTGGAAACCGAGCGTTTACTGGGTTTTTTCGTCAACACTCAAGTACTCAGGGCGCGCTTCGATGAACCGCTGTCCTTCAGCGAGCTACTGGCCCAGGTCAAGCAAACCGCACTGGATGCCCAGGCCCATCAGGACTTGCCCTTCGAGCAACTGGTCGAGGCCCTGCAACCGGAGCGTAACCTGAGCGTTAACCCGCTGTTCCAGGTGATGTACAACCACCTCAGTGAGCATCAGGGTAGTGCAGCCACTGGAGATTTTTCGCCGTCCTCGTTGCACATCGAAGAGATGACTTGGGGCAGTCGCACCGCGCAATTTGATCTGACACTCAATACCTTCGAGTCGACGCAAGGGCTTTCGGCGACCCTGAACTATGCCAGCGACCTGTTTGAAGCGAACACCATTGAACGCCTCGGGCAGCATTGGCTGAACCTGCTCGAACGCTGCATCGCCGCGCCACACCAACCTATCGCCAGCCTGTCGTTGCTCAGCGGGGCTGAACAGCAGCAGATCTTGCACGATTGGAATAACACCACCTCCTTCCACTCGGGTGAGTGTTGTACTCACCAGTGGATCGAGCAACAAGTGGAGCGTAACCCTGAAGCCGTGGCCGTGACCCATGGCCTTACAACCCTGAGCTATCGCGAGTTGGACGCCCGGGCCAACCAACTGGCCCACAAGTTGATTGAACTCGGCGTTGGCCCCGAAGTTCGGGTTGGCGTAGCCATGCAACGTTCCGATGCGCTGATCGTCGCCTTGCTCGGTGTGTTCAAGGCCGGCGGTGCCTACGTACCGCTGGATCCCGAGTACCCTGCCGATCGCGTTGCCTACATGCTGGAAGACAGTCGCGCCCAAGTCCTATTGACCGAAGCCGAGCTACTCGCCGACCTGCCCGACACCGGCGCGCGAGTGTTACTGATGGATCAACTGGCTGAATACCCGAAGACCGTACCGATCACCCAGGTCACCGCAGACAATTTGGCCTACGTGATCTACACCTCAGGCTCCACAGGCAAACCAAAGGGCGTGGCAATTGCTCATCGCAATGTGCTGGCGCTGATCCATTGGTCGCAGCAAGTTTATAGTCGCGAGGATATCCAGGGCGTACTGGCCTCCACTTCGGTGTGCTTCGACCTGTCTGTCTGGGAAATCTTTGTCACCCTGGCCAATGGCGGCTCGATCGTCCTTGCCCGCAATGCCCTGGAACTACCGGACTTGCCGGCCCGCGACCAGGTCCGCCTGATAAACACCGTGCCATCGGCGATCAATGCCCTGCAGCGAGCCGGACAAATCCCTGACAGCGTGCACATCATCAATCTGGCCGGCGAACCACTGAAACAGTCGCTGGTGGATAGCCTCTACCAACAAACCACGATCAAGCACGTCTTCGATCTTTACGGCCCGTCCGAAGACACCACCTACTCCACCTGGACTCGCCGCGAGGCCGGCGGCCAGGCCAACATTGGCCGGCCTTTGCATAACACCCAAAGCTATCTGCTCGACGCCGACCTGCAACCGGTGCCCACCGGGGTGGCTGCTGAACTGCACTTGGCCGGTGCAGGGATTACCCGAGGCTATCTCGGCCGGGCGGCAATGACGGCGGAGAAATATGTACCTAACCCGTTTTCCACTACGGGTGAACGGCTGTACCGCACCGGCGACCTGACCCGTTATGGTGCCGATGGCGTCATAGAATACGTCGGGCGCATCGACCACCAAGTTAAGATCCGTGGATTGCGTATCGAGCTGGGTGAAATCGAAGCTCGCTTATTGGCGCAAGAAAGCATCCGCGAAGCCGTCGTCCTAGCCCTGACAGTCACCGAAAACCTGCAACTGGTCGCTTATGCCACCACCGCAGGCCCCCTTGGCGACGGGGCAGCACAGGCGCAACTGCGTGACACCCTCAAACGCCAACTCAAGGAAAGCCTGCCTGAGTACATGGTGCCCAGCCACTGGGTGTTCCTGGCCAACCTGCCTCTGACGCCCAACGGCAAACTCGACCGCAAGGCCCTGCCCACGCCAGATGTCAGCCAGGCCCTGCACACGTATGTGGCGCCGCAAAACGATCTGCAACAGCGCATCGCCGATATCTGGCAGGAAGTGCTCAAGCTGGAAAAAATCGGTCTGAACGACAACTTCTTCGAACTGGGCGGCGACTCGATCATATCTATCCAAGTGGTCAGCCGCGCGCGTCAGGCCGGCATCCACTTCACCCCCAAGGAACTGTTCCAGCACCAGACCATCCAGGGCCTGGCCAGCGTGGCGAAAACCCATGGACAGGACCTCGCGATCGATCAGGGCCCGGTCACAGGCTTGGCACCGTTGCTGCCCATCCAGCACCTGTTCTTCGACACCGACATCCCCCAGCGTCACCACTGGAACCAGTCGGTCTTGCTCAAACCTGCCACACCCCTGGACCCACAATTGCTGGAGCAGGCCCTAGACGCCCTGATCCAGCACCACGATGCCCTACGCCTGGGTTTCACACAGGCTGAACATGGCTGGCACGCCGAATACCGCCCGAGCACGGTCTCGGTGCTATGGCAAACCCGGATTGACGACACCACGCAATTGCAGTCTTTGGGTGACGAAGCCCAAAGCAGCCTGAACCTGCAAGAAGGGCCGCTGCTGCGAGCGGTACTGGTTAGCCTGAGCGATGGTAGCCAGCGCCTGTTGCTGGCGATCCATCACCTGGTGATCGATGGCGTGTCCTGGCGCATCCTTTTCGATGACCTGCAAAGCACCTACCGCCAATTGCAAACGGGCCAGGCTATCGCTTTGCCAGAAAAGACCAGTGCCTACAAAACCTGGGGCGAGAAGTTGCAGGCCTACGGCCGGCATGAGGTCCTGCAGCAGGAACTGGCCTACTGGGAACAGCAACTGGACACAACCAGTCACGACCTGCCTCAGGCCAACCCTGAAGGCAGCCAGCGGCATAGCCAGGCGACTACCGTCAATGTCCAACTGAGCAAAGCCTTGACCCAACAGTTGCTGCAGGTAGCTCCTGGCGCCTACCGCACGCAGATCAATGACCTGCTCCTGACCGCCCTGACCCGTGCTGTCAGCCAATGGACCGCCCGTGAAAACGTACTGATACAGCTGGAAAGCCATGGCCGCGAAGCATTGTTCGATGACATCGACCTGACCCGCACCGTGGGCTGGTTCACCAGCCTGTACCCGGTCAAGTTGACCGCCCACTCTGACCTTGGCGACGCCATCAAGCAGGTCAAGGAACAACTACGGGCCATTCCCGAAAAAGGCATTGGTTTTGGTGTTTTACGCTACCTGGGCGACACTCAGGCTCAGGCACGCCTGGGTGCATTACCGATGCCGCGCATTACCTTCAACTACCTGGGCCAGTTCGATGGCAGCTTCGACAATACCCAAGGTGCGCTGTTTTCCCCGTCGGGCGAAGCACAGGGGGCTGAAAAGGACAATGAAGCCCCCCTAGACAACTGGCTGACCGTCAACAGCCAGGTCTACAACAATCAGCTGAGCATGGGCTGGATCTTCAGTCTCGACGTTTTCCCTGTCGAGGTTATCCAGACCCTCGCCAATAGTTGCCTGCAAGCACTGGAACAACTGATTGCCTACTGCTGCGATACCAGGCATCAAGGCGCTACGCCGTCTGACTTCCCGCTAGCTGGGTTGAGCCAGGCACAACTGGATACGCTGAGTATCCCGGTCCGGCAGATCGAGGACATATACCCTCTCTCGCCGATGCAGCAAGGCATGATGTTCCACACCCTCGAAGCGTCGGAGGCTGCGGCTTACATCAATCAGACAGCAGTACCGGTCAGTGGCCTGGATATCGCGCGTTTTACCTGCGCCTGGAATACCGTCATCGAGCGCCATGAAATCCTGCGTACCGGCTTCTGGGCCGCCAGCCATCTGAATGAGCCGCTGCAACTGGTGTTCAAAACCGCCGTCCTGCCCCTACGGGTTCTTGACTGGCAGGAGCGGGAAGTCTCGGCGCAAGACCTGCAAGGACAAGTCGAAGCCGACAGTCGTGAAGGCTTCGACTTGCTCTGCGCGCCCCTGATGCGCCTGACGCTGGTCAAGTTGGCGGCCGAAAAGCTCTACCTGATTTGGACTAACCATCACATTCTGCTAGACGGCTGGAGCAGCTCACGCCTGCTCGCAGAAGTGTTCGAGGTCTACAACGGCAAGTCCCAGAGCCACAAACGCGGCAAGTACCGCGACTACATTGCCTGGCTGCAAGCCCAACCGCAGGCATCGCTGGAAACGTTCTGGAAGCACAAGCTGCAAGGGCTGAATGGCCCTACCGTGCTTGCCAATAGCCTGTCTCCGCGTCCCGGCCAGGAAAACGACGGTCATCAGGCGCTCTATCTCAACTGGGATGCGCAACAAACCCTGCGTTTGAAAGATCAGGCGCAGCGTCTGCGCGTAACTCCCAACACCCTGATCCAGGCGACTTGGCTACTATTGCTACAGCGTTACACCGGGCAAGACAGCGTGTGCTTTGGCAGTACCGTCGCCGGTCGGCCACCAGGCCTTGCGGCCTCGGACGAGATCCTGGGGTTGTTCATCAACACCTTGCCGATCATCCAGACCCCGCAGCCGCAGCAGACGGTGGGCGACTGGTTACTAGAGCTGCAAAGCTACAATCTGGAAGTACGCGATCACGAACACGCATCACTGGCCGATGTGCAACGCTGGTCCGGCCAAGGTGGCCAGGCGTTGTTCGACAGCATCATCGTGTTCGAGAACTACCCGGTGGACGAGCGCCTGCAAGAGGCCGAGCAAGATGATCTCAGGTTCGGTGAAACCAAGAGCCAGGACGTCACTACCTTCGCCATGGACCTGGCGGTCAACCTTGGCAGTCGCCTGACCGTCGAGTTCATGTACCTACGCAACCGCTTCACCGTCCAGGCCGTGGAGCAACTGCGCCGTAGCTTTGAAACCCTGTTGCTGGCCATGCTGGGCAACCCGGCGGCGACCCTGGGCAGCCTGTCCATGTTGAGCGCCGAAGAGCAACGGACGTTGTGGCAACGCAATCAACTGACGACCGAGCCCCATGGCCAACAACTACTGGCACAACAGATTTGCAGGCATGCCGACAGCAATCCCGATGCCGTGGCCGTAGCCTGCGAACAAAACCGGCTGACCTACGGCCAACTTGAGCAACGCGCCAATCGTCTGGCCCATCACCTGATCGCCCAGGGGGTGGGACCGGAAACCTTCGTTGGCGTTGCCCTGGAACGCTCGGTGGACGTAATTGTCGCCTTCTACGCCGTGATGAAGACTGGCGGCGCTTACGTCCCGCTGGATATCGACTACCCAGAAGATCGGGTGAAGTGGATTGTCGAAGACTCGACCATGGGGGTGCTGCTGACCCAGAGCCCGCTGCGCGAACGCTTCGACCAGCCGTGGGCGCCCACACTGATTGAGCTCGATACCCTGTCACTGGCAACACAGCCCGATAGCTGCCCGGCACCGCTGATCGATGCCGACAACCTCGCCTACCTGATCTACACCTCCGGCTCTACCGGCAAACCCAAGGGTGTGGCGGTCAGTCACGGGCAGATCCGCATGCACTGCCAAGCTATCGGTCAACGCTATGAAATGGATAGTGCCACCCGCGAGCTGTTGTTCATGTCGTTTGCCTTTGACGGGGCCCAGGAGCGCTGGCTCAGTACTTTGACCCACGGCGGCCAGTTGGTGGTTCGCGAAAACCGCCTATGGACTCCCGAGGAAACCTGGCACGCCTTGCACGCCCATAAGATCAGCATTGCCTGCTTCCCACCGGCCTATCTGCAACAACTGGCGGAGTACGCCCGTGATTGTGGCAAGGCGCCGCCGCCGGTACGCATTTACTGCTTTGGCGGGGATGCGGTGGCTGATGCCAACTTTGAGCTGGTCAAGCAGTCCCTCAAACCTGCGTATTTGACCAATGGCTATGGCCCTACCGAAACCGTGGTGACGCCGCTGCTGTGGAAAGCCGCCGCCAATGAGACCTGCGGCGCGGTGTACGCACCGATTGGGACACGTGTTGGCAATCGCACATTGTATGTCCTCGACGAGCACCTCAATCCTTTGCCCGAGGGAGCAGCCGGTGAGTTGTACATCGGTGGTGAGGGCGTGGCCAGGGGTTACCACCAGCGTCCGGGGCTGACGGCCGAACGGTTTGTCATTGACCCATTCGCTGCCGACGGCTCACGTCTATACCGTACCGGCGATCTGGTACGACAACGCCATGACGGCGTGGTTGACTATTTGGGTCGCCTGGACAACCAGGTGAAAATCCGTGGATTTCGCATCGAACTCGGCGAAATCGAATCCAGGCTACGGGATATTCCTGGAGTGCAGGATGCGGTCGTTGTCGCTCGCGAGACAGGGGCCAGCAAGCAACTGATCGGCTACGTCGTGACGCCAGCAGATGAGGCACCTGCAGAGCGGTTGCGGGGTTTGCTCCAGGCCGATTTACCGGACTATATGGTGCCCGCGCAGATCATCCGCCTGGTTGCTTTGCCGCTTAACCCCAACGGTAAGATCGACCGCAAGGCTCTACCCGATCCGGACTTCAAGGGCCGTGAGTTTGTGGCTCCGCGCAATGCAACTGAGCACGCCCTGGCGACCATCTGGCAGCAAGTGCTGGAACTGGAAACTGTAGGCGTGACCGACAACTTCTTCGAACTAGGCGGCGACTCACTACGGATCCTCAAGGTGCTGTCCAAAGTGCGCAGCATGCCTGAGCTGGGGCTTGAACTGAAATTGCGGGACATGATCGGCAAACCGACCATTGCCGAATTGTCGGGCTTTGCCCCGGCCACCGACCTGGATCCTTTGCTGCTGCTCAATAGCCGCGTCTCCCACGCCCAACCGCTATTTTGCTTGCATGCTGGCTTTGGCACAGTGTTCGACTATGACACTCTCGCCCGTCGCCTGGAGGGCAAGCGCAGCGTCTATGGCCTGCAATGCCGGATGCTGCTCGACCGTGATTGGCAGGACGAATCGCTGGCGTCCATGGCTATCGACTACGCCCAGTACATCCGCCAGAAACAGGCCCAGGGGCCTTATCAATTGGTCGGTTGGTCACTGGGGGGAACCCTCGCCGTACTGGTAGCTCAGGAACTGGAAAAGCAGGGCCAGGAAGTAGAGTTCCTGGGACTGGTCGACAGTTTTATCCCTTGCGCCGCCCCGGTTGCGGCCGATCTGGATTGGGGCGAAGACTTGCGTGGTTTCCTCGCAGTGATCTTCGGCCAAGCTACCGAGCACCTGCCTGTAGTGGAATTGCCCGCCGACAGCCCTCATGCGAGGCTGGAGGGCTTGATCACGGATATCCGTCAACAAGTCACCGGCCCTTCAGCGTTCAGTGATATCAGCGTCGAGGAATTGGCCCATACATTTATGGTCGCGATGAAGCTCAAGGCACTTTCCCTGGGACTGACGGCGCTGCCCCAGACACGTGCCGCAGCCAGTTGCTGGTGGGCCTGCGACGCCAGTACCCCAGACTTCGCCAACCCGGTAGCGGGCAGTGTGCTGGACGAGCGGATCGTCGCCGGGCATTACCAGATGCTCAACAACAGCCAACTGCTGCACAGCCTGCTCCAGCAATTGACGCAGCGTGAAACGGTGACCGGTTAACCTGCTACCGCCCCGGACCTGTCGTGCGGGGCGTTTTTTTGTTTGGCACTACCTGATAAGGAACACGCAATGCCTCTGGACCCTGACCTCGAAGGTTTTCTGGAACTGGCCGAGATGGGCCGCCTGAGCGGCAAAAGCCAACCGATGCACCAACTCACACCACAAGCTGCGCGTACCGAGTTCGACCTGACCTCAAAGATTCTCGACCCCAGCCCGCCCGGGGCGATCAGTGTCCACTCGTTACAGATCCCCACTCGCGACGGTCAACAGCTGGCTGCCCGCCTCTACCGCAAGACCGGTACAGAGCAGAGCGTGCTGCCGGTGATCCTGTATTTTCATGGAGGCGGTTATGTGGTCGGCAGTCTCGACTCCCATGACTCGATCTGCCGACGCCTGGCTGCCAGCGGCCGTCATGCAGTACTGGCGCCGGCCTATCGCCTGGCGCCTGAGTATCCGTTTCCTGCGGCAGTGAATGACGCTATAGACAGTGCAAACTGGCTCGCACGTCAGGGTGCCGAGCTGCATCTGGACTCACTTCAGGTGACCGTCGCGGGCGACAGTGCCGGTGCAACCCTGGCAACTGTCCTGGCCATCAGCGCCGTGCAACAGCCTGAAAATATGATGCTTATGCCCCAGGCTCAGTTGCTGTTCTACCCGGTCGCTGATACCCAGCGAACCCGCCCCTCCCACCAGCGTTATGGCGAAGGCTTCCTGCTGGAGAGCGAGACACTGCAATGGTTTTATCGAAACTACACGCCTGACGCCGAGCAACGTGGCGACTGGCGTACCTCGCCATTGCTGACCCAGGGACTGACTGCCTTGGCGCCGACCTATATCAGCCTGGCCGAATATGACCCTCTGTATGACGAAGGTCTGGAGTATGCGCAGCTTCTGAGGAACACGGGCACCCAAGTGACCTTGCTGACACAAAACGGCCTGACCCATGACTTTCTGCGTATGTCCGGTATCACTGGAGACATTGCAGGGATTTACAGTGCGGTAGACAGTTGGCTGGACCAGCTTTAACCAGGTAAAAACAGGCAAAAAAAACCACCTCGATCGAGGTGGCTTTTTTGCGACGCCTGATGGGAACCTAGAACGTGCCGCGTACCGTCAACATGTAGTTACGCGGTTCGCCATAGTAGTTACCGTACTCGGAAGTCTTCAGGGTCTCGAAGTACTTGCGGTCAAACAGGTTGTTGCCATTGAGGGCGACAGTCCAGTTTTCATCGACTTTGTACTCGACCATGGCGTCCCATACGGCGTAGCCGCCCTGAACCATATCAAAAGGCCGCTCATCGTAGACATCGTAGTAATTCTCCGTCGGATTTTTTCTGACCCGGTAGGCAGTCCCGCTGGCATAGCTGGCGCTCTGGATGTTGACACCACCACCGATTTTCCAGTCAGAAAGGCGATCAGGCAACGTGTACGCGGTCCACAACTTCGCCAAATGCTTGGGTGTAACCGTAGTGAGGAAAGTGTCCTTGGTACCATTGTCTGTAAGGTTCAAGGTGTACCCACCCATCACCATCCACCCAGGTAACACCTCACCACTGGCTTCAAGCTCAAGCCCCTTGCTGACGATCTCGCCTTGGGCGAGATAGCAGCAACTGCCGCCATACAAGACTGATTCCGCCGCGTACCGCGGATCTTGAATCGCCTCCTTCTCTCGCTTGGTATAGAACAGCGCAGCCGAAACGTTCAGCGTTCCGCCGTAGAGTTCACCCTTAATGCCGGTTTCGTAAGTCTTGCCAACCATGGGTTCCAGGACTTTTCCAGAAGTACTTGGGCCTTGCAGTTGCTGGGCCTGGGGCTTGAAGATTTCCGAATAGCTGGCGTACGCCGACCATTCGTCATCAAGGGCATATACCAAACCACCGAAGGGAACCAACTTGGTGGGTTCACGATGATTACTCTGGGACTGAACATCCCAGGCGCCCGTACTATCATTTACGGTCTTGTAGGTCTGTTCGAACTTGTAGCGTTGCACTCTGGCACCGAGAATCAGTTTGAGCGGATCAGTCAATTGCAAGCGTAAGGTCGAGTACAAACCATACTGTTTACGAGTATTGGGGCTGTAGTCACGCTCCAGGGCACTACCGATACTGGAAGGCGGGAGTGCCGGTACATCCGGGTTGTAGACATCGATGGGATAGAACCCAGCCATGCCCCACGTCGAGCGCCAGCGACTGGTCACTTTCTGCGCATCCGCACCAATCAACAGCTCATGCTCACGATTGAACGCAGTAAATTTCCCGGACACGTTGGTATCAAACAACGACTGCTCGCTCCAACTTCTGACGAAACTCCCTCCCCAAGTAGCGCCTTCAAGGGTGATCGGGTCCGGAGCCCCCCATAGAAACACACCTTTGGTATCGGATTTGTTGAGGGTATTGGTGAAAGAAACGTTGAGTTTCCAGTCGTTCGCCAGATCCTGGTCGTATTTGGCGAACATTTCCTGGGTACTGATATCCGCATATGCCCAATTGGTCGTGTACCAGCTACTGCGCTTGAGTTTCAAATCCTCGCCGGTACTGAATCGAGGCAAACCATCCCCCGTGCCATTTTCATGGGTCTTCTCATAACGGCCACCGACGGTAACTCTGGCGGTGTCAGTCACGTCCGCCTCCAGTACCCCATAGATGAAAGGCTTCTCGGTACTACGCTTATCCATGAAGTATTGGCGGTCGGTATTGGCCACCACCACACGCCCTCGCAACTTGCCGTCAAAGGCCATCGGCCCCGTTACATCAACTTCGCTACGGTAGTTGTCCCAGGAACCCGCCGAGGTATTGAACTTGAGTTGGAAGTAGTCCAGCGGACGTTTTCGCACGAGGTTGATAATACCGCCCGGATCACCAGTACCACCAAAAAGACCAGACGACCCCCTCAGCACTTCGATATGGTCAAACTCGGCCATGTCATAGGTTTGGTTGGCATAGAACGTCCCTACACCAGAGCCGATGTCCATCGGCGAAGCACCATCAATCTGAATGTTATCGATGCGGAAACCACGAGAGATGAACTGCGGCAGGCGGTAGTTGGCATTTTTAACGGTGATGCCCGGCGTGCGTCGCATCGCATCGGACAGATCGACAATGCGCCGGTCTTCCAGAAGCTGCTGGGTGATGATCGACACCGACTGCGGCGTATCCTTCAAGCTGGTAGGCGTTTTGGAACCGGCACTGACAAGGCCGCTGGTATAGGAACCGGAGTTTTCCGTCATTTCTCCCATCCCCTGGCCCTGGATGGTGGTGGTTCCCAACTCCAGTGTTGTACTCGCGCCGTTTTCAGGGCTGAGGATGACCGTGTTGTTTTCAATCCTGAAAGTCAGGCCTGCACCTTTGAGCAGTGCTTCAAGCGCAGCTGCAGGTTCCAGGCTGCCATTGACGGCGGTGGACTTCTTGCCCGCGACCATATCCGGCCCGAAAAGCACTTGCAGGCCGGTCTGCTTGCCCAGCTCGGTCAGCGCCTTGTCCAGCGACTGGGCTGGCACATTCACCTGTATGGGCTGGGCGAAAGCCACGCCGCAGACACTGAGAGCCAACCCAAGGACCGCCACCGACACGCAACTGCGGCAGGAAGAGAGGGAAGCACTGAAGAGTTTTTGCCTGAACCTTTTACTCTCGCGTTTCATTGTTTGGTTTAGCCCCAGATATGTCATTAATGTCGAAGGCCTCCCACTCTTGAGGCGGAATGACCTGAATTTAGTTAAACCGTCCAGACCCCACTCCCTGTTGCAGAGGGACGGTTTTGACTTGAATCGGTATCGAGCCATTAATGAACGTTCGGGATAAAAATAATTTAGAAGGATTCTCAATCACTTTGTAACAGAAACAAAAAAGGACATCTCACGATGTCCTTTTTCATTTCAAGCCGTGCTTACCAGAAAGTACCGCGCAAGGTCACCATGTGGTTGCGTTCGTCGCCATACCAGTTGCCCGAGGACGGTGTCCCCAGTTTGCTGTAGTAATGCTTGTCGAACAGGTTATTGATGTTGTAAAGCACGCTCCAGTTCTCATCCAACTGATACTCGGCCATGGCGTCCCAGACGGCGTATCCGGACTGGCTGTATTTAAAATCGTAATACCGCTTTTGAGGGGCAAACCAGGTTGTCCCGCTGACATCCGTAGCACTCTGTAGATTCACGCCGCCACCCACCTTCAGGTCATTGAATACGCCTGGCAGACGGTAGGTAGACCAGAGTTTGACCTGATGCTTGGGTGTCACACTGCTGAACACTTTGGCTTGAGTGCGATTGCGGTTGTGGTTATAGGTGTAACCGGCCAGTACGTTCCAGTCCGGCAATACTTCGCCGGTGAACTCCATATCAACACCCTTGCTGGTTACCTCGCCTTGAGGTAGGTAGCAGCAGTTACCGCCGTGCAGCACACTGGACGCTTCGTAGCGAGGATCAAGTACTGCCTCGTTTTTACGGCTGGTGTAGTAAAGCGCAAACGACGTATTGACAGCCCCGCCCCACAGTTCTCCCTTGACCCCCGTTTCATAGGTCTTGCCCGTCATGGACTCGATAGGGCTGCCTGGATACGGCCCCATCAGTTTGGTTTGCTGTGGTTTGAAAATCTCGGAATAACTGGCGTATGTCGACCATTCATCCGTGAGGTCATAGACGATGCCGCCGTAAGGCACCACCTTCGTGGGTTCGCGAACAGAAACATCTGAATCAGTACCCCAGACCCCCTTGTCGCGGGAACGATAGAGTTGATCGAATTTATAACGTTGCGCACGAGCACCGACAATCAGGTGCAACGGCGCGGCCAATTGCAAACGCAGGGTGGAATACAGGCCGTACTGCACTTGGGTGTTAGGGCTAAAACGGTGGAAAAAATCTTTGTCGGTGTCGGGCTGTGGCCATGGTGCTGGGTTAAAGACATCGATTGGCACACCCGACCCAGTGGCCTGGGCAGTCCCCGCCCATGAACTGGTGATCTTCTGGTGATCCATCCCCACAAGGAGTTCGTGCTGCAACCCCATTGCCTCGAATTTGCCGGCGAGATTCACATCAAACAGCTTTTGATCGCTACGATATTTGTTATTAGAGCCCCCGGTATTTGGCCCTGTCATGGTCGCAGGATCAACCGCGCCAAATGAGAACGCGCTTTTGGAAAACCCTGAATCCAGGGTCTGGGTATAGGAAACGTTCCCCTTCCAGTTCTCGTTGAACTCATGATCGATCTTGCCAAAGATTTCCTGGGATCGACCATCCAGGTACGCCCAGTTCTGTGTCAGGCTGGCGCTTCGCGAAAGTCCTAGATCCCGGCCATCAAGGTAACGCGGCAAGCCCGTACCTGAACCCGTCTCGTGGATGCGTTCAGAACGCCCACCCAGGGTCAGTCGTGTGTCATCCGTGATATCCGCTTCCAACACCCCGTAGAAAATCGGCTTTTCCAGGGCGCGATCATCAGCCATGTATTGGCGATCCGTGTAGGCCGCCACCATGCGCCCACGAAGCTTGCCGTCAAACCCCAAAGGTCCGGTGACATCCATCTGCGTGCGGTAGTTGTCCCAACTCCCCGCCGAGACATCGATCTTTAACTGGTAGGCATCCAACGGGCGCTTGCGTACCAGGTTGATCATGCCGCCTGGATCGCCTGTACCGCCGAACAACCCGGACGCACCCCGCAAGACTTCAACGTGGTCATACTCCACCAGGTCGTAGCTCTTGTTGGAATAGAAACTTCCCGACGTGGTACCCAGGGCCATGGGAGCGGCACCGTCGATTTGAATGTTCTCGATGTTGAAGCCTCGAGAGGAGAAGTCTGACAACCGGAAGTTATTGTTGGTGACCGTAATGCCTGGCGTGGTTTTCATCGCTTCGGCCAGGTCGGTCATGCGCTTTTCTTCAATAACCTTCGCAGTCACCACCGACACCGACTGCGGCGTCTGCCGCAGGCTGGTCGGAGTCTTCGAGCCGATACTGGTCAGGCCGGTGGTGTACGACCCCGAATTCTCCGTCATCTCCCCCATCCCCTGCCCCTGAATCGTGGTAGCCCCCAACTCCACCGCCCCTCCCTGCACCGGGGCCTTTTCAATCAAGATCACATCATCACTGAGCCGGGCGACCAGGCCGCTGTTCAGCAACAACCGGTCAAGCCCCTGCTGCACCGGGTAGTTCCCCTTCAACCCTTGCGACTGCTGACCCGCCACCCACTCGCTGACGACCATCAACCGCAACCCGGATTGCTCGGCAAAGCGCGTCAGTACCTGGTCAAGTTGACCGGCTTCGATATCGTAGGCCCGGTTGTCGGTCTTCTGCTGCTGCGCCGCCTGTGCCGGCAGGCTTATTCCCACGGCACTGGCCGTGGCTAGTGCCAGGCTCAAGGCGGTGTGCCTGATCAGATGCTGCATAACGCTCCCCCTGCTGAAATCAGCCAAATAAAAATCAATCTCAACAGGAAAGACGTCAGCCTTCTGAAACCCGACAGCGGCGGCCAGCGTATTTTTTGCGCATGGGTTACTGTCGGCGCGAGTCGTCGCGCTCGATCACGGTCAGCCACGGCAGCAGGCGCACCCGCAGTGGCAGGGTGCGTTGCAGCAGTTTGAGTTGGGCGTCGGTATCGTCGGTGGCGATGATGCCGGTCACGGGCAGGTCGCGCAGGCTGTTGTCGCGGACCCAGATCACGCCGCGATGGTAGCGACCCAGTTGCTCCAGCACCTCGCCCAGGGGTTGGCGGTTGAACACCAGTTTGTCGCGGCGCCAGGCCGTGGCGGTGCCGACGTCGGCCGGTTGGGTGCGCGCGCGGCCGTCCGGGCCGTATTGCACGGCCTGTCCGGCCTCGACATCGGTGGTCTGCGGGTCGCCGTCCAATGTCACGCGCACGGTGTGTTCGGTGACGACCATCCGCACCTGCTCGCCCTCGCGTCGCACGTCGAAGCCAGTGCCCAGCGCGCGCAGGCTGCCGCGCCCGGCGCGTACTTCGAAGGGGCGTTGGGTATCGGGGGCAACCTGGACGAACAGTTCGCCGGTATACAGATGCAGCACCCGGCGACCACCTTGCATGTCGATATCCACCCGGGTGCGCGGCGCCAGTTCCAGGTGTGAGCCGTCGTCCAGTGTGACGCGGCGGTGCTCGCCCAGGCCGGTCACCTGGTCCGCCATCCAGCCGTGTTGCTCCGCCTGCCAGGACAAGCCGCCCGCCAGGCTCAATGCGACGACCAGCCCCAGTTGCAACAAGCGGCGTGACGATCCAGGTGGGCGCTCCAGTGCGCTGCCCAGGCTCTCCCACAGTCGTTCCGCCGCATGGGCGGCACGCTGGTGTTCGGGCGAGGTTTCGCACCACTGCAGGTAGGCGTCCCAGGTCGGTGCCTCGGGGCTGCCCGAATGCAGGTCGACCAGCCATTGCAACGCCTGCTCGGTCAGCAATGGTGAAGGTTTTTCCAGTGTCACTCGGTCATCCCAAGACGCCGGGCGCAATGCAGCACCGCGCTCATGATGTATTTGCTGACCATACTGGGAGACACCCCGAGTTGCTTGGCAATCGCCGCATGGCCCAAGCCGTCGAGGCGGTTGAGCAGCAAGGCCTGGCGGCTGTTCTCGGACAATTCTCCCAACGCCTGCTGCAACAGCTGCAATTGCTGGCGCATTTCCACCAGTGCCGCAGGGCCCGGGCATGGGTCGAGCAACTCGTGTTGCACATCCTCCAGCGAGTCCATCGGCCCGCGCCGTGTGCGGCTGCGGCCCAGGTCGATGATCAGGTTACGCAATACGCGAATCAGGAAAAACCGCGGATTGGTGATGGTATGGGTGCGCTGCTGCCGGTCCAGGCCGACGTAGCGCACGAACGCGTCCTGCATGAGGTCGGCCGCCATTTCCCGGTCGCCCAGCCGACGGTAGGCAATCTGCTGCAGTTCGCGATGATAGAGGCGAAACAACCGATCCAGATTATCCAACGCACACTCCATGGGCATCCGTGTGCAGGGCACACATAGGGGGCGCTAGACTACAATTTATGAGAATCGTTCGCAACAGCATAAAACGTGCGGGCGCTGACTGACCGCCAGCGCCCGCAACCGTCTCAGCTCTGCACTGCCGCCTGTTGGCGCGCCTTCTCCAGTAACGCGGCCTTCTCCTCTGGGCTCAATGCATCCAGGCGCAAACGTGCCTGGGCCAGTTTTTCCAGTTGGCCAGGGCTGTCTTCCTGGGCGCGCAGGGCCTGGGCCAGCTCGCCGGGGCTTGGGTGGTCGAACACGATGCCGGGATGGACTTCGCAGTGCAGCAGTTTGCGAATCCCCGCCACCAGCTTGATCACCAGCAGCGAATGGCCACCGGCGGCAAAAAAGTCGCGGTCGCGGCCCAGGCGGTCACGACCCAGCAACTGGGCCATGCGGCTGGCCAGCAAGGCTTCGAGGGCGTCCTGGGGTTCGGCGAAGCTGTCGTCTTCATCGATGGGCTCCAGGCGCTGCAAGGCCTGGCGATCGACTTTGCCATTGCCCAGGCGGGGCATGTGCTGCACCACTTGGTACTGACGCGGCACCATCACCGCCGGCAAGTGCTCGGCCATGTGCTGCTTGAGGGTTTGCAGCCAGTGCGCTGGCGCGTCCTGGCTCGGCAGTACAAAGGCTACCGGCTCATCCTGCGCCAGCAGCACCACGGCTTCACTCACTCCTGGGGCACGCAGCAGGTGTTGTTCGATCTCTGCCAGTTCGATACGGAACCCGCGCACCTTCACCTGGTGGTCGCGCCGGCCATACAGGGCGATGCCACCTTGGGGCAGGTAACGGGCCAGGTCGCCGCTACGGTACAGGCGCTCGCCAGGGGCGAACGGACTGCTGATAAACGCGGCATCGGTCTGCACCGGGTCATTCAGATAGCCTCGGCACAATTGCTGGCCGCCGATATACAGCTCACCCAGTTCACCGCTGGCCACCAGTTGCTGGTCCTCGTTGAGGATGTACAACTGGTTGTTTGGCAGCACCCGAGTCAGGGCAATCGCCATCTGCTGCAAGTCGTCCGGGCTGATCCCATGCACGGCGACGCCGACGGTGGTTTCGGTGGGGCCGTAGTGATTGAACAGGCGGCAATCGGCGCGCAGGTTGAAGATGCGCGCCACCAACCCCTGGCCGATGGCCTCGCCGCCGAGGATCAGGGTCGCCGGTACTGTCGGCTGCGGTGCTTCGAGCAAGGCCGCAAGATGGGACGGGACGATTTTCAGACAGTCGATGCCCTGGGTCTGGATAAACGCTGCAAACGCCTGCGGATCCTGCATCGTGGCGTCATCAGCGATATGCAAGGTGGCGCCGTTGTACAACGCACCAAACAGGCTGGTATTGCCCAGGTCGGCGGCGACGGTTGAGCCCTGAGCGAAGTGCCGGCAGGCGGCCAGGTCCAGCTCACCGCTGACACCCGCGACATAGTTGAGCAATTGCCGATGCTCAACCACCACGCCCTTGGGTACACCGGTGGTGCCGGAGGTAAACAGCACATAGGCCGCGTCCTGGCCTTGCAGGTTCGCGCTCGGCCCTTCCGGCAACGGCTGCTGCACCGGTTGATCGAGATCCAGCACCGCACAGCCCAATCCATCCGGTGCCGCGCCCTGGGTGACCAGCAGTTGCGCGCCGGCCTGCGCCACCAGTTGGGCCTGGCGGGCCGCGGGCCAGCTGGGGTCCAGCGGCAGGTAGGCGGCCCCTGTGCGCCAGGTGGCAAGAATGGTCAGCACCTGCGCCACGCCGCGCGGCAACGCCAGGGCGACGATACCGCCCGCAGTAACGCCGTGCTGGCGCAGACGGCCGGCCAGTTGGCGCACACCGGCGTCCAGCCCGGCATAGCTCAACGATTGCCCACCCGCCACCAACGCCAGCGCATCCGGGGTGATTTCGGCCCAATTGAGAATATGCTCGGGCAACAGCACCCGCTCTTCCAGCACTTGGGTCGCAGGATTGAATGCCAGCAAGCGTTGGCGCTCCGCTTCCCCCAACAGGCTCAAGGTAGCGATGGCCGCGTCCGGCTGCTCCAGCACACTGGCCAGCAGCACTTGATACTGCGCCAGCAGCGTGTGCATCGATGCCTGGCTGTACACGGCGGCGGCATAGTCCAGCGACAGCCCGGTAACCGCGCCGCCCTCCTCCACATCGACATTCAGCGCCAGTTCAAACAGCGGCCGCAGATCAGCACTGTAGGCGCCACTCCAAGTGCATGCCCCCACTGCGCGCGCTGCCGGCTGGCGGCGCACGCCAAAGCCATGGGTCAGCGGCAGGCCAGCGTCGAGCGGCGCATATTCCTGCCAGGTGCCATGGCTGTCCAGCACCCCCGCCAACTGCGCCAGGACGCTGCTGAACGAGGCCGTCGGCGCCAGGTCGAGGTGCAGCGCCAGGGTTCTTTGCAACAGGCCCACGGTCGGCGCGAAGAACTCATAGTCCGCGCGCGCGTCATGCCGCAGGCCTGCGACAAACCCTTCGCGCCCGCTGATCCGCGCCAGCAGCACCCACCAGGCGGCTTGCAAGAGCGTGGTCACCTGGGTGCCGTGCTGGGTCGCCAACTGGCCCAGGCGCGCCAACACGCGCGGGTCAAGGTCGGTACTCAGGGACTGCCCAACGGCCTTGCCCTGCACGGTATTGGCGTAGCGGCCCGGCAAGTCCGGCGCCAGCGCGCCAGCGCCCGCCAGGTAGGTTTTCCAATAGGCCTTGGCGGTATCCGCGTCTTCGTCAAGCACCACTTCTGCGTGCCATTCCAGGTACTGGGCAAACTGCCCCAGTTCCTCGTCCACGCTGCAACTGCCCTGCTCATAGGCTGTGCACAGGTCTTGATAGAGAATTTCCAGGCTGGCCTGGTCGCCGATAAAACCCGCCAGGCCCAGGGTCAGTTGCCAGTGCTGCGTGTCGATACGCTGCAACAGGCCCTCAAAAAACACTCCGGACGCCAAGCTCACCGGGCGCTGACACCACAGCGCCAGGACCTGCGCGGTGTTACTGGACTCATCCACCGCCAGTGCCCCATTCGCCGCCCCGGCATCAAAGAACTGCCGCAGGCCACGGTAACCGGGCGCGGTCGCCAAACGCGCCGCGAGCGCTGTGTGACGCTGGCGCAATCCACTAAACGCCGCTTGCAGCCGTGGCACATCGAGCGCGCCGCTGATCTGGATAGACAGCAGGTGCGCAATGTCGCCCCAGCTCGCGCCGCCCTGGGCGTCCAGCACCCGCTGCTGCTGTTCGGCGAGCAGCGCCAGGCCTGCATCGTTAAGCGTACTCATGCGTCAGTCCCTTCAGTTTGCATACGTGTGGAGGGCACTACCGTTTCCAGGTCGCGCCGTTCGATCATTTCGCCCATGGCCACGACGATTTTGCGTGGGCCTTCAAAGGGGTCGCGGGCGTGGGCGGCGAGCATGTTGTCCAGCAGGATCACATCGCCCTTGCGCCAGTCAAAGCGCACCGCACAGGCCTCGTAGAGTTCGCCCAGTTGCTGCATCACCGCGTCTTCAATCGGGCTGCCGTCGCCGTAGTACACGTGGCGCGGCATCCGCTCGGGGCCGAACAGGCCCAGCAAGTCGTCGCGCACATCGGGGTCCAGGCAGTAGATATGGTGCAGTTGCACCTGGTTGAAGAAGGTTTTCTCGCCGGTGCCCGGGTGGGTGATGATCGCCGGGCACGGGGTGCGGATCTGCAGTTCGTCGTTGTCCAGCCAGGTCCACTGGATGCCAGCCAGCGCGCAACGCTGCTCGACCTGGGCGCGGTCTTCGGTCTTGAAAAAATGCTGCCAGGACACGTCGAGCTTGTCGGCGAAGGTGCGCACATACAGCAGGCCCTTGCTTTCGAAGGTATCGCGCAACGCTTGCGGCAAACGCAGGTACATCTGCCGGCAATCGACCACCGGCGTGGCCCCGCCCACGGGCGACGGTTGCTCACAGAAAAACAGCTGCTTGCGCGGCCAACGATCCTGGTGCGAGCTCTCGTTATGGAACAGGATCATTTTCTTTTCCGGGTAAGGCGTGGAGCGATAGGTGTTCTTGCCGCCCTCTTTCTTCGGCAAGTCGCCGTACTGGCCGTACAGGCCCGGCTGGACGGCTTCGGCAAAGGCCTCGAAGTCGTGGATGTCACGCATGGCGAAGCCTCGGAACAGGATCCCCGCATGCCGCGCGAGTTTCTCTTCGACCAGGGCGCGATTGGCCTGGACCCAGGTCACCAGGTCGAGCCCCGGGTCGTTGGGTTCCATCAGCAACGGGAACACCTGGTCGGCGTTCAACAGCGATTCACGCATCGCCGGCAGCGGGGCCCTGGCCACCGGGCTCGACGGTTTCTTGAGGAACTTGCCCAGCTTGTCGGCCTTCGGGCTGGCAGGTGCGGCAGGAGCAACAGCGGTATTCGACGGCATGATGATGTCCCCTAATCGGATGTCTGGATCCATGACAATCTGTTGAAGAATTCCCATCCAGGCGCTCACAAGTTCGGTGATGCGCTCTTGTTTGAATAAGTCATTGGCGTACTGCCAGGTGCCCTGCCACTGGCCGTGGTCTTCGTCGATAAACAGCGCCATATCGAACTTGGAATAACCGCCCAGGCTGGGCACCATTTCCACCGCAATGTCCGCCAGGCCCGCGCTGTGCACCGGCAGGTTGTTCATCACGAACAGCACTTGCACCAAGGGGTTGAAACCCTTGTGGCGCGGCACGTTGCTGGCTTCGGCGATCATGTCCAGGGGCAGGTCCTGGTGTTCGAAGGCACTCAGGGAGGTTTCCCGGGCCGCGGCGAGGAAATCGCTGAAGCGCGCCCGGGCGTCGAAGCGCGAGCGCAGGGGCAGGATATTGACGAAGAAACCAATCAAGCCTTCCAGCTCGGCATGCTGACGCCCCGCCACATCGGCGCCCACCAGCACGTCGTCGCTGGCGGCGAGGCGGTGCAGCAACACCTGGAATGCGGCCAACAACGTGGTGTAAGGCGTGACACCCTGGCGTGCGGACAGGCTTTTCAGTGCATCACCCAACGCCGGCGGCACGCTGAATGACTCGCTGGAGCCCTCGAAGGACGGCATCGGCGGCCGCGCAAAGTCTGTCGGTAGCAGCAGGTGCCCAGGGTGACCGGCCAGGGCGTCCTTCCAGTAGCCGGCCTGTTGCTGCAATACCCCGGCCTGCTCCAGCGCCAGTTGCCATTGCGCATAGTCACTGTATTGCACCGGCAGCGGCGGCAGATCGATGCCACGCCCCTGCTTAAGGGCGGCGTAGTGTTGCACCAGTTCACCCACCAGCACCGCCATCGACCAACCATCGGAAATGATGTGGTGCATCGAATACAGCAGCACATGTTCATGGGCGCCCAGGCGCAGGATCTGCCCACGGAACAACGGCGCCTGCGCCAGGTTGATCGGGCGCCGGGTATTGTCCAGTGTGGCCTGGGCGACCTGGGCTTCCTGTTCGATACGGTCCAGGTGCGACAGGTCGACCACGGCGAAGTCCACATTCGCTTCAGGCGCGATCACCGCCAGTGGATCGCCGTCATCGTCGGCGACATAGGCGGTACGCAGCACCTCATGGCGTTGCACCACGCACTTGAGGCTTGCGATCAACAACGCCAGCGAGACTTCGCCACGCAAGCGCAACGCCAAGGGCATGCCATACGCGCCGTTGCCGGCCGAGAACTGCTCGGCCACCCACAAGCGCCGCTGGGCCAGGGACAAGGGCGCAGTGCTGCGCGGGCCATGGGCGTGCAAGGCGATTTGCGCCGGCTGCACAACCGAGCGGCTTGCCAGCAATGCGGCAAAATCTTCCAGCACCGGGGCGTTGAACAGGTCACGCAAGCCTGGGTTGCTGCTCAGGGTTTGCTTGAGTCGCGCGATCACTTGGGTGGCCAGCAGCGAGTGCCCGCCGAGCTCGAAGAAGTTGTCGCTCACCCCCACTTGCGCCAGGCCCAGCACCTGCTGCCAGACCTCGGCGATCTGCTGCTCCAGGGCGTTGCGCGGCGCGATGTAGTGTTGCTGCAGGGCGCTGGCATCCGGCGCCGGCAACACTTTGCGGTCGAGTTTGCCGTTGGGAGTCAGCGGCAGGCTGTCGAGGAAGACCCAATGGCTGGGCACCATGTACTCCGGCAGGTCGCCCTTGAGCTGACGCTTGCACGCCTCACGCAGCGCCTGCTCATCGCTCACCGCTTGCACGGCAACCACGTACGCCACCAACTGCGGATGGCCAGCGACGTCCCGCACCACCACGGCGGCTTCGCGCACTGGCGGTTGCTCCAACAGCCGCGCTTCGATTTCCCCCAGTTCGATCCGCAACCCACGGATTTTCACCTGATGGTCCACGCGGCCGATGTACTCGATCACCCCGTCCGCGCGGTAGCGCGCCAGGTCGCCGGTGCGATACAGGCGCGCGCCGGGCGCACCAAATGGGTCAGGCAAGAAGCGTTCGGCGGTGAGTGCCGGGCGCTGGAAATAACCTCGCGCCAGGCCGTCGCCGCCAATCAACAATTCGCCGGCGACCCCGACCGGCACCGGCGCCAGGTTATCGTCGAGGATATACAGGCTGGTATTGGCAATCGGCCCGCCGAGCCACGGCTGTGGCTGGGTTGGCGTGAGTGGGTACTGCGCCGACCAGATGGTGGTTTCGGTCGGCCCGTAGAGGTTCCACACCTGGGGCGAGAGCGCCAAAAGTCGGGTCGCCAGCTCCAGGGGCAGCGCCTCACCGCCGCACAGCAGCTTGCAGCCCTTGAGGGCCTCGGCCTGGGGGTGATCGAGCAGCATGCGCCACGTGGAAGGCGTGGCCTGCAACACGCTGATGCGCTGCTGCTTGACCAGGGCCAGCAAGGCTTGCGGGTCGAGGTTGATGTCCTGCCCGGTCAGCACCAGGGTCGCGCCGACCAGCAGCGGCCCGTAGATTTCCAGGCCGAAAATATCGAACGAGAAGGTGGTCAGCGACAGCAACCGGTCCTGGGCGTGCAACCCCGGCTGGCGGGCCATGCTGCACACAAAGTTGGTCAGCGCACCATGGCGCACCATCACGCCTTTGGGCTTGCCGGTGGAGCCGGAGGTGTAGATCACGTAGGCCAGGTGTTCGGCGGTGCTGCGCGGCAGTGGGTTTTCCACGCTGTAGCCATCGAGCCACGCACCCGGCTGGTCCAGGACCAGCGCACTGACCCCGGCCGGGATCGGCAAGCGCGCGAGCAACGGCGCCTGGGTCAGCAGCAGGGCCAGGCCGCTGTCTTGCATCATGTAGGCCAGGCGATCCTCGGGATACGCCGGATCCAGCGGGATGTAGGCGCCACCAGCCTTGAGAATCGCCAATAGCCCGACCACCAGGTCGACGCTGCGCTGCACCGCGATGCCCACCAGCACATCCGGGCCCACGCCGGCTTCGATCAAACGATGGGCCAGGCGGTTGGCCTGCTGGTTGAGCTGGGCAAAGGTCAACGACTGTGTATCAAACACCAACGCCACAGCGTCCGGAGTACGGGCGGCCTGGGCCTCGATCAACTGGTGGATGGCGCTGTGGCGAGGGTAGTCGGCGGTGCTGCTGTTCCAGCTTTGCAGCGCCAGGCGTTGTTCGGCGGCGGTAAGCATCGGTAGTTGGCCAATGCGCTGGCGGGGGTCATCGAGCATGCCCTGCAACAAGGCCTGCCAGTGCCGCGCCAGGCGCTCGACAGTCGAGGCGTCAAAGATGTCGGTGGCATAGGTGAGCGCCGCCGACAGGCCATCGGGCCCGTCGAAGGTATTGAGGGTCAGGTCAAACGGCGCACTGCGGTTTTCCGAGTCGACCGGGGTGCACAGCAACCCGCCCAGGGGCTGGCCATCGGTAAACCGGCCAGCTTCCATCTGGTGGTTGAACATGACCTGGAACAACGGCGTGTGCAGGCTGTTGCGCTCGGGTTGCAGCGCCTCCACCAACTGCTCGAACGGCAGGTCCTGCCAGGTCTGGGCCTCGTGGGCGGCGGCCTTGACGGTCTGCACAAAGTCCGCAAACGGCTGCTGGCTGTCGAGCGTGGCCTGCATCACCTGGGTGTTGACGAAAAAGCCGATGACCCGCTCCGTCTCGGCGCGGTTGCGGTTGGCGGTGGGCACGCCGACGCGGATATCCGACTGGCCGCTGTAACGGTGCAACAGCACCTGGAACGACGCCAGCAGCAACATGAACGGGCTCACCCCTTGCTGCTGCGCCAGGCCCTTGAGGCCATCGCTCAGGGCGCGGTCCAACGCCAGCGGCAGCGTCGCACCCTGCTGGTCCGGCGGCCCCAGGCGCGGGCGATCCACCGGCAGCTCAAGCAGGACGTGCTCTGTGCCCAGTCTGCCACGCCAGTAATCCAGCTGCCGGCGCCCTTCCCCGGCCTCCAGCCATTGCCGCTGCCAGGCGGCATAGTCGGCGTACTGGATGACCGGCGCCGGCAACGCGCATGGCGTGCCCGTAACCTGGGCGATGTACAGCGCCAGTAGCTCATCGATCATGATCTGCATCGACCAGCCATCGGTGATGATGTGGTGCAACGTCAGCACCAGCACATGCTCATCGTCCGCCAGGCGCAACACTGCGGCACGCAATAACAGATCGTGTTCCAGATCGAACGGCTGGCTGCTCTGCACCTGGACAAACGCCTTGATGACCGACTCGGGGTCGCCCGCCGCAGCGTCCTGTACCGCAAGTTCCAGCGCGTCAATCGGCCGAATGATGCACCGCACCCGCTCATCCTCCTGCACAAACCCGGCGCGCAGCCCTTCATGACGCGCCAGCACCTGCGACAGGCTGCATTGCAGCGCCTCGACATCCAGCTCGCCCTTCAAACGCAGGGCCGCGCAGATGTTGTAGGCACTGCCCAGGGGGTCGAACTGCCAGAGGAACCATTGCCGCTGCTGGGCATACGACAGGGCCTGGGGCCCGGTCTCGCTGGCCGGCACAATCGGGAAACGCGCGACATTGACCCCCTGTTGTTCCAGCTTGCTGAACAGTTGCGCGCGCTTGGGTGCGCTCAAGTCCTTGATGCGCGCCACCAGTTCCGCAGTTTTGTTAAGCATTGCTTTCCTCCAGGTTTTCCTGCTCCAGCTCATCGAGGGCATCGAAGATCAGGTCAAAGTCATCGGCCAGGCCATCGCCCTGGGCCGCGTCGGCCAGGGTTTTGGCCAACGCCCCAAGGCTGTCCTGGGCATAAAAGTCCTTCACCGCCACGTCCACCCCAAGCACCGCGCGCACGCGGGACAACATCACCACCACCTGCAGGGAGTGCCCGCCCAGGTCGAAGAAGTTGTCGCCAAGCCCGATACGCTCGACCTTGAGCACTTGCTGCCAGATTTCGGCCAGTTGCTGCTCGAGCGGCGAGGCCGGGGCCACATAGGCCCGTTGCATCTGGCTGACGTCCGGCGCCGGCAGGGCCTTGCGGTCCAGCTTGCCGTTGGGGGTCAGGGGCATCTGCGTGACAAACACCAGGTGCGCCGGGACCATGTAGTCGGCCAGGTGCTGCTTGAGGCCGGCCTTGATCGACTCGCGCAACGCCGCGTGCCGTTCGGGGCTATCGCTAGGTTCGGCGAGTACCACATAGCCCACCAGTTGTGGCCCGCTGGGTCCGTCCAGGGCCAGCACCGCCGCTTCCCGCACAGCGTCCTGGGACTGGATGCGCGCCTCGATTTCCCCCAGTTCGATGCGAAAGCCACGGATTTTCACCTGGTGGTCCAGGCGCCCGAGGTATTCGATCACCCCTTCGGGGCGGTAGCGCGCCAGGTCGCCGGTGCGGTACAGGCGCTGGCCGGGCGCACCGAATGGGTCGGGCAAGAAGCGCTCGGCAGTCAGGCCTGGACGCAGGAAGTAGCCACGCGCCAGGCCATCGCCGCCGATCAACAACTCGCCGGGCACGCCGACCGGGGCCAACGCACCGTCCTGGCTGAGGATGTACAACGCGGTGTTATCGATTGGCCGCCCCAACCATGGCTGGCCGTCGAGGCGGTGGGCAGCCGACCAGATGGTGGTCTCGGTCGGGCCATAGAGGTTCCACACCGCGCCGCCGAGGGCGAGCATGCGTGCCGCCAGTTCGTCGGCCAGGGCTTCGCCACCGCAGAGCAAGGTACAACCCTGCAACGCCGCCACCTGCGGGCTGTCGAGCAACATGCGCCAGGTCGAGGGCGTGGCTTGCAGGGTGTTGACGCGCTGGCTCGCGACGGTGCTGAGGATCGCGTCCGGATCGAGGGTGGTGTCTTTGTCCACCAGCACCGCACAGGCGCCGACGGTCAGCGGCAGGTAGATCTCCAGGCCGAAGATATCGAACGAGAACGTGGTCAGCGAGAGGATCCGTTCACCCGCCGCAAGCCCCGGCTCGCGGGCCATGCTCGCAATGAAATTGCCGAGGGCGCCATGGGGCACCATCACGCCTTTGGGCTTGCCGGTGGAACCGGAGGTGTAGATCGCATAGGCCAGGTTGTCCGGCCCGGCCGACGCCGGTGGGTTGTGGCTCGGGTAACCGGCGAACCAGCCCGCCTCGCCCTCCAGCACCAGCGCCTGCACGCCGCCCGGAATCGGTAGCGAACCAAGCAGCGGCGCCTGGGTAATCAATAACCTCAGGCCGCTGTCTTGCATCATGTACGCCAGGCGATCGGCCGGGTAAGCCGGGTCCAGCGGCACGTAGGCGCCACCGGCCTTGAGGATCGCCAGCAGGCTGATGATCATCGGCAAGCCGCGCTCCACCGCAATCCCCACCAGACAATCCGGCCCGACACCTTCGGCCAGCAACCGATGCGCCAGTTGGTTGGCCTGCTGATTAAGCTCGGCATAGGTCAGCGATTGTTGGCCAAACACCAGCGCGACGGCCTCGGGGGCCCGCTTGGCCTGGGCTTCGAACAATTGATGAATGCACTGCTCGCGCGGGTAATCGACCGCCGGTGGATTCCATTGCGCAACCACCTGTCGTTGACGGGCCGCACCTTGCATCGACAAGTCACCCAGCGCCAGTTCGGGCTGATCGAGCATGCCCAACAGCAGGCGGCTGAAATGCTCGCTGAGTTCATCGATGGTGCCCACGCTGAAATGGGCGTGGATGAAGCGCACATGCACGGTCAGGGTTTCCCCCAGGCTGACCAGCAGGCTCAACGGATAGTTGGTCTGCTCGACACTGCGCACCTCACCGAACACCAGCCCCTGGGGTGCGCCACGCTTGAGGGTTGCGGCCACCGGGTAGTTTTCAAATACCAGCAGGCTGTCGAACAGCGCGTCACCACTGTGCCCGGCCCAGCGTTGGATATCGAACAACGGCGTGTGCTCATGCTCGCGCAGGGCCAGGTTTTGCTCCTGTACGGCGTGCAGCCATTGGCTGACCGTTTGCTCGGCACGCGGGCTGGCAATCACCGGCAAAGTGTTGATGAACAGGCCAACCTGCTGCTCGATACCCGCCAGGTCAGCCGGGCGACCGGCGACCGTGGCGCCAAAGGCTACGCTGTCCTGCCCGGTGTAACGCTGCAACAGCAACAGCCATGCGGCCTGCACCAGGGTGTTGGGGGTGACTTTCTGCTGGCGGGCAAACTCGCCCAGGCGGCGGGTTTGCGCCACATC
The DNA here is from genome assembly GCF_059862305.1 of Pseudomonas sp. MF09156. Lineage (NCBI taxonomy): Bacteria > Pseudomonadati > Pseudomonadota > Gammaproteobacteria > Pseudomonadales > Pseudomonadaceae > Pseudomonas > Pseudomonas sp. MF09156. The sequence goes on from NZ_JCBCUR010000009.1 coordinate 157,417, forward strand.
CAGTGTCAGGTAATGATCGCCATGACCACCGGCCAGCGCCTGCGCCGGGTCGCTGACCGCCTGGGCCAGCAGAGTCGGCTCTTCCAGTGCCGCCAGGTTGGCGCGCCAGAACTGTTGGCCAGCCTGCTGGTCCTGGCGTTGCAGCCAGGCGATGTAATCGCGATAGCGCCCCACCGACGGCGTCGGCACCTGGCCGTCATAGCGTTGCAGCACCTCGCCCAACAGCTGGGAGTTGCTCCAGCCATCCATCAGGATGTGGTGGTGGGTGTACAACAATTCGCAACGACGCGCATCCAGGCGTACCAGCACCAGGCGCAACAACCCGGGCTGGTTCAGGTCAAAACCCTGGGCCAGCTCGGCGGCGGCCAGCGCTTGCAGCGCCTGTGGCTGGTCGCTGCGTTCACGCCAGTCGAGCACGCTGAACGGTACTTCAAGCTGCTTGTGCACCACCTGCACCGGTTGCGGCAAACCACCCTGCCAGGCAAAGGCGGTGCGCAGGATAGGATGAGCATCGACCACCGCCTGCCACGCCGCCCGGAAGCGTTCGGGATCGAGGCCGTCGATGCTGACCTGCATCTGGTTGACATACTCGCCGCCGCCTTGCTCCAGCAGACTATGGAACAACATGCCCTGCTGCATGGCCGACAGCGGATAAATATCCTCGATGGCTTCGCAGGCGCCGGCCAGGGTATCCACTTGCACCTGGGTCAACGCCGCCAGCGGGAAGTCCGACGGGGTCACGCCGTGATGGCCGGCGCTCGTGCAGTGTTCAATCAGCGCCTTGAGCTCCAAGGCCAGGGCGTCGGCCAGTGCCTGGATGGTGGCGGCGTCGAACATCTGCTGGCTGAAGGTCCAGCCCAGGCACAACTCGCCGTCGAACACCTGCCCGTTAAGGGTCAGCCAGTTGCCCAGCGGCGCGTCCGGGTGCTGCTCAAGCCCGGCACGTTCGCCACTGGGTACAAACAGTGCGCTGTGCTCGCCTTCAAGGCTACTGTCGAACTGGCCCAGGTAGTTGAAGGTGATACGCGGCACCGGCAGTGCCGCCAGGGTGTGCCGCACCGATGCGTCGCCCAGGTAACGCAAGGCGCCAAAACCCACGCCCCGATTGGGGATGGCGCGCAGTTGCTCCTTGACCTGCTTGATCGAATCGTCCAGCGCCTCGGCGGGTACCAGGCGTACCGGGAACAGGCTGGTGAACCAACCCACGGTGCGGGTCAGGTCCAGGTGGTCGAACAGCTCTTCACGGCCATGGCCTTCGAGCTGGATCAACACTTCACGGCGCCCGGTCCAGCGCGTGATGACCCGCGCCAATGCCGTCAGCAGCAGGTCATTGACCTGGGTGCGATAGGCCGCTGGTGCGTCCTGCAACAGGCGCCGGGTCAGGTCGGCGTCCAGGCGCGTATCCAGCGTAATGCCGTCGCGGCTGCGCAGGCTGGCGTCCACCCTGGCGCCCGGCAGGTGGTTGTCGGTGCCGTGCAGTGCTTGCCAGAACGCAACCTCGGTGGGTAGCGCGGGACCGCGGGCAAGACCTTGCAGTTGCTCGGCCCAGGTTTTGAACGCGGTGGTCTTGGCCGGCAAGCTCACGGTGGGCTGGCGGTAAGCGTCCTGCAGGTCTTGCAGGAGGACGCGCCAGGACACGCCGTCGACCACCAGGTGATGGATGATCACCAGCAGGCGCTGGCTGCCATCGGCCTTGTCGAACAACACCGCGCGCAGCAGCGGACCTTGTTGCAGGTCCAGGCTGGCCTGGGCCTGGTCGGCCAGCGCCTGAAGCTCGGCGTCGTGATTGACCCGGAGCTGCCAGAGCAGCTCCTGGGTTGACGCCGCGCCGTGGCTGGCGAGCCACTGCGCACCGTCGTGCTGGAAGTTCAGGCGCAGCGCATCGTGATGGGCGACCAGCACCTGCAAGGCCTGGGCAAGTCGCGCCCCGTCCAGGGGCTGGCGGGGCGTCAACAGTACCGACTGGTTCCAGTGCTGGCGCTGGGGAATATCCTCGTCAAAAAACACCTGCTGCACCGCCAGCAACGGCATGCCACCGACCACCGGACCCTGGTCGATGCTCGGCAGGCCATCGCCACTGCGGGTGACACTGGCCAGGCCTTGAATGGTCTGCTGCTCGAACAACGCCTTGGCAGTGAAGTGCAGCCCCGCCTGACGGGCTCGACTGACCACCTGCATGGACAGGATCGAATCACCGCCCAGCTCGAAGAAGTTGTCCCCAAGCCCCACCCGCGGCAGGTTCAACACTGCTTGCCAGATAGCCGCCAGTTGCTGCTGCACGGCGGTGACCGGCGCCACATAGTCCTGCTGCAACAGGCTGGCGTCCGGCTTGGGCAGGGCCTTGCGGTCGAGCTTGCCGTTGGGGGTCAGCGGCAAGTGGTCGAGCAGCATCCAGTAGGTCGGCACCATGTAGTCCGGCATGTTCGTCTTGAGACTGGCCTTGAGGCGCTCGCGCAACCCAGGCTCGGCCTGCGCCGGCACGATATAGGCCACCAGTTGCTGCGCGCTCGCGCCCTGATGGGCCAGGACTACCGCGTCACGTACACCGGGCTGTTGCAACAGGCGCGATTCGATTTCGCCGAGTTCGATACGGAAACCACGGATCTTCACCTGGTGGTCGATCCGCCCACAGTAATGCACCACCGCCGCCGCGTCGCGTCGCGCCAGGTCGCCACTGCGGTACACGCGGCTGCCGGCCACAGCGGCGAATGGGTCGGGAATGAAACGCTCGGCAGTCAGTGCCGCACGCTGGTGATAACCCTGGGCCAAGCCCTCGCAAGCGGCGATGCACAACTCACCGACCACGTCATCGGGCAGTGGGTTGGCGTCGCGATCGAGCACATACAGCGCCCGACCCGGCAAGGCACGGCCAATCGGCACACCATTGGCCGCGTCGGCATCCATCAGTTGGCACAGGTGGGTGCTGGACACCACCGTGGCTTCGGTCGGGCCATAGGTGTTGAGCAAGCGCACGCCGCCTAGGCCTGCGGCGTGCCAGAGCTTGAGCCCTTCCACCGACATCGCCTCGCCCCCCACATGCACCTGGCGCAGTTGCCCGCGACTGCGCTGCGGGTCGGCGGCCCAGTCCTGGGCCAGCAGGAACCAGTACGCCGCCGGCAAGTCGGCCAGGGTCACGCCGTGCTCGATCATCTGCTCGTACAGGGTCACGGTGTCCCAGGTGTCGTCACCGCGCAGCACCAGGCAGGCACCTTCGCACAGCGGCGGGAAGCATTGTTCGACAAACCCGTCGAAGCTGAATGTGGCGAATTGCAGCACCCGCTCCTGAGGGGTGAGTTGCGAGTACTCGGCGGCTATCGTGCAGAACTCGCGCAGCGCGCCATGGGCGATGGACACCCCCTTGGGCTGCCCGGTGGAGCCGGAGGTGTAGATCACGTAGGCCAGGTGCTCGGCCAGCGCCAGGTTGGCGAGGTTGGTGCACGGATAGTCGCGCTCCGATCCGTCGAGCAGCAGGCACGGCACGCGTGCATCGGCCAGGGCGTCGTCGAGCACGCCGGGCTGGCGCAGCAGCAGATCCATGGCGCTGTCATCAATCATGTAGGCCAGGCGCTGGGCCGGGTAATCAGGGTCCAACGGCACATAGGCGGCGCCGGCCTTGAGGATCGCCAGCAGGCTGGCAATCATCGCCCCACCGCGACGCACCGCCAGCCCGACGCGCTGGCCGGGCACTACACCCTGCTCGCGCAAGCGATGGGCCAGGCGGTTGGCGCGCTGATTGAGCTCGGCATAGGTCCAGCGCTCGTCACCGCTGATCAAGGCCAGGGCATCCGGGGTCGCCGCAGCGCGGCGCTCGATACGCTGGTGCGCCAGCAACGGGTCGACGGCCGGCTGCACCGCCGCCCGCTCCAGGGCCGGAGCGCGCAGGCTCAGGTTACCCAGTGCCTGGCCGTGCGCCTCGACAAACTGCTCAAGCAGTTGCAACAGGCTCGCGCCGATAGTGTGTATTTGCTGCGGGCTGAAGGCGGCCCGGGCATAGCTGAAGTCCAGGCTCAGGGTTTCACCCAACTCGATGCCCAGGGTCAGCGGATAGCTGGTCTGCTCGTGGTTGTGCAGCCCGCTGAAGCTCAAGCCGGCCGGTGCGCCGGCTTGCAGCGCCTGGGACACCGGGTAGTTTTCGAACACCAGCAAGGTGTCGAACAGTGCGCTGCCCGGCTGCCCGGCCCAGCGCTGGATGTCGTACAGCGGTGTGTGCTCGTGCTCGCGCAGGACCACACTGTGCGCCTGCACCTGTTGCAACCAACTGGCGACGCTCTGGGTGGCCTCCGGACTGCAAATAATCGGCAACGTATTGATAAACAGCCCGACCTGCTGCTCGATCCCCGGCAAATGGGCCGGACGCCCGGCCACCGTGGCGCCAAAGGCCACGCTCGGCTGGCCGCAATACCGTTGCAGCAAAATCGCCCATGCCGCTTGCAGCAGGGTGTTGAAAGTGACCTTATTGTGCCGCGCGAACTCCCCCAGCCGCGCGGTGGTGCTGGCGTCCAGCAGCAGGTGGTGACTGGCCTGACCGCTGCCCCCGCGCGGCGCCGGCAGAGCGGTGGCCAGCAGGGTCGGCGCGGCCAGTGCTTGCAGTTGCGCGCTCCAGAATTGCTCGCTGGCCTGAGGGTCCTGGGCCAGCAGCCAGCCCACATAGTCGGCATAGCGCCCGGTGACCGGCGCCGGCACCTGCCCGGCGTAACGTTGCAGGACTTCGCCCAGCAACTGCGCGTTGCTCCAGCCGTCCATCAGGATGTGATGGCTGGTGTAGATCAGTTCATAGCGCTGAGCCGCCAGTGGCACCAACACCAGGCGCAACAACGGCGCCTGGTGCAGATCGAAACCTTGTTCACGCTGTTCAAGGGCCAGTTGGTCAAGGTCGTCGGGGGCGACGTCGAGCACCGTCAGCGGCAGTTGCACCGCACGCTGGATCGCTTGCAACGCCTGCGCCTGGCCTTCCCAGACAAACCGCGCACGCAGTACTTCGTGGCGCTCCAGCACCGCTTGCCAGCATTGGCCAAACCGCTCCACGTCCAGGCCATCGATGGTCAGGCGCAGTTGGTTGATATAGGCGCCAGCCCCGGCATCGTAGGCACTGTGGAACAGCATGCCCTGCTGCATGGGCGACAGCGGATAGAGGTCCTCGATCTGCGTCAGGGGCAAGCCCAGGCCTTCCAGTTGTGCCTGGTCGAGGCTGACCAGCGGGAAGTCCGAAGGCGTGGCCCCGCCCTGCTGCGGGTCGAGGCAGTGTGCGATCAGCTCGTGCAAGGTCCGGGCGCAATGATCCACCAGGGCCTGGATGGTCTCGCGGCGGTAGACTTCGCCACTGAAACTCCAGTCCAGTTCCAGCTCGCCGGCGTACACCCGCCCTTCCACGCTCAGCCAGTTGGCCAGGGGCGCCTCCGGGCTCTGGGCCTGGCCGCCGCCTTCGCTGGCCGGTACGAACAGCGCATCATCGCCAAACTGCTGGTCGAACTGCCCCAGGTAGTTGAAGGTGATCCGTGGCTGGGCCAGCGCCGCCAGCTCTTGAGCCGCAGCACCGTAGCGCAGCACGCCGTAGCCAATGCCTTTGCGGGGCACCTGGCGCAATTGCTCCTTGATCGCCTTGAGGGTCGCGCCCGGCTCGTTGCCAGGGGTCAGGCGCAGCGGGTAGAGGCTGGTAAACCAGCCGAGGGTGCGGGTCAGGTCGATATCATCGAACAGCTCTTCGCGACCATGGCCTTCGAGCTGGATCAGCGCCGAGGGGTGGCCGGTCCATTGGCAGATCGTGCGGGCCAGGGCGGCCAGCAGCAGGTCGTTGACCTGGGTGCGGTAGGCCGCCGGCGCCTGTTGCAGCAGTTGCCGGGTGTGTTCACGGTCCAGGCGCAGGCGGATGTGTTCAGCCACCGCCTGGGTCTGCCGGCCGTGGGGATTATCCCGTGGCAAGTCGCTGGCAGCGCCCTGCAACTGCCCGCGCCAGTACGCTAACTCGGCCAGCAGCGCCGGGCTGCGGCTGTAGTCGTCCAGGCGCGCGGCCCACTGCTGGTAGGCACTGGTCTTGTGCGACGCGGTCAGCGGTGCGCCGGCCAGGCCCTGGGCGTAGCCGCGCTGCAAGTCTTCCAGCAGCACACGCCAGGACACCCCATCCACCACCAGGTGATGCAGCACCAACAACAGGCGCTGGCTGCCATCGGCCATGTCCACCAGCAAGGCCCGCATCAACGGGCCGTGTTGCAGGTCCAGGCTGGCCTGGGCCAGATCACACTGCTCGCGCAATGCCTCGACGCTGGCGGCCTGGCGCTGCCATAGCTCCATCGTCGTGGATTGCGCATGCGCTTGCTCCCAGCCCTGCCCACCCTCGACGAAACGCAGGCGCAAGGCATCGTGTTGTACCACCAACGCCTGCAACGCAGCGGTCAGTGCGGCGACCTGTATCGGCTGGCGCGGGGTGAGCAGCAGCGATTGGTTCCAGTGCTGGCGGGCGGGAATGTCCTGGGCAAAGAACCATCGCTGCACCGGGGTCAGCAGCACCGGGCCTTGGGCCGGGCCTTGCTCGATGGCCAGTGTCGACACTTCACGGGCGGCGGCGGCCAGGCTGCGCAGGGTCTGGTGGCGGAACAGGTCGCTGGGCGCCAGTTGCAAGCCGGCCTGGCGGGCGCGGCTGACCACCTGGATCGAGACGATGGAGTCGCCGCCCAGCTCGAAAAAGTTGTCATCCAGGCCAATCTGCGGCTGGCCAAGAATGTCCTGCCAGATCCCGGCCAGCAGCAATTGCCGAGGCTCCTGTGGTGCGCTGAAGCCCTGTACCTTGGCCTCGCCGGCCCGTGGCAAGGCCTTGCGGTCCAGCTTGCCGTTGGGGGTCACGGGGAATTGCGCCAAGGCCATGGTTACCGTGGGCAGCATGTATTGCGGCAGGGTTTCGGCCAGATGCGCGCGCAGGGTCTGCTCAAACGCACCCTGGTCTTCAGGCATCGTCGCCGGTACCACATAGGCCACCAGCAAGCGGCCATCCTGGGCAATCACCAGCGCTTCCTTGACCTGTGGGTGGCTGAGCAGACGGGCCTCGATTTCCCCCAGCTCAATGCGCAGGCCACGGATCTTCACCTGATGGTCGATACGCCCGACGTACTCGATCACCCCATCGGCGCGATAGCGGGTCAGGTCGCCGGTACGGTACAGGCGCTCGCCGGTGGTGGAAAAAGGATTGGGCACGTACTTTTCGGCGGTCAAGGCTGCCTTGCCCAGATAGCCACGGGTGATCCCGGCGCCGGCCAGGTGCAGCTCGGCAGCGGCCCCGGTAGGTACGGGCTGCAGGTCGGCGTCGAGGATGTAGGCCTGGGTGTTGCTCAACGGTCGGCCAATACTCGGCTGGCCCAAGGCTTCGCGTGGCGTCCAGGTGGAATAGGTGGTGTCTTCGGACGGGCCATACAGGTCATAGACCTGCTTGATCGACGCCTGCTGGTAGAGGCGGTCCACCAGGGATTGCTTGAGCGGCTCGCCGGCCAGGTTAATGATGCGCACGCTCTCGGGGATCTGCCCGGCGCGCTGCAAGGCATTGATCGCCGACGGCACGGTGTTGATCAGGCGCACCTGGTCGCGGGCCGGCAGGTCGGGCAGTCCCAGGGCATTGCGCGCGAGGATCAGCGAGCCGCCGTTGGCCAGGGTGACGAAGATTTCCCACACCGACAGGTCAAAACACACTGAGGTCGAGGCCAGCACGCCCTGGATATCTTCGCGGCTGTACACCTGCTGCGACCAGTGGATCAGCGCCAGTACGTTGCCATGGGCAATCGCCACGCCTTTGGGCTTGCCGGTGGAGCCGGAGGTGTAGATCACGTAGGCCAGATTATTGGGCGCCACGGCGGTGACCGGTGCTGTCAGCGGATAGCCGGCCAGTTGATCCATCAGCAGCACCCGGGCCTGCGTCTGGGGCAAGTCGGCGAGCAGCTCGGCCTCGGTCAGCAGCACCTGGGCGCGACTGTCTTCGAGCATGTAGGCCACGCGGTCGGCGGGGTAATCCGGGTCCAGCGGCACATAGGCGCCGCCGGCCTTGAGCACCCCGAGCAAGGCGACGATCAACGCGTCGGAACGCTGCATGGCCACGCCGACCCGCACTTCAGGGCCTACGCCCAGCTCGATCAGCTGGTGCGCCAGTTGATTGGCCTGGCCGTCCAGCTGGCGATAGCTCAGGGTCTTGGCGCCGTAGGTCAGGGCCAGGGCATCCGGTTGACGCTCGACCTGCTCGGCGATCAGTCGATGGATGCTGCGCTCTTGCGGGTACTCAGAAGCTGTGGCGTTCCAGTCATGGATCTGCTGCTGGTAGTGCGCAGCGTCGAGCATCGGCAGTTCGGCCACGCGCTGCTGCACGTTGTCGACCATGCCAGCGAGCAAGTTGCTCCAGTGGCGGGCCATGCGTTCGATGGTGGCGGGCGTGAACAGGTCGGTGGCGAAGGTCAGCGCGGCCCGCAGGGTGCCGCCCTGCTCCCAGGTGTCGAGGCTCAGGTCGAATTGGGTGGTGCGGCTTTGCCACTCCACCAGGCTCAAGGACAGGCCGGACTCCAGCACCAGCGCCTCAAGATCAGCCACTTGCGGCTGGTGGTTGTACAGCACCTGGAACAGCGGCGTGTGGCTCAGGCTGCGCTCCGGCTTGAGGGCTTCGACCAGGCGTTCGAACGGCAGGTCCTGATGGGCCTGGGCGCCGCTGACCACGTCCTTGAGCACTTGCAATAAGTCACTGGCCCGCGCCTGCCCATCGACGTGCGCAGCCATCACTTGAGTATTGACGAACAGGCCGATCAAACCCTCGGTTTCACCGCGATGCCGGTTGGCAATCGGCACGCCCACCCGCAGGTCGGTCTGGCCGGTGTAGCGAAACAGCAGGATCTTGAATGCAGCCAGCAGCACGGTGAACAACGACACATTCTGCTGGCGCGCCAGCAAGCGCGCGCCCTCGGCCAGCGGCGCCGGCACCGCGAACTCATAGCGTTGGCCCTGATGACTGGCCACGGCTGGGCGCGCAAAGTCCAGGGGCAACTCCAGTACCGGGTGCTCATCGCCCAGCTGCTCGCGCCAGTAATCCAGTTGCCGCGCCTGCTCCCCGGCTTCCAGCCAGCGGCGCTGCCACAGGGCATAGTCGCTGTACTGGATCGGCAGGGCCGGCAGTTGCGGCGCCTGGTTGCGCTCAAAGGCGTCATAGCAGCGGATGAACTCGTCGATCAGCACGTTCATCGACCAGCCGTCCGAGACGATGTGATGCAGGGTCAACAGCAACACATGCTCCTGCTCGGCAAGCTTGAGCAATTGCACACGCAGCAGTGGGCCCGTGGCCAGGTCAAAGGGCTGCAGCGATTGTGCGGTAGCGGCGGCCATCACGGCCTGTTCGCGCTCGGCCAGTGGCAAGTTGCCAAGGTCCAATGGCTCAATCGCCAGCGCCGGTTTGCAGGGCACTTGCAACAGGCGCTCATCGGCCTGGCGCTGGAACACCGTGCGCAGGGTTTCATGGCGCGCGACCAGGCTGGCAAACGCCTGCTCGATGGCTGACAGGCTCAAACGGCCCTTGAGGCGCACCGCTCCCGGCAGGTTGTAGGCGGCGCTGGCCGGATCCAGTTGCCAGAGAAACCACATGCGCTGCTGGGCGTAGGACAACGCCTGACGGTCCTCGGCCTCGACCTGGGCCGGAATCGGAAAACGCGAAAAATCGATCCCTTCCTTTTGCAGCGCCTGGAGGAACATCTGGCGTTTTTCCAGGGGCAACCCGATAAACCGGCGAGCAAGTTTCAAGGAGTCTTCAGCGTTCATTTCTTGGGATCCGGAGCAATAGGCAGGAAGCACAAAGGCACGTCGTCCCTATAAAACGAATCCAGACAGGAAAAATTAGCGCAGGCGAGTGCAGTCATCGGGCGTTACATCAAACCCGACAGAGGCCCGCGAAGGCGTCCTATCATTGACGGATCACCGCATTTGCAACTACATTTAGTTACACGCAGGGAACGCCGTGTCCAAAAATGAAAAGCTGCTCGCCAAACTGCTCAACCTGCAGATGGCATTTACCTGGCCCGAGCTCGTCACGTTGCTGGGCTGGCTGGGTTATCGACAAATCGAAGGGGCTGGGAGCCGCGTCAAGTTCGACATTGGCGACCCGAGTGCAATGATCACCCTGCACAAGCCCCACCCTGGCAATGAGCTGAAGTACTACATTCGGCGCCAGATCATTGAACAGTTGGAATCAGGAGGCTTGATTCAATGAGCAACCAGTTGAGACACAAAGGCTACATCGGCTCCATAGAAGCCAGCGTCGAGGACAATTGCCTGTTCGGCAAGCTGCTGTTTATCCGCCCGCTGGTCAGCTACGAAGGCCAGACCGTGGCCCAGTTGGAAGCGGCCTTTCGCGAGGCCGTGGAGGATTACCTGGCTACTTGCCAGACCCTGGGCCAGACACCGGAAAAGCCCTGCAAAGGCTCGTTCAATGTGCGGGTCGGCCATGATCTGCACCTGGCCGCGGCCCTGGCGGCGACGCAGAAAAAGGTCACGCTCAACGACCTGACGCGCCAGGCGTTGCACGAGTTCCTGCGCCATCACGGTGCGGACAGTCACCCCGCCCTGGGGTGACTCATCCCAGGCGGCGGTAGCCCAACACCGCGGCCACCAACACCACCGCGCCGGCCACCAGCGCCACCCAGAACCCGCTGGGGGCGCCAGATTGGTCGATCATCCAGCCGGAACTGGCAGCACCGATGGCCACGCCGATGCTCAGGCCCGTGATCAGCCAGGTCATGCCTTCGGTCAGGCGGCTGGGTGGCACGACCCGTTCCACCAGGGCCATGGACACAATCAGCGTCGGCGCAAAAAACAGCCCGGAGACAAACACCGCCAGCGACAGCCCGAGAATGTCCCCCACCCACAACAACGGCAGGGTGGTCAACGCCGTGGCCAGGCCACACAGCAGGAACTGCCGGGGCAACGGCATGTGCAGTTTCAACGCGCCAAAGGCCAACCCCGCCAGGCACGAGCCAATGGCATACACCGACAGCACGATGCTCGCGGCAGCCGGCTGGCCCTGATGCTCGGCAAACGCCACGCTGACCACATCCACCACCCCGACAATGGTGCCCATGGCCATCAGCAGGATCATCAACACCAGCACCGAAGGTTGGGTGATCAGCCAGCGGCCATGCTGCTCAAGCTGTGCATGGACGGCAGGCTCCGTCTGTTTTTGCAGGACGAACGTGCTCACCCCGACCGCCAGCAAGGCCGCCCCCACCAGGGGCCCGGCTTCCGGAAACAGCAGCACACACAACCCCACCGACAGCGGCGGGCCGAGGATAAAACACACCTCGTCGAGCACCGATTCCAGGGCAAAGGCGGTTTGCAAACGCGGCTGGCCGCGATAGATCTCGGTCCAGCGCGCCCGCACCATGGCCGACATGTTGGGCATGCACCCGGCCAGGGCGGCAAAGATAAACAGAGTCCAGTCCGGCGCCTGCAAGCGGGTGCACAGCAATAGCAACAGCAACGCCCCCCCGCCAATCATCGCCGCCACCGGCAAGACACGGCCCTGGCCGTAGCGGTCCACCAGCCGTGAAACCTGCGGCGCGCAAAAGGCCGTGGCCAGGGCAAACGTCGCCGCCACCGCGCCCGCCAGCCCATAGCCGCCGCGAAGCTGCGACAACATGGTGATCAACCCGATACCGGTCATGGAAATCGGCATGCGGGCGAGCATGCCAGCCGATACAAAAGCCCTGGAGCCTGGCGCCTTGAACAGCTCGGCGTAGGGGTTTGCCATGGTGCGTGACCTCTTGCTGGGAGCCCTGGAGCTGGCCATCCGATGAAAGATATACGGTGCGTATGTGACAAATCATGAGTAATATACGCAGCGTATGTCAACCACTCACCTGCAAATAGCGAGCGTTTCCCATGAGCCGAGCCCGCGCCGAGATGATCGAACAAACCCGTGCCCGCCTGCTTGCCAGCGCCCGCCAGGCCTTTGCCGCCCAAGGCTTTGCCAATACCTCGATGGATGATTTCACCGCCCGCGCCGGCCTGACCCGTGGAGCGTTGTACCATCACTTTGGCGACAAAAAAGGCTTATTGGCGGCGGTAGTCGCGCAACTCGACGGCGAGATGGATCAACGTCTACAGCAGATCAGCGCCCAGGCCGAAAACCCCTGGGATGGTTTTTGCGAACGCTGTCGCGCCTATCTGCGCATGGCCCAGGACCCCGAGATCCAGCGCATCGTGCTGCAAGATGCACCGGCAGTACTTGGCGAAAACACCGCAGCCCAGCAGCAATGCATCCAATCATTGCGCGGGCTGCTGGAGGGGTTGATGCACGCCGGGCTGGTTGAACAGGCCCCCAGCCTGGCGCTGGCCCGATTGATCAATGGCAGCCTGGTGGATACGGCGCAATGGATTGCCCATGCCGAACGCCCGGACGAACGCCTGGAGCAAGCGCTGCAAGGCTTGGAGTTGCTGCTGCGGGGGCTGAAACCCAATCGCTGAATTGCTCAACCCGCGACAGCCATCAAGTGCGACGAAGCAGCAACGCCGCCACCGCACACAAGGTCAGCGCCACACACGCCAGGTAGAACGCGTCGCTGTAAGCCATCAAAAATGCCTGGTGCCGCACGCTCTGGTCGAGCAACTCCAGCACTTGCTGCTGCTGCGGCCATTGCTCCTGCAACACGCCGCCGCCCGGCAAATGTTGCTGCAAAGCAGGTTCGAAAATGCTCAGCGACTCACCGATGCGCGCCGAATGCACCTGCTCGCGCACCACCACCAGTTGCGCCAGCAAGGCCGTGCCCACCGCACCGCCCAGGTTGCGCAGCATCGAGAACACCGCCGAGGCCGAACCGGACTGCGCCTTGGCCAGCCCATGCACGGCCAGCACCGACAGCGCCACCATGATCAGCGGCTGGCCAATGCCGCGCACTACGATCGAGGGGATGATCACGTTACTGGCGCTGTCTGCCGACAAATGCGCGCCCATCCAACAGCCCAAAGCCATGATCGCAAAACCCGAAGCCACGAGGATTTTCGCGCTCAACCACTTCATCAGCCGCGGCAGGAACGGCGCCAGCACCAGTTGCACCAGGCCATAGGCAATCAGGCTGATGCCAATTTCGCTGGCGTTGTAGCCCTGCATCTGGGACAGGTAGTTGGGCACCAGAAATACCAGGCCATACGTACTGGCGCCGAAGATAAACATCGCCACGCTGGCGACGCCAAAGTTGTAGTGCGCCAACAACCGCAGGTTGATAAAGCTCTTGCTGCCCCACAATTGCCGGCCGACAAAACCCACCAACCCCACTACCGCCGCCAGGCTCATCCACACAATAAAGGAGGAGCCGAACCAGTCCTTGCGCCCACCCTCCTCCAGCACGATCTGCAATGCCCCCAACCCCAGCACCATGCAGGCGATGCCCAGCCAGTCGCCCTGGCGCAGCAACCCAAGGTTCATCGGCTGGCGGTCGATGGACCAGGCCACGGCCGCCAACAGGGCAACGCCGGGAAACAGTTGCAGGTAGAAGATCCAGCGCCACGAATAAACATCAGTCAGCCAGCCACCAATGGACGGCCCCGCAGCCTGGGCCACACTGTTGGCCAGGCTGAACAGCGCCATGCCCAGGGGGATCTTGCTGGCGGGCAACTCAGTGATGATCAACTGGAACGACAACGGAATCAGCACCGCCCCCGCCGCGCCCTGGATGACCCGGATGATGATCATCACCGGCAGGTTAGGCGCCATCGAGCACGCCACCGAGGCCACCAGAAACACCCCGGAGCCCCACAACATCACCCGCCGCAACGAAAACACCTGCACCAGCCAGGCAGTGAGCGGGATCATGATGATTTCCGCCACCAGATAGGCCGTGGAAATCCACGAACCCTCCTCGAACGTAGCCCCCAGGGCCCCTTCGATTTCCGGCAGGGCGGCGCTGGTGACATGCACGTTCATGCCGGCCATGAAACACCCGAACAAGCCACCGATCACCGCGACCCAGGCGCGAAACGATACGTTCGAGGTGCGTGCATCAGCCTCCATGGGAACCGTCCTGCTGGCTGGCCGGACGGGTGTCCACCGTGGCGATCACCGACATTCCCGGCAAGATGACGGGCGCATTCGCCGCGTCGGTCACCAGGCGGATCTTCACCGCAAAGCGCTGCACGATCTTGGTGAAATTGCCGGTGGCGTTGTCCGGCGGCAACAAGGCAAACACCGCGCCGGAACCGGGCGCGATGCTTTCCACCTGGCCGCGCCAGTGCTGGCCGGAAAAACTGTCCACCGCGATATCCACCGATTGCCCCGGCGCCATGTGTTGCAACTGGGTTTCCTTGTAGTTGGCGATCACATAGGCCTGCTCCACCGGCACCACCGCCAGCAACGGCAGGCCCGGCATCACGTACTGCTGGCGACGCACCTTGCGCTGGCCCACGACCCCATCGAACGGCGCGCGGATCGCCGTGTCATTCAAGGCGTTGCGGGCCAGGGCCAGTTTGGCCTGGGCCTCGCCCACCCGGGCCTGGGATTGGGCAATCCGCGCCTGGGCCTGTTGGCGGCGCGCCTGCAACACCTGGCACTGGGCCTGCTGCCGGGCCACTTGGGCACGGGCCTCGGTCACTGCCGCCAGCGCCTTGGCCTGGCCGGCACTGGCGGTTTCCAGGCGCTCACGGGTAGCAATCTGCTGGTCCACCAGGTCGCGATAACGCAGGAAGTCCAGGCGGGCACGATGAGCCTCGGCCTCGCTGCTGCTCAACGCAGCCTGAGCCTGGACGATGCGTTGCTGCTGCTCGCCCAGGCGTGCGTCCAGGGTATGCAGGCTGGACTGGCGCGCCGTCGCCGCTGCCCGGGCTTGCTGCAACTTGGCCTCGGTGCTGTGCAACTGTTCGATAAAGTCGCGGTCATCCAGGCGTACCAGCACATCCCCGGCCTTGACCGGCTGGTTGTCCTCCACCAACACCTGGGCCACGTAGCCGGCGATGCGTGGGCTGATTGCCACCCAATCGGCGCGCACGTAGGCATCGTCGGTTTCTTCAAGGAATCGCCCCCATTGCCACCAATACCCGGCAAACAGCCCCAGCCCCAACAGCGTCGCCAGGGATGCGCCCGTCAGCAATGCACGGCGATGGCGTTGCATCAAGCTGGGAGTGGATTGCAGGATGGCGGGTTCAACAGCCTGGTTCATGGCGTGGCTCCAAGGGTCGCAAGGGGGATGGGTTGGGGGTGATCGTCACGTTGCCAGCCGCCACCTAGGGCCTGGAACAGGTCGATCTGGCGGTTGATCAAGCGCAGGTCAGCCTGGGCCAGGGTGGCCTGCAGGTTGACCAGGCTGCGCTCGCTGTCCAGCAGTTGCAGGGCATCGAGGGCGCCGGCCCGAAAACTGCGGTTGGCCAGCTCAAACGCCCGCTGGCTGCTGTCCAGCGCGGCTTGCAGGGCCTGGCGGCGTTGCTGTTCGCCCTGATACAGGGCCAGGGCTTGCTCGACCTGTTTCAAGGCATTGAGTACCGTGCCGTCAAAACGCGCCTGGGCCTCGCGCGCCTGGGCCCGGCGCTGGCCCACCTGGGCCTGGGCAACGCCGCGATGGGGAAAGCGCCAAGACAGCAACGGCCCCACGGAATACACCAGCGCCTCACTGTCCCCCAACTTGCCCAGGCTGCTGGCGGAAGACTCCAGCGCGGCACCGAACGTCACCCGCGGATACAAATCTGCGCGCGCGACACCGATGGCCAGCGTGGCCGCTTGCAGTTGGCGCTCGGCACGCCGGATATCGGCACGCCGCTGCACCAGCGCCCAGCCGTCCCCCACCGGCAGCGGCGCCTGCAATTGCGGGGGCCGGGCACAGCTGTTACGGGCCACGTCCTGGGGCGCCACCCCACTGAGCACCGCCAATTCATACAGGGCGGCCTGACGGCGGGCAGTCAATATCGGCAACGGCGCACGGGTTTCTTCCAGCAGGCCATCGAGGCGCGCCAGGTCCAGCGCCGTCGCCGCCCCGGCTTTCTGCAACGTGCGGGTGACTTCTACACTGCGCTCCAACACTTGCACCGAATGACGCTGCACCTGGCGGCTGAACTCATAGACGCAGGCCTGGCCATAGGCGCGGGTGATCTGCGCGGCCACCGTCACCCGCCATTCATCTTCCAGCGCGCGCGCCGCATCCGCATCGGCGCGGGCGGCGGCCAGGCGATAACGCACCTCGCCCCACAGGTCCAGGGTGTAGCTCAGGGCGAATCCGGGCGTATGGCTCCATTGGGCGTCGGCATGTTTACCGCTCGCCTGGGCCAGGGTCTGGTCGTCTCGGCTGCGGCCATAGCCCACGCCGTAGGTCAGCAGGCTCGAGGGTTGGCGCTCGCTGTCGACCTGTTCCAGGCGGGCCAGCAACGCGTCGACATGGGCGGCGGCAGCCTCCAGGTCTTTGTTGTGGCTCAAGGCCTGCTCGACCAGCCGGTCCAATTGCGGGTCGCGGTACAACTGCCACCAGCGCTGGGGCAGCGGCTGGGTGGCCGAGCCACTGGACAATTGCGGCGCCGCCTGGGCTGTCAACTGCGCGGCTGGCTCGTCGGGCAGGCCGCTGCATCCGGCCAGCGCGCCCAGCAGAAGCAGGGTCAGGGATGCCGGGGATCGATGGCTAGTGGGTGGATGAACGACAAGGCTGGGCATCACAAAGCTCGCTGAAGAATGAGCTTTGCAGATTAGGCATGCACCCTGGCGGATTCGCCCGCGCCAGGGCCATGTATCGTCGCCAAATGGACAATTGGGTTACATGAAGCAACATCAGGCCCCGGGACGGAAATGACTCGGCGGATACCCCAGCGAACGACGGAACATCGCGCTGAACGCGCTCGGGCTCTGGTAACCATGCTCCAGCGCCACCTCCAGGATCGAAGCGCCCTGGGCCAGCAGCTTCAGGCTCAGGGCCAGGCGCGCACGCTTGCGCCACTCGCCAAAGCTCATGCCCAGTTCCCGCTGGAAAATCCGGCTCAGGGTGCGCGCGCTCATGTTCAGGGTCTCGGCCCAGGACTCCAGGCTGCTGTCATCGGATGGGTTGCGGATAAACCGGTTACATAGCCGGGCCAAGCGCGCTTCGCCGGGAACCGGCACATGCATGGCCACCACCGGTGCAGCCAACAGCTCCATGCGGATCAACTCCACCATGGCCTGCAAGCGTGGGCTGTTCTGGCCGGCGATCTGTGTGGCGGCCACGATCAGCTCGCGCAGCAGGGCCGAGACCTCGATCACCTGGCAGGTCCGGCCCAGGCTTGGCTCCACCTCAGGCATCAGGAACAAGGTGCGCATGTGCACCTCGCCGGCCATACGGATCTCGTGGGGCGTCCCGGCGGGCACCCACAACGCATGCCCGGACGGCACCAGCCAACTGCCCTGGGCGGTGCTGACCACCATCACTCCGGTGACCCCGTGAATCAGTTGCGCCTGGGTATGACAATGGGGGTGGACCACTTCGTCGTTGCGGTAGTTGTCGGCATAAGCCTCAAGCCAAGGCCGGTGCGCAGTTGTCATGGGCAGCGTCTCACGTCATCAAGCCGCTGATTCTAACCAAAAGCCCGCTGGCGAAAACGATAGATATAGACAGCCATCGTCGCATTTCAGACAAGCCGCTGAACTTGTGCCGCGCACCATCAGTCAGCTCAATGGACTCCTGAAGAAAGGTTGGGTGGACAATGCGCATCTCGTTGGAACAACAAGTGGCCGTGGTCACCGGGGCCAGCTCCGGCATTGGCGCGGGCGCCGCCAAAGCGTTGGCCGCCGCCGGCGCGGCGGTGGTGGTGAACTACAACAGCCAGGCAGAACCCGCCCAGGCCCTGGCCGCGCAGATCAACCAGTCCGGTG
Source organism: Pseudomonas sp. MF09156 (assembly GCF_059862305.1). NCBI lineage: Bacteria > Pseudomonadati > Pseudomonadota > Gammaproteobacteria > Pseudomonadales > Pseudomonadaceae > Pseudomonas > Pseudomonas sp. MF09156. The sequence continues at coordinate 175,235 of NZ_JCBCUR010000009.1, forward strand.
GCCGGGCCCTGGCGATCGGTGCCGACGTGTCCAGGGAGGCCGATGTCGAGCGCCTGTTTGCGCAAACCCTCGACGCCTTCGGCCACCTGGACATCCTGGTGGCCAACTCGGGCCTGCAGAAAGACGCCGCCATCAGCGACATGACCCTTGAGCAATGGAACGCGGTGATTGGCGTCAACCTCACCGGCCAGTTCCTCTGCGCCCGCGCCGCCTTGCGCATTTTCAACCGCCAGGGTGTGCGAGTCGGCGTATCGCGGGCTGCCGGCAAGATCATCCATATGAGTTCGGTGCACCAGTTGATCCCCTGGGCCGGCCACGTCAATTACGCGGCCTCCAAGGGCGGCGTCGAGATGCTGATGCGCAGCCTCGCCCAGGAAGTCAGCCACCAACGGATCCGCATCAACGGCATCGCGCCGGGGGCGATCCGCACGGCCATCAACCGCGCCGCCACCGAGGGCGATGCCGAGCAGCAGTTGCTCAAACTGATCCCCTATGGCCGCGTTGGCGACGTGGAGGATGTGGCCAACGCCGTGGTCTGGCTGGCCAGTGATGCGTCCGACTATGTGGTGGGCAGCACCTTGTTTATCGACGGCGGCATGAGCCTTTATCCGGAGTTCAAAGACAATGGTTGATCTGAAAAACGAAGCGCAAAGCGCCATCGACGCCCACGGCATCATCGGCGACATGCGCAGTGCAGCGCTGATCAACGACCAGGGCAGCATCGATTTTTTCTGCTGGCCGGAATTCGACAGCCCGTCGATCTTCTGCTCACTGCTCGACTCCCCCGCCGCCGGGATCTTCCAGCTCACCCCAGACCTGCCCGAGGCGCGCCGCGAACAAATCTACCTGCCGGACACCAACGTCCTGCAAACCCGCTGGCTGAGCGATGAGGCGGTGGTGGAAATCACCGACCTGCTGAGCATCAGCGACGACGTCGACGACCTGCCCCTGCTGATCCGCCGCGTGCGGGTGGTGAGCGGCAAGGCCACCCTGCATATGCGCTGCGCGGTACGCCATGACTATGCCCGGGCGCCCACCCGGGCTACGGCGGATAAGACCGATGTATGTTTCCAAGCCCCGGGCCTGCCCGGCCTGCGCCTGGCCAGCAGCCTACCGGTACAGATCGAGGACGATGCCGCTGTTGCCTGCTTTACCCTGGACCAGGACCAGGGCGCCGAATTTGTCCTTGGTGGCCTCGACGATGTGCGTGTCGACAGTGGCGGCACCGACCTGTGCCTGCAACGCACCCTGCAGTTCTGGCGCGGCTGGCTGGCGCAGTCCAACTACCGTGGCCGCTGGCGGGAAATGGTCAACCGCTCGGCCCTGGCCCTGAAGCTTTTGACCTCGCGCAAACACGGGGCGATCCTCGCAGCGGCCACCTTCGGCCTGCCCGAAAGCCCCGGCGGCGAGCGCAATTGGGACTACCGCTACACCTGGATCCGCGACGCCTCGTTCACCGTCTATGCCTTTATGCGCCTGGGGTTTGTCCAGGAAGCCAATGACTACATGCGCTGGCTGCGCGGGCGCGTCAGCGACTGCTGCGGGCAGCCGATGAAAATCAATATCCTGTATGGCATCGACGGCCGCCAACAGCTGCCGGAAACCGAGTTGACCCACCTCAGCGGCCACGGCGGCGCGCAACCGGTGCGCATTGGCAACGAGGCCTTTGACCAGGTGCAACTGGATATCTTTGGCGAACTGATGGACGCGGTGTACCTGGTCAACAAGTACGGCGAGGCCATCTCCCATGAAGGCTGGAAACACACCCTGGAAGTGGTGGACCAGGTGTGCGAAACCTGGAACCAGAAAGACGTCGGCATCTGGGAGATGCGTGGCGAGCAGCATCACTTCCTGCACTCGCGGCTGATGTGCTGGGTGGCGCTCGACCGGGCGATACGCCTGGCCTCCAAACGCTCGCTGCCAGCCCCGTTCGCCCGCTGGGACCAGACCCGCCAGGCGATTTATGAAGATATCTGGAGCAACTTCTGGAACGCCGAACGCGGGCATTTCGTGCAGCACATCGGCAGCACTGCACTGGATGGGTCGATGCTGTTGATGCCACTGGTGCGCTTCGTGGCGGCTACCGACCCGCGCTGGCTGTCGACCCTGGAGGCCATCCAGAAAAGCCTGGTGCGCGACGGCATGGTGTACCGCTACCGCAATGACGACAGCCAGATTGACGGCTTGCAAGGCACAGAGGGGGCGTTTACCGCCTGTTCATTCTGGTACGTCGAATGCCTGGCCCGCGCGGGGCAAGTGGAAAAGGCCCACCTGGAGTTCGAGCAACTGCTGCGCTATGCCAACCCGCTGGGGCTTTATGCCGAAGAGTTCGACAGCCAGGCACGGCATCTAGGCAACACGCCCCAGGCCTTGAGCCATTTGGCGCTGATCAGCGCGGCGACGTTTCTGGATCGCAAGTTGAGTGGGGAAAAAACCGTGTGGCAACCTTGAGAATCGAGCAGCGAAGTGAAACCCTTGGAGGAGCTTTCAGGCAACCTCCACATTGGCTGCACCGATGCCATCGCTGCCTCGCTAAAGCTCGACCGCTCCACCTTTGATCTTTGCTACCTTGAGCAAGCTATCTGCCTGCCCCTCCTGTATTCAAGGAACGAATATGAACCCGCCCCTGGCGCCCGACAATGTTCAGTCGATACCCACGCCAACCGCGCCACACCACAGGGATGCGTTCCCCACCCTGCACACTGAACGTTTGCACCTGCGGGAGTTGACCCCCCACGACGCCCCGGCGCTGTTCGCGATCTATCGCGACGCCGAGGCCATGCCCTGGTTTGGCATTGATCCCATGACCGATGTATCACAGGCCCACGCCCTGATCGCCACCTTCGCTCAATGGCGGACCCAGGCCAATCCGGGCACGCGCTGGGGTCTGGAATGTGAAGGCAGGTTGATTGGCACCTGTGGGCTGTTCAAATGGAATCGCCAGTGGAACAGCTGCGCCCTGGCCTGCGAGCTGGCACCGACGGCCAGGGGCAAAGGCTTGATGAGCGAAGCCCTGGGCAGCGTGCTCGACTGGGGCTTTGCGCAGATGCAGTTGCATCGTGTCGAAGCGCTGGTTCATCCGCGCAACCTGGCGTCCCAGGCACTGCTGGGGCGCCTGGGTTTTAGCCGCGAAGGCGTGCTGCGCGAGGCCGGGTTTTGGGCGGGGCGTTATCAGGACCTGCACGTGTTTTCGCTGCTGGCCCATGAACACGCAAAGGTTTCGCGCTAAAGTCCAGGCTCCCTGCTGTGACCCTGACGGAGTCCCAATGAGCCCCTCGATCACGCTGCTGTATATCCGCACTCCCATGCTCGATATCGCCTACGAAGCCCATGGCCCGGCCGACGGCGAAGTGGTGATTCTGCTGCACGGTTTTCCCTATGACCCTCGCGGCTACGATGCCATCGCGCCGGTGTTGGCCGAGGCTGGCTATCGCGTGCTGGTGCCTTACCTGCGCGGCTACGGCCCGACCCGTTTTGCCCACGCCCAGGTAATGCGCTCCGGCCAACAGGCGGCGCTGGCCAAGGACCTGCTGGATTTCATGGACGCCCTGTCCATCGACCAGGCAGCCCTTGCTGGTTATGACTGGGGCGGGCGCGCCGCGTGCATTGTCGCGGCGCTTTGGCCCACGCGCGTACGCTGCCTGGTCACAGGTGATGGCTACAACATTCAGGACATTGCCAAGTCCGTCCAGCCACGCGCGCCGGTCACGGAGCATCGGTTGTGGTACCAGTTCTATTTCCACACCCAACGGGGTGTCGATGGCCTGACCGCCAACCGCGGCGAGCTGTGTGAACTGCTGTGGTCACTCTGGTCGCCCTCCTGGGCCGAGGGGCCGAGCCTTTACCCGCAGACGGCGCCCTCGTTTGATAACCCGGACTTTGTGGAGGTGGTGATCCACTCCTATCGCCATCGTTTCATGTATGCCGAGGGTGATCCGGCGCTGGAAGGGATTGAACAGGCGCTGGTGCAGCCGCCGCCGATTTCGGTGCCAAGCATTTCGCTGTGCGGCGCCGACGACGGTGTCGGCCCGGCTCCCGAGGTGGATGACGACGTGGGCAATTTCAGCGGATTCTATCGACGCCGGGTGCTCGCCGGGGTGGGCCACAATATTCCCCAGGAAGCACCGCAGGCCACCCTCGATGCATTGTTTGAACTGCTGGAGCAGACTCACGCCGGCGCCGCAAACCGCTCGCGATAAAGCTGGGGGGTGATCGACAACGCGCGGATAAAACTGCGGCGCATGGTTTCTTCGCTGCCAAAGCCGCATTGCGCCGCGATGCGCTTGATTGCCACGGTGCTGTCGGCCAATTGCCGGCGTGCGGTTTCCACGCGGATCAGTTCCACCGCCCGGGCCGGGGTCTGGCCGGTTTCGGCGCGGTAATGGCGTACGAAGCTGCGTTCGCTCATGCCACACGCAGCCGCCAGGGTCGGGATGTTCAAGTTAAGGTGCAGGTGCTCGGCAATCCACGCATGCAATTGACTGAAGCGGCTGCCGCCCTTTTGCAGGGACAGGGTGACGCTGAACTGCGACTGCCCACCGGGTCGTTTGAGAAACACCACCAGGTGCCGCGCCACTTCCAGGGCCACTGCGCGGCCCAGGTCCTGTTCCACCAGGGCCAGGCACAAATCGATACCGGCCGTGACTCCCGCCGAAGTCCAGAGCGAGCCCTGCTGGATAAAGATCGGGTTGGCCTCGACCCGCAGCCTGGGGTATTTACGCGCCAGTTCCTCGCAGCGCGTCCAGTGGGTGGCGACACGGCAGCCGTCCAGCAGGCCACTGGCGGCCAACAGGAAGGCACCGGTACACACCGAGGTGATGCGCCGCGACTGCTTGGCTTTTTGCCGCACCCACTCCACCAGTTGCGGATCATCGGCCGCCCCATACACGCCCCAGCCACCAGCGATCACCAGGGTGTCGCAAGGCGTATCGGCGGCAGGCAACGGCTCGGCCACCAGGGCCAGGCCGGCAGAGGTCATCACCGGCTCGGCCTGGGCGGCAACCACGTTGACCGCATAGGGCAACGGCAAACCTTGCTGGCGGGCCAGGTCGTTGGCCGAGGCAAACACTTGCAACGGCCCGGTGACGTCGAGTACCTGCACGTTGGCAAAGGCCAGCACATGGATGATTTTCGGCATGATTGGCGTGATTCGTGGGCTCAATGGCGTATGCGCCAAAGCCTAGGCCACTAGAGTGAAGCCGTCCATCCCCTCTCCTGGAGTTTCACCATGACCTTGCAGATCGGCTTTGTGTTGTTCCCCGGCATCCAGCAACTGGACCTCACCGGCCCCTACGACGTACTGGCGTCATTGCCGGACGTAAAGTTGCACCTGATCTGGAAAGACTTGGCGCCGATCACTTCCAGCAGCGGGTTGGTGCTGTCACCGACCATCACCTACGACCACTGCCCGACGCTGGACGTGATCTGCGTACCGGGCGGCTCGGGGGTTGGGCCGCTGATGGAAGATGAGCCGACCCTGGACTTTCTGCGGGCACAATCCCAGACCGCGCGCTATGTGACGTCGGTGTGTACCGGCTCGCTGGTGCTGGGAGCGGCGGGTTTGCTGCGCGGGCGGCGAGCCACCACGCATTGGGCCTATCACGAGATGCTGGCCACTTTGGGCGCGACTGCGGTGCAGGAGCGTGTGGTACGCGACGGCAATCTGTTCACCGGGGGCGGCATCACGGCGGGGATCGACTTTGCCCTGACCCTGGCCGCCGAGCTGTACGGCGAGGCGGCGGCGCAGTTGGTGCAATTGCAGCTTGAATATGCGCCAGCCCCGCCCTTCAATGCCGGCCGCCCGGACACCGCGCCACGGCCGGTGCTGGACGAGGCGAATAAGCGCACCGCTGAATCACGCAAGACCCGGGGCGAAATTGCCGCACGGGCGGCGGCGCGGCTGGGCTGAAGGCCGGACGCTTTTCCCTTGTGGGAGCTGGCTTGCTCGCGAAGACGTCGGCCCAGCAAACATTGATGTTGACTGACCCACTGCTTTCGCGAGCAAGCCCGCTCCCACAGGGGATGTGCGTCGGGGCAGAAGCCTGGGCCACACCACAAATCAAAGGTAGGAGCTGGCTTGCCTGCGATGGCGGTATACCAGCCGCCAAAAATAATGGCCGAACTGCCGCTATCGCAGGCAAGCCCGCTCCCACAGGGGATGTGCGTCGGGGCAGTAGTTTGGGCCACACCACAAATCAAAGGTGGGAACTGGCTTGCCTGCGATGGCGGTATACCAGCCGCCAAAAATAATGGCTGAACCGCCGCTATCGCGGGTAAGCCCGCTCCCACAAGGAGAGGCATCTGCCATTTACAAGCTGCGCGGCATCACCGCCAGGCGCACGGCCAACACCGTCAGCACCGTGGCCAGCCCCCATTTCTGCAGGCCGGCGGTTCTTTTACTACCGGCGAAAAACCGGCTGATCGCCCCGCCAAAAACCCCCAGTACCGCGTGAAATACGCCCGCAATCAGCGTCAGGACCGCACCCAACTGCACCAATTGCAGGGCAATGGGGCCGGCCTCGGGTTTGACGAACTGCGGCAGGAACACCATGAAAAACAGCAGCGCCTTGGGGTTGAGCAGGCTGTTGAGCATGGCCCGCATAAACACCCCGCCCAGGCGTACCCGCACAACTTGGGCGGTATCCAGGGACGGTTTTTTCTGCAAGGTCTTGAACGCCAGCCACAGCAGGTAGACCACCCCGGCATAACGAATCAGGTCAAACGCCGGGGGCCAACTGGCCACCAACGCGGTGACACCGGTAGCGGTGAGTGCGGTCAGCAGCAGGTCGGCCACCCCGATCCCCAACCCCGCCGCCACCCCACCGCGCCAGCCATAGCTCACGCCATGACTGATGACAAAGGCCATGTTCGGCCCGGGCGACAGCAGCAACAGCAGCACGGAGCCAGAGAAAACCGCCAGGGTTGGGAGATCGATCATGCTTAGCTCATCCGCCAGGGAAAACCGTAGATTAGTCTCACCCCTGGGCCAGATGCCAGCAGCCGCCAGAGAGTTCCTACAGATGCCGGTGCAGCCCGTCAAAAAAGCTTTTCCTGCCCGGCAGGATAATTCCCGCTTTTGTTTCTACACTCCAAAAAGCCATCACTTATTCTCGATTAATCTGAGAATACCGCAAAATATGTCAACAAACCGTCATCACAAGAGTATCTTATGACACTAGACGGCTAGACTCATGGAAAAAGTCAAAACCTTGACGAGAAAATCAAAAGGAGCCATCATTTAGACATTACTTCGCAACAGCCTGCGCCCAGACAGGCAATTGCGCGTTACCCAGTGAAAGCAGTCGTTCGCCTTGCACCACTTATAAAGCAGACCTGCCTTATGGATGAGCAAACGAACAGGGAAGTCCTGGTGGTGTATTGAGGGATGATTTATGCGTGAGAAGTCGTCAGTCGACAGCCTGTTTCTGACTCGTACCGGTTTTGTTGAATTCTTTGTGGTTTTCGTCAAATTAATCCACGGCCTGACGGCAGTCCTGCCGGCGATGATCCTGTTGTTCTACCCGGATCCGGTCGACCCGCAAATGCGTGGCCACTACCTGGGCCTGCTGCTGTTTTTTGCGATCCTGACCATCATTCTGTTCCAGGCCCTGGGGGTGTACTCCGAGGACCTGTTCAGCAACCGCCTGCGTTTTCGCGTGATGTTGGTCGCGTGGATCTCGGCGTTTTGCATCCTGCTGTTCATGTACCAGATCCTGCTGCTGTTCCCGCAGTTGAGCCCGCGCAACCTGATGTTCTGGTTCAGCCTGAGCCTGATCCTGTTTGGCGTGGAACGCATCCTGATGCTGCGCCTGTATCGCAACCTGATGAAGAATGGCAAGTTCCTGCAGCGCACGGTGATCCTCGGCTTTACCGACACCGCCATCCATGTGGCCGAACACCTGTCGCGCAACAGTGACATCCGCTCCGGCCTGATCGGTTTTATCGACGACCGCACCGAACGCATCCCCAAGGAATTGAGCAACCTGCCGTTGCTGGGCAACACCCGCGACCTGGAAAAACTGATCAGGTCCGAACAGGTCAACCAGGTGATGATCACCCTGCCCTGGGCCGCCGAGCAGCGCATCAACGGGCTGGTCAAGCGCCTGCGGCAGATGTCGGTCAACGTCATGCTGGTGCCGGACATGGCCGCCCTGCGCTATGGCCATAACCGCATCACCGATGTCGGCGGCATCCTGATGTTCAACACCTCGCAACTGCCGCTGCGCGGTTGGTCACCCTTTATCAAGCGCTGTGAAGACCTGCTGTTGGCCAGCGCCGGCCTGCTGCTGTTGTCGCCGATCATGGTGGTGACCGCCATTGCCATCAAGCTCGACTCCAAGGGCCCGGTGCTGTTTCGCCAGAAGCGCTACGGCTATAACGACAACCTGATCCGGGTGTTCAAGTTCCGCTCGATGTACGTCGACCAGAGCGATTTCAACGCCGAGTGCTAGACCACCCGCCGCGACCCACGTATCACCCGTGTCGGGCGAATCATTCGCAAGACCAGCATCGACGAGCTGCCGCAACTGTTCAATGTGCTGCTGGGCAATATGTCGATGGTCGGTCCGCGCCCCCATGCCACCGCCACCAAGGCCGCCGGGATTCCGTTCGAGGAAGCCGTCAGCGAATACAGCTCGCGGCACCGGGTCAAGCCGGGCATCACCGGCTGGGCGCAGATCAATGGCTACCGGGGTGAAACCGACACCCTGTTCAAGATCCAGAAACGGGTCGAATACGACCTGGAATACATCGCCAAATGGTCGGTGTGGTTTGACCTGTACATCGTTTTCATGACGGTCCCGGCCGTCCTTTCCACCAAGGAAGTCTATTGATGAACACCCTCAACGGATTGATTCCCTGCATCATCTCCGGTGGCTCGGGCACGCGGCTGTGGCCGGTTTCGCGGCAGAACATGCCCAAGCCGTTCATGCGCATGCGCGACGACCAGAGCCTGTTGCAGAAAACTTTCCTGCGCGCCAGCCGCCTGCCGGGGGTCGACAGCGTGCTGACGGTGACCAACCGCGACCTGCTGTTTCGCACCCTCGACGATTACCGCGCAGTCAACACCGCCCACCTGGGCCTGGATTTGCTGCTGGAACCGTTCGGCCGCAACACGGCTGCGGCCATCGCGGTCGCTGCCCTGCATGTGCAGGAGTTTTTCGGCGACGATGCGCAATTGCTGGTGATGCCGGCCGACCACCTGATCCTCGATGAAAACGCCTTCGCCAAGGCCGTGGCCCAGGCCCGCGAATTGGCCGAAGCGGGTTACCTGGTGACCTTCGGCATCCAGCCCGACCGCCCCGAGACCGGCTTTGGCTATATCGAACAAGGCCCGGCGCTGGCCCAGGGTTTCCGTGTCCAGCGCTTCGTCGAAAAACCCGACCTGGCCACCGCCCAAGGCTACCTCGACGGCGGCAAGCACCTGTGGAATGCCGGGATGTTCTGCTTCAAGGCCGCCACCCTGCTCGAAGAGCTGGCGACCCACGCCCCGGCCGTGCTGGACGCAGCCAAGGCGGCGCTGGAACACAGCACCAGCCTGCAAAACAACAGCAGCCGCCAGCGCGAACTGAACCCGCAAGGCTTTGGCACCGCGCCGGACATCTCCATCGACGTGGCCCTGATGGAGAAATCCGCCCAGGTTGCCGTAGTGCCGTGTGACATCGGCTGGAGCGATATCGGCTCCTGGGAAGCCCTGCGCCAGCTGACCCCCAGCGACGACAACGGCAACCAGATCAATGGCGAAGCGATCCTGCACGACGTGCACAACTGCTATATCGACTCGCCCAAGCGCGTATTGGGCGCGGTCGGGGTGCGTGACCTGATCATCGTCGACACCCCCGACGCCCTTCTGATTGCCGACGCCAACCGCAGCCAGGATGTGCGCCATATCGTTGCCGAACTCAAGCGCCAGAATCATCCCGCGTTCAGCCTGCACCGCACCGTCACCCGGCCCTGGGGCACGTACACGGTGCTGGAGGAAAGCACGCGCTTCAAGATCAAGCGCATCGTGGTCAAGCCCAAGGGCTCGCTGTCGTTGCAAATGCACCATCACCGCAGCGAACACTGGGTAGTGGTCAGCGGCGCGGCAATGATCACCAATGGCGAGCGCGAGATCCTGCTCAACATGAACGAGTCCACCTATATTCCCGCCGGGCACAAACACCGCCTGACCAACCCCGGCATCATCGACCTGGTGATGATCGAGGTGCAGAGCGGCGAATACCTGGGCGAAGACGACATTGTGCGCTTCGACGACATCTACGGCCGTGCGCCCGCCAGCGAGCCCAAGCCCTGATGCGTACGTCCCTGATCATCCCGACCCGCAACGCCGCCGGCCACCTCGACCGGCTGCTGCCGGCGCTGCGCATGCAGACCCTGCAACCCGACGCAATGCTGGTAGTGGACAGCGCCTCGAGCGATGACACGGTGGCGCGCTTTCGCGAGTTTGGCACGCGTGTCGAAGTGATCGCCGCCCGCGACTTCAACCACGGCGGCACCCGGCGCTGGGCCAGCGAGCACGTGGGTGGCGATGCGCTGATCGTGATGACCCAGGATGCGATCCCGGCCGAGCCCGAGACCTTCGCCAACCTGCTCGCCGAGCTGCAACAGGACCCACTCAACGGCGTCGCCTATGGCCGGCAGCTGCCGCACCCCGGTGCGGGAGTGCTGGGCGCGCAGTCGCGGCACTTCAACTACCCGGCCCACAGCCGCAGCAAAAGCCTGGCCGATGCGCCGCAGTTGGGGATCAAGACCTGCTTTAGCTCCGATTCGTTTTCCGTGTACCGGCGCAGCGCCCTAGAGGCCGTGGGCGGCTTTCCCGCCGATGTGATCGGCAGCGAAGACGCCTACGTCGCCGCGCGCCTGCTGCTGGCGGGCTGGAAGGTGCAGTACGCCGCCAGCGCCCGGGTTTATCACTCCCACGATTACCGACTCATGGATGAATTTCACCGCTACTTCGACATTGGTGTGTTCTACGGCCGCGAGCCGTGGATTCGCCAGGCGTTTGGCGACGCCGGCGGTGAAGGTAAACGCTATGTACTGGCCGAATTACGTGCCTTGCGCGAGGCCAACGCCTTGCACCGCGCCCCCGAAGTGGTGGTGCGCAGTGCCTTTAAATTGCTGGGCTATCGCCTCGGCCACCTTGAACGCTACCTGCCCAAATCGCTCAAGCAGCGCCTGGGCATGTTTTCCACCTACTGGACTTGAGCCGTCATGAAGACTACCAACCGACGTTCCCGTCTTACCCTGTTCAGCCTGTTGAGTGCCTCGATCTGGCTGGCTGGTTGTTCGACCCCTGCGCGGGTGCCGCTTCCTGACAACAACACGCTCAAGGCCGGCCACCAGGCGGCGCTGACCTTGGCCGACCTGCCGCCCCCGCAGGTGCTGATCCAGAGTGGCGACCTGTTGCGCATCGTGCGTGATGCCCAGGAGCCGGCGGCGGCCGACGACATGACGGTATTTGTCGTGCGCCCCGACGGCGTGATCTCCATCCCCAACATCGGTCGGGTCAAGGCGGCATTGCGCACGCCGGAAGACCTGGGCAAGGAAATCACCGACAAGTACAAGCGCATCTACCGTGAACCGGCAGTGACGGTGAACATCGCCAGCGCCCCGAGCAACAAGGTGTTTATCGGTGGTGCGGTGCCTAACCCGGCGTTTTTTGACCTGGCGGGCAATGTCAGTGTGGAGCAGGCCCTGCTCAGCTCCGGCGGCGTGCTGGCCTCGGCGGACGCCTCCAACGTGGCCCTGATGCGTACCGGCCCGGATGGCAAGTACAAGACCTACTTCATCAGTTTGAACAACATGCTGACCGATCCCAATCACCCTCGGGTGGCCCTGCAACGTGGCGACCTGATCTACGTGCCGCAGTCGGGCATCGGCGCCACCGTGGAAGCGGTGGACATGTACTTCACCCGCCTGTTCCCGATCAACAAGGGCATTGGTGTGGGCTTGAACTACGACCTCAACGACAGTGGCGTGAAGAACAGCGGCAACACCATCTACAACAACCCAGTCATCAACGCAGGCCAATGATTATGGACCAGGCTTCGTATCACTCGAACCGACTGTTCCCGTCTGGCGTACACCACATATTCAATGGAGTGATCCTGTGATCGAAATCCGCTCTCTACGCGACCTTTTGCGGCTGTTTTTCATCTTCCGCCGCGAATTCAAACTGGCCGTGATCACCACGATTGTGGTGGCCGTGTTGGGTGCCTTCCTGTTGCCGGCTCGCTACGAGTCCGACGCGCGCTTGCTGGTCAAGCCAGGGCGGGACAACACCACGTTGCCGATCGAAGCCGCCAACCGCCAGACGCTGATTGCGCCCAGCACCCAGCACGACCCGATCGTCGATGAGGAGAAGATGCTCACCGGCCGGCCCATCGTGCATATCGTTGCCGAGCGCTACCTGGCAATGACGTCCGAGCCGCCACAGGGCTTCTGGAAAGTCACCAAGTTCTACGTCAAGAAAGCCGCCGGTGAAGTACTGGATGCGGTGCGCAGCGTCCTGCAATTCGTCGGCCTGGCCGAGAAGCAAAGCCCGCTGGAACGCCTGGCGACCAAGCTGGAGAAGAACTTCGAAGCCGGCCACGAACCGGGCTCCTCGGTGATCGAGATTTCCTTCACCTGGGATGATCCGGTCATCGCGCAGAAAGTCGTCGAGACCTGGGTCGATGCCTACCTCGAAGAACGCGCACGGATTCTTGGGCGCAAGAGCCTGCACACCTTCTATGAAGCCGAGCGCACCAAGGTCGCCACCAATATCCAGGGGCTCAAGGATCAACTGCAGGGCCGCTTGAAGCAGATCGACTCGATCAGCGTAGACGCGCGCCTGAAAAACCTGACCAACCAGATCGACCGCGTCACCGACGCCAAGGTCACCGCACAAAACCAGATCGCGGGGATCCGCAGCTTCCTGGCCAACGCCAGCCAGCAGATCAAGAACCAGCCAGCGGAAGTGGTGACGGCCCGGGAAACCAGCCTCAACCCGACCCAGCTTGACCTCAAGCGCCAGCTCAATGCCCTGCAAGTGGAACGCGCGCGCCTGCTGCGCACCTACCTGCCGGGCACGCCGCAGGTCAACCAGATCGAGCAGAACATCCGCGACATGCAAGACCTCAGCGCCCAGGAAGCGACACGCCTGGAACGCTCGCAAAACACCGCGCCCAACAGCCTGGTAATCAACGTCAAGCAACAGATCATCGATGCCCAGTTGCAGGAGCGCAAACTGGCCGGGGAAATCGAGAACTACGAGAAGACCCTCGCCGAACTGCGCGCCCAGCGTGACCAGGCGATGACCGATGAACCTGAGCTGAACAAGCTCACCCAGCAACTGCGCACCGCCGAGAAAAGCTACGCGCTGTACTCGGAAAACCTCGAACAGGCGCGCATCGACCACGAACTGGACAGCAGCCAGATCAGCAACATCGCCCTGATCGAGCACGCCACCCTCAACCCGGCGCGCGTGTTTCCCAAGAGCCTGCTGATTCTGTTGTTCACCATTCCTGCCGGCCTGGCCGTCGGCTTGCTGACCATCTACGTGCTGTACCTGCTGGACCAGCGCATCCACGATGGTGCGCGCTTGCAGGAAGTGTTCGGTGTACCGCTGTGGAGCAGCATTCCCGATGTGCAACACGCGACGCCGGCAGCCCTCACCGCCAGCATCTATCGCCTGTACAGCCTGCTACCCGCCGAGCGCATCGCCAGCGAGGGCTTTGCCCTGGGCCTGACCTCGGCACGGCATGGCGAAGGCGTGAGCTTTATCATCGAGCAACTCAAGCGCCTGCTCGAAGAGCGCGGCCACCAGGTCTCGGTCAACGGCACCGAAGCGCCGAAGCCCGGTGAAGTGCTGCTGCTGGACGCCTCGGCCCTGTCGTCCAACCCGCAGGCGTTCCTCACCCTGCGCCGCGCCGAGCAGATTGTGCTGGTGATCGAAGCCCGCACCAGCACCGTGCCGACCATCGAGAACGCCCTGTCGCTGCTGACCACTGCGTTCGGCAAAGTCGACGGGATGATCCTCAACCGCCGCCGTTTTGAAGTGCCGGCCAATGTCCTGGCGCGGATCAACAGCTGGCGCGGTGCGGCCTGATGCGCATTGCGCTGCTGGCGCCGCTGCCGCCGGAGCAGACCGGGATCGCCGACTACGCTGCGCACTTGCGCAGCGCGTTGCGCGACCAGGGCCTGGAGGTGCTGACGCCTCTGGAAGGCTGCCTGGACCTGACGCAACAGTTGCAGCGCCTGCACGCCTTTGACTGGCGCGGCGTGGACCTGGTCCATGCCGAGCTGGGCGGCGGGCGCTTTGCCGAGTTCCAGGCCCTGGATTACTTGCGCCGGGCCCAGCCGCAACTGCCGCTGACCGCCACCGTACACGACCCGGAACGCCTGATCTGGCGCCGGGCCAAGCTGTTTTTCCCGCTGACCCTGCTCGAACGCCTGCCCCACCCGCTGCCCCAGGCCGCGGCGCTGCTCGCCGACCCATTGACCCTATACGAAGAGCGGCGCCTGGCCAAAAGCATGCGTCGCCTGATCACCCTCACGCGCCTGGGGGGCGACTGCCTGCGCCAGCGCATGGGGCTAAGACCTGAGCAAGTGGCAGTGATTGCCCACGGCAACCTGCCCATCGCCCCCGTGGCCTTGCCGCCGTTGCAACCGTTGCGCCTGCTGTATTTCGGCTTTATCTACCGGGGCAAGGGCATCGAGGACCTGCTACAGGCCCTGGCCCGCTCCCTGGCTACCCACCCGCAATGCCGGGGCCAGGTGCGCCTGACCCTGGCCGGGGGCACCGCGCCGGAGATGACCTTCGACCCGGCCGGCAACTACCTCGATGGCCTGCGCCAACTGATCGCCAGCCTGCAACTGGGCGATGTGGTGGACTGGCAACTGGACCTGCCCTCGGCCGACATTCCCCACACCATCCAGGCCCACCATGTGATGGTGCTGCCGTACCGCGAATCGAAAAAACTCGGTTTCCTGGGGCAGATGCGCGGCACCAGCGGCGCGCTGTCCTGGGCCAACGCCTGCGGGCGCGGGGTGATTACCTCCAATGCCCGCGCCTTCGCCGAAGAAGTCGCCGGGGGCAATGGCATCACCTATCAACAGGGTGATATCGCCTCGTTGAGCGATGCCCTGAATCGCCTGATCCTCGACCCGCAACAGGCCCGCCAGTGGGCCGACCACGCTGCCGAGATCGGCCGGCAGCGCCAGTGGGCCAGCACCGCCCAACGCTTTGCCGAGATGTTCCAGGCCGCAGTCAAGGAGCCTTTGTGATGAACACTTCGTCTACTCGCCGGATGTGGCGCTACCTGCCACTGGTCATTGCAATGGCCGTGGGCGGCGCACTGCTGCTCAGTGAAAAGGTCGACGCGGAGCCCGTGAACCTGGCGCCCCAGCGCACTGTGGAGTGGCGCGAGTTCTTGGGGGTGAACGCGCATTTCCTGTGGTTCAAGCCCGAGCAGTACCAGAAGCAGATTCGCCAATACCAGAAGCTGGGGCTGGACTGGGTGCGCGTCGACCTGCACTGGGACCGCCTGGAGCCCAAGGAAGAAGATTATCAACTGAGCACTTTCGACGAACTGGACCGCACCCTGACGGCCGAGAAGATCCGCTCGGTGTTCTACCTGGTGGGGTCGGCGCCGTTCATCACCACCGCTCCCAAAGGCGCAGAATTCCAGGACCAATACCGCCCGCGGGATGCCAGCGTGTATGCCCTGCGCCTGGCCCTGTTGGCCAAGCGCTACCCGAACATCAACGCCTGGCAGGTGTGGAACGAACAGAACCTGCCGAACAACTGGCGCCCGCAAGTGAATGCCGAGGAATACGCGCGCTTGCTGCTGGCCAGTCACCAGGCCCTGAATATCGCCGCGCCAGACAAAATCCAGGTGATGGGCGGCATGGCCTACTACAGCCAGATGCCGCCGCGCGGCAAGACCCTGATGTTTGAAGCCCTCGGCGCGCTGGGCGTACAAACCCTGGGTATGGTCGCGGCGTATCACCCGTACTCGATGACCCCGGAAACCGACGAACCGGGCAAGAACGAAGTACTGCTGCGCGGCGACCAACTCAACGCCGTGCTGCACGGTGCCGGGGTCAAGGATGTGTGGGCCACCGAGTGGGGCTGGTCCAGCTATGCCGGGCCCAAGGAGATGCAGGACCTGATCGGCGTCGACGGCCAGGCCGATTTCACCTTGCGCCGCCTGGCGTTGATGGCGTCCCAGGACTACCAGAAGATTTTCCTGTTTGCCCTGTCCGACCTGGATGAACGGGCCTCCGTGCGTGACCAGCACTACGGCCTGCTGGATCTCAACGGCGAACCCAAGCCAGTCTACAGCGCCCTCGCCCGCTTCCTCGAGATCACCGGGCCGACGCTCAAGCCTGGGGTCACCCCCGCGCTTGCAGACGTACCCAAGACTTTTTACAGCGTGGCCTGGACCCGCGAAGACGGCAAACACCTGTTGATGTACTGGAGCGCGCAAGGCACCAGCATCACCTTGCCCAACGTACAACACGCCGAGCTGCTGGACCCGCTGACCGGCGCCCGGCAGACCCTTAACGATTACAACGGCATTCGCCCCGTGGTGAAACCGTCGTTGCAGATATTGGTGTGGTAGCACGCCCAGGCATGGAGAGCTGCACGTGAGAATCCTGTGGATTGTGCCCTATCTGCCGTGGCCGATGACCAGCGGCGGCAAGACCCGGCAGTACCATTTGCTGCGCACCTTGAGTGAGCGCGGGCATCGCATCACTTTGCTGGTGCAATCGAAAACCCCGGCCGACGCCGCCGTGCACGCCGCCCTTGAGCCTTTGCTCGAACG
This sequence comes from Pseudomonas sp. MF09156, assembly GCF_059862305.1. Taxonomy (NCBI): domain Bacteria; kingdom Pseudomonadati; phylum Pseudomonadota; class Gammaproteobacteria; order Pseudomonadales; family Pseudomonadaceae; genus Pseudomonas; species Pseudomonas sp. MF09156. The sequence goes on from NZ_JCBCUR010000009.1 coordinate 192,046, forward strand.
CCTGATCGTGGTGCCGCGCCGACCGCTGAAACACCCCATGACCCTGCTCGCCGGGGTATTTGCGCCCTGGCCGCTGCTGACCACGGTCAACGGCCTGTCGCCGGTGTTGCAGGCGCGCTTTCGCGAACTGCTGGACGAAACCTGGGATGTGATCCAGGTCGAGCACAGCTACAGCCTGCAACCGTACTTCACGCTCTTGCAGCAGCAAGCGCGGGATTTTGTGCTCACCGAGCACAACCTGGAATCGAGCCTGGGCGGCGCCACCTATGACCGCTTTCCGAAATGGGCCGCACCGTTCGTGCGCTACGACCAATGGCGTTGCCAGCAGTGGGAACGCAAGGCGTTTGATGCTGCCTGCCATGTGGTGGCCGTGACCCAGGCCGATGCCCAGGCCATCGGCCAACTGACCGCTACACCGGTGAGCGTGGTGGTCAACGGGGTCGACAGCCGGGCCTTCAGCGACGTCAGCGCCGACCCGCAGAGCCAGCGCCTGTTGTTTGTCGGCAACTACGAATACGCGCCGAACCTCGACGCAGTGCAGTGGCTGCTCGACGACATCTTCCCCCGGGTCTGGTTGCAATGCCCCAACGCCCGCCTGGCGGTGGCCGGCTTCGGCTTGCCCGAACACTGGCGCGAGCGCTGGCCGGACGAACGTATTGAGTGGCAGGGTTTTGTCCCCGACCTGACGGCCTTGCAACGCCGCTGTGCAGGTTTTGTCGCCGCGCTGCGCCATGGTGGCGGCTCCAAGCTCAAAGTGCTGGAAGCGATGGCCGCCGGCCTGCCGCTGGTGAGTACCGCCCAGGGCGTGTCCGGGCTGGCGGTCGAGGCCCAGGCACACTACCTGGCCGGCGAAAGCGCCGAGGCCCTGGCCGATGGGATTGTGCGCCTGCTGGACGAACCGGCACTGGCCAGCCAACTGGCGGATGCCGCGCGGGATTACGCGCGCAACTATCACGACTGGGCGGTCGCCGGTAACGAACTGGAGCAGATCTACCGCACCTTGCCAACCCATCAGGAGCCCCAAGCATGCGCGTAGCCCTGGATTACCGCCCCGCCACGGTCGCACCTTCGTCGGGCATTGCCCGCCAGGTGCTGGCCCTGGAGCAAGCCTTGCGCGCACGGGACAACACTGAAGTGGTGCTGTTTACCGAGGCACCCCTGGATCATCCCCAGCGCGCCACCGCGGTGTGCCCGGCGTGGGCCAGCCCCCTGGAAGGCCTGCAACGGCCCCAGGTACGACTGCGCTTTGAGCGCGGTTTTTTGTCCCGGGAAATCCACCAACAGCGGATCGACCTGTACATCGCCACGGCCAACATGGGCCTGCCTCTGTGCCGCAAACCCGCCGGCACCCGCTATGTGCTGGTGCTGCACGACCTGTTTCAACTGACCCACCGCAACTTCCATCGCTCCCGCCTCAAGGCCCTGGCCTACCGCCTGATCGACGGCGCGTCGATTGCCTGGTCGGTGTGGCAGGCGGACCGGGTGTGGTGCCCGTCGCAGTTCTCGTGCGATGAAGCCGCGCGCCTGTTTCCCTGGGCGCGGGCCAAGTTCCGCGTGTTGAATAACCTGGTGCCGGAGTTCACCGATGCACCCGAGCCGCTGCCCGCAGGCATTCCGGCGCGCTACTGGCTGGTGGTGGGCACCCGCGAGCCACGCAAGAACATGGCGTTTTTCCTGGAGCAATGGCAAGCCAGCCGCGCCCAGGACCCGAGCGTGCCGGACCTGGTGCTGGTCGGCCACGCCAGCGATGTGCCGGCGGCCCTCGGCGAGTTGCCTGGCCTGCATTGGCGCAACGGGCTGTCCGATGGCCAGTTGCAGGCGCTCTACCGGCATGCCGCGTACCTGTGGCAGCCTTCCTATGCCGAAGGGTTTGGCTTGCCGGTGGTGGAAGCGCTGAGTGTCGGCACACAGGTTGCGGTGGCCCGTGGTTCGGCCCTGGATGAAGTGGCGCCGCCCACGGCGCCACGCTTTGCACCCGACGACGCCCTGCAACTGCAAACATTGATGGTGTCACTGGCTGCACCTGGGGCCACGGTCGACCCCCAATTGCAACGCACATGGGCCCGGCAATTTGCCGAACCGGCCTATCGCCTGCGCCTGGATAAACTGCTCAAGGAATTGAACCGCTAATGCTGCCAGGAAAACTCGTTAGTCTGCTCCTGGGCCTGGTCTTCGGGGGCTTGCTGTTGGCACTGCCGCCGATGAAGGTCTTCATGATCGTGGTCGGCGTGGGCGTGGCGCTGACCCTGATCCGCAAACCGTTGTGGGGCTTGCTGATCTTTGCTGTCTTGGCCACCAGTATTCCCTACACCACCCTGCAACTGGGGATCCGCACCACCATCAGCGAAGCGGTGCTGGGCCTGACCTGGGCCGGGGTGTTCTGGCAATCGTTTATCGGCAAGACCCGTGGTTTCATGGTCTGGCGCCCCACGGAGCGGGCGTTGATGTGGCTGATGCTGTTCAGCACCATCCCGTTTATCTGGGGCATGCTCATCATCCACGCCGAGGGCAACGGCCCGGTGAACTGGGTGCGCTGGCTGATGAACCTGTCGCTGCTGTTTATCGTGCCGCTGCTGCTGCGTACCGATGCCGACCGCGACAAAGTGGTGGTCGCCCTGCTGCTGGGCAACCTGGCGATGCTGTCGCTGTCGATCTTCATGTTCCTCAAGACGCGCAACGCGATGTCGATGATCGATATTCTCACCGACCTCAAATACGCCCACCCCGAGGCGGTGAAGGACATCTTCTCGGCTAACTACAAGCGCATGGCCTCGCCCTGGGTTCACCCGAACCTGACCGGTGGCGTGCTGGTGCTGTTTATCCCGCTGGCGCTGTTCTACGGCTGGACCCGCACCGGCTGGCGCCGCGCCCTGGGCCTGGCAGTGGCGGTACTGGGTTGCGCCGGCCTGCTGTTGAGTATCTCCCGGGGCGCGATTGTGGCCCTGGCGCTGATCCTGATCTGGCTGACCTACAAGCGCGTGCCTCACAGCGGGCGGATCATCGGCATCGGCGTGGCCTTTGTGATCGCCCTGGTGCTGTTCTATCCGCCATTGCAGGACCGCTTGATGACGATGTTCTCGACCACCAACGCCAGTACCGAGATCCGCTTCGACGAGTACGCCGGGTTCCCCGATGTCATGGCCAAGTACCCGCTGGGCATCGGCTTCAAGATCGACCCACCGGTGCCGGGCAGCAACCTGCTGGGGATTTCCAACCTGTGGCTGAACTTCATCTACAAGATCGGCGTTCCGGGGATGCTGTTGTTCATCGCCATCACCGTATTGTGGTGGCGCGAAGTGCGACCGCTGGGCATGGTGCGCAAGGTCACCGCCGACAACGCCCTGTGGCTGGGCTGCGTATGCGGTGTGCTGGCGGCGCTGCTGACGGGGATTTTCGACCACTACTTCAGCTTCACCTTCGTATTGATCGCGCTGTTCTGGCTGTTGATGGGCATCAGCCTGCAACAGGTGCGCCTGAGCCCGACCATTACCGCTCCTGTTTGCGTACCAAAGGATGACCGACCATGAAACATCGCACTATTCACTCCCCCGACCTGCGTGACCGCCTGCCCGCCCTGGCCAGCGAACTCGGCGTGAGCCTGCAAGACCTGCAGGACGGCCTGGCCTGGTGCCTGGCCAACGAGGTGGTTTTTGAAGAGGGCGAAGGCGAGAACAAGCGCTTCTGGATGACGTCCTTCGATGTGGAGCCGACCATCGAGCATCCGGTGGCACGTCGGCTGTTCCATCGCATGAAACAGGACATTCCGGCACAGTTCCTGCCGATCTATGGCAAGAACTGGCCGACCCTCAAGGACCGCTGGCGCAGCGCCTGGGACATGGCCTACAACATCCTGATCAACAAGATCCCCAGTCACCACATCCGTATCGGCTGGCTGCGCCTGGGCGGCGCGAAAATCGGCAAGGGTTCGAGCCTGTGGCGCAACACCGAGGTGCTGGGCATCCACAACCTGAGAGTCGGCGACGACACGGTGATCGGCTGGCATTGCCAGGTGGATGCACGCTCTGGCCTGGTGATCGGCAACCATGTGGCGATTGCCTCCCATGTGCTGATCATCGCCGGCAGCCATGACTTGCAGGCACCGGAGTTCTGGTCGATTTCCGGGGCGATTTATATCGACGACTATGTGTGGATCGGCAGCCGTGCGCTGATCGGTTTTGGCACCCATCTGTGCGAAGGCTCGGTGGTGACTGCCAATACCGTGGTGGCGAAAACCGTCGCGCCGTACAAAATTGTCGGCGGCACCGGTGCCAAAGTCATGGGCGAACGCGTTCGCGGGCTGAACTACAAGGTGGGTGGCAAGGGCCTGTTCACCCTGTTCCACTGATGTTTGGCAGCACCCTGTGGCTGACCCTGGCGACGCTGGCCGGGCTGGTGGCCGGCTTTGCCCGGGAATGGCTGCTGGTGGCCGCCTGGGGTGCGGGCAGCCGCAGCGACGGGTTCCTGGTGGCGGTGTTTTTGCCCGAGGCGCTGCGCATGACCCTGGCCGCCGGCTTGCTCGCCGCCGCTGCCCTGCCCCTCTATCAACAGCGTGATGCACAACGCCAGCAAGCCTGGCTGGCCAGCCTGTCGCCGCGCCTGCTCGGCGTCGGCCTGGGCCTGTTCGCCCTGCTGGCACTCGGCGCGCCACTGTGGGTACGGCTGATCGGCCCGGGGCTGGACGCCGCCGCCCACGACCAGGCTGCCGCCAATCTGCGCTGGCTGGCCGCCTGTGCGCCGGGCTTGGTGATGCATGGCCTGTTCAGTATTCCGTTGCAGGCGCGCCAGCGCTTTGTGCTGCCGGGGCTGGGCTCGCTGCTGTTCAACCTGCCGCCGGTGCTGTACCTGTTTATCCGCGGCACGGCCAGCGACAGCGCGGAACTGGCGATGTGTTTTTTTGCCGGCAGCGTATTGATGTGCCTGCCGCTGCTGGCGCCGGTCTGGTCATTCGGCTGGCGCCCCTGGCAGGTCCGGGGCGATGCCCAGGCCGGCCGCGAACTGCTGGGGCGTATCGGCCCGCTGTTGGCGAGCAATGTCGCCAGCCAGGGCCTGGCGTTGCTCGAACGGTTGATCGCCAGCTACCTGGGCGAAGGCGCGGTGACCTGGGTCAACCTGGCGCGCAAGCTGATCAACCTGCCGCTGATCGCGCTGATGAGCCTTAACCAGGTATTGCTGGGGATGATGAGCGGTGAGCAAGGCCAACAACGCCTGGCACTCCTGCGCCGTGGCCTGGACGCCGCCACCTTGCTGAGCCTGCCCGCCGCCCTCGGCCTGATTGGCGCAAGCCCAGTGCTGATTCACCTGCTGATGCCCGCGCAAAGCGCCGACGGCCCGCTGCCCGCCCTGCTCGCCTGGTTCGCTACGCCCCTGGTATTCGGCGCCTGGAACGCCATGCTCGCGCGCTATGCCTACGCCAGCGGCGACACGCGCCTGCCGCTCAAATGTGAACTGCTGGGCAGCCTGGTCAATGCCGGCCTGCTGGTCTTACTGCCGTACTTCTTCGGCCTGCCAGGTATTGCCTTGGCGGCCTTGGGTGGGGTGATCGTCACCAACCTGCTGCTGATGCAACGCCAACACCTGCTCGGGCAACTGAGCTGGCCGTTGCAGTGGGGCTTGAGTGTGGTGTTGCTGGGAGTCGCGGCACTGGTGCTGCACCCGCTGCATAACGATGGCTGGCAGCTGGGGTTGAGTACCTTGGCGGGCATCGTGGTATTGGCAGGGTTGGGGCTGTGGTTCAAGCCGTGGAAGGCGTGAGCTGCGATGGCGGTGTGTCAACTAGCGGAAATGGTGCCTGGACTACCGCTATCGCGGGCAAGCCCGCTCCCACAGGGGATCTCAGTTGGGCATAGGATTTTTGCCACACCGCAGTTCAAATGTAGGAGCTGGCTTGCCTGCGATGGCGGTGTGTCAGCTAGCGGAAATGGTGCCTGAACCACCGCTATCGCGGGCAAGCCCGCTCCTACAAGGGATCTCAGTTGGGCTTAGGATTTTTGCCACACCGCAGTTCAAATGTAGGAGCTGGCTTGCCTGCGAAGGCGGTGTGTCAGCTAGCGGAAATGGTGCCTGAACCAGCTCCCACAGGGGGTCATGGGTGGGTCTAGAAGTCGTATTTGACGCTGGTCATCAGGTTGCGCGGTGCGCCGTACATCCCGTGGTTGCCGGCATAGCTGAAGTACTCGCGGTCAAACAGGTTGTTGAGGTTGACCGAGGTGCTCAACTGCGGTGTCACGTCATAGCGCAGTAGCAGGTTGGTGATGGCGTAGCTGCCTTGACTGAACGTGTGCAGGTCTTCACCGACTTTGCTCTGCCAGTTCACCCCGCCCCCCACGGTCACTTTGTTCAACGCGCCCGGCAGGCGGTAGGTGGTGAAGGTCTTCAGGCTCTGGCGGGGCAAGGTGGTGACGATGCGTTTGTCGTCGGCATCGGTACTGACCGCATAGGCATAGCCCGCAGAGGCTTGCCAGCCTTCCGCCAATTGACCGTTGAGTTCCAGCTCGACGCCCTCGGTGGTGGTGCCCTTCTCGTTGCGGTAGGTGTTGCCGCCCGGGGTGTCGATCCAGATCGCCAGGTTGTCCTGCTCCAGCTTGAACAGCGCCAGGCTGGTGTTCAACTGCTCGTCGAAGAAGCTGCCCTTCAAGCCAAGCTCGTAGCCCTTGCCTTCCATAGGTTCCAGGGCCTTGTTGTTGATATCGCGCACCCAACTGGCCTGGGGATTGAAGATCTTGGTGTAGCTGGCGTAGGCCGACCAGTTGTCGGTCAGGTCGTAGACCACACCGGCGTAGGGAATGTACACGCCGGTCTCCGATTCATCGGTGCGGGTGGCGACGCCGCCATAGGGGCTGTCTGCGGTTTCGCGCTTCCAGTCGATGACCCGGCTGCCGAGGATCACGCTCAGGTCGTCGGTCATGCGCAGGCGCGTGCTCAGGTAGGCGGCGTACTGGCTTTCATCCACCGAGGATTTGCCGGTCACCGGGAAGTCCGGCTTGGTCGAGTGCCCGTCCCAGTTGAACAGGTTGTCGATGGCGCCCGCCGGGGAACCGGAATACGCGTAGTCCCAGCCGCCATGGCTGGGCACGTTTTCCTTGTACTTGGACAGGGTCACGCCGGCGATCAACTCGTGCTCGCGGCCCAGCAGGCTGAACGGGCCGGTGGCGTACAGGTCGAGGTTGTCCTGGCGCGGCGTACCGGAGAAGCGCACCGGCAACTGCGTGGTGCCGCTGCCATCGCTGTTGAGGCTGCCATTGACGTAGTTGAACACCTCATCGAACTTGTTTTGCGAATGGGTGAACTCGGCCTTGGCGCTCCAGCCACTGTCGAACTTCTGTTCGATGGAGGTAAAGAAACTGGTCTGTTCATGGTCGTTATAGGACCAGGCCGGTGCGGTATTCAGGGAACGGCTGAGGTTGCTGCGCGAACCGTCGGTAAAGCGCGTGGGCAAACCGGAACGCGCCGGGGCATCCACGTCGGTACGCAGGTAGCTGAAACCCAGGGTCAGCAAGGTGTCTTCGCTCAAGTCGAATTCCGTGATGCCGTACAGCAACTGGGTTTGCTGCTTGTAGCGGTCGACCCAGGCATGTTCGCTCTTGTAGTCGGCCACCAGGCGCCCGCGCACATTGCCGGTTTCGGTCAGCGGGCCGGACACGTCCAGGCCACTGCCGTAGCGGTCCCAGTTGCCCGCTTCAGCGGTGACGCTGGCCCGCGCCTCGGCCGTCGGGCGCTTGCGGATCAGGTTGATGGTGGCCGAGGGGTTGCCCATGCCGCTGATCAAGCCGGTGGCGCCGCGCACCACTTCCACCCGGTCGTACATCGCCATGCTCTGGGTGTAGTTGTCCATGCGCGTGACGGTGGGCACGCCGTCGATTTCGAAGTTCTGGATCTGGAAACCCCGGGAGAAATAGCTATCGCTTTCCGAACCCAGGCCATCACGCAATACGATGATGCCGGGGGTGGCATCCAGGGTATCGGACAGGTTGGTCAGGCGCTGGTCATCCAGGCGCTGGCGGGTCATGACGGTCAGCGATTGCGGGGTTTCCCTGGGCGTCAGGTTCAGGCGCGTGGAGCTGCTGGACGACTGCGTGGTGTAGGAACCGGTGCCTTCGGTGGTCGACCCCGGCGCCTTGCCGGAGATCGACACGGTGCCCAGTTGCAATGCGCCGTCGGTAGGCCGGGACTCCAGGGAGTAGTTATCGCCACTGCCACGCACCGCTTGCAGCGAGCTGTTGCTGAGCAGGATCGCCAGGCCGCTGTCGAGGTCATGCCGCCCTTGCAGGCCCGGGCTGGTCTGCCCTTGCGTGAGGGCGGCCGGGTAGGACAGCAGGATCTGCGTGGCCTGGCCAAACTGGTTCAACGCGCCGGCCAGTGAGCCTGGGGCGATATCGAATTCCTGCTGTGACGCGGCCATTGCCCAGGCCGGCGCCAGCAACAACGGCGCAGCCACGCCGAAGCTGGCGATGCCACGGACGACGGCCACGGCCAGTGATTTTTTCAGTGTTGCCCGGATGGTGCGTTGCGGGTGCATGCCCTGTTCCCCAGATAAGTGAGTGTCTGGGGATATAAGTCTCGTGAGATTGGGAAACGGACCACAGGCATGCAAAATAAATTCATACCTGTGCCCGACGCGGTTTCAGCGTGACCCAGTACCGCGTGAAATGCTGCACATCCAGCTTGAGGGTCTGTTGCAGCGCCACCAGAATGCGGTCGGTGTCGGCCAGTGGATAGGTGCCAGACACGCGCAGTTCGCGCACGCTCGGATCACAGTCCAGATGCCCGCGCCGGTAGCGGCTCAATTCATTGAGGAAGTCTTCCAGGCGCAGATCCTCGGCGACGATCATGCCGCGGCTCCAGGCCAGTTCGCCGGCGCGCTGGGAGCGCCGCGCCAGCAGGGTCTGCGGGTCAAAGCTGATGATTTCGCCGGGAGAAAGGCTCAGGTTGCGCGCTGGAATCTGCGCCGCCAGCGGCTGCTGGTCAGCCCCCAACTGGGTAAAACCATCGCGCTGGCGCACGCTGAAGCGCCCGCCCGTGGCGTGGGTCAGGCCTTCGGCGGTTTTCACCCACAGCGGGCGGCTGTCCAGCGGGTTGGGCAACACCAGGATCTCCCCGCGCAGCAGATGAATCTGGCGCTGGTCGGGGCCGTAGTTCACATCGACAGCAGTGTCGGTGTTGAGCTGGATTTGGCTGTTGTCCGCCAGGTCGATGCGCCATTGCTCACCGACCGAGGTGCTGAAATCGCAGGTCCAGGGTTGCAGCAGGCCGGCGTCCCGGGCGGTCCATGCCACACTGCCGGCGGCCAGCAACAGGGCCAGATTTTTCAGCACCCGGCGCCGGGACATCGCCGGCAACAGGGTGGCGCTGACCAGCGCCTGGTGCGCCGGGTCGCGCACCTCGTGCATACGCTGGAAAAATCGCTGGGAATACTGCCATGCCTGCTCGTTGAGCGGATCCTGCTGGCGCCACGCCAGCCATTGCGCACGGGTCTGTTCGGTGACATCCGGCGCCTGTAACTCCAACTGCCAGTGCATGGCTTGCTCGGCGGCGTCCAGGGTCAGGGGCGAGGGATTCATGGGCGCTGGCTGTCGAGCACAATGCACTGCGCACCGGCCTTGACGATGTAGCGCTTGACCGTGGTGATGCTGGTGCCCAGGCGCTCGGCAATCTCGCCGTGGCTCAAGCCGTCGAGCTGCGACCAGAGGAAGGCCTGGCGCACCGGCAATGCCAGGCGGCTGAGCACTTCGTCGAGAGCCATCAGGGTTTCCAGGAGTAGCCATTGCGTCTCGGCGCTGGGGGCGACCTCTTCGGGCAACAGCGCCAGGGCTTGCAGGTAGGCCTTTTCCAGCTTCTGCCGACGAAAGTGATTGGACAACACGCTCTGTGCGACCTTCGCCAGAAAGCTGCGAGGCGCCTGGACTTCCAGGGGTTGGTTCTTGGCCAGCAGGCGCAGGAATGTATCCTGGGCCAGGTCGGCGGCGCTCTGCGAGCAGTTCAGGCGACGCCACAGCCAGTGCTGCAGCCAGCGGTGTTGCTGCTGATACAGGGTGGCCAGGTCAGTAGGGCTTGTCGCAGGGTTCGGGGGCATGGAGGGTGCGCGCAGAAGGTAAGTCGTAAATGATAACTGTTATCATATGCTTCATGGCGCAATGCCTGCAAGTGGCATACAGCTTGTAGGGTTCGCTGGCACCTCCCCTGTAGGCGCCAGCGAGGAGCATCAATCTTCCAGCGGTTGCGGCGCGTGCTTGCCAGGCTTGGCTTTGGCGCCAGGTTTGCCCGCTGCCGGGGCGGCGGGTTCCGGCTCGGCGGGGGCGGCGGCTTCTTTTTCTGCCATGGGCATCTTGTCGACAGCCGCAAAGAACTCTGCAAGGTCAAGGGTATCGGGGGGCACGGTCTTTTCGACTTTCTTCTCGCCATCCTTGCCCACCAGGATCACTTTGGTGCCGGCACTGGCGCCAAGCTTCAGGGCGCGGATCAGCGCGTTGGTGTCCTGGGCGCCGAGGTCCTTGCCGTCACGCTGGCCGACGGTGCCGATGCTCGTGTAGTTCACGGTGTAGAGCACCATGTTGCGCTCGGTGAACTTCTGTTTGTTCTCAGGCTGTTCAAGGTCTTTCTTGAGCTGGACCTGAGTCGGGTCGATGGAGCTGGGTGCAATCACGATCAGCGGGCGGAATTTGCCTTGATCCTGTTCCAGCGGGCCTCGGTTATCCGCAGCCAACAACGGCCCCGTAAACGCCATCAAGGTAGCCAGGGTCAGCGACCGGACGAGCATGCGTACCTCCTTCCAATTCCATGCAGAGTTTTTGAGTTTCATGTCTGCGACAGTCAATTTCAAGGATGATTCCTACGCGACTATCAGAAAGAGTAGGCCAGGACGCCCGCGACGCAAGGGCTTGAGGCGCTTCGGGGCTCATTGTTTCTTCTGATTGCCAAGGCTTACTGCCCGGGCCAATCCGGCCAGTGCCAGGCGAACACCGGGGCCACCTGCGGGTCGGCATCCACCTGCGCCAGGGCCTGGGCGCACGCGGGGTGGGAGTGTTGCAGGACGTCGCGCGCACCCTCCCAGCGGGACACGGCCGCCGCCATGATGCCCAAGGCATTGGGCAGGCCCTGCGGGGTAAAAAGTTGCCCGGCAAATTGCTCGGCAAACAACTGCCAGGTGCGGTGCAGTTTCTGCTGGGTACCTGCAATCAGTTGCGCCTGTACCGCCTCGTCGGCGTCGTCGAGAAAGCGCTGGGGGTAGTCGATGATGGTGATTGCCGAGTAGCAGTTGGCGGCGATATACACCAGGCCGCGAATGATCTGCGCACGGTTGCCGGACAGCAATCCGCTGGCCGGATACGCCAGGCCCAGGTGGATCAGGATCGCCGCGCTCTCCGTCAACACGCTGCCGTCGGGCAGTTGCAGGGTGGGGATTTGCCGCAGCGGGTTGATCTGCCCGAGGGCCTCCATCCCCGCCGCATCGCCCCAGGGGCTGGCATCGACCTGCTGCCACGGCACGCCGCAGCGTTGCAGAGCGATTTCGACGATGCATGAGCCAGAGCTTTGCGTACCGTAGAGCGTGTACATGGGCCTTCCTCCTGGAGATTCAGCGTCCAGAGTGAAACGTGTTCCAGGGGTTAAAACAAGCCCATCTGACCACCGACCAGGGTGCTGAAATCATCATCGACAAACGGCAGGATCGCATCGGCCACCGGCTGCAATTGCCGGGTGACGTAGTGGTCGTAGTCAATCGGTGCCTGGCGTACTTCCAGGGGCTCGGGGCCGTTGACGGTGATCACGTAGCGAATCCAGCCACCGTTCTGGTACTGGCGCGGGCGGCCCTGGCGGTCGTTGTATTCATCCGCCAGGCGCGCGGCCCGTACATGGGGCGGCACGTTGCGTTCGTAGTCGCCCAGTTGCCGGCGCAGGCGCTTGCGGTAGATCAGCAGCTCATCGAACTCGCCGCTGAGGGTGCGGCGCACGTAGTCACGCACGTAATCCTGGTGGGGCTGGCGATGGAAGATGCGCTGGTACAGCTCCTGCTGGAACTGGCGGGCCAGGGGCGACCAGTCGCTGCGCACGGTTTCCAGGCCTTTGTAGATCATTTCTTCACTGCCATCGGCGCGGGTCACAAGGCCTGCATAGCGCTTCTTGCTGCCCTCTTCCGCACCGCGGATGGTCGGCATCAGGAAGCGGCTGAAGTGGGTTTCGTATTGCAGTTCGAGGGCGCTTTGCAGGCCGAATTCGCTGTGCAGGCGCTCGCGCCACCATTGGTTGACGTGCTGTACCAGGTCCTGGCCGATGCGCGCGGCGTCCTCCTGGGAATGGGCACTGCCGAGCCAGACAAAGGTGGAGTCGGTGTCGCCATAGATCACCTCATAACCCTGGGCTTCTACCAGTTCGCGGGTCTGGCGCATGATCTGGTGGCCGCGCAGGGTGATCGACGACGCCAGCCGCGTGTCGAAGAACCGACAGCCGCTGGAACCGAGCACGCCGTAGAAGGCATTCATGATGATCTTCAGGGCCTGGGACAACGGCGCGTTATGCTCGCGCTTGGCCACTTCGCGGCCTTCGGAGACCCGCGCCACAATGGCCGGCAGGCAATGCCGGGTGCGGGAAAAGCGCGCGCCGCGAAAGCCTTCCACCGACTCGCTGTCGTCAGGATGGCGCAGGCCTTCGATCAGGCCCACGGGGTCGATCAGGAAGCTGCGAATGATCGACGGATAAAGGCTTTTGTAGTCCAGCACCAGCACCGACTCGTACAGCCCCGGCCGCGAGTCCATGACAAAACCGCCGGGGCTGGCCTGGGGCGGTTTGTCCCCCAGGTTGGGCGCGACAAAGCCCTGGCGATGCATCAGCGGCATGTACAAATGGGTGAACGCCGCCACCGAACCACCGTTGCGATCTGCCGGCAGGCCGGTAACGCTGGCCCGTTCCAGAAGGAACTTGAGCAACTCGGTTTTCTCGAAAATCCGCGTCACCAACTCGCAGTCCTTGAGGTTGTAGCGCGCCAGGGCGGGCTTGTCCTCGGCGAACATGCGGTTGATCTCGTCCATGCGCTGATACGGCGTTGCGATCGACTTGCCTTCGCCCAGCAGGGTCTGGGCGACGTTTTCCAGGCTGAATGACTCAAAAGTCCAGGTCGCCGAGCGCAAGGCCTCGATGCCATCGATGATCAACCGCCCGGCAGCGGCGGCGAAGAAATGGTGGCGGCTGCCGTGCTCGCGCCAGGCCATGGCCTCGCCGCCACGGCCAAGCAGCAATGGCACGTTAAGGCGTTGGGCATGCTCGTGGAGGACCCGCAGGTCGAACTGCACCAGGTTCCAGCCGATGATCGCGTCGGGGTCGTATTGCGCCAGCCACTGGTTGAGGCGCTCCAGCAGTTGGGCGCGGCTGTCGCAGTATTCGAGCTTAAAATCCACCGCGCAGGTTTTGTTCGGCGGGCCGAGCATATACACCTGGCGCTCGCCGCAGCCTTCCAGGGCGATGGAATACAGCTCGCCGCGCGCGGTGGTTTCGATATCCAGCGACACCAGCTTCAACGCCGGGCGGTAGTCGGGCGCGGGCTTCATCTGCGCCTCCAGCAACATCCCGCCCTCGCCGGGCGTGCCGCCAAATGCCACCGGTGCGGTGATGAAGCGCTCCATCATATAGCGCTCGGGCGGGCGCACATCGCCTTCGTAGACATCCACGCCGGCCTGGCGCAGGCGTTTTTCCAGGTCCATCGCCTGGCGATGCTGGCGGGTGTAGAGGCCCAGGACCGGGCGATGGTGGAAGTCACACAGTTGCAGCGGGCGCAGTTCCACGTCGCGCTCGCCCTTGAGCACCCGTTGCGCGTGCTCGCGATGGGCCAACGGAATAAACATCACCGAAGGCTGCACCGGTAGACGGATATACCGCGGCCCCTGGTCGGTCGCCAGCCAGAAGCTGACCTGCGTGCCCGCCGGGGTGTCGTGCCAATGCCGGGTCAGGACAAAACCCTGCTGTAAATCCACCTTGCCGCACCTCAGGAATCGCTTTCAGGGCGCGATTCTACTCGGCATCCGCCATCAGGCCTTAATAGAAATTTTTTGCCCTTCAGAAAAGTCATACATCACAAATCAGTTTGTGAAATATCATTTAGCATTTATTATCATTTGCATTGGAGTCGTATTCGCGCAGCGAGGAAGCGCAACGTTGTTGCCCCCTTCCTCACATTGACGCTTCGCCGTCCGGATCGACCATGCCCACTTGTACCCGACTCGCCGTGCCGTTTCGCCCGACCCTGCTCGCCCTGTGCTGCTCCCTGAGCTTTGCTGTCCACAGCGCCCCCCAACAAACCCCGCAGGATGCGAGCAATGGCCAGGCCCTGGAACTGGGGGCAACCAGCATCAGCGCCGAATCCATCATCCCCGGCGCCCTGCCCCCGGTGTACGCCGGCGGCCAGGTCGCACGCGGCGGGCAGTTGGGGGTCTTGGGCAACCAGGACATCATGGACGTGCCGTTCAGCATGGCCTCCTACACCGAACAACTGATTCGCGACCAACAGGCCGAGACGGTGGGCGATGTACTGCTCAACGACTCGTCCGTGCGCCAGGCCTCGGGTTACGCCAACCAGTCGCAATTGTTCGTGATTCGTGGCCTGCCACTGAATGGCGACGACATTTCCTACAACGGTCTGTACGGCATCCTGCCCAGGCAGATCATGTCCACCGACGCCCTGGAGCGGGTGGAAGTGTTCAAGGGCCCCAACGCCTTTATCAACGGGGTAACGCCCTCCGGCTCCGGTATCGGCGGCGGCGTGAACCTGCAACCCAAGCGCGCCGACGACGTGCCGCTGCGCCGCTTCAGCACCGATATCAGTAGCGAAGGCCGGATTGGCCAGCACCTGGATCTCGGCCAGCGTTTTGGCGAAGACAATCGTTTTGGGGCGCGGGTGAACCTGTCCCAGCGTGAAGGCGATACCGCCACCGACAATGAGAACCAGCGCTCCAAGCTGTTTGCCGTCGGCCTGGATTACCGTGGTGATGCATTGCGCCTGTCGGGGGATTTCGCGTATCAGAAGCAGCGCGTCAATGGCGGGCGCAACTCGGTGTTCCTCGGCCCCCTGGTGACCCACGTACCCGACGCCCCTTCCGCCGACACCAACTACGCGCCGCGCTGGAGTGCAACCAATATTGAAGACACCCTGGGCATGCTGCGCGCCGAGTACGACCTGAACGACAACTGGACCGCCTACGCGGCGGGCGGTGCCAAGCATACCCGGGAGATGGGCCGGTATTCCTCGGTGACCATCAACGACAACCTGGGCAATGCCCAGACCAGCGCCTCGACCATCGCCCACGAAGAAGACAACAGCAGCGCCATGGCCGGCTTGAAGGGCAATTTCCAGACCGGGCCGGTGAGCCACCGCCTGAATTTCGGCCTGGCCGGGATCTGGACCGAGGCGCGCAACGCCTATGTGTTCGACAGCGCCAAGACCAGCACCAATATCTACCACCCGGTAACCGGCGCCGAACCGCGCCTGAACAGCCCGCGCAATACCCCTGGCACCGACTTCAGCGACCCGACCATCACCGCCAAGACCTTCATGCGCAGCGCGGCGGTGTCCGACACCGTTGGTTTTATCGATGATCGCTTGTTGGTCACCCTGGGCCTGCGCCATCAGCAAATGGTGGTGCAGGGCTACAACTATATGAGCGGCAGCCGCACGGCCAACTACGATCAGTCGATCACCACACCGGTGTACGGCATTGTGTTCAAGCCTTGGGAGCATGTGTCGCTGTATGCCAATCGGATTGAAGGTTTGGCCAAGGGGCCTGTTTCGCCGGTTAACTCCTCTGGGCGTACGGTGATTGGCGGTGGCCAGGCGTTCGCGCCGGCACGCTCCAAGCAGATCGAGGCCGGGGTCAAGGTTGACATGGGCACCTACGGCGCGACCCTGGGTGTGTATCGCATCGAGCAGCCCGGCGCCGGCTACACCCAGATCATCGATGCCACCACCGCACGCTTCGTGCGTGAAGGCGAGCAAATCAACAAAGGCGTAGAGCTCAACGTATTCGGCGAACCGCTGGCCGGCCTGCGCTTGCTCGGCGGTGCGACGGTGATGAAAACCGAGCTCAAGGGCACCCAGAACGGCGCCAACGACGGCAACCGCGCGATTGGCGTGCCGTCGTTCCAGCTCAATGCCGGGGTGGAATGGGATGTGCCGGGCCTGCAAGGCGTGACCCTCAGCGGGCGCATGTTGCGTACCGGCGGGCAGTACGTGGATGCCGCCAACAACCTCAGCCTGCCGGCCTGGAACCGCTTTGACCTGGGCGCACGCTACAACTTCAAAGTGGACCAGCGCAGCGTCACCCTGGGGCTGAACGTGGACAATGTGGCCAATACCAAATACTGGGAGTCGGCAATGGGCGGCTACCTGACCCAGGGCGACCCACGGGTGGCCAAGCTGTCGGCGAGCATCGAGTTCTAACCGGCACTTTACTCAAGGCAGCAAAGTTTAAAGCTGGGAGCTGTCGAGCCCCGGCGAGGCTACGATGGCGGTGGGTCAGTCACCATCAATGCTGGCAATGCCGCCGCCATCGTAGCCTCGCCAGGGCTCGACAGCTCCCACAAGGGATCGGCGGCGCCTCCAACGTTGTATCAGACGATTGGACAGTCCTGTCCCAACTGCGTAGTTTTCACAGACCGCGCACAAGGACTCTGGCATGGCCCCCGATCTCACCTCCATCGAGCTGTTCCTCAAGACGGTCAAGCTCGGCAGCCTGTCCCGGGCGGCCGAGCAGTCGCACCTCTCGCTGTCAGCGGCCAGCCGGCGCCTGTCGTTGCTCGAGCAGCATTTCAAGGTCGCCCTGTTGCACCGCTCCTCCACTGGCGTCTCGCCCACGGCGGCCGGCGAGGTGTTGGCCGAGCATGGGTTGGCGATTTTGCGCGCAGTGGATGTGATGCACGCTGACCTCGCCGACTACGCCAAGGGCGCCACCGGCCGCGTGTGCCTGTATGCCAACAGTTCGGCGATGAGCCAGCAACTGCCCCGCCAACTGACCCAGTGGAACGCTCTGCACCCCGGCATCCGCCTGGATATCCGCGAAGAGCGCAGCCGCGAAATCCTGCAGGCGGTGCGCGATGGCGTGGCCGATGTGGGCATCGTCACCACCCAGCCGGGCGGCGAGGACTTGCGCTTTGCCCCGTACTGCCAGGACCGCCTGTGCCTGCTGGTGCCCGATGATCATCCGTTCAAGATGCGCCATGCGCGCTTTGCCGATTTGCTGGGCTATGACTTTGTGGGCCTGGAGGATAACGCCGCCATCACCGCGCTGATCACCGAAGCCGCCGCCGCGATTGGCATGCCGCTGCGCCTGCGGGTGCAGGTACGCAGCTTTGAAGCGGTGTGCCGGCTGATTGCCGCCGGGCAAGGGGTTGGCGTACTGCCCCAGGGCGCGGTGCAGATCTTTCGCAAGGAGATGGCCTTGCGCTTTATCGAAATCGACGACCCTTGGGCCGACCGCCAGATGTACCTTTGCATGCGCCAGCAACAGCCGTCTCCGACGAGCCTGGCGTTATTCGACTACCTGGTTACCTGCCACTGCGACTGATCACTGGCCTTCGATTTTTGCGAAGGCCGCTTCTGTAATCAGCAATTCCCCCACCGCTGCACCTGTGCCAAGAATGTCCCCGCCTCACTGACAACAACAAAAACAGGAGACACGGCGTGTCCAATTCCACGACCAGCACCCGCCATCGTATTGCGGTGATTCCCGGCGACGGTATCGGCCGCGAGGTGGTGCCCGAAGGCCTGCGCGTACTGGAGGCCGTCAGCCGGCGCTTCGGGATTGCGTTTGAGTTCGATCACTTTGCCTGGTGCAGCGAGCACTACCTGGCCCACGGCACCATGATGCCGGACGATTGGGCCGAGCAGATCGGCAGCCATGATGCGATCTTCTTCGGCGCCGTGGGTGCCCCGGACATCATCGCCGACCATACGGCGGTGTGGGAGTCACTGCTCAAGATCCGCCGCCAGTTCGACCAGTACGTCAACATCCGCCCGGTACGCCTGATGCCCGGCGTGCCCTGCCCGCTTGCCGGCCGTGTGCCGGGGGATATCGACTTTATCGTGGTACGCGAGAACACCGAGGGCGAGTACTCCAGCGTCGGCGGGCGGATGTGGGAAGGCACGCCGCGCGAGATCGCGGTGCAGGAGTCGATCTTCTCCCGCGAAGGCGTGGACCGGGTGGTGGACTACGCCTTCAAACTCGCCCAGCAGCGACCACGCAAGCACCTGGTGGCCGCCACCAAATCCAACGGCATTTCCATCACCATGCCGTTCTGGGACGAGCGGGTGAACCTGATCGCCCAGCGCTACCCGGACGTCAAGAGCGCCAAATTCCACATCGACATACTGTGCGCACACTTTGTGCAGCACCCGGACTGGTTCGATGTGGTGGTGGCCTCCAACCTCTTTGGCGACATCCTCTCCGACCTCGGCCCGGCCTGCACCGGCACCATCGGCATTGCCCCCTCGGCCAACCTCAACCCCGAGCGGCGCTACCCGTCGCTGTTCGAGCCGGTACACGGTTCGGCGCCGGACATTGCCGGGCTAGGCGTGGCCAACCCCATCGGGCAGATCTGGTCGGCTGCGTTGATGATCGAGCACCTGGGCAATGGCGACCCGCTGTACCAGCAGGCCGCAGCAGCGATTGTCTCGGCCATCGAGACGGTGCTTGCGCAAGGCCCGCGCACCCGGGAAATGGGCGGCAGCGCCAGTACGATCGAAGTGGGCGTGGCCATCGCCGAATGCATCGCCGGGAACAGGAGCTGAACATGATCAACGCACATTACATCGCCAACCAATGGCAAGCCTCGACGTCCCTGGAAGACATCCCGGTGATCGATCCCAGCAGCGGCGAAACCTACTCCAGCATCGCCCGGGGCACCGCTGCCGATGTGGACGCCGCCGTCCGCGCCGCGCGCCTGGCCGTAGGCGAAACCTTCGATGGCCCGTGGGGCACGTTGTCGGCCCTGGAGCGCAGCCGCCTGCTGGCCAGGCTTGGCGCGGCGGTGCTGGAGCATCACGAAGAACTGGCGCAGATCGAGGCGCGGGACACTGGCAAGGCGCTGAAAGTCGCGCGGGCCGATGCCACCGCCCTCGCCCGTTATTTCGAGTACTACGCTGGCGCGGCCGACAAGTTGCACGGCGAGACCCTGCCTTATCAGAACGGCTACACGGTGCTGACGGTGCGCGAGCCCCATGGGGTAACCGGGCATATCATCCCGTGGAACTACCCGATGCAGATCTTCGGCCGCAGCGTCGGTGCGTCCCTGGCGGCGGGCAACGCCTGTGTGGTCAAGCCGGCCGAGGATGCCAGCCTGTCGTTGCTGCGCCTGGCGCAGATTGCCGCCGAAGTGGGCTTCCCGGCCGGTGCGATCAATGTGGTGACCGGCTATGGCTACGAGGCTGGCGCGGCGTTGTGCAGCCACCCGGGTATCGATCACATCTCGTTTACCGGTTCCACCCTGACCGGCACGGCGGTGTCCAAGGCCGCCGCTGAACGGCACTGCCCGGTGACCCTGGAACTGGGCGGGAAATCACCGCAGCTGGTATTCGCCGATGCCGACCTGGAGCAAGCCTTGCCGGTGCTGGTCAACGCCATTGTGCAGAACTGCGGGCAGACCTGTTCGGCGGGCAGCCGGCTGCTGGTGGAGCGCAGCATTTATGAGGCGCTGGTGGAGCAACTCAGCCAGCGTTTTCGCGAACTGCGCACCGGGCCTTCGGCGCTGGACCTGGACATGGGCCCACTGATCAACCAGAAGCAGCAACGCCAGGTACGTGAGTTCGTGCGCGAGGCCGAACAGGCCGGCATCACGGTGGCCGCGCGCGGCCAGGTGGTGGCCGAGGCCGGCAGTGGTGGTTACTTCCAGGAAGCGGTGCTGTTTCGCGACGTGCCGCCCGACAGCCGCCTGGCCCGGGAGGAAGTCTTCGGCCCGGTGTTGGCCGTGATGCCTTTCGACGAGGAAGCCGAGGCGATCCGCCTGGCCAATGGCACCGAGTTCGGCCTGGTCGCCGGCGTATGGACCCGCGACGGCGCACGGCAAATGCGCCTGGCGCGCAAGCTGCGCTGTGGCCAGGTATTTATCAATAACTACGGGGCCGGCGGCGGGGTTGAACTGCCCTTCGGCGGCGTCAAGGCCAGCGGTTATGGCCGGGAAAAAGGCTTCGAGGCCCTGCTGGGCTTTACCACCTTGAAGACCATCGCGATCAAACACGGCTAAGCCATTACAACAACAAGAAAGGAGCACACTCCATGCGTCTAGCAAACAAAGTTGCCATCGTCACTGGTGCCGGTTCCGGCTTTGGTGAAGGGATCGCCAAGACCTTCGCCCAACAGGGTGCGCGGGTTATCGTCGCCGACATGAACGCCACCGGCGGCCAGCGGGTGGTCAATGAGATCGCCGCCACCGGCGGCCATGCCCATTTCGTCGAGGTCAATGTGGCCAACGACGAAAGCGTGGGCGCGCTGCTGCGCGCGACCCTGGAGCAATTCGGCGGGCTGGATATCGTCATCAACAACGCCGGCACCACCCACCGCAACCGGCCAATGCTGGAGGTGGACGAGGCCGAATTCGACCGGGTGTTCGCGGTCAACGTCAAAAGCATCTACCTCAGCGCCAGGCATTTTGTGCCGCACTTTCGCGGCCAGGGCGCCGGCGTGTTCGTCAATATTGCCTCGACCGCCGCGATCCGCCCACGCCCGGGACTGGTCTGGTATAACGGCAGCAAGGGCGCGGTGGTGGTCATGAGCAAGACCATGGCGGCGGAGCTGGGGCCGGACAATATCCGCGTCAATTGCGTGAACCCGGTGGTCGGCGCAACCGCGTTGCTCAGTGAGTTCATGGGCGTGCCGGACACCCCGCAAAACCGTCAGAAGTTCATGGCAACCATCCCCCTGGGACGTTTTTCCACCCCGCAAGACGTGGCCAATGCCTGCCTGTACCTGGCCTCGGACGAAGCGGCCTTTATCACCGGCACCTGCCTTGAAGTCGACGGTGGGCGCTGCGTGTAACTCAACGACCAAAGGGATCGGAGTCGATATGTGCGACTTACATAACAAGAACGAACCGAGCACCAAGCAGCTACTCGAAGGCCTGCCAAAGAACTGGGGTAAATGGGGACCGGACGATGAAGTCGGCGCCCTCAATTACCTGACCGAAACCGAAGTGCTGCGCGGCGTGGCCGCGGTGCGCCAGGGCAAGACCTTCACCCTGCAAGTGCAGATCGGCCATCCGGGCGGCGACCCGATGTGGCCGGCGCGCAACCCGTCGATGCGCTTCAACACCCTGGATCACAGCCACTACCACTTCGGCAAGCAACCCGAAATGACCGGCGGCGCGGCGTATTGCGACGATGTGATCTTCATGCAGCTGCAAGGCTCGACCCAGTACGACGCCCTCGGGCATGCCTGGTACGACAATCAACTGTGGAACGGCTACGACGCCATGAGCACCGTCGGCGGCATGGCCAAGGCCAGTGTACTGGCGATTGCCGAGCGCGGCGTGGTCGGGCGCGCGGTGCTGATCGACATGGCCCGCCATCGCGGCAAGAAATACCTGGGCCGTGGCGAAACCTTCAACCACCTGGACTTGCTGGCCGCCGCCAAGGCCCAGGGCGTGACCATCGAAAAGCGCGACATCCTGATCATCCGTACCGGCTCCATGGGCGCCTTCTACGAGTATGGCAAGACCGAGTTTTTCAAGGACCTGGTGGAGCCCGGCCTGACCTACAGCCGGGAACTGGTGGAGTGGTTCCACGCCATGGAAATCCCCAACCTGGTGACCGATACCATCGCTAACGAAGTGATCACCGATCCGGTGTCGGGGGTGCAGATTCCGTTGCATTGCGCGCTGATGCGCAACCTCGGCATCGCCTTTACCGAGATCGTGCTGCTGGAGGATCTGGCCGCCGATTGTGCCGACGACGGCCAGTGGAAGTTCCTCTACACCGCCGCGCCGTTGAAGATTGTCGGTGGCAGCGGCGCGCCGGTGAACCCGGTGGTGATCAAGTAGCTCACCAATCGTAGGACACGGCCAGGGACGCAGTGCGCTCCTGGCCGTAATAGCAACCAAAGGAGTAGTTGCAGGACGAGACGTACTCGCGGTCAAACAGGTTCTGCACGTTGAGGCTGGCTTCGGCCCCCTTGAATGTGGGGCTGACGCGGCTCAGGTCGTAGCTGACGGTGGCGTCAAAGACCACGAACGACGGGGTCTTGAAGGTGTTGGCCGAGTCGCCGTACTTCTTCCCGGTATACCGCGCACCACCGCCTACGGTCAGGCCGGCCAGGGTATCGCCGGCAAAGTGGTAGTCGGCCCAGGTACTGGCGCTCCAAGGCGCCTGCGCCTCGCTGCGGTTACCCTCTTCGCCGTAGTTGCTCTTGGTATAGATCACGTCCAGGTACGACAGCGCACTGATCAACTCCACCTGGCCAAACCGGGCCTTGCCTTCAAATTCCACGCCCCGCGAGCGCACTTCGCCTTCCTGCAACTGGTATTCGCGATAGACCAGATCGCCGGTCAGGACGTTTTTCTGTTTGATCTGGAACACCGACAAGGTCAGCAGCGACTGGTCGTTGGGCTGGTATTTGAGGCCCGCCTCATACTGCTCGCCTTCCACCGGTTTATAGGCGCCGCCGCCACGCTCCGGGGCCAGCCGGCCGACGCTGGGCAGAAACGATTCGGCATAACTGACGTAGGGCGCCAGGCCGAAGTCGGTGAGGTAAGTCAGGCCGACGCGACGCGTGAGTTGCTTGTCTTTCTGCGACACCGTGCTGTGGTCCAGCAGGTCGCGATTGATCACTTCGGCCCAGTCTTCACGCAGGCCCATGGTGAGGATGAAACGGTCGAACTTGATCTGGTCCTGGGCATACAGGCCGGTCTGCTTGACCGTGTTGTTCCACTTGGTGGTCAGTTGCGGCTGGCCAAAGGTGTGGTAGTTGGACGGTTTGTAGAGGTCGATGATTTCTGCGCCGGAGAGGTTGTAGCCCTGATATTTACGGGTGAACTCGCGGTGATCGAAGCCCACCAGCAAGGTGTGTTCCAGAGCACCGGTGGCGAACTTGGCCTGCAGGTTGTTATCGAGGGTGTAGGCGCTGTTGTGTTGGCGCCAGTCGAGCTTGGTGCGGCTGGCGCGGGTGTCATCGGTGCTGCCATCGGGCAGTTCGACGAAGCGGTTCAGGTAGAAACCTTTGTAGCGGTCGTTGACGTCGGTAAACCGTGCGGTCTGGCGATATTCCAGGTTGTCGTTGAAGGCATGGGAGAAGTCATAGCCCAGCACATACTGATCGCGAATGTAGTTGTTCCAGTCGGAGTCGCCGAGGAAGGTGTCGCGGTCGATGTGCTGGCCCTTGGAGTTGCGGTACAGGGTGCCAATGGCCGGTAACGCCTGGTAGTCGGCCAGGGATTTGTCACGCTGGATCTGCGCATAGATCGTCAGGGCAGTGTCATCCGTGGGCGCCCAGGTCAGGCTGGGGGCCAGCAAGGTGCGGCTGTCGGTGGCATGGTCGACCATCTCGTTACCGTCGCGGACCAGGCCGATCAGGCGGTAGCTCAAGGTTTTTGCCTCATCGAGGGGGCCGCTGAAATCCAGGGCGCCATTGACCCGGTCGTAACTGCCCAGGCCAAACTTGACCTGGTGCCGGGCCTCAGTGGTGGGCCGCTTGGACACCAGGTTGATCATGCCGCCCGGCTGGTTCTGCCCGAACAGCACTGAGGCCGGGCCCTTGAGCACTTCAATGCGTTCCAGGGTGTAGGGATCGATCTGTGGCGCGCCACCGAGGCTGCCGGCGTAAGGCAGATAGGCGCCATCGAGATACAACAAGGTGGGCGCGAAGCCACGGCTGGTCAGCTCGTCGGCGATGGTGTTGCGATCGGTATAGCCGTTGGTATCGACGCCTGGGGTGTAGCGCAAGGACTGGGTCAGGTTACGTGCGCCCTGGACCTTGACCTGGTCGGCGGTGACCACGTTGACGGTCTGCGGGATTTCCAGGATCGGTGTATCGGTCTTGGTGGCCGTGGCGCTGCGGGTGGCCACATAGCCATCCACCGGGCCCCAGGCATTTTCTGCTACCAGGCCGGTGACGGTGGTGGCGCCAAGGTTCAAGGCGCCGCCTTCGGGCAGCAGGTACAGGCTCCAGGTGCCATTGTCGGTGACGGTCAGGCCCAGGCCGCTGCCGGCCAGCAAGTGTTGCGCGGCCTGTTCAGGGCTGTATTGGCCCTGCAGCGCCGGCGCGCGGCGGCCTTGCAGCAAGGCCGGGCTGACCGACAGCGTGCGCCCGCTTTCCCGCGACAGCCGGCTCAGGCTATCGCCGAGGTCTGCAGCGGGCAGATTGAAATATTGCTGGGTGCTGGCGGCCGTATCGGCCAGGGCGGCCACGGGGTGGCCGACCACCGCCAGGGTTACGGCCAGGGTCAACAGGCAGGGACGGATCATCAAGGGTGCCATAGGGTGAGGATGCTCATTGTCAGGTTGGCGTTCCCTAACCTTGACTCGCGAGATCGGCGACCCCCTCACGCTGAGTGAAAATAATTCCCATTGTCGGCTCAACGCACGTCTATCAGGGTCAACCAGGGGCCGTAGTGACTGATGCGCAGGGGGAAGGTCTGGGCCAGCGACTCCAGGGTTTGCGCCGGATCATCCAGTGGGTACACGCCATAGACGCGTACTTTTGCGGCTTGCTCACTGACCCGCAATACGCCCCGGCGATACGGCCGCAGGGCGTCGATCAACAGGCCCAGGGGCTCATCACGGATATCCACGCGGCCGTCGCGCCAGTCCGCGCGGCTGCGTACCGAGAGCGGTACCGGGCGCACATCGACATCGCTGAACCACGCCGCCTCCCCCGCCTCTACACGGCGCTGGCTGCCGCCGAGCGTGGTGACCTGGACGCTGTGCAGCTGCACCGAGGTCAGGCTGCCGGTGGCCTCCTGGCGCACCATAAATTGCGTGCCCAGGGCCTGGACTTCGCCCTGGTCGGTGGCGATCACAAACGGCCGGCGCGGGTCGGCGGCGACGTCCACGAACACTTGGCCCTCACGCAGGCGCACCAGGCGACGGCTGTCACTGAAGTGGATGTCCACCGAACTGCGGGCATTGAGGCTCAGGCGGCTGCCATCGGCCAAGGCGAAAGTCTTGCGCTCACCGGTGGCGGTGTGGCGGTCGGCCCACAGGCCATTGAGCGGTTGGGCGCGGTCAAAGATCGCCGCACCGCTGACACCGAACAACACCAGGGCCAGGCCACCGCGCAGTACCTTGCGCCGCGCTTCGGAATCCGGCGTCGCCAGGGCCTGGGTAACGGCGCGCAATTGGCCGGGGCTACGGGCCTCGACGCGCTGCAAATCAGCAATCGGCTGCTGCAGCAAACTGCCCACACGCTGCCAGGCGACGGTGTGCTGGGGGTTGGCCCGCAGCCAGGCTTCGAAGGCTTGACGCAGCGCGGGGTCGTCAGCCCCGGCCTCCAGGCGTAGCAACCAATCCACGGCGGCGCGGGTGGTGGCGTCCACCTTGGGGTGGCTCATGTCAGGTCCGCCGACTCGGCCAGGCAATGCAGGAAAGCCCGGCGCAGATCACGCTCTACCGTGGCCAGCGACACGCTCAACTGCTGGGCGATGACGGGCTGCGACAAGCCCTCGAGGCGATTGAGCATAAAGATCTGCCGGACACGCGGCGGTAGGCCATTGAGCAGGCGATCGATGCTTTCCAGCGCTTCGCGCACCAGGGCCAGGTCTTCTTCCGAAGGGGTGTAGGCGTGCGGCAACTGCGCCAGGCTGTCGAGGTAGGTCTGCTCCAACCGTTTGCGTCGCCAGAAGCTGAACAACAAGCGGCGCGCCACGGTGCTGAGAAACGCGCGGGGCTCATCGAGTTGATGGAGCTGGCGCGCATCCAGAATGCGGATAAACGTGTCCTGGGTCAGGTCCGCGGCATCTTGCGGGCACTTGAGCTGACGATACAACCAGGCGCGCAACCAGCGATGGTTGTCGTCATAAAGCGTTGCCAGAAGGACCTTGGGATCGGTAGGAGTAGACACGCGGGCAGCCAAGCACGTTAATGATAATTCATCTCATTATCTGCGCAGGCTGTGGCTAAATGCAATCGCTTATCTACCCAGTGGAACCTCGCTCAAGACGGCTTGACGATACTGGCGCTAGACACGAGGGTCGCCCGATGTCTTGGCCGGCGTGGCGTACTGCGGTTTCAGGTGGCCTTGTTGATCGAGCAACCAGGCATCCATGATCTGGCGCACCACCGGGCCTGCCACCCGGCCGCCCGCCTCGCCGTTTTCAATCATCACTGAAATCACGATCCTGGGGTGTTCAGCCGGGGCGAAGCCGACGAACAATGCGTTGTCGCGGTTGCGCTCGCGAGTCTTCAGGCGGTTGTAGCGCTCGCCCTGCTTGATTGCCACCACCTGCGCGGTGCCACTCTTGCCCGCGATCCGATACTGCGCACCGGCGGCCGACGCCCGGGCAATCCCGCGCGGGTCGTGCATCACCATTTGCATGCCGTGGTTGACCTGATCCCAGTCGCGGGGGTTCTTGAGCACGACATTGGGCATCGGGTTCTCGTCCACGGGTGGCACACCGTCGATGGTCTTGGCCAGGTGCGGACGATTCCACACGCCCTTGTTGGCGATCAGCGCGGTGGCCTGGGCCAATTGCAACGGGGTGACCTGCATATAGCCCTGGCCGATGCCGAGGATCACGGTTTCGCCCGGGAACCAGGGCTGGCGCCGGGTTGCACGCTTCCAGGCCTGGGATGGCATCAGGCCGGCCGACTCTTCGAACATGTCCAGGGAGACTTTCTGGCCAAGACCGAATTCGGCCATGTAGTCGTGCAGGCGATCGATCCCCAGCTTGTGGGCCAGGTCGTAGAAGTAGGTGTCGTTGGAACGCATGATGGCGGCGTCCATATCTACCCAGCCATCACCGCTGTGGTTCCAGTTGCGGTACTTGTGATCAAAGTCCGGCAGTTGGTAGTAGCCGGGGTCGAAGACCCGGGTTTGCGCGGTGACCACGCCACTGTCGAGACCGGCGATGGCCACTTCCGGCTTGATCGTCGAGCCTGGCGCATACAGCCCGCGCAACACGCGGTTGAACAAGGGCCGGTCGAGGGAGTCATGGAGCGCGGCATATTCCTTGAAACTAATGCCGGTGACGAACGAGTTGGGGTCAAAGCTGGGTTTGCTGACCATCGCCAGGACTTCGCCGGTTTGCGGGTCGAGGGCTACTACTGACCCGCGACGGTCGCCCAGGGCTTCTTCGGCGGCTTCCTGGAGCTTGATATCCAGGCTCAGGACGATATTTTTGCCGGGAACCGGATCGGTATGCTTGAGCACCCGCAAGACCCGACCCTGGGCATTGGTCTCGACCTCTTCATAACCCACATGGCCGTGCAACTGCGACTCATAGAAGCGCTCGATGCCGGTTTTACCAATCGATTGCGTGCCACGGTATTCGACCGAATCCAGCTCCTTGGACTCTTTCTCGTTGATGCGCCCCACGTAACCAATGGAATGCGCAAAGTGTGCACCCAGCGGGTAGTGCCGCACGAACTGCGGCTCGACATCCACGCCTGGCAGGCGGAATTCGTTGACGGCCAATATGGCGATCTGTTCTTCAGTCAACTCATAGAACAACGTCACGGGCACGAACGGGTGGCGGGCTTGCTTCAGGGCCTTGTCGAATACGGCGCGGTCTTCGGGGGGCAGGTGCAGCAGAGCGATGATCGAGTCCAGCTCCCCTTTCAGGTCGGTAGCCCGTTCGCGGGTGATGGTCAGGTTGTAACTGGGACGGTTATCGGCCAGAACCACACCGTTACGGTCATAGATCAGGCCGCGGGTCGGGGTGATGGGCAGGACGTGGACACGGTTGTTTTCGGAGATGGTGGAGTGATAGTCGAACTCCACCACCTGCAGGAAATACATGCGGGCGACCAGGGCACAGGTGATGCCAAGCACCAGTATTGCGCAGGCCAGCAGGCGCTTGTTGACCAGGCGGTGCTCTTTTTCGTGGTCTTTGATCGGTATGGCTTCGGGCATTTCTACAGCATCTCGTTGAATAAGGGTGATGCCGCATCCTGCGGTTGAAAGGCCGTCCCTGAAAAAGCTGCTGCACCTTACCAAAAATACCGAAACACTTTGTATTGAATTGACCGAAGGGTGGTTGGGGGGTGGATAGCAGCGAAGCTGCGGGCTAGTCTTTGCGCGCGCCTTTTCGACCGCCCAAAACAAAACCCCAACTGCTTTCGCAATTGGGGTTTCGGAATTTAATCTTGACGATGACCTACTCTCACATGGGGAAACCCCACACTACCATCGGCGATGCATCGTTTCACTGCTGAGTTCGGGATGGGATCAGGTGGTTCCAATGCTCTATGGTCGTCAAGAAATTCGGGTACTGAGTCGTGGCATGTGCCTCGCTTCAGCAAATTGGGTATGTGACAGCTTTCGGTGTTTTGTGAGATTCGAACTTTCGGTTCATTTCGTCTTCACACACCGCAATCTGATGCTCTTTCGAGAAACAAATTGCTTGGGTGTT